>DHSL01000038.1:0-59384 GCA_002411345.1 Bacteroidales bacterium UBA5287 | reverse complement strand
CATCCTCGGAGGTGACTCGGAGCATAGTCGGAGGAACGTGAGAGGAAGGTGAGAGAAAAAAGAGACCATCTTTGTTAAATGATGTTAATGATGGCTAAATATAATATCGATAATGTAATTTTGTCCTTTTAATCACATCACATATGAAATATCTAAAAGTAAGTTTTAGCTGCCTTCCCAACACTGAAGTAATAACCGATGTATTGGCATCAGATTTAGCCGAGATCGGTTATGAAACCTTTGTAACAACAGAAATTGGTCTGGATGCTTATGTGCCCGAATCAGCTTATTCAGAAGAAAGGGCTCTTCAGGTGATTCAAGATTTCATTCTTGAGTCAGAAATTACTTTTAGTTCAGAAGAGCTTGAAGACAAAGACTGGAACGAAGAGTGGGAAAAGCATTATTTTCAGCCCATAGTGATTGATAATGATTGTATTATCCGCAGTACATTTCATAAAATAGAAGGAGAGTATAAATACCAGATATTGATTGATCCGAAGATGGCATTTGGAACCGGTCACCATCAGACCACCGGTTTGATTTTGCGTGAAATTTTGAAGATGGAACTGCAGGGCAAGTCCGTATTAGATATGGGATGCGGTACAGCCGTGTTAGCAATATTGGCTTCAATGAAAGGTGCTGACTCCATTACCGGCATTGACATTGACGACTGGGCATATAAAAATGCAATAGAGAATGTACGATTGAATAATGTTAAAAATATTAAACTAATGCGTGGAGGCGCCGAGTTGTTAGGAGATGAAAGTTATGATGTGATATTTGCAAATATCAATCGTAATATACTGTTGCGAGACATTCCTTTATATGCTAAATCGATGAATCACAATGCTAAGCTGATTATGAGTGGATTCTATAAAGAAGATATACCAGCCATTCAATTAAAGTGCGAAGAAGTAGGATTAACATATAGTCATTTTAATGAATTGGATAATTGGGTAACTTTGGTGGTAGGTTAAACTTATTTTTTTTCATCATTTATTAGTATTACCTTTGTGCCCGTTTTAGACTGTATTTAGGTTATAACTTATATTTCAATGGATTGGTTTAGTGAATTGTTATTTGGCACAGGCATTGCTCATTCAATTTTGATTTTGGCATTGGTTATTTCCATCGGGCTTCTCCTTGGAAAAATAAAAGTATTTGGCATATCGCTGGGAACAACATGGATATTGTTTGTCGGCATATTTTTAAGCCATTTTGGTCTCGTCATAGACGATCATGTATTGCATTTTATCAAAGAGTTCGGACTAATTCTGTTCATCTATTCAATTGGTATGCAGGTTGGTCCCAGTTTCTTTTCATCCTTTAAACATGGTGGATTAACGTTGAATCTGTTAGCAACAGGCGTTGTATTGCTTGGAGTGTTGACTACCTATGTGATTCATTTAGTATCAGGCGTTCCATTGCCCACAATGGTAGGTATTTTATCTGGAGCAGTTACCAATACTCCTGGTCTTGGTGCCGCTCAGCAGACATTTGCAGATATGACTGGTACAACCGATAATACTATTGCTACAGGATATGCTATAGCTTATCCATTGGGAGTAGTAGGAATTATATTAAGTATTGTTTTGTTCAAATATATCTTCAGAATTGATTTAAATAAAGAACAAAAAGAGATTGAAGAAAACGATAAATCTAAGTTTACCGAAGCTAAAATGTTCTCTTTACAAGTAAAGAATCCTGCAATTTTTGGTAAATCTATTCAAACAATAAAAGGATATATAGACGTAAGTTTTGTTATTTCTCGCATATTGCATGGTGATTCAAAAGAATTGGAAGTACCACAGAACGATTCAATATTACATGAAAATGATAAATTACTTGTTGTATCAAATCTTTCTAATATAGACACTATTGAAGCTTTTATTGGGCAAAAATTAGACATGTCCAGATCAGATTGGGATAAGCTCGATTCAATGCTGGTTTCACGTAGGATAAGCATTACCAAAGCAGAGATCAATGGTAAATCGATTGGTCAGCTTAAACTGCGTTCAGTTTTTGGTGTCAATATCACTCGTGTGAATCGCGCCGGAGTCGATTTGGTAGCCACCTCACAATTACAATTACAAATGGGCGACCGGGTAACTGTAGTCGGTTCAGAAGATTCTATAGCAAATGTAGAACGTTATTTGGGAAATCAAATGAAACGATTACGCGAACCTAATTTGATATCAATCTTTATAGGAATAGCTATAGGTGTTTTATTTGGAAGCATTCCATTTATGATTCCCGGTATACCACAACCCGTTAAGTTAGGTTTGGCCGGCGGTCCACTTATTATTGCCATATTAATCAGTCGTTTTGGTTCTAAGTTCAAATTGATTACTTACACAACCATGAGTGCCAACCTTATGTTAAGGGAAATAGGAATTTCGTTATTCCTTGCCTGTGTAGGTCTTGGTGCTGGTGCGGATTTTGTGGAAACTATAGTTGCCGGAGGTTACAAATGGATAGGTTACGGAGTACTTATAACTGTTATTCCTCTTCTTATAATTGGAACTATTGGACGAAAAGTATGCAAGTTAAATTACTTTACACTTATGGGATTAATTTCAGGAAGTATGACAGATCCACCTGCTCTTGCATTTTCCAATTCAACAGCTGGAAATGATGTGCCCGCGGTAAGTTATGCAACTGTTTATCCCCTAACGATGTTTTTACGTGTAATTTCTGCACAAATCATTATACTACTTGCATTTTAATATGAGTGCTGCTTTTTTCATGCAATCGATTACATTGATAAATTATTCATTAATTTATCAATATAATTGAATTTGTTTAGAAAAATGTAGTTTTGCACTATCTAATAGATTTAAATTGAGTTTAATGCCTATTTAATATTCAGTTGAGAGCTATAAAAGAGAGTTGAAATTATAAATTAGCAGCAATGATTACTTTAAATTACCGGTTAAATTATTCAACTGTTTGGGGACAACGCGTATATATTTGCGGATCTATCCCCGAATTAGGTTTTTTTGACGAAGAAAAAGCGATAGAGCTGGTGTGTACCGGCAATTCCTGGACAACAGAAATTAGTATTAAAGATACCAAGAAAGTTCAATACTACTATTTTATTAAAAATGAGAATTATATAGAAAGAAGAGAATGGGGTGGAAATCGTTTTCTTGATCTAGATGGCAGTAAGGCCTTTATTATCAACGATCAATGGCGTGATAAGCCCTATCATCACTATCTTTATTCATCAGCTTTTACAAAGACTATTTTTCATCATACGCCAAGTCAGTATTCCGAGAACTATTTTCAAAAGAGTGTAGTTTTGAACTTGATATGTCCGTATGTTTCTGCCGATCAAAAACTAATGATGGTAGGAGATGCAGACTGTCTTGGTAATTGGGATTCATCTCGCGCGATAGAACTCAATTTCCTGCGTCGAGGTGAATGGCAAATCGTGTTAAATGCTGACCTGTTGCCCGAAGTTTCGCAATACAAGTTTTTCATTTTCGACATAAAAACGCAACAAGTAGTACATTGGGAAGACGGAGGAAACAGATTACTCTATACAACAGCGTTAAACGGTTTGGATGAAGGTGTATTTGTTGAAATGGGTCTTCAGTTTCAATACTTAGGATTTCTATATAAAGGAACTGGTATATCAGTTCCGGTATTTTCGTTGCGTTCAAAAGAAAGTTTTGGCATTGGAGATTTTAATGACATGAAAAAACTTATCGATTGGACAACCTTAACCAGACAACAACTGATTCAAATACTTCCAGTTAATGATACCACCACAACCAAAACATGGAGGGATTCTTATCCATATAGTGCCATTTCCATTTATGCGTTGCATCCCATTTATTTGGGTCTGACTGATTATCCACTTAAGGATGTTGTTTTAATGAAAAAATATCAGGAAGAAGCATCAATATTAAATGAATTAAAAGATGTTGATTACGACCGTGTTCTAGATCTCAAATATAGATATCTTCAAGATTTATTCAAACAAGATAGCTCTAAAACACTGAAATCTAATGATTATCAGTCGTTTTATTCTGAGAACCAAGATTGGCTATTTCCATATAGTTGTTACTGTTATTTACGGAATAAAAATAATACAGCCAGATTCCGTGACTGGGGCGAATTTGCTGTGTATGATGAAAACCGACTTGTGCGAATGCTAGAAATATTCCCTGATGCAAAAGAAGAGATAAACTTTTATTGTTTTGTGCAATATTTGTTACACAATCAACTATTGGGAGTTAAGACCTATGCTCACGAAAAAGGAGTCGCTCTAAAAGGAGATATTCCAATAGGTATTAATCGTGATAGTGTTGATGCATGGACAAATCCTGGTTTATTTAATATGGACACCCAAACAGGTGCTCCGCCCGATGACTTCTCAATTTTTGGTCAGAATTGGGGCTTTCCTACATATAATTGGTCGGCCATGAAGCGTGAAAATTATGGATGGTGGAAAGAACGATTCAAGAAAATGTCAGATTATTTTGATGCCTATCGAATTGATCATATACTTGGTTTTTTCCGTATATGGGAAATACCCGTAGAGTCTGTTCAGGGACTGTTAGGCCATTTTAGTCCAGCGTTGCCTTATTGGGCCGAAGAGATTGTTTACGCAGGCATTCCATTTGATGAAGATCGTATGACAAAACCATTTATACATGAAGAATTTCTGCATGAGTTTTTTGGTGAATACACTGATGAAGTAAAGGATTTATATCTTGAAGTATCAGGTTGGCAACTTTTCAGGTTAAAATCGTTTTGTGATACACAACAGAAAATAAAAGCCTTGTTCAACGGACAAAATGATTCAAAAACCAATTGTATTCGTGATGGATTATATGGTTTATGTAATGAAGTACTGTTTGTAAGAGATCGGCAAGATTCATATAGATATCATCCTCGTATTACCGCTCAGTATAGTTATTCATACAAATATTTAGATGACAATGTGAAGGAATCGTTCAATCGGTTATATGACGATTTCTTTTATAATCGACATAATTATTTTTGGCGTGAACAAGCAATGAATAAGTTGCCGGAGTTGATTTCATCAACATCAATGTTAGTATGTGGAGAAGATTTAGGAATGGTGCCGGATTGTGTTCCTTCGGTAATGAATGAATTACAGATATTAAGTTTAGAGATTCAACGAATGCCAAAAGATTCTCATCTTGAATTTGCTGATCTCACTAAAGTTCCATATATGTCGGTTTGTACACCTTCTACGCATGACATGTCGCCAATAAGGGGATGGTGGAAAGAAAACAGGGAAACAACACAACATTTTTATAATTATATATTAGGAAGATGGGGTGAGGCTCCTGAAGATTGCTCAACGGATTTATGTGAGGATATATTATATCAACATCTCAACTCTTCGGCAATGTGGGTGATCATACCATTGCAAGACTGGATGTCAGTCGATAATGAACTATCTCTGCGTGATCCGGATGAAGAACGAATTAATATCCCATCAGATCCTGATCATTATTGGAAATATCGGATGCATGTCAGTTTGGAAAGGCTTTTGGAATATACAGAATTTAACCGGAAAGTTCAGTCAATGAGTAATAGATAATCGTAGAAATAAGAAAGATTGCATTTTATTAATTTGTCCGTTTAAAGGAAAAAGAATATCTTTGAGAACAAAATAAAATAAAATGAAAACGCTTTCAATCCCAAAACAGCCTATTAAAGAATACGAGAGTATTTCTGAGAGAATGAAATTTCTTTCAGAAGTAGGTGCATTTACAAAAATTGATCAAGTGAATTGGCCTGATCAATTTGCTAAAGTTCTTCCTGTGTCTGTTCATGTTGCTCATGATAACGAAAATCTTTTCTTATTATATAAAGTCGAGGGTGAACAATTGAGAGCTGTTAACACCAAAGACTTTGAATCTGTTTGGGAGGATAGTTGTGTGGAGTTTTTTATGCAACGTGAAGGAGAACAAGAATACAGGAATTTTGAGTGTAACGCGTTGGGAACTCTGCTGGCTTCGAAACGTTTTTCAAGAGATACAGCTGTGAAACTGACGGACCAAATGCCTGGTATTTTCCGTTTTTCTACCATATATCACAGATATCAAAATGACACGGAAGTAAGTGATTGGTCACTTTATCTCGAAATTCCAAAAAGTGCGCTGGGCTTTCAACAGGATGAATCATTAGCGGGTCAAAATATCAGAGGAAATTTCTATAAGTGTGGTGATGAAACACCAGAACCACATTTCTTAAGCTGGAGTCCTATCGAAACAGAAAAGCCTGATTTTCATCAACCTAAGTTCTTTGGGTTGCTTGAACTGGAAAATGAATAATTACTAACTAATATATATACATTCAAATATGCAAGATACTCATAAATTGGTGGAGATCGTATCACAATTTACAAACTCAAAAGAAAATCTTCTTATTAAACCACTTGGCGCTGGACACATAAATGATTCGTATCGTGTTGTAACAGAGGATAATGAATATGTCCTTCAACGTATTAATCATTCTATTTTTAAAGATGTTGAACAGCTGCAAAATAATATAAAACGTGTAACAGATCATATTCGCAAAAAACTTGTAGAAAGAGGTGCAGAGGATATAGATAGAAAAGTGTTGACACTAGTTTCAACTACTAATGATAAGCTTTTTTATCAGGATGAAGATGGAAATTATTGGCGAATGACTATCTTTATAAAAGATAGTAAAAGCTATGATGATATTAATCCGATACTTGCAAATAGGGCAGGTTTGGCATTCGGTGATTTTCAAAAAATGCTGGCTGATCTTCCGGGAGGCCCTTTGTTTGAAACGATCCCTAATTTCCATAATATGGAAACGCGATTGGAGTCTTTTAGACAATCAGTTAATGAAAATAAAGCAGGGAGACTTTCTTCTGTGCAGGATTTGGTAAATGAAATTGAAGCGCGTGCTGAGGATATGTGCAAAGCGGAAAGAATGTATCGCGAAGGAAAACTTCCTAAAAGAACCAATCATTGTGATACAAAAGTGAATAATATTCTCTTTAATTCTAATGATGAAGTTTTGTGTGTAGTCGACTTGGATACAGTAATGCCTGGTTATGTGCTTTCTGATTTTGGCGACTTTATTCGCACTGGTGCAAATAAAGGTGCGGAAGATGATAAGGATTTGAATAATATTCAATTGGATTTGGACATTTTTAGAGGTTATGCTGAGGGCTATTTGCAAAATGCGACTTCATTTCTTACACAAGGAGAAATAGAAAATCTGGCTTTTGGTGCAAAACTGCTTACATATATGCAAACAGTACGCTTCTTTACGGATTATCTTGATGGCGACACGTATTATAAAATTGAGTATGCAGAACATAATATTGTTCGTAGTCGTGCTCAGTTTAAGTTCCTGCAGGAATTGGAAAAACATTTTGATGAAATGCAATCTATCGTTTTACAGGCAGCAGAAAAATACAAAGCTTAAAAAGACTATTAGAGATTTAAAGATAAAAAACATAGGTGGAAAGAAAATTTTTACTACCTTTGCACCGCTTTATTTTGAAAAATTGTGGCGAAATTCAGTTTATATAATATTTCTCTGAAAAGCCTTTCTCCCGGAAAGCATGAGTATGCTTACGAATTGGATAAAAAATACTTCGACGCAATAGATGGCGATGAAGTAAAAAAAGGCAATGTGAAGGTGGAGCTGACGGTAACAAAAACTCTATCAAGTTTTGAATTTGATTTCGACCTGAAAGGTATAGTTCAAATACCTTGCGATAGATGTCTTGATGAAATGGATCAAGAGATTGATACTCAGAATAGACTGATCGTAAAATTGGGTGAGGAATATTCAGAAGAAAGTGATGAAGTGATAATCATCCCTGAAGCGGAAGGTGAAATAAATATTGCATGGTTTTTATATGAATTCATAGCGTTGAATATTCCAATAAAACATGTACACGAAGCGGGGAAATGTAATCGATTAATGGCTTCCAAATTCCATAAACATCAAGCGAAAAGCATCGACGATGATGACGATGATGAAATAGATGATGTTCCGTTGGATGAAGATATTACTTTCAATGATGATGGTAAAGATGATATAAAAACAGATCCAAGATGGGATGCTTTAAAGGATCTGAATTTTGAAGATAATTAATAATAACAGTGTAAAATAATATACAAAATGGCACATCCAAAACGAAGACAGTCTTCACAAAGACAAGGAAAAAGAAGATCACACGATCATGCTAAAATGCCTACTATGGCAATTTGCCCTAATTGTGGCGCTTGGCATATTTATCACACCGTTTGCGGTGAATGTGGTTATTACAGAGGTAAATTAGCTATTGACAAAAGCGCAACAGTATAAAACCTTGTGATATAAATAAATGCCCCTGGAAAACTTTGTTCTTTCAGGGCATTTTTATTTAAATAAGCTTATTATGAAAAAAATGCATGCTGTAGTTACCGGTATCAGTGCTGCCATACCTGATTATGTGCTCACAAACGATGAAATATCAAAAATGGTTGATACCAGCGATGAGTGGATAACAACTCGCGTAGGAATCAAAGAACGTCGAATTCTTAAAGGAAAAGAACGAGGAATTTCGGAACTTGGCACAAAAGCGGTTATTGATCTGTTGAAGAAAACAAATACTCATCCTCAAGATGTAGATGCAGTAGTTTTTGCAACTTCTACACCTGATCACATTTTCCCGTCTGCAGCATCAATTGTTGCAGAAAACAATGGTATAAAAAATGCATTCTGTTTTGATATGGAAGCGGCATGCAGTGGCTTCATTTTTGGGTTACAAGTCTGTGAAGGGCTGATACTTTCGGGCAGATACAAAAAAGTCATCTTGATTGCAGGAGATAAAATGTCTTCAATCACGGATTATACCGACAGAAATACTTGTCCATTGTTTGGTGATGCGGTAGGAGCAGTATTGATTGAACCGACATATGAAAATATTGGAGTAATGGATGCATTACTTCATACTGATGGGGTTGGTTACGCACCTTTACAAATGAAGGCCGGCGGAAGTAAATTTCCGGCAACAGCAGAAACAATAAACAATAGAGAGCACTTTGTACATCAAGATGGTAAGATCGTATTTAAATATGCTGTTACAAATATGGCGGATGTTTCTGTCAAGATAATGGAGAATAACAATCTTACTCCCGATGATGTAACTTGGTTGGTGCCACATCAGGCTAATCTTAGAATCATTGATGCTACCATTCAAAGGACAGGAATTCCTCACGAAAAGGTGATGATAAATATTCAAAAATACGGAAATACCAGCGCGGGCACAATACCATTATGTTTATGGGAATTGGAATCCCAACTGCATAAAGGCGACAATCTTATTCTTACAGCTTTTGGCGCAGGATTTACATGGGGCGCAGTGTATTTAAAATGGGGATATGATTATAAAGGATAATAAAGTTTGTTATCTGAAAAAATAAAGTAGTTTGTCCGAAACGTGGATAAATAGCAAATGGTTGATTGTGACTAAATGAAGGTTGTTTAAAAGGCAAACTGTTTAGGATGTTTGCCTTGTAAACCTTGGAAATAAGACTTGATCTTGATAATGTCTGTATCGTAATCTCCTGTGGGATTGAATAAGCCGAGCCACAAAGCTCGTTTTGTTTTATAGTCTAAACCAACCAACAAAATTGGGACATTGGCTTTTAAAGCGATATAATAGAAACCTTTTTTCCATTCAGAATTAGCTTTACGAGTTCCTTCGGGTGTGATGGCCAGTTGGAATCTATCTCGATTTCGGAATTCTTCAGCCATTTTATCTGTCATTGACGTATGTGCACTTCTATTGGTTGAAATGCCTCCAATGCTGCTAAAAAATAAGTTGAAAGGGAAAAAAAACCATTCTTTCTTTATCAGAAAATAAGCTTTTCTTCCAAGTGAGCTATATGCTAGTTTGCCAATTACGAAATCCCAATTACTGGTGTGTGGAGCCAAAGCAATCACACATTTGGGAACATCAAATTGTACGTTATCTGTTTTCCAACCCAATAAATTTAATAGCCATTTACTAAATCTCATTTTCTTTGATTTTAAAGGCAGTTTTGTGAATTTTCACTCTTTTTTTCCTTCTAATTCTAACGTCAGACGCTCCCATTTGTTCATTGTAAGGGTTATTTTGTCTTTCGTTTCATTGTATTGTTTAAAGAGCTCTGAATCGTAAGCTTTTTCGGGTAAAGAGAGTTGACTTTCTATTTCCTTCAGTTTACTTTCTAATGTCTCAATTTGCTTTTCAGATTCTTCAATCTGCTTTTCCAGCTTACGTATTTGTCTATTAAACTCTTTCTGCTCTTGATACGACAATTTGGATTGCTCTGTAACTTGCTCTTCTTGTACAACTGGAGTCGGTATCGTTGTGGAAGCCTCGAGTTCACGGAGATTGCTTATTTTCTTTTTAGAAAGAAATTCATAGATACCTCCCAAATGTTCAGTGACTTTTCCTCCACCAAATTCATATACTTTAGTAACCAAATCATTGAGAAAATCGCGGTCGTGTGATACGATGATGGCTGTACCATCAAATTCTCTGATAGCCTTTTTTAATACATCTTTTGATGGTATATCAAGGTGATTGGTGGGCTCATCCAAGATTAGCAGATTTACGGGTTGTAGTAGCAAGCGAATCATAGCAAGTCGACTTCTTTCGCCACCCGATAACACTTTCACTTTCTTGTCCGATGCCTCACCACCAAACATGAAAGCACCTAAAATGTCACGGATTTTAGTGCGAATATCTCCAACAGCTACATTATCGATGGTTTCAAAAACAGTTTGATTTTCGTCCATAAGTTGAGCTTGGTTTTGGGCGAAATACCCAATGATAACATTATGACCAAGCTTTAATTTCCCCTCATGCTCAATCTGTTCCATGATGCATTTAACCAAGGTAGACTTACCCTCGCCATTCTTTCCCACAAAAGCAATTTTATCACCTCGTTCAATGGTAATGTTTACATTAGAGAAAACCAGGTGATCCCCATATCTTTTGGCGACATCTTGCATGATAACCGGATAAGCACCCGAATGTGGGGCAGGGGGGAACTTCAAGTTTAAACGTGAGTTATCTACTTCATCCACTTCTATCAACTCGATTTTTTCTAGCTGTTTAATGCGAGATTGTACCTGATTGGATTTGGTAGGTTTGTAGCGGAAACGTTCTATAAAATCCTGTGTTTCTTGTATTTGCTTACGTTGATTTTCGTATGCGCGCAATTGTTGCTCCCGACGTTCTTTTCGAAGTTCTACATATTTTGTATAATTAACTTTGTAGTCATGCGCATTACCAAGCTGGATTTCAATTGTTCTGTTTGTTACCGCGTCCAGAAAAGCTCTGTCATGCGAAACAAGAATTACTGCATTTGAGTGAGTAGTCAAAAAGTTCTCAAGCCACTGAATAGACTCAATATCAAGGTGGTTGGTGGGTTCGTCCAATAACAAAACATCTGGCGCTTGTAGCAATATTTTTGCCAATTCAATACGCATTCGCCAACCCCCACTGAACTCGTTAGTATATCTATTAAAATCATTGTGAGTAAAACCCAAACCTAAGAGGGTTTTCTCAATTTCTGCCTCAAAATTATTGACACCCGACATCAGAAGTAATTCCTGTAAATCGGTAGCCCTTTGAATAATTTCAGTATATTCCTCGGATTCGTAATCCGTACGTACAGTCATTTGCCGATGAAGTTTCTCAAGATCTTCTTGCATCTTATGTAGATGTTCAAACGCTTGAGCAGCTTCATCTTTTACTGTTCGTGAATCGTTCAGTTTCATTTGCTGGGGCAGATACCCTATACTGACACCTTTAGGATAAGAAACTGTACCATTTGTTGGTTGTTGAATTCCGGCAATAATTTTCATTAATGTTGATTTACCTGTTCCATTTTTTCCGACCAGCGCAATGCGTTCATTCTTGTTCAGGACAAACGATATTTCGTTGAGCAACGTAAATCCACCAAATTCAACTGTCAGATTATCAATTGAAATCATCTATTAATACTTTGCAATGATTTTCTCTTTCAATTCTTCAACACTTACCAATAGCTGTTCTCCGGTTTTCATGTTTTTCAATGTAACCTTTCGTTCAGCTATTTCATTTTCACCAATGATGGCAACAAATGGAATTTTATTTGTATCTGCATATGACATTTGCTTTTTTAGTTTAGCAGATTCGGGATAGATTTCTGCATGAACTCCATCCTTTCTTAATTCCATAAGAATGGGCAAAATATGATCGGTTTCAGTTTCGCCGAAATTGACAAACAGCACATCAGATCCATGCGAAGCGTTTTCCGGATATCTGTCGAGTTGGTTTAATACATCGAAAATACGGTCGGCTCCAAAAGAAATACCAACTCCAGAAACATCAGGCATACCAAAAATTCCTGTTAGATTATCATATCTTCCACCACCTGTGATACTTCCGATCTCCACATCCAATGCTTTTACTTCAAAAATACAACCCGTATAATAATTAAGTCCCCGTGCTAATGTCAAATCTAGTTCCAATTCGTTTCGTGTCTTAAGAATAGAGGTTTTCTGAAGAACATATTTAAGTTCCTCAATTCCCTTCAGACCCGTTTCAGATTCAGAAAGAACTTCTTTTAGCGTCTCTAATTTTTCTATATTGTTGCCTTTTAGCATGATGACTGGCTCTAACCTCCTGATGGCTTCTTCAGAAATACCTTTTTCCGCAAGTTCCTTATTCACATTTTCCAATCCGATTTTATCCAACTTATCGATGGCCACTGTTATATCTGTAACTTTTTCAGCCTCGCCAATTATTTCAGCAATACCTGACAATATTTTACGATTATTCAGTTTGATGCTTACCCTAACTCCAAATCGAGAAAAAACCTCATCCATTATTTGAATGAGTTCAACCTCATTTAATAATGAATTTGAACCTACTATATCAGCATCACACTGAAAGAATTCGCGATAACGCCCTTTCTGAGGTCTGTCTGCTCTCCATACAGGTTGTATCTGATACCTTTTAAATGGAAAAGATATCTCGTTTCGATGCATCACTACATAACGCGCAAATGGAACAGTCAAGTCATATCGCAAACCTTTTTCCGATATTTTGTTAGCTGTTTTTACCGAATTACCTTCAGTAATATCATCGGCATCCATGCTCGATAGAAAATCGCCTGAGTTAAGAATTTTGAACAATAGTTTATCTCCCTCTTCGCCATATTTCCCCATCAGTGTAGAAAGATTTTCCATTGCCGGAGTCTCTATCTGATGAAAGCCAAAGAGATGATAAACATCAGTTATCGTATTAAATATATAATTTCTTTTCGCCATCTCTTCAGGCGAAAAATCCCTTGTTCCTTTTGGAATGGATGGTTTCTGCATTATTCTTTATCTTTATTGGAATGCAAAGATAATAATTTCTGTGTAAAGGAGAGCAGTGTAGTACATCATAAAAAGCGTATTACTTTATTTAAGCAATACGCTTACATTAAAAAGTTTACAACTTGTGATTCTTTATAATAAGTTGCTTGCCAATTCCGAAAGTTCGCTACGTTCTCCCTTCACCAAATTGACATGAGCAAATATGTTTTGACCATTCATCTTGTCAATCATATAAGCTAATCCGTTAGATTGAGCATCCAGATATGGAGAGTCAATTTGCTGTAAATCACCGGTAAATATCATTTTGGTGTTCTCGCCGGCACGTGTAATGATAGTCTTCACCTCGTGAGGTGTCAGATTCTGTGCTTCATCAATAATACAAAATGTGTCCGACAAACTTCTTCCGCGAATAAAGGCAAGTGCTTCAATTTCCAGTTGACCTGATTTTTGCATTTCGTCAATAATACGTATTTCTGAACTGTTACTTCCAAGCTGAGCCTTGATAACATTCAGATTATCAAACAGTGGTTGCATATATGGTGCAATCTTTTGTTTTTCGTCGCCCGGCAAAAAACCTAAATCTTTATTAGACAATGAAACAATGGGACGTGCAAGCAGAATCTGTCGGTATATTTTATTTTGTTTAAAAGCCGAGGCTAATGCTAAAAGTGTTTTCCCTGTACCTGCTTTTCCTGTAATACCCACTAGTCTGATGTTTGGGTCGTCTAACACCTCAAACGCAAAAGCTTGCTCAGCATTACGGGGTTGAATACCAAAATTTGTTTCCTTTTCGACTTTAACAATCTTATCAGTAAAAGGATTATAACGAGCAAGCACACTATTCCTTTCACTTCGCAGAATAAAACATTGATTAGGAATTATCGTTTCTTTGAAAGTAAATAAACTGAATTCTACACCACCATTTTGAGAATAAATAAGATCAATCAAATCCGGATCGATTCCTTCATAAACAGATTCTCCGCGATTAAATAAATCAATATTGGTGACTTTGTCATTTATATAATCTTCTGCAACAACACCAAGTGAACGAGCTTTCATTCTTAGGTTTATATCTTTCGAAACCAGAATGGTTTTCATATTTGGATTCTTTTGTATTGTTTCCATAACGGTTGCAAGAATCCGGTTATCAGTCATCCTGTCAGGAAATGCCTCGTTAATTATTTCATTGTTCAAAGGACTGCTGACTATATATAATTTACCTCTGCCGACACCCAAATCGGCTCCATTTTTAAATAAATCGTCATCAGTAATCAAATCAAGATCTCTTACAAAAGCTCTCGCATTGAAGTTTATCTGCTCACTTCCCTTCTTGAATTTATCGAGTTCTTCCAATACTATGAAAGGAATATAAATATCATTTTCTTCAAAGTTGTCCAGACATTTGTAATCATGAAGAATTACATTAGTATCTAGTATAAAATTCTTTTTTGAACTTTTAGAAGTGCCTGATGATTTGGCTTTAGTCTTAGACTTGGCATTTGTTTTTTCAGTTGTTGTCATACTCAATAAATTATAGTTTGTATTACACTTAAATAATTAATCAATAAAACATATTCTACTTAGATTTTGTTTTAAAAATGGTGGCTTTTTTTAGTTGTGCTGCCACTAATATAACATTTTATCTTTAATTGTGAAAATTATTTGAAAAAAAAACCCGTTTTTCTTTTTTATATTAATTTAATCGTTACCTTTGTCTCGCAAATGTTTTTATAACAGAATAGTTTATGAGTTATTTTAGTCTTCATCAAGTCAATTAATTTTAGCCTATCTATTATACACTTTGCACAAATTAATTATTTACTTATTTTTTATTTTTTTTTACATGAACATTTTTGTAGCAGGCTTAAGCTATCAAATCAGCGACGCCGATCTTAAAGAACTTTTTGAGGAATACGGAGAAGTATCCTCTGCTAAAATTATTACTGACAGAGAATCTCGTCGTTCTAAAGGCTACGGCTTTGTAGAAATGGCAGATGAAGACGGACAACGTGCAATTGACGAACTAAATGGTGCTGAATACGATGGTCGTACATTATCAGTTTCTGTAGCTCGCCCACGTGAAGAAGGTGCATCACGCCCAAGAAGCAACAATCGCGGCGGCGGTGGTTACGGTAACAGAGATAGAAACAGATATTAATTTATCTTGATACTCTTAAAACAAGAGCTGCATCTATTATTATAGATGTGGCTTTTTTTATTATCTTTAATGAACCAAAATTATTAATTATTGTTATTATCATTACAATCAAAGAAACAAAATGAGTATTCTTTTATCAATTGAAACTGCTACTGAAGCTTGTTCATGTGCATTAATCAAAGATGGTCAGGTATTAATAAACAAAGAAGATCATATCGGTAGAACGCATTCATCTTCTCTTGGGATCTTTGTAAGTGAAATATTGGAATTCGTAAGAGAAAACAAATTGAAACTTAATGCAATAGTAATAAGTAGCGGTCCAGGTTCATACACTGGGTTACGTATTGGCGTTTCAGAAGCAAAGGGACTGAGTTATGGACTTGATATTCCGCTAATTGCAATTCCAACTCCAAAAATAATGGCTTGGATCGTAAAAAATCAGGTGGAAAGCAATGCCTTGCTTTGTCCAATGATTGATGCTCGTCGAATGGAAGTATATTCAACTTTTTATGATTCTTCATTAAACGTGGTTCGAGAAACGGCAGCTGATATCGTAAATCAAAACAGCTTTGCCAATTTGCTAAATGATCATCAAATTGTATTCTTTGGAAATGGTGCGGAAAAATGTAAAAAAGAATTAACTCATCACAACGCACAATTCTTGTCTAATATAATTCCCCTGGCATCAGCAATGTACGCTTTAGGAAATGAGGCTTTAGAGAAAAAAGTTTTTGTTGATGTAGCATATTTTGAACCTTTCTATTTAAAAGAATTTGTGGCTACTGTGGCAAAAAATAAATTGTTTAATGTCTAACAACTAAAAAAAGTAATTATTATGGATTCATTATTAGAAGTAAAATTATTTAAAAATGGTCCTATCCACATGGAAGGAAAATTCAACATCGTTCTGCCTGATGGCACTAAGGAGGTAAAAGAAGGAACAATCCATCTTTGCCGTTGTGGTTCTTCAAAAAATAAACCGTTTTGCGATGGAACACATGCTAAAGTTGGGTTTGAAGGATAATTTATAAAGTAATAAATAATAAACCCCGAACGATCTGTCGTCCGGGGTTTATTATTTAATTATCTTTCAATCCATCACAATCGTTTCAAAGCTTCTTTGATAACAGCTTCAACAGAAATTGAGGGTGAAGCCTTGACTAATTTAGAAACTACCTTTTGAGATGCTACTTGATTAAATCCAAGCATAACCAAAGCGGCTACTGCCTCATGACCAGTTTGCGAGATATCTGCTTTTGATAATGTCTGCAACGTACCTTCTTCGTCTGTGAGTTTTATTTTATCTTTTAAATCGACAATAATACGTTGGGCTGTTTTTGCTCCAATACCCTTAACAGATTGAAGTACAGTGATGTTTTCGGTCGCAATTACACCGGCTAACTCTTTGGAATCGAGAGATGACAGGATCACTCTTGCTGTACTTGGACCTACTCCTGATACGCTGATCAGGTGAAGAAATATTTGACGTTCATGCTTATCGGCAAAGCCAAAAAGAACATGGGCATCTTCGCGAATGGATTCATGAATATAAAGTTTTGCTGTTTGCATTCCGTTTAATGAGGTATAGGTATTTAACGATATGTTCATTTGATAACCAATACCACTGCATTCAATAGTTACCGACGCTGGATTGAGTTCAGCAATTTCTCCTTTTATATAATCAATCATAATATTTTGTATTTCAATAAAAATGAAGTATCCATGCAATAAAGCTCTGCAAAATTACTCCTAATGTTCAAATATAGTCAATTTATTTTAATAAAATGGAATCGTCTTCCATGGATTATTGGTGATGTTTATTTAGTTAAATTTAACATGATTTAATGACGAATATTACTTTTCACTTATTCTAACATCTAATTATTGCCACATCCTTTAAAATCAGACTACTGAACAAGCTAACTGTAAATTTGTTTAATCAATAAATAATAGTGCCCTATGGATACTTCTACAGTAAGAATATATAATTTGGATCAATATAATTATCCTCGCTTCCGAGGAAAAATTGTTGAACTCTACTTGAATGCATTCACCACGGGTGATTATGCGCAATATTATTCTACTGCAACTGCAGAAAGTAAATTGGATGAATTAATTAGAAAAGGAAGCGGAAATATGGCGTTCATTGGAGACCGACTAGCGGGGGTGCTTCTTGCTTTTAATCTCAAAAAAGATCATGATTTCCCGACTGTATCTTGTCCCCAAATCCCTGTGGATTCTTCTGTGTACATCGCTGAACTTATGGTTCATTCTGATTTTAGAGGTAGGGGGGTGGCTACTGATTTAATGAATAATTATCTGTCTCAAGCTGCAATTAATTGTACAGATGCGGTAATTCGTGTCTGGAAAGATAATAAACCGGCAATGATGCTTTACAAAAAAATGGGGTTTATACCGGTGGCTACGTTTTTTCAACAAAAAATACGTGTTACCGGTGAACCGTTTGAAATGGAAAAGTTTTATCTACATAAATCATTAAAATAATCACTTTCTAATTATTAATCCATAGTACTACCTAATTATAATTATAAACATAATTGTATGCAAATGAATGAATTAATTACAAGAACAATCGATCTTCGTTCTGGAAATGCGGATGAAAAAAGATCGGCTATTCGTGAATACTTTCTTAAAACCTGGACTATTGATGAATTACTTTATACTCAACTTAAATCGGACGAGGTGTTTTATCATAGGGGTGACCCGCTGAGACACATCTTATTGTTTTATTTAGGTCACACAGCTGCGTTTTTTATCAATAAACTAATGCTGGCAAAAGTGATAAAACAACGGGTGAATGCACGGTTTGAATCAATTTTTGCTATTGGGGTTGACGAGATGAGTTGGGACGACTTGGATAATAATCATTATGATTGGCCGCCGGTATCGGAAGTGAAAACATACAGAGATCAGGTGAAAAAGGTGGTGCTGGATGTGATCGACTCGGCTTCCCTTGAAATACCAATCGTAATGGATAGTCCTTTCTGGATCGTGATGATGGGTATAGAGCATGAACGTATTCATCTGGAGACTTCTTCTGTGTTGATCCGTCAACTGCCACTGGATGAAGTGGTACCGGATCTTTTTGGGACGCAATGCACGGTAAATGGAGAACCTCCTAAAAATGAACTTGTCGATGTTAAAGGTGGATTGGTAAATCTTGGTAAACCAATGGATCATCCTTTTTATGGATGGGACAATGAATATGGTAAATATTCCGAAAAAGTCGATGACTTCAAAGTGGCTAAATACTTGACCTCTAACCGGGAATTCCTGGAGTTTATTGAGGATAATGGTTATGAAACAAAGTCTTATTGGACTGAGGAGGGGTGGAAATGGCGAAATTTCAAACATGCACAAATGCCTCTTTTTTGGAGAATGAAAGGAAATGAGTACCAACTTAGGCTGGTATCTAAAGAAATTCCTATGCCTTGGAATTGGCCTGTGGAGGTGAATTATCTTGAAGCTAAGGCTTTTTGTAATTGGAAATGTGACAAAACGAGTAGGAATTATCGACTGCCTACCGAGGCTGAATGGTATCGCTTACATGAGGTCTCGGGTTTAAAGGATGTCATGGACTGGGATAATGCTCCGGGAAATATTAATCTTGAACATTTTACGTCGCCTTGCCCGATAGATATGTTTCAACATGGCGATTTCTACGATGTTATAGGGAATGTGTGGCAGTGGACGGAATCTCCAATATCTGGATTCCCTGGATTTAAAGTACACTCAATGTACGATGATTTTTCTACGCCTACGTTTGACGGGAAACATAATCTGATAAAAGGGGGGTCTTGGATATCTACGGGTAACGAGGCTACGCTGCATTCCAGGTATGCTTTTAGACGTCATTTTTATCAACATGCAGGTTTTAGATACATCGAATCGGATGCGGTTCTGAATATACAAAACGCAGATTATGAGTCTGATGATGAGATTTCTTTTTCATGTGAATCTAACTGGGGTGGAGGCGATGCGCTTAAGTCAAATTTCCAAAAGGAATTGGCAGATATAGTTCGGTCTGTTTTGAATGAAAACAGGGATCTTTGTATACTGGATTTAAATGCGGATACTGGCCGATTGGCCTTTGAATTGGCTAAACATTATGATGATGTCACAGCATTAGATTTTACTGCACGTATGATTCGTATACCTATTCAGTTGCAAGAACATGGATTTGTGCGATACACAATGAAAGATGAGGGTGAACTGGTGTTCTACAGGGAGGTTCTTTTGTCTGATTATGGTCTTGACAAAACAAAAGATAATGTTTTGTTCATGCAGGCGGATGCAATGAACCTTAATCCTAATTTCACAAATTTCGACTTGATTGTATTGCCTTTATTACTGGAGGAATTGCGTGATCCAAAAGATTTTTTATTGGATATACACGAACGATTAAAAGAGAAGGGTTTTCTGGTGATTGCTTCTACGTATGAGTGGAATCTGTCGGTAACACCTCGTGAAAACTGGCCGGGTGGATTCAAACAGGATGGCGAACCGGTAACTTCTTTTGAAGGAATACATACTTTACTTGATCCTCAATTTGATTTAATTAGTAATGATAAAGAGCTTTACTTAACACTGCCAAAGTCTTCGCGCTTAACTGAAAAAAGAAAGGTGCAGATCAGTGTTTGGAAGAGAAAGAAATAGCAACGCATAAGTGTTTTAGTGTTTGTGTGTTTGTAAACAATTTCAAAAGAGCATTAATTATAAATTGATGCTCTTTCTCTTTCTTATTGGTTTTTGTCGTATAAAGATTATTGGCTTTAATGGCAGCTTAGATTCATTATTTGTCGTATTGACAAACAGTTAAACCTTTTTTATTTGTTGCTTCGGTCGGAGTTGATTACTTTTGCATCTGAAAATTAAAATTAGACACATGCACAAGCCAGATAGCTTAATCTTTGATATGGATGGAACTTTATGGGATAACGTGGATTCTTATGTTATTTCATGGAATATTGCTTTTGAGAAAACGGAACACAACAAAATAATCGGACGGGATGATATTCTCGGCTTAATGGGAAAAGAAGCAGCGGTTATGCTCAAAACTCTTTTACCGGATGACTCTGAAGAGGAACATAACAGGGTGTTCGAACAGGTCACAAAAGCTTACCAGCAATTAGTGCCTACAATGAAACCGATAATTTTCGAGGGTGTTCACGATGGACTCGAAAAGCTATCTGCTAAGTACAAACTCTTTATGCTGAGCAATTGTGAAGAAAATGGTTTGGTGAATTTTATGAATCATACTAAAACAAGACATCTTTTCACTGATTATATGGAACATGGCATGAACTTGAAGCCTAAGAGTTTTAATATGAAGTTGCTGGTAGAAAAACATGGTCTTCAATATCCTGTTTATGTTGGTGATACAGAGTCGGATAGTAAATCGTCTCAAATTGCAGATGTGCCCTTTGTATTTGTTACGTATGGATTTGGGACAACAACAAATTATGCAATGAAATTTGATTCTTTCCCTGAACTGACTGAATACTTTATAAACTTATAATATCTTAAATCATGCAAAGTAGCTTTATAATAACAGTTATTATTGTTTATTTTTTGGTGTTGATGCTTATCTCTTACCTAACCAGTAGAAAGAGTTCTGATAACGATGCGTTCTTCAGGGCAAACAAAAAATCTCCTTGGTATCTTGTTGCTTTTGCAATGATTGGTACTTCTATCTCAGGTGTTACCTTTGTTTCGGTGCCGGGAATGGTAAGAAATCTGGACATGTCTTACATGCAAATGGTTCTAGGCTTTTTTGCTGGATATCTGGTAATTGCTTATGTGCTTTTGCCCTTGTATTACAGGTTAAATTTAACTACAATATATGGGTATCTCGATCAACGGTATGGAAAAACTTCATATAAAACGGGGGCGTGGTTCTTCTTGCTTTCAAAATTACTTGGAGCTGCTGCTCGGTTATACTTGGTTGCTCTTATTCTGCAAGTACTGGTTTTTGATGCATGGGGAGTGCCTTTCGTGGTTACAGTAATTGGTATAATTCTAGTAATCTGGTTATATAGTTTTAAAAGTGGCATCAAAACAATTATATGGACGGATACAATTCAAACGGCCTTGTTTCTCATTGCTCTTGTGCTGATTATTTGGCAGTTGGGAAGATCCATGAACATGAACATTGGTGAATTGACTTCTGCTATTGTTAAAAGTCCTCATTCTCGAATATGGGTTTTCGATGATTGGGTGAGCACACAGTACTTCTTAAAGCAATTCTTTAGCGGTATGTTCATTACAATTGTGATGACAGGACTCGATCAGGATCAGATGCAGAAGAATCTGACTATTAAAAACTTGAGAGATGCTAAGAAAAACGTAATTACTTACGGGTTTGCATTTATTCCTGTAAATTTGTTGTTCTTGTCTTTAGGGGTTTTATTATTGGTTTTTGCGCAGCATAATAATATATCTTTACCGGAAATATCGGATAATATCTTGCCTTATATTGTGAGTAATCATTTAGGCTCGGTTTCTTTGGGTATTTTTGTGGTTGGAATTGTGGCCGCTGCTTTCTCTAGCGCGGACTCGGCATTGGCTGCACTTACTACATCCTTTTGTGTGGATATTCTGGGTATGAAGAATGAGGAAAAGAGTAATGTTGTTGAGAAACAGAACATTAAAACGAGAAGAATAGTGCATGTTGCAGTAAGTGCTGTCTTTGTTATTGTTATTCTAATTATCCATTCAATTGGTTCGGATAGCATTATCAACGCAATATATAAATTAGCATCATATACGTATGGTCCTTTGCTTGGATTGTACTTTATGGGCTTATACTCAAAGATTAAACCTATCGACAAATATGTTCCGTATGTGGCGGTGGCATCTCCTATAATTTGTATGGCTATTGAAATAGCTTTCAAACAATTGCTAAATTATCAGGTGGGTTATGAATTACTTCTTATCAATGGTGCTATAACAGCTTTTGGTCTATGGGTATTATCTAAGAATAACAAGCAAAACCTTTCAATAGCAAAGTAAGGTCTCATTTAGAAAACAAGAAAGATTATGAATATAAAAAGTGCAGAATTTGTAATAAGCAATACTGATTTCCGAAAATGTCCGCAGGATGAATTGCCGGAATATGCTTTCATTGGAAGATCAAATGTAGGGAAATCATCGCTTATTAATATGATTACAAACCAAAAAGGGTTGGCAATGACATCATCAATGCCGGGAAAGACAATGTTAATAAACCATTTTATTATCAACAATGAATGGTATCTGGTCGATCTGCCTGGATATGGTTACGCGCGTCGTGGAAAGGAAAACAGGGATAAGTTACGTAAGATAATTGAGGATTATATATTATATCGTACTCAATTGATCTCGTTATTTGTACTTATTGATATCCGACACGAACCTTTGAAAATTGATCTGGAATTTATCGAATGGCTGGGAGAAAATGGTGTACCTTTTACTATAGTGTTTACAAAAATTGATAAAGTAAGTGTAGGAAGATCGCAAATTAACGTGGAAACATACAAGCAGAAGCTTTTGGAAACATGGGAAGAACTTCCAATCATATTTTTAACTTCATCTGAAAAAGGACAAGGAAGAGACGAGATTCTTGACTATATTGAACAGATTAACAAAGGATTAAAAAGCAATCAATTATAATGATACTTCAAAATCCTTTGTTGAAAGGTATCTTAATGCTTTAACAAAATAATCAGTAAACATTAACAAAATAGACGAATTACTTTGTTAAAGGGATTTTTAAATATTAACTGCGTCGCGGTAGAAATCAAGCGCTTCAAAGATCAATTCCTTATTTGCCGTTTGATTGATGTTTACATTTCCAATATCAGATAAAAGTGTGAAGTTGATTTCATCTCCTTCATTCTTTTTATCGTGTGTCATAATTTCATATAACTTTTCATATTCATCGCAAGTTATGCTCAGATATCCGTAATGTTGTTGGATAAAATGAATGGTCTTCTGTAACTTTTCTTTAGGGAATCCACATAGTCTGTGAGAAAGATACAGCTCGGCAATCATTCCCCAAGCTACAGCATAACCGTGAGGAGCAGGCTTTTCAATAATAATAGAATAGCTCTCGAAAGCGTGACCAATGGTGTGACCTAAATTCAATGCTTTACGAATATTCTTCTCAAATGGGTCCTTTTCTACAATATGTTCTTTAATCGAAACTGAACGGAACAAGAGTTCATTTAATTCTTCATAATTGATGTGCTCAAAATCGAATGTCAATAATTTCTCCCAATCGGTTTGAGAATGTATAAGTGAATGTTTCAACATTTCTGCATATCCCGAAAGTATAGCTTCTAAAGATAGTGTCTTGAAGAAATCTGATGAGATAATAACATTCTCAGCCGGATAAAAAGCTCCGATCTCATTTTTGTAGCCTTCAAAATTTATACCTGTCTTTCCGCCTACAGCTGCATCTACAGCTCCTAACAGTGTTGTTGGAATATTTATATATTTGATCCCTCTTTTAAATGTTGCGGCTGCAAATCCTCCCATATCAGTAATCATACCTCCGCCTAAATTAATAAGCAAAGAATGACGAGTTGCATTGTTTTCTGTAAGATGTTTCCAGATAACAGAAAGATTATCAAGGTTCTTGTTAGTGTCGTTTGCTGCAATAACAATTCTTGTTGCTGTTTTAACCTCAGGAATTGATTCTATCAGAGGAAAGCATTTTTTACTTGTGTTTTCGTCTGTTAACACAAAAAGTTTATCGTATCGTATTGATTGAATAATCTTTTGAGTATCTTTTGATACAGAATTGCTCTTAATAATTGTTTGCATAATTGATTTGAAGCGGCTGAAGTTGTTTTGTTAATTCTTTTTTATTGCGTTGTATAATTCTTCCTGAATACGCTCGCGAATATTGAGCGAAGATTGTTTGTTGGGTGATCTCGAAGGAAATACACGATTGGATAGGAAGATATAAATCATATTGTTTGTGGGGTCTACCCAAAAAGATGTACCGGTAAAGCCTGTATGTCCATAAACAGAAATTGGGGTTTGGGGACTACAAGGACTGTAATTGCTGTTTTGTAAATCGGGTTTGTCAAAACCTAATCCTCGTCTGCTTTTGCTGCTTTTTTGAGTCGTGAATAGTTGTACTGTCTTTTTACTTAGAATTTGTTCACCACCATATTCTCCGTCGTTTAACCACATCTGAAATAGTTTAGCCAAATCATTTGCACTGGAAAATAACCCGGCATTTCCTGAAATTCCACCAAATAGAGCGGCTCCTTCATCATGAACATAACCTCTGATTTGCTGCTTCCGAAAGAAAGGATCATTTTCAGTAGGGGGAATATTGTCAATCGACATGTGTTTTAAAGGTTGAAAAGTAGTGGTTGTCATTCCCAGTTTATCGTAAAAATTCTTTTGTACAAATGTATTCAAATCTGTTTTGCTGATACTTTCTACTGCCTCTTTTAACAGCATGAAATTAAGACAGCTGTACTCATATCTGCCTCTCCTTCTAAGATCTGTATCGATGACTTCTTTGAGCAACTTGTCGTGCATTTTATCACTTGCATACAATTTATCTGCTACTGGCATATAAAATGTACTTGATTCTTCATTGGATATCAGATCAGTTATAAATTCATAGTCTGTTCTGCCCCAAGCTCCTGCATAGTAGGCGTTAAAAATACTTGATTTTTTACCAAACAATGGTTCGGAAGTACTATTGAGATCCATAGCAAACTTATAGTAAGGAATAAATGAAATAATTCCTGATTCGTGAAATAGTAATTCTCTGATAGTAATACTTGATTTATTACTATCCTTGGTTTCAGAAACAAATTTGCTGATGGGGTCTTGTAAACGAAGACTGTTATCATCATAGAGTTTCATGATTGCGGGTAGGGTAGCAGTGGTTTTAGTAACTGATGCCAGGTCATAGACTGTTTCAGAAGTGACTTTTGGACTATTTCCATACTCAAAATTACCAAATGCTCTATCGTAAATTACTACTCCATCTTTTACAACCATTACGTAACAACCGGGATTGGCTTTTTGACGAATACTTTCTAATGCTATTTTTTCAACTCCGTCGAATTTTTCAGAAGATATGCCTACTTCTTCCGGCATAGAATATGCAAGTCGTATTTTTTCTGTTTTTTCCCCGGTCCCGACTAAATATTTCCCCGCGTCTAAAGGTAATTTACCAGTTATTTCAATCCCACCAAAGATTCCCTGAGCTGCACTTTTTTGTGCTTTATCTGTATTGTCGTATGCCAATAAAACGGAATTTGCTTGTCCTACTGTATTGTTGAATTGATTGATTTCGCTTGGGTCTGTAAAGAAAACAATAATAGAGTTTTTATTATTGGTTAATCGATGCAAAGAATCTACATCGTCTGAATTAATATTGTGAATACCATAAATGATAATATCGAATTCCATCAATTCTTTCTCTATTTCAGGAAGTTCCAAAGTCGAAGAAACATGAAATGATGATACATCGGCGTACTTTTTTAGTGTTTTTTGAAAAACATTATTGCTTGATGCTCCAATTGAAACAACAGCAATCTTGTTTTTATCCAATCCTTTCACAGGAATTAGATTCTCTTCGTTTTTTATCAGAGTAAGTGAGCTTTCATATAATTTTTGTTGTAACCACGAAGTGTAGGTTGATGTAACATTCTTTTTTAGAGAATTTATGTCGATAGGTTTGAAGTTTTGTGCGTCAAGGATATATTTATATGTTAGTATTCTCTTTACTTTTTCTTCCAGAATTTGTTCTGAAATTGAACCGTTTTCAATGGCTTTTTTTACCGAATTTATTTCACGATCTAAATTAGGAACTCCTAAAATAATATCGTTTCCTGCCAATAAGGCTTTCACACTCATATTCTGCTGATTAGAAACGCCTTTCATTGCCATGCCATCAGTGAATGTGAGTCCGGAAAATCCCATTTCTTCATGAAGCAATTTTTCGCCAATACTCGGTGTCAATGATGCTGGTAATCCCTTGGTCTTTAGTTCTGGAACGTTCAAATGTCCAATCATCATACCTGATAATCCGGCATCAACATATCTACGAAATGGATATAGCTCAACTTCGTCTAATCGGGCACTATCATGCGGAATGGTGGGCAATGTTTTGTGAGAATCCTCTGACGTATCTCCATGACCTGGAAAATGTTTTGCTACTGACATAACTCCTCCATCTTCTAAACCACGCGCAAAAGCAATGCCTTTTAAAGCTACGTTTGAAGCGTCGTTCCCAAATGATCGGGCACCAATAATGGGGTTTGATGGGTTTGTATTAACATCAACAGAGGGGGCAAAGTTAACGTGAATGCCCATTTCTTTACATTGACGTGCAATCTCTTTTCCGTAAAGATAAATTAAACTGTCATCTTGAATGGCGCCTAACATTCTGTTTTTAGGAAATATTGGCGCGTCTCGTAAACGCATCGATAATCCCCATTCGCCATCTAAAGCAATAAGTAATGGTGTCTTGGAAATACTTTGAGCGAAATTAGTCAACTCTGCTTGAGTTGCCATGGTTCCTTTACCAAACAATAATCCACTCACTTTTTTTCCCTTGATATATTCTTCAATTCTATTTTTCCAACTCTTGTTCGTTTCGACAACAGGCATGAATAATTGACCTATTTTCTCATCAAGCGACATGCTATTATAAACAGAATCAACCCATACCGATACCTGGGTTGCATTTGAATTATTTACTAAATTAGTTGTTTTTTGTGCTGAGACTGAAATAGAGTAAATCAATATCGAACACAATAATATTATGAATTTTTTCCTCATTATCTACCTGCCTTTTCTAAAACTACATTTATCATTCCAACATAAACGCCTCTTCCGTTTGTTTGCTGAATCATTACTTTTTTCCCTTCTATATTTTCTACAAATTCTGGTTCTTTCATAAATGTGTGACTGTGACCGCCAAGAATAATATCAATATTTCTGGATTCTTGAGCCAACTTTAAATCATTCCCAATTCCTAAATGGGAGAGACAAATAACAATATCGCACTTTTTATTCAACTTTAAATCGGTTGCTAAGTCGCTGGCAATTTTATATGGTGACAGATATTTGATCCCTTTATATAATTGTTCGGCAATCAATCCCTGTGGTTGAATGTTTACTGCGATAACACCAATTTTGACACCATCTTTATTGATAATGATATATGGTTTAATCAAACCGTCTAGTTGGGTCCCGGTAAATACATAATTGCTGCTTATGAATGGAAAATTTGCTTTTCTAATAACTTTCTCTAACTCATCTAAACCGTAATCAAATTCGTGGTTACCAATTGTCGCAGCATCATATTTCATCATGTTCATAGCTTCAATCTCGACTTTTCCTTTAAAGAGATTAAAGTAAGGTGTACCCTGCAAGAAATCTCCGGAGTCAAAAAGAAGCACATTCTTGTTGTCCGATCTTACTTGATCAACAAATGAGGCTCTGCGTACAACACCACCCATGTTTGGAGCTGAATTATCGGTCGCCGGCACCGGTTCAATGCGACTATGTGAATCGTTGGTATGAAGAATAACTATATTCTTTTGTGCAAACAATGCACTGGTAAATGTTAGGAATATAAATATGAATAAATATATTTTTGTATGGCTCATATAGCTGATAATTAATCTTGAATGGTTATTCTTCCGTCTAGTTTCGACGAAATCTTATTACCTATTTTTGTTTGTTCTATAATGTATTCAATCATGATGTCACGAAGTGTAACTCCTGTGTTTAATCTCTTTTCGGCATCTTTTAATGCTTGCATATTATCGTTGCCTTCTGCTAGATAATCGAGAGTGACAATTTTATATATCCTGTTGTCATCCACTGGCTTACCGTCAATCGTTACGTCTAAAACCATTTTGTTCTTTATTGTCATCCTTACATTTCCTGAAATTCCGGCTCCACCAATAACTGCGTATGAATTAAATACTTTTTTTAAGCTAGATCCTTTCAACTCAAGAAATGTAATGGCATTGTCAAACGAATATATTTCGTAAAGATTGCCAATGGTTAGTTTGCCTTTAGGAAGGGCAGCCCTGTGACCATGAACATTCATTAATGCTAGATCGGCGCCGTTTTCCAAAAATTCATCACCATAGGATTTCATAACGTCAGAAGTGAGATTGGTAAGCAAGCTCTCAGGACGTTTATATGTCATATAGTCCTCTGATTCGCCAATTACAACATTCATTTCTTTATCCAAATCAACTTTATAAGTGTTTACCAATAATTGCATTGGCAAATTGGGAGAACGATCAAAAGTGGAATCCAGAGCAACGATTGTTGCAGTCATTTCTGAAATTTGATATTTTGACTTGCAGGAGAATAGGGTGACTGCAAAAATCGAGAAAATAATAATTTTAGATTGAATACGAGTAAGGATTTTCATTTTATACCTATTGTAGTTTCGTAAAAATAATAATCCAAAAATACTTTTATTTTTCGTAATAATCAATACTAGTATGTAAAATGGAATATTTATTTATCAATCATATTGTGGTTAAAAAAAATATTCATATCTTTGCATCCGCTTTGCGCAATCTCTGTCGGCTCGAATCCGTTATATTGCGTTCTCAAAACGTTAAACATTAACATAAAGCTCTACAAATTATGAATTTAATTAAAATAGCAGAAGATTCTTTTGCTGCGGAAAAAAAGGAATTTCCTAAATTTAAAAGTGGTGACACTATTACTGTTGCATATCGAATTGTTGAGGGTAGTAAAGAACGTATTCAGCAATATCGCGGAGTTGTAATAAAAATATCTGGTCACGGCGAAGCAAAACGTTTTACAGTACGTAAAATGTCTGACAATATCGGAGTTGAACGTATATTCCCTATGAATTCTCCTTTTATTGATAGCATCATACTTAACAGTGAAGGTAAAGTTCGTAGAACAAAATTATACTATCTTCGTGCATTACGTGGAAAAGCTGCACGTATCAAAAAGAAGATTTATTAATGATAATTTCATTTTGATAAAGAAAAGACTGCTATTTAGCAGTCTTTTTTATTTTCAAATGTTAGTGATTATATTTGCATAAATAATCATCAGAAATGTTTCATAAAACTGAAGGTATAGTGCTTAGCTGCGCGACTTACAACGATAAGTTTTCTATTGTGCATGTTTATACAAAGGAATTTGGAAATGTTTCATACCTTCTACCGCGCTCAAAAAATAAGCGCTCAAAATTAAAAACATCTCTCTTTTTCCCTCTTTCGGTACTTGACTTGGAGGTCGAACATTTACCGCTCAGAGATATTCAAAGATTAAAAGAAGCTGAACGGCAATTTCCTCTTTATGAATTATGCACAAATCCTTCTAAGATTTCCATATCTTTTTTCCTTTCGGACTTCTTAACCAAAGTGTTGAGGGAAAGCGAAGGCAATCAATATCTTTTTTATTACCTCAAACAATCGATTACTATATTGGAAAACTTGTCGAGGGGTTTGGCAAATTTTCATATTGCATTTTTATACAGGATGACTGGGTATATGGGTATCGAACCAAAATTGGATAATCATAATAAAGCATCTTTTTTCGATCTAATGAGTGGCGAATTGGTGGAATCTCATCCTTTTCATTCTCATTTTCTTGATAAAGCTCAAAGTAAGTATCTGCAGAGGTTGAGCAGAATAAACTTCAGAAACATGCATTTATTCAAACTATCTCGTGCCGATAGAAATATTATCATAGATAACATGATAACTTACTACAGATTGCATGTGTATGATTTCCCGATTCTAAAATCGTTGGAGGTGCTTAGGGAATTGTTCTGATTTCTCTAATCTAAAAGATTGTATACCTGAAAAATAATTAATCGACCTGTTGTGTCAATAGAAAAACTATCGCCTAAAGATTCGTTCAGAGTCCCTTGCCACCAGTTTGTTAGAGCGCGGTCGACTAACTCAAACCTTAGTCCTTTCGTTGAAATTATCTTGGAATCAATACTGAAAATAGATAGCTTTTCTCCTTTATAACTTTCAAATGTTGTGTTTGAATTAATGGGTGTAAAAATGCCATAATTTGTCAGCATTCTGACATTAGCAATGTTTACATATTCTGCTAAAAGAGAAATATTTCCAATGGTGTGGTCTTCTCTTTTGCCTGTCCCGCCTATAATAATAATGTCTTTTTTCCCTTGAGATACACAAAACCTTACGGATTTGGTTAAATCATTCGTTTCTTGATCTGGATCACGATGTAAGATATGTGCAAAACGCGACTTGTACTCTTCTGAAATCGAATCGCCATCGCCTACAATAGCATCAGGAATGCCGCCATCAGAAATAAAATCGTTGGCGGCACCATCGCAACAAACAATGTATGATGCTTTTTTTAAATATCTTAAAGGTATGTCATGATGTGGAAATCGACCTTTAGCAATGATCACGACATATGCCTTATCTTCACGAGTCCAATTATTAGATATCGACGAAGATTGTATAGGGTTTTCTTTAATTTCTTGCACTTATTGTTTTAATCTTACGAAAATTAGTCTTTTAAATAATATTCTATTGTACTAACAACACGAACATTCTTAATATATGGGGTGTTGGCATCTCTGTCGGTAATTGAAAACTGACCTTGATTGGCACTTTTTATCTTACCTAGCTTACTGTTCGAATCTTTTGCAAATTTTTCGGCCGATGCTCTTGCATTTTTTGTGGCTTCTTCAATCATCTGGGGCTTAATATCGTTCAACTTTGTAAATTCGTATTGAGTAACATATTGATAATCACCACCGGTTACAGCAATTCCTTGTTTCAAAAGTTCGCCTTGTTCACTCATTAATTTACGAACTTGATCTACACTACTCGATGTGACCGTAATTACTGATGTTATATTATATCGATAGGTGGGATTATTTGCGTTATAACGTTCGGCTTCCATATCAATAACTACTGGAGCTGAAATACTTATCTCTTCTTCTTTTATACCATTGGCTTTTAGAAATGATACAATGGCGTTATTCTTTATTTTTAAATTGTCATACAACGAATTCAAATCATTGCCGACTTCCTTAAAGGGTAATGGCCAGATTACTCGATCGGCTGGGACTTCCATTTCTGCGAGTCCTTTAACATTTACTGCTCTGTCTCTCTCAGAGAATATTTTAACGCCACTTCTTACGGCTAATCCGAGTAAGAGAAGACCTAAAGCGACAATCAACGATTCAATGATTCTGTTTTTTTCCATAATAGTAATTTATTTGTTTCAAAATTTAGTGTAATTGATAATTAAACAATCTTAATGATTAAAAGTTGTATGATTGTTTATTCTTGATAATTTTCAACTTTAGCGGAATAATCTGTGATTTTACGCGACTTTCTATACTCTATATAGAAATCTGTGTCGACATAAACCCGCATTAGCTTGTCTAGTCTGTAAAATATATCGCGCAGTTCTTCAATAAGGACTGATAGTGTTTTGTTTTTGGATGAACGTTCTGCAATAAGTTTTTTTGGATCGTCTACAATCGATACATAGGCTTTTATTTTTGAATTTGCATTATTTATGTCTTCTGTTGTTAGCCCGTATTCTAATAAATCGTGAGCGATATGGGAAATTATATTGTTTAATCGGATAAGTCGCTGTGGAAGAACACTGTCCTGCATTTTGTTTAATATTCCCTTGCTTACATTTAATTTGTCGTGAAGGGTAGTATTGTCTATATCAAGAGCATAAACACTAGCGGGACCGGTAACTTTGAGGATCGCACTGATTGCTTCTGCCTTGGCCTTGACTTTGTCTTGAGTGACGTTTATTGTACTGATAACAGGTTCTTTACTTACTGATTCTAATTGCGACAAATTCGATTCTAACTTGTCCATTTCAATTTTAATTGCAGTGTTGTTTATCCAAATGGAACGATAGGCATTCATTTTAGTGAATGTGGAAAATGCCATGTATGAGTAATTCTGATCGGCTGTATTCATGTCTCGACCTGTTTAGGTTCATAAATTTTGCTAAAATATTCAATTGTTATTATATGGGAAAGCTAATCAAGTTAAATATACTTAAATTGGGTGGTAATCTTAATTATGTTGTCATTACAGTCATCTCAATCTCAATGCAACTTCAATTGCTAAAATATACTAAATTATCGCCGACTTCTTTTATTTAATAATTAACGTGCAAGATTTACTTGTTTTCAATTTTCAATTTCGGATAATTTTTGCTCTTGTAACATAATACTTCTCCATTTGAAATATCCAAATACTGCAATTATCGCGTAAATTGCATATAGGATTGCTGTTGGCGTAAGTCCTTTCCAAAAATATAACCAACTTGATATCAAATCTACAATTACCCATACCCACCATTGTTCAATGTATTTGTTTGCTAGCATCCACATTGCTAGTATGCTAAGGGCTGTTGTAAGACTGTCGCCATACGGGACGGGACTATCGGTGAATTTGATGAGTACAAAGGCTATCATTATAAATAACGCAACGGTCACCAAAAGCATTCGGAAATAATATTGCTTTGGGGTACTGGAAATTGGGAGTGTGTCTTCACTTGATTCTCCTTTACTCCATTTTATCCATCCATAAATTCCTGCAAAAAAGTAATAAAACTGGATGCCCATATCGGCATAAAATTTACCGTAATAGTAAATAATAATATAGACAATGGGCATAATAACGCCAATTGGCCATAACCATTTACTTGCCTTATACTCGTAGTAGATATAAAGCAACCCAATGATTACTCCAATTATTTCAAACCAAATGGATTGGAAAAATAGCATTTTTGTTCTCTTTGTGTAAATTCAAAATCCCCTGATAAGGGGATTTTGAGGTGATATATTAAAAATTGATTGTCATTCTCATTAAAAAATTTCTCGTGGCTTGTGGATAATAACCAACATAATTGATCGTACTGCCGTCCTCAAATGTGTCGGTTGCTGCCCAACCATTGGCTACATACTCGGAGTTGAATAGGTTGTTTATATATCCTTGTACTGAAATTTGACCAATGGGGGTGTTCCTAAATGTATATCCTACAGTAAAATTACTTACAAAATAGGGGTCGATCGATTTCAAATCGTTACTGGTGTTGTCTAAATATTGCTTGTCGACATACTTTCCAAGAATATTGAATATCCACGCAGAAGTGGGTTGATAAGTGAGCCCAATCGCACTGACAATATTAGGGGAATAGGATATGTTGGTCTTGTCATATTTTTTTGAAATCTGACCAACCCACTCATAATCACTCGAATTGGTGTATTGATCAAAATAGGCAATGTAGTTCTTTATCTTATTCTGACTGAAAGTGGCGTTTGCATCAAACCTGAATTTTTCAACAATGGGGATACTTGCTTCTATCTCAATTCCTCCGCGATAACTGTCTTTTACATTTTCCATTAATTTGTAACCTACATCATTTTGTTTACCGGTCTGAACCATTTGATTGTTATAATCCATGAAATATAGGTTGGCACCTAAATGAATCCCATTGTCACCGTTGAAACGATAGCCTAACTCATAGTCTATCATTCTCTCGGGAAGAATGGGTGTGGGATCGGTACCTTTTGCTCCGTCTTTTAAGTCGGCTCGCAATGGTTCTCGCTGTCCTACGGCTACGGATGCATATATTTGGTTCTCATTATCTAATTGTGCAAATAGTCCTGCTTTGGGATTCAAGAAGTTGTAGTTGTAATTTCCATTCATTTCTACAAAGTCTTTGTCAATTCCTTTCAGAAAATAGTTTATATAACGATATTGCAGATCGCCAAAAAGTGAGATTATTTTGGTGAGTTGGTATTCGCCTTTCGCAAAAACATTGAATTCTTTTTTCTTGCCGTTGTTTCTATACCATTCATATTCTTTGGTGTTGATGTTTTGATTCCATTTTATCCAGGGAAGTTTACCGTAGTGATCACCGTCATAGAAACTATATAAAGCGCCTGTATCAAGGTGCAATTTGTCTTTATTATAATTGATGGAGACGTTGCCAAAATAGAAGTCGTTTACCATCAATTCTTGTTTAATGATATCTGAATACTCATGGGCTACGCCGTTAATTGTCTGATTGATAAGGCCAAAATCTGAGTATTCTTTGTCTTCTCTGTAGTTTTCGTAATATCCAAAACCGTGATTGTAATTTAATCCGGCGTTTAACGATATGGCTTCGTTCAATTGGCGACTATAAATAAGCTGGGCAATATTGGAGAAGTAGTTATCGGTCTCATTGTCATAATATAACCGATTACCGGCTTCATCAAAATATTCACCGGCTGGATTATACCTGCGCCCGTATTCTGAATCTTTCATCTGATCTTCGCTTACTCCTTCCCACGTAATTCCTGTATGCTGATTGCCATTGATATAAACAAGGCGGATCAATTGGTCGTCGGTGTAGTGGGAGAGGGATGAGTAGAAATTACTATGGTCGACTTTACCATTACGAATATATCCTTTTCCAGTATTTTGAGAATAGCGGGCATCAAACGATAGCCCGTTTTTGAGAATACCGGTTCCTCCGCTTAGTGTGGAGGAAAAGGTTCTGTAACTACCTATGGTTGTGGATGCTTCGCCGTATGCTTGGGTTCTTGCGCCGACAGTCTTCATTGATATGCTGGCACCAAATGCTGCTGATCCATTGGTGGAGGTTCCAACTCCACGCTGTACCTGAATACTTTGCAACGAATTTGAAATGTCGGGCAGGTTAACCCAGTAAACCTCCTGACTCTCCGGATTGTTCAAGGGCATCCCGTTGAGGGTTACGTTGATACGGGTGGCATCGGTACCGCGAATACGAAATGAGGTGTTGCCTAAACCTGAACCGTCTTCTGTGAATGAAACTATCGAGGTCAAGGTTTGTAATATCGAAGGAATGTTTTGGGCTGCATTTCGCTGTTTTATCTCTTCCGAGGATACATCGACAAATGTGACCGGTGTCGAAGATCCGGCACGCGTTGCTGCTACTACAACTTCTTCTAAATTAAATTGTTTTAAACTGTCAAATTGCATCTTTTGTGCAACTGAAACGGAACATAGCGCATATAGCGCCATGATTGTACTGAATACCTTTTTCATTTACATAATTTTTTTATGTGCATAGTTTTACTACACACTTATTTGTTAAATAAAAAAGGGGATTTAATTAAGATTGATACCTAAAAAGATGAAGAACTTAATATAAGTTCATTACTATTCCTACGCCGGCATTATCCGGATCAGGTTCATCGGGTATGATCTCAGCCTTTCATTAGAGGCACCCCTATTATCGTCACAAAGATAATCTTTTTTTATATATTGAATCCATTTCACCTTGTTTTAACATTTACTTTACACTTTATCTTGCAAATTCTTTGTAATTTCGTTAAATTATTCTGGTTATAAATTAATTAAACCAATTGGAGACAATTGAAAAATGACGGACGAAGAAAGAATACTTGCTGAAGATAAAATGATTGATGATGAATTTCAGGCATTGTTGAATGATTACCTGAGTTCTAACCATCGTAAGAAAGTGGATCTGATTACACGCGCTTTTAATTTCGCACGAGAAGCGCATAAAGGTACTCGCAGAAGATCGGGAGAACCTTATATTATGCATCCGCTTTCAGTAGCTCGTATTGTTTCAAAGGAAATGGGACTTGGATCTACATCAATTTCATCTTCATTATTGCATGATGTGGTGGAAGATACAGACTTTTCTGTCGAAGATATTCGTCTGATGTTTGGCGATAAAATCGCACAGATTGTTGATGGACTGACAAAGATTTCGCATGGCATGTTTGGCGAAAAAGTATCTGCTCAGGCAGAGAATTTCAGAAAACTCTTGCTTACTATGTCCGACGATATACGGGTTATCTTGATTAAGATTGCTGATCGTCTGCATAACATGAGAACTCTCTCTTCAATGGCTCCGGCTAAACAGTACAAAATTACCGGAGAAACAATGTATATATATGCTCCATTGGCGCATCGGTTAGGTCTTTTTGCCATAAAGACAGAACTAGAAGAGCTTTGTTTTAAATACGAACACCCGGACGATTATATTGATCTTACTAATAAAATTGTCCAATCTGCAAGCGAACGTGATCAAATCTATGAGAACTTTGCCAAACCGGTAAAAGTGGCAATCGATAAGATGAATATTAGTTATGAAATGAAGGCGCGTGTGAAGTCTGTATACTCTATTTGGAATAAAATGCAGAAAAAAGGCATCGAATTCGAAGAGGTATACGATCTGTTTGCCGTGAGAATCATCTTTGAATTTGAACCGGGAATGGATGAGAAAAAACAATGCTGGGACATCTATTCGGCCATTACTGATATATATAAAATTAGACCTGATCGTATTCGTGATTGGGTTAGTCACCCTAAAGCAAACGGATATCAGGCTCTGCACCTTACAGTTATGGGACCGGACGGGAAGTGGATAGAAATACAAATCCGAAGCAAACGAATGGATGATATCGCTGAAAAAGGATTTGCCGCACATTGGAAGTATAAAACAGAAGGTGTTGAAGAGGATAACGAATTAGATAAATGGTTGAAAACAATTCAGGAAATTCTTGCTAATCCTAATCCTAATGCAATAGATTTTCTCGATACTGTAAAAATGAACTTGTTCTCTTCCGAAATATTTGTTTTTACACCTAAAGGAGAAATTAGAACTTTACCACAGGGTGCAACGGCACTTGATTTTGCATATATAATACATACTAGAGTTGGTGATCATTGCCTAGGCGCAAAAGTTAATCATAAGTTGGCTCCTTTAAGTCAAGTTTTAAGGAGTGGCGATCAAGTAGAAATACTCACTTCGGAATCTCAATTCCCTCAACCTGAATGGCTTGGTTTTGTTACTACTGCAAAAGCCAAAACAAAGATCGAAGCGTCTTTACGTCGACAACGAAGGACAGTTGCAGAAAATGGTAAAAATATGCTTGAGGATTTGTTTGATGGAAAGGAAATAGATAGTGTTTCATACAATAAGATATTGAATTATTATCAAGTGGATAATAAGGAGATTCTGTATTATCTGATTGGTAATAATGAGATAGTGTTGCCTGAGTCGTCATCTGTTTTTTTTAATGTGAAAGTTCCCATTAAAAAACAGGATAATCTTTTTGTAAGGTATATGAAGCAGGCTATGAGTGCTATGATAAAGAGCCCTTCTGACCAAAAACACACAACTGAAACTGAAGAAGGTTTTATTTTAATTGATAGAAAAGCTATTTATCATTTGAAGGAAGAGAACTTTAAAAAGAATTTCATCGTACCTACTTGCTGTAATCCTCTTCCTGGAGATGATGTCTTTGGATATATCAATCAAAAAGAGGAGGTTGAAGTTCATAAAAGGTCATGTGAAAATGGAATGAAGTTAAAATCAAGCTTTGGCGACCGTATCATTGAGGTTTCTTGGGGTGATTACAGACAATATTCTTTCATGGCGACTATCGTCTTTTCAGGTATTGATCGCATAGGAATTTTGAATACGATTCTTTCCAAATTGACTGAAAACATTGTTGTAAACATTCAAAGTGTAAACGTCTCATCAAATGATGGTATTTTTGAGGGTAAATTAAATGTACACGTTCATAGTGCAGAAGATGTAACTTTACTATGTTCTAAAATAGCAAAAGTGGACGGTGTTACTACCGTCCACAGATCAGAGTTCAAATAATAGAACCTTTATCTTTTTCGTTTATATCTACCGAATAACAAGGAGCTTACTTTTCTTGTTGCAAATGTTAATAGCAATGGCTTTGCTATTTTCCATATAATCGATCCCATTTGAGAATAGCCTATCACTTTTAAAGTGTTTGCAACTCCAGTCAATCCTGATATATTATTTAGAAAGCCCATTGCTCCAAAAGGACTGGTAGGCGGTGCCATAGTACTCTTAGAAGATAGACCATCTGTTGTACTCATAAACTTATTCTTTATCGAATTAGTTACACCTTTTGTCAAAAGCATACCCCAATTATCAGATAAATACTGAATTTTATAGGATAATCGTTGACCGGAAATGATCTGCTCCTCTTTTAATCTTTTCTTTTCAAGTTGGAGTTTTTCGAGCGATGATAATTTATATGTTTTCATTTAATTATATGTTTTACTACCTTCCTCTTCGTCATTTTCAGTCAAGAAACTAACAACCTTGTTTGTAATGGATTTCTTAATAGGCTTTCTTAAAAGTAAAAGAATGATAATAAGAAATATATTTAAAAGTGCGACAAGTCCAAATCCAGCCCACAAACTCATTAGAATTTCTCCTAAATAGATTGCTAAAGTAATAGATGCAATAAATAAAACAAACAGAATAATACAAGCGAGTATTAAGCTGTATGTGGCTTCTGATGTGGCTTTACTTATTTTCTCATAAGCACTGAGTTTAGTAAGTTCAATAGTGTTCTTGACATATTTTGATACATCATCCTTTATTTCTTTGAACATTGTACTTGTATTTTCTTCTTCCATTGTTAAGGTTGTTAACAGAATCAATTATTAATGTGATAATTCTTTTTTAGCAATATCGGCAATATCGTCAATGTCTTCTTTCAAATCATTTACTTCAGATTTCCCTTTGTAAATAGCATTTTGAACACCAACTTTTACTTTATCTGCCAAAGCGTTTGCCTGATCTAACCATTCTTCTTTTTTGTCTGATGATAAAACATATCCTATTGCAGCACCCAGTGCTAGACCGATGCCTAAACCTAATAGTAATTTTCCGTCTGATTTCATAATTTTAAAATTTTATTGTTAATAGTATAGTTACATTTTATTGTACATTAAACATAGCAAAGTGCCGAATTAATCTTTGTAATAAACGTTGAAGAAGTGGTAATTGTTCAATCTTAATATTAACAAAGTTTCAAAATTCGAAAACTTCTCCAAATAGAGTTGCAGATGTATGACCATTTATCTTGACTTTTACAAAGTCACCAATGCGATTATTCTTTTTGTCGAAAATAACAACTTTATTTTGTTCTGTTCGGCCAAACAGTTGATCATGTGATCGTTTTGAAACACCTTCGACCAATATTTCAAATACTTTTCCCATATCTCGTTTATTACTTTCTTCTGACAATTTAAGTTGAAGATCAATAATTTCTTGTAAACGTTTTACTTTTACATCTTCGGGAATATTGTCTGTTAATTTGTTAGCAGCAAAAGTCCCCGGGCGTTCAGAGTATTTGAACATGAAAGCAGAATCGAAACCCACCTCGCGCATTAACGATAAAGTATCTTGATGATCCTCTTCAGTTTCAGAATGAAAACCACACATAATATCAGTTGACAATCCACAACCAGGAATAATCTGCTTAATGGCAGCTATTCTTTCCAAGTACCATTCTCTGTCGTATTTACGATTCATTAGTTTGAGCATTTTTGAGCTGCCCGATTGAACCGGTAAATGAATAAAGTTGCAAAGATTATTGTACTTAGCTATCATAGTGAGAGTTTCATCGGTCATATCTTTAGGATGTGAGGTTGTAAAACGGATGCGCATATTAGGTGCTTCTTTTGCAACCATTTCAAGCAATGATGGGAAGTCGACCGTTCTTTCATCATCTTTAAATAGATAGGAATTCACATTCTGTCCTAAGAGAGTTGCCTCTCTAAATCCCTTGTCACGCAAATCGCGCAATTCGTTCAGAATACTTTCAGGTTCTCTGCTTCTTTCTCTTCCACGAGTATAAGGCACGATGCAATATGTACAAAATTTATCACAACCACGCATAATGGAAATATAACCAGAGATGTTTGCACCACTTAATTTGAGTGGAATCACATCTTTGTAAGTTTCCGTTTTTGATAGTTCAACATTTACTACTTTATTCCCTTTCTCAGCAGAGCCAACCAGATTTGGCAAGTCGAGATAGGCATCAGGACCAATTACCATATCAACATTATTGTTTTCTATTAAGTCTGATTTCATTCTCTCAGCCATACAGCCTAGCACTCCGATAATAAGTTTTCCTTTGCGTTTCTTTTTGAGTGAGTTTAAATGTTCAAGGCGTTGAATCACACGTTGTTCTGCATTATCTCTAACTGAACAAGTATTAATGAAAATGGCATCCGCCTCCTTATCGTTATCCGTTAAAGTATATCCATCCATTTCCATTATTGATGCCACCACTTCTGTATCGGCAACATTCATTTGACATCCATAAGTTTCTATTAATAGTTTCTTATTTGGTGTTGTTTGTAAATCTGAATTCATTTCTTTTAAATCACTTATCAATTAAAAAATACCTTAAACAAGCTCTTAAATCTAAAAATTTGTAAATAGAGTTTATTTGAACTATCTTTGTTATGTCTAATTTAGTTAGTTATTTTCATAGTTAAAGTTTTAGCTTTTAAGTCGAGAGGATCTGTGAAGTTGCTCTCGACTTTTTACTTTCTAAAACCCTGTAATATTGTTTTTTTTTACTACTTTTGTTGTGATGCAAAAGTACTAAAAATATGGATATTTCAGAGATTATTTCCTTTTTAATTGGATTAGTTATTATCTTTGGCGGGGTTATATTTGAATATGCCAAACAAAAGCAAGAAAATAAGAATTCCACTAATACAGATGAATCTATACCTTCAGTACCACCTATCGTCTATCAGAATCCAGAGAGGCAATTTCAGCAAAGAACGGTTAGACGAGGAATTCCCAATAAGCAAGAAGCTGCTAATGTAAATACTCACGAACAAGTTGATCGCCCTTTAAGGAAGTCGATATTTCAGTCGTCGATAAATTTGACTACAGATTATAGTCAATATTCCGATGAAGCCGAAAGAAGTATTTTCACTGCAGACGATTCTATTCCTATGCAATTAGAAGATTCAGAAAAGCCTGATGAGATGTTTCGTCGCTCTCACCCTCTAATTCAGTCGATTAGAGGTGATGGAATGGAAGAATTAAAGAAAGCCGTTATTTACTCAGAGATACTAAAACCGAAGTTTTAAGAAAAAACAAACAATAAATAAAAATTATAGATTAATATGGCGTTAAATTATGTAAGTGCGCAAGAAGCCGCAGCCCTTGTTAAAAACAATGACAACGTGGGTTTTAGTGGTTTCACGCATGCCGGATGTCCTAAAGTTGTTCCGGCAGAAATTGCTAAACTTGCCGAAGCAGAGCATGCAAAAGGCAATCCCTTTAAGATTGGAGTTTTTACCGGAGCATCAACAGGTGATTCCATTGATGGCACATTATCAAGAGCAAAAGCCATCAAGTTTAGAACTCCTTATCAAACTAACAAAGATATGCGTACAGCTATCAACAATGCAGAGTTTGAATATTTTGATTTACATTTATCTCAGCTTGCGCAAGAGATTCGTTATGGATTTCTGGGAAATATTGATGTTGCTATCATTGAGGCATGCGATATCAGTGAAAACGGAGAAATAATACCAACTACCGGTGTAGGAATCAGTCCCACTATCTGTCGTTTAGCAAAAAAAGTTATTGTTGAGCTTAACAAGCAAGTTCCATCGAGTTTAAAAGGAATTCACGACTTATATGAATTAAAAGATCCACCATATCGTAAAGAAATTCAGATTTTTAATGTAAACGATAGAGTAGGAAAAGAATATATTAAAGTAGATCCATCAAAAATATATGTAGTTGAAACAGATAGAGATGGTGAAGGAAGTGGTTTTGCTCCCGTAGATGATATTACAGCCAGAATTGGTCAGAATGTAGCCGATTTTTTTGTAGCCGAAATGGTTGCCGGTCGTATTCCCAAGACATTTTTACCCATTCAATCAGGAGTTGGTAATATAGCCAATGCCGTTTTAGCAGCTATGGGAAGTAATGATCAAATTCCTCGTTTCAATATTTACACAGAAGTAATTCAGGATGCTGTTATTGACATGATGCAAAAAGACAATGTTTCATTAGTAAGCGGATGTTCTTTGACTGTCAGCAATGAGGTATTGCATCAAGTTTTTGATGATATCAATTTCTATAAAGAAAGAATGGTTTTGCGTCCTTCTGAAATCTCAAATAATCCAGGTTTAGCACGTCGTTTAGGAATTATTGCTTTAAACACAGCTATTGAAGTTGACATATTTGGTAATGTGAATTCCACCCATGTTAACGGAATCAAGATGATGAACGGAATTGGTGGATCAGGCGATTTCACTCGCAATTCATATTTATCCATTTTCTTAACCCCTTCAGTAGCTAAAGATGGCAAAATAAGTTGCATAGTTCCAAAAGTTACTCACGAAGATCATAACGAACACTCAGTTAAGATCATTGTTTCGGAATATGGCGTTGCTGATTTGCGAGGTAAAGGTCCCCGTCACCGTGCTCAAGAGATTATTGAAAAATGTGCCCACCCAGATTATCGTCCTTTATTACATGAATATTTAAATAGAGGCATTAAAGGTCACATTCCTTTTGATATGTATTCTTGTTTTGCTTTCCACAAAGCATTTCAGGAAACAGGAAGTATGATAAATGCAGACTTTTCGATTTGATTTATAAGACAGTTGAAATATAAAGGGCATTGCATTTGCATTGCCCTTTTTTATGTCTACTATTTTGGTGATATTGAATGTGTTATAGCTGAGGGTTAAATGGAATATGTTTTTTGTCAGCGATTTGTTCAACGATTTCTTTAATTTGGTCTGCTACATCATGTGTATAATGTGCAAGAATAATTTCGTCCGTTTTATCGTTTTTAAGTTTTATTATATACCTAATTGTGACTTGTTGAATCGATTGAATATCATCCCAGTGGATGGTATGCACTTTTGATGTCAGATCAGGTTTAAGTGAAATTTTTTCCTCATCAATTTTCACAAAAGCCTTTCTGAAAGCCACTCCAAAACCTTTCATCATAAAAGCCAAGCCAAGTACTGCAAAGAAAATCAGATATGCCCAGTCGAAACCATCAAATCCCTTTTCGTCTTTTCCGCTTTCCAGAAAAAAGTATACTCCTACAACAAAAAACATTCCTCCGATAGTAAACGCAGTGTATGAGTTAATATCTTTCTTGTTTAAATTTATATTCAGTTCCATAATAATTTGGATGTTAAAGAGGATGATCCATCACGTTTGATGATGTAAGTTGTTAGACTTGATCGTGTAAGTCATCCCCCCTTTTTTTAATAAATAATTTTATTATTTAACAGTTTCTTTTCTATTAACCTTAGTTTTCTCTACAAATTTTTCAGCATTAGCATCCGTGATACTTTTTAATTCAGCTTGTAGTTTTTTGATTTCCAATCCTTGGTTTTGAATTGTTATGAGCAATGAATTCAATTCTTCATTATCCACATCGTCAGGATATTCCGATTTGACACGTCCAATCAAATCACTCAACACATTCATATAATTATTAAAAGCATCATAAGGTGTTGAATAAGGACTGAATTGGCTATGAACCGCCCCATCAGAAAAATGCTTTGTCGACATATAATAAAAGTGATCACTTGTTTGCAGATAGTTCCAATCCTGTTTCAATCTTCTATTGTTAGACATTCTAACCCTTTCTCCAATGCTATATAACGTGTCAAAAGCCCCTTTTTGAAGAGAGTTCCCCAACCAAGCACTGAGGTCCCTTTCCTCATCAGCCCATGAGATAGGGTTTGGTACAGTGATTGACCCAATAGGTTTATGTGTTTCCAAAATTTCTGAAGGAGTTCCAAACTTTATTCCCTTATCAATTGCAAATCGCGGTAACGCTTTCATGAACTCAAAAATACCGGTATATGCAGCCTGGATATTTCCAAGTGTTTCATAATTCATAAAGAGGTTGATCACATTCTCACTTTCCGGTGTATCTGCAATCCAAGATATAAATTTATCCGCTGTCAGCGGGTATTTGCTCCAGTTATAGTTCGAAAATCTGAAAGCAATATCATCGCTAAATTTTGAGTTTTTCATCAAAATTTTCAGTTTCGGTTGCGTTTCAGATTGATATACATAATTAGGGCTTTTCCATCCCAAAATATGTTTAGCCCCCTCGGTAAGTACTTTATCAAAACCCAGTGAATAGATCATTTCACCTATTTCATCAGAATAAATCAGCTCCGTGTTTCGGAAAGTTTTTGGTTCCTTCCCAAACAAAAGTTTTATTTTATCAGAATGAAACCTCACCTGTTCAGCAAATTCTTCAGGATCAACGAGAGATGATAACGAATGCGCATAAGTTTCTCCCAATATTTCGACATGTCCTGTTCTACTCAGTTCTCTCAGCCCATCTATAACTTCAGGCGCATATACTTCGAGTTGTTCAAGTGCCACTCCCGAAATAGAGAAAGCCACTTTAAATTTCCCATCGTATTGATTTACCAAGTCCAGCAACAATCTGTTAGCCGGTATAAAAGATTTTTGAGCAATTTGCTGAAGGATATCTTCATTTGAAAAATCATCATAATAATAATGATCCTTTCCTATATTGAAAAATCTGTACCTTTTCAAGCGAAAAGGTTGATGTATTTGAAAATAAATGCAAATTGTTTTCATATATTTTTGTCCTTTAAGTTCTGTTTTTTTCAATTAATTAATGTACCAACCTATCATAGATCTTTCTTATTTTCAAGCCAGCATCTTCCCATTTTATATTATCCACTTCTTTTTTTCCTTCAGTTTTTAGATACTCCGCCATAGCCGGATAGGTACAAATTGAATAAATTGCATCTGCCATTGCATCCACATCCCAGTAATCAGTTTTTATAACATTTTCCAGAATTTCGGCACATCCCGATTGATATGAAATTATGCTCGGCACTCCACACTGCATAGCCTCAAGCGGAGAAATACCGAAGGGCTCAGATACTGAAGGCATTACATATACGTCACTTGATTTTAGCATTTCATAGACCTGTTTTCCTCTAAGGAATCCTGTAAAATGAAATTTATCAGAAATACCCCTGTCGGCCACCAGTCGTATCATTTGGTTCATCATATCCCCACTACCTGCCATCACAAATCTAATATGTTTTGTGTTTTTAAGCACCTGAGTAGCCGCATCAACAAAGAACTCCGGTCCCTTTTGCATAGTTATTCGTCCCAGGAAAGTGACAACTTTTTCAGGCACCCCCGACAATCTTTCTATTGATTCAATTTCAGGAGCAAGTGGATCGACCGCATTGTGAACTGTCGTTACTTTTTCGGGCGGTTGATTATAATTTTCTATCACAGTTTTTCGTGTAAGATTACTCACACAAACGATATGATCGCAGTGGTCCATGCCATCTTTTTCGATATTGTAAACAGTAGGATTTGGTTTTCCTCTGCTTCGGTCGAATTCCGTTGCGTGCACATGAATAACGAGCGGTTTGCCCGTGATACTTTTAGCGTGAAGCCCCGCGGGATACGTCAGCCAGTCGTGCGCATGAATTATATCGAAATTATAAGTACGGGCAATAACCCCTGCCACAATTGAATAGTTGTTAGTTTCCTCCAGAATGTTTTGCGGATAACGTCCAGAGAATTCCACACATCCCATGTCGTTAGTATGCATATATCTAAAATCCGCATAAATATGATCCCTCAAGTCGTAGTAATCTTGAGGGCTCATAAACTGTTCGTATCTTGATTTGACCGCATCCCATTGCACATCGTGCCATACTATGGGAGTATTGTTAGCTCCAATTATTTTAAGAAAACTCTGATCTTCATCACCCCAAGGTTTTGGAATTACAAAAGTGATTTCCATATCCTCCTGCATTGCCATTCCTTTAGTGAGTCCGTAACTCGCAGTTCCCAGTCCTCCTAAAATATGAGGTGGAAATTCCCATCCGAACATTAATGCTTTCATATATTTCTAATAAAGTTACAATTCATAAGTCTTTTTTTTCATAAGATTCCATTATACGTCTTGCTCTCAGTGATTCAGCGATACTCATTGCAAATGAGTATCCCCCTCTTGCTATGAATGGCGGGTTAGAGTCGTAAAGTTCTGAAATTGTTCCAATGCAATCATTTTGCATTTCCCCTTCTATTCCCACCATTATTCTATCGGCAAGAGACAATCCACTTTTGTGAAATACTTTGAGATACCCTTCGATATACGGTCCGAATAACCAAGGAAAAGCCAATCCATTAAAGTAAGCGAATTGTTTTTCGTTTATTGAGCCCGTATAATGCGGTTTGAAATTCCCGCTTTTTGGACTCAACGAGCGAATACCGCACGTCGTTAGTAACTCTTTCGTAACAAAATCTATAATAGTTTTCTTTTGTATTCTTTCCAGGGGTGAATAATCAAGCGAAACTGCAAATAACATGTTGGGTCTGACATTCGGATCGCAATAATGCCCATCCACGTAATCGTACAAATATCCAGCATCATTTAAGAACGTTTCTACGAATGATTTATGTACTTTTTCGCTTGTATCCATTAATTTGTCTATTATGAATACGTTTTGTTTTTCCAAAGCCAATTCTTTAGCAAATATTAGGGCGTTGTACCATAAAGCATTAAATTCGACCAAGAATCCCGAGCGTGGGATCACCGGTTTCCCATTAATAGTAGCATTCATCCAGCTTACCGCCACATTTTTTCCATTTGTGTACAGCAATTCCGTGTTTTTATCCACGAACAAGTTTGGGTGCTTATTTGCCAAAATATATTTCACGATTTCGATAACAAAATCATTATATTTTTTCTGTTTGAACGCCTCATGATTTTCATTCCAATACTGTTGTAATGCCCAAATAACCCAGAGTAAAACATCAGGATCGTCTATTTGATGAATGACATTTTTCAGCGGTCGCCCCTCCATTAAATCCCTCAAATGCGGCATCGAAGAATCCATTATTGTTTCGAAGTCATCCAGTTTGCCAATAGAGATAGTACAACCAGGCAATGCAATAAACTGATCACGAGCCCTGACTTTGAACCAAGGATATCCGGCAATTAGAAAACACTCACCATCTTTTGGTCTGAAATAGAATTGGTGACTTGAATTTTTGAGACAATTATATAAGTTTGATCTTGGTGTCCGTTTATGAAGTTCGTAGTCGAACTCATTTGCCAATGTGTTAGTATCCACTAGTATATCTCCAGCAGAGAAGATTATTTCTTCGCCTTTAGCGATAGACATTTCAAAATATCCCGGCACATATAAATCTTCCTGATATGTATCCCCTTGTTGTTGATCCTGCAAATATTCGATTCCTTTATACCAATCCGGATGATAAATGAACTCTGGTTTTTTATTAAACTGCATAAAAAGCTCAGGATATCCAAAGTACATACATGTACTTATTCCATTCTCCACATCTCTGTATGAACGGTCCACTCTATCATTTTCTTTCGTCAATTTAGATATGTTTCTGAAAGCCAAAAATGGTTTGAACCGAAGGGTTGTAGGTGAATGCGCATCCAAAAGCGTGTATCTGATCATGAGCCTATTCTCTTTCGACGAGAACATTATCTCTTTCGAAAGAACTACACCACCAACACGATAAATTGTTTTAGGAACCCCATCACAATTAAATTCCCGAATATATTTATGTCCACGTGGGCTATAATTATCTCCGTTATATTTATGAATTCCCAGATTAAATTCAGCTCCATGCTGAATCACCGTTTCATCGAACGACGAAAGTATAAGGTGATTCTCATCATCTAGAAAGGGAACCGGCATTACCAGCAGTCCTTGATACTTTGAAGTATTGCATCCTGAAATGGATGTATTCTGATAAGCACCTCTTCTATTAGTTCTTAAAACATTTCTGTAGAGTGAATATTCGAGGTTTATCATCTGACTTTTATCGAATTTAAGATAACTCATATTCCACTTTATTTATTATGTTTTCAATTGTTCCGAAAGATAAAGAAAATAAATAAAGAAACCAAAAAATGACATTAATATTAAAATTATTCAAGAAGCCCTACCAGAGCTCGCTTTTAGATGTTTTTTTGTTATAATCTGCAATTCTTTTTTTTGCTGTTTCTTATATTTTTATATTTTTGTATTCATATAAATATTAATTAATAGTGGATATGAAAAATTTAATTAGAGCAGCTGTTATTGGTTATGGAAATATTGGCAAATATGTTGTTCAATCGATCCAATCTTCATCTGATTTTGAACTTGTGGGCATTGTTAGAAGAAATGTAAATAATATCCCATCTGAATTATCAGGCTATAAAGTAGTTTCTTCAATTTCTGATCTATCTAATGTAGATGTAGCGATTTTAACTACCCCGACAAGAAAAGTTGAGGAGTCAGCAAAAGAATGTCTTGCACTTGGAATCAATACTGTTGACAGTTTTGATATTCACACACAAATTCCCCTGTTGAGGAAATCTCTTGATGAATCAGCAAAGGCTCACAAAGCCGTTTCAATTATTTCTGCAGGTTGGGATCCGGGGAGCGATTCAATAATTAGAACTTTGATGGAGGCTATGGCTCCTAAGGGTTTGACATACACCAATTTTGGTCCCGGTATGAGTATGGGTCACACTGTTGCCGTAAAAGCCATAGAAGGTGTTAAAGACGCATTATCAATGACCATTCCATTGGGGACAGGAGTTCATCGTCGCATGGTTTATATCGAGTTAAAAGAAGGTTATTTATTTGAAGAAGTATCAAAAGCAATTAAGACAGACGATTATTTTTCCCATGATGAAACTCATGTGTTTCAGGTAGAAAATGTTGATTATTTGAAAGATATGGGTCATGGTGTATTAATGGAGCGCAAAGGCGTATCCGGTGTGACTCAAAATCAATTATTCAGTTTTAAGATGCACATTAACAATCCCGCCCTTACTGCTCAAGTTTTGATTGGTGCAGCACGAGCTTGTTTGAAACAAACGCCAGGTGCATACACTTTAATAGAAGTTCCGGTTATTGATTTATTGCCTGGTGATAGAGACGAATGGATTAAAAAATTAGTTTAATAGCAAAAAAAAGTCCTATCTTTGTCGCAAATTAATAATTATAATCAATTTATTATAATCCTATGTTATTATCTATCATTTGGAATGTTGATCCTGAAGCTTTTTCAATTTTGGGCCGCGAGATACGCTGGTACGGAATTTTATGGGTCATAGGTTTGATTGTAGCCGTTTATGTAGTTGAGCGAATCTTCAATAAAGAGAAGCTCCCTGAAAAATGGTTTGATTCACTCTTCATCTATTCGATGATAGGAATAATTGTAGGTGCAAGGTTAGGTCATTGTTTGTTTTATCAGCCCGAATTTTATTTAGCTCACCCCATTGAAATTTTAAAAATTTGGGAAGGCGGTCTTGCAAGTCACGGCGGCGTGTTAGGCATTATTATCGCAGTAGCCCTTTATTCAAAAAATGTAAATCATTTGCATATTAACTGGACATTTGACCGTATGATGGTGCCAACAGGATTTGTAGCCGGTTGCATAAGGTTGGGTAATCTGATGAATCACGAAATTTATGGCAGTCCCACCGATTTACCCTGGGGGTTCAGTTTTATTGAAAATATAAACGAATGGATGGCTGGAGCGCCAGCCGTTCACGGTCCCGCTTCACATCCCACTCAAATATACGAAGCATTAGTTTATTTTATTGTTTTTGGCATCACAATGTGGATGTATTATAAGACAAACGCAAAGAATAGAGTCGGTTTGATTACCGGAGTAGGAATAGCAATTATATTTATTGCACGTTTCTTTATTGAATATGTTAAGTTAGTGCAGGTTGATTCAGAAATTGCCATGCGTGATAATACCGGGTTGGTACTAGGTCAGTGGCTAAGTATTCCCTTTATATTATGGGGTTTATGGTTGATTATTAATGCCCTTCGTAAAGAGCCAAAAGAAATTAAAACTCCCCAGCGAAAGACAGAAGTTTCAAATACTAAAAAGAAGAAATAAAAGAATTAAGGAAATTATATGTATAAGTCCCCTCAAATTAAGAAAGGATTATTTTATGTTGGTGTAAATGACCGCACAAAACATTTGTTCGAAAGTTTGTGGCCATTACCTAAAGGAGTCTCTTACAATTCGTATTTGCTTGAAGATGACAAAGTCGTGTTGTTTGATACAGTCGATATTTGTTATTCCGATATATATTTAAGCAAAATAAAATCAGTGATAGGCGAAAAGCCAATCGATTATCTTGTAATAAGCCATATGGAGCCAGATCATTCCGGTTCAATAAAATGGTTATTAAGTATGTATCCAAATCTGAAGATCATTGGCAATAACTATACCTGTGAAATGTTAAAAGGATTTTACGGTATAATCGATAATGTTCAGATTATCAAAGATAAAGAAGAATTATCAATTGGCGATAATACCCTCAGATTCATAACCACTCCCATGATACATTGGCCTGAAACAATGATGACCTTTCTTGTTCAGTCCAAAACATTAATTACCGGAGATGCCTTTGGCACTTTCGGCACATTAGATGGAGGAGTAATAGATTCACAATTGAATCCCGATTGGTATTACGAAGAGATGATTCGTTACTATGCCAATATTGTTGGTAAGTACGGCTCTGCTGTTCAGACAGCATACAAAAAGCTCTCTGATATTGAAATAGAATGTATTTGTTCGACACATGGACCAGTTTGGACAGAAAAAGAAAATATTAGTAGTGTTGTTTCTTTAACTGATAAATTAAGTAAATATGAGACAGACAACGGTCTTGTAATTGCTTATGGAAGTATGTATGGAAACACCGAGCAAATAGCAGAGATTATTGCATCATCAGCTGCCAATAACGGAATTAAAAATATAGTGCTTCATAATGTTTCAAAATCGCATGAATCATATATCCTTCGTGATATTTTTAAATACAAAGGACTTATAATTGGTTCACCCACCTATAATAACGGCCTTTTTCCTCCTATTGAGAATTTGCTCATCGGCATAGAAAGCAGAGGAATAAAAAACCATCTATTTGGCTATTACGGTAGTTTTTCCTGGGCAGATGCTACTATTAAAAAGTTTACTGAATTTACATCTAAAATGAAGTTTGATATAGTTGCAGATCCATTTAAAATGAAGCAGTCTCCCGATGAAACTGTTGTGGAACAAGCAATAAATCTTGGAAAATTAATGGCAGAACGTTTAAATTCAACAAATTATTAAATATTTAAATATGAGACTTATTATTCAACCAAATTCTGAGCAGATTGCTCAATGGTCGGCAAATTACATTGCCGCAAAAATTAACAAAGCTAATCCAACTGCTGAGAATCCATATAAATTAGGTCTTCCTACCGGTTCATCACCATTAGGAACATATAAAGCATTAATTAATTTATATGAAAAAGGTTTAGTTTCTTTTGAAAATGTTATCACATTCAATATGGATGAATACGTTGGACTTTCTAAAGATCATCCTCAAAGTTATCATACATTCATGTGGAATAATTTTTTCAGTCACATTGACATAAAGGAAGAAAATGTACATATTCTAAATGGAATGGCTGAAGATTTAGAAGCAGAATGTCAAGCATACGAAGATGCTATTTCGAATGCAGGAGGAATAGATTTGTTTCTTGGTGGAATTGGTCCCGATGGTCACATTGCATTCAACGAGCCCGGTTCATCACTTACCTCTCGTACTCGAATAAAAACGTTGACAACCGATACAGTAATTGCAAATTCCCGTTTTTTTGACAACGACGTAAACAAAGTTCCCAAAACCGCTTTAACAGTTGGAGTCGGAACTGTTTTAGATGCCAAAGAAGTCTTAATTTTGGTAAACGGTCACCACAAATCACGTGCATTATATCATGCTGTTGAAGGAGGTATAACACAAATGTGGACTATCAGTGCATTGCAACTTCATAAAAAAGGAATTATAGTATGTGATTATGATGCATGTTCCGAGTTGACAGTAGGTACTTACAAATACTTCCTGGATATTGAGCATGATAATTTAGATCCACAATCACTATTATAAGAAGCAATAACTATTTTTTTTCAGAAAATAAATTTCGACCGTCGTTTATAATTTAATTAAGCGACGGTTTTTTTCCTTTTATTTAATTAAGTTAAAAAAACCAAACAAACTTTTTACTATTCTATTACGTTAAAATTATTTGATAAATACTTTAAAATAAGTTTGTTTATGTCAAATATTTTATGTAAATTGCATAATATTTTATCAATTTAAGACACTATGAAATCAGGATATATTATCTTTTTATTCTTAATTTTAATACTTATTATCAGCTATTCCATTGTTATCTATCAGCTGGTAAAAGTTAAGAGAAAATATAAATTCCTGTTAGAAATAGAAAAACGTCAAACAGAAACATTCAAGTTTTTAACTCACGAATTTCGTGCCCCTTTAACTGTTATTATCGGTCTAATCAAGCAATTGAAAAAAAAGGAACATCTATCGCAGCATACTTATGAAACCTATTTGAATATGATAGATCAGCAGGGTAGAAACTTAACCTATCTTACCAATCAATTATCAGATGTTTTAGTAGTTAAAAATTCAATCAATGAAGTTGAATGGAAAACGGGTAATCTAGTTGTCTATTTAGAAATGATTGCAGAAACATTTCATGTTTATGCTGCTCAAAAAGGTATTGATCTAGTTTTCTTCAGTAAAGAATCACAAATAGAAACCGATTTTGTACCATCCTATATTAATAAGATTTTGTACAATCTACTATTTAACGCTATAAAATACAGTAATTCTGGAGACAAGATATCATTAGTAATAGAAAAAAGTGATAAAGTAAAAGAGAGCGTTCTCATTAAGATCATTGATCAGGGGAAAGGTATTGACAGTTCTGCAATTTCTCACATATTTGATCTATATTATAAAGACAATTCCAATGGTAAAAAGCCCGGTAGTGGAATAGGTCTTGCTTTAACAAAACAGCTGGTCGAAATTTTGGATGGTAAAATCAATGTAGAAAGCAAACTTGGTGTTGGTTCTAAATTCACAATTGAATTGCCTATAGTTCATAATGAAAAGAGACTTTTTTCTTATTGGCTGCCAATAAAGAAACCTGCAGACATTAAATCTGAAATTTATGATCCATTATCAGAAGAAGATAATTCTTTATCGGCAGTAGAGATAAATGAAAACGACCCACGTGACATACTTTTAATTGCAGAAGACAATAAAGATGTAGCCTATTATATTAAAGAATTGTTCAGTAATGATGAATACAAAGTTCTTCATGCCCGTAATGGTGATGAAGCGATGACATTAGCCAACAAGTATATTCCGGATGTTGTGATAACAGATGTTCTCATGCCCGGTAAAAACGGAATGCAGTTATGTGCAGAAATTAAAAGTTCGGAGTTATTGAACCATATACCTATAATCATGCTTACTGCACTTTCTTCGGAATCAGATGCTCTGGATGGTTTTAAATGCGGCGCAGATGTTTTTCTTCGTAAACCTTTTAACTCTGATGAGTTACAGGTACAGGTTAAAAAGTTGATTTCCAATAAGAAACTTCTTAAAGATAAATTTAATAGAACAGTAGTTAAAAATGAAGTTATTAAAATCACGCAAGTATCAAGTCAAGATTCCGGTTTTCTTCAGCGTGTTAATGATATTATTTACCGTGAAATGAAGAATCCTGATTTCAAGGTCACTAATTTAGCTAACGATCTTGCTATTAGCACATCACAGCTCAACAAGAAAATCAATGATATGACAGGTTATGCCAGTTCTATTTATATACTTCAGATAAAATTGTCTTATGCCAAAAAGATTTTATCCACATATGATAAGAGTATTGGAGAAGTCGCATCAGACTGTGGCATATATGATGTAAACTATTTTTCTCGCGTATTTAAGAAGTATATGGGATTAACCCCGTCTCAATACAAACATAGTATTCAAAATAACATTAAATGATATTGAATTTTTATTCAATATCATTTTCACGATTTTTTATAAAATAATTCAGTTCATGTCCTTTTTCTACTAAAAAATATGACCTTATATATAATGAAATACATGAAATTAGCACAGTGAATATGTTGATATATAACGTTATAAACGTTTTTATTAAAACTTTAATGCTAATACCTTAAAATGTTAAAGACTAATCAATGCTAATGAATATCATTAAAATGCTAACAGTCGATTAATCATTCCCATAAATTTGTGACTAATAAATTTGTTGTGACGAACTGATGAAAAAATAATTCCATCAAGACAGCGATTAGATTTTGATACAGAGCGCATTAGAAAGTCAACCGTTTCTAAAATAATTACATCCGCTCAAAGAATTTGTTCTGTACGTAACAACAAAGAAATAAAACACTTAAAAAAAGCATTATTACGCTCATTATTAGTGATTAAACAAAAAAAAATAAAAATTAATGAAGATAATTAACTAAAAAATATACCCTTTTAAACTTGTGCTTATGAAATATAAATTAATACAAAAACCAAATCCCCTTGAACCGGAAGCCGATAGAAAATGGTATGCAAGCCCTGTAAAAACCGGAACAATCAATAACTATCAATTGAGTAAACAGATAGCCGGTCATTCGTCTTTGACGCGTGGAGATGTAGTTAATGTTATAGAAAACATTATCGATGAAATTCCTAAGTATTTGATGGAGGGATATAGTGTAAACCTTGAGAACTTTGGTACAATGCGGCTTTCTTTTTCAAGCAAAGGCGTTGAATCACCCGAAAAGTTCACACAAGAACACATAAAAAGTGTTCGTTTAGTTTTTACACCATCCCCCGAATTCAAACGCTCTCTAAAAAAAGCCTCATTTGAAAAGATAAAAGATTAAACAAACCAACAATCTAAAAAAGGGTTGAGATGAATTTTCGCAAAGATCATATAAAAGAAACAAAAAACTTGAAAATGGAAAGCCTGATGCTTCATGGAATTGGATTTGTATCAGGAGATCCAACAATCAAGTTTGGTTATCCTTTTTTGCTTCATTCCGGAATGCAGGTTAATGTAACAGAGCCGGGGAATGTAAAATGGATATATATGATGCTTCCACTAACAAAAGGTAGTCTAATAAAAGAGATTGAAATTTCCTGCCATTGTTCCGATGTTTTAAGTCGGATCACCCATCTTCGACTCGTTGAACAAAGTGAACCATTCACATCGAATTTAGTTCATGACGAAATTATCAAAGAAGAATGCTTCCATTCAAATTTTACTAAAGTACACTCAAATTGTAATGTAATAGTTAACAAAAGCATCCTTCTAAAGCTTTGTCTAGATTTTGTTGATTCAGACGATACAATAAAAATTGGAAGTGTAGAAGTAAAATTCATTTCTGATTACAAACAAGTTGAAGATATAGAAAAAATGGAAGAAAGAAATCGTTATCTAAAACAAATAGAAAGGCAGAAGCATGATAACCGTAATCGGGATAAAACCAAAGTAAATTACATATATGATATATTGCGGTTTTTTTTTCCAATAAAATTAAAGGAGAAACATACATTATAAAACAAACTCCCATTGTAAATATTCTAAATTAATTATTTTATTATTAAATTTTTGGTCTATGAAAAAAAGTTATTTCTTTAAGTTTTTTGTCATTGCAGTTATCGCTGCTTTTGTGACAATAACATCATGTAAGGATTATGATGATGACATCAACAAGTTAAACACTGCGCTTGATGCATTAAAAACTGAAGCTGTCGCTAAGTCAGAACTTACGGCTCTTCAGACGCAATTACAGGCTTCTATAAGCGCTGTACAAACTGATTTGACCGCTGCTAAAGCAAGGTTGACTACTTTGGAAACCAATGGTGCTACCAAAGCTCAACTTGATGCTGCAAAGGCTGAAATTTTAGCTGCAACTGTAAAACTTGATACTTACAATGCATTTAAAGCTTCTGTTGATGCTGATATCCTTAAGCTAAAAGCTGATGTGGCAAAAGCTGCAACAAAAGAAGAATTGACTGCATTACAAACGCTTCACAACTCTTCTTTAGCTGCTTTAAAGCTTGAATTAGGTGCACAAATCGCAAACTTAGAGGCAGTTTTGAAAGCTGACATTTTAGCAAACAAAACTGAAATTGCTGCTGTTAAAGCCGATTTGCAAGCTAAGTATGACGAACTTTCTGCTGAGATTGAAACTTTAAAAACTGATTTAGCTAATGTTACTGCTAATTTAGCTGCACTAGATCAAAGAGTTACTGCAGTTAGACAAGAAATGGCAACTGCCATTGCTGATCTTAGTGAAGAACTACAAGGTTTGATTTTTGACGTTTATAACAGTCTGGATAAAAGAGTTACAGCTCTTACCTTTATTCCTGATTATACTTCATATGATGGAACACCTTTGATTGTTGTTAGAGGAATCACCGAATGGGCAGGTCCAAAATACAGACCAGCCGGCACTCCTAAAACTGATGTATATTGGGAAAATATTGTAGAAGGAACAGTTTACAAGGGTATAACAATTTTGAGATACAATGTTAGTCCATCAAATGCAACAATGAGTAGTTTCGAGATTGCGGAATTGTTAAACAAAACCACACTTGTAAGAAGTGAAACAAGTAAATCTGATTTCGTTATATTATCAGGCCAAGCTACTCTTGAAAATGGTGTATTAAGTGTACCTGTTGCTGTTGAAGCTAATACTTATGACTTAGAAGATGGAAGTTGGGATTATCCTTATGCTGATTGGTCTCAAAATAGAACTGAAAGTTATGGATTTGATCAAAATGTTAGCGTTGCTTTGCAGGTAAGGAATTTGAATGCTGAATATGACAATGACGAAGATCGTTTAGTTACATCTACAGAATATGTAAAAGCTGATTTTGACCTTGCTGAAGGTCGCATTGCTTTGAACGATAAATCTGAGAAAGAAGATGGTACTCAATTACCGTATGACATTAATGCAGCTACTATAGCCGGAGCAGGTTACGCTGAAGACATTAAGTTGTGGAACGGTAAAGCCCAGCCAGGTTCAAGCACTGGTAATGTACTCAACCATACTATCAATCTTAACGAATACGTTTATGGTGTGTTCCAGGATTATTATTCTAAATGGGTGAAGATGAATGATTTTGGTTTCAATGATCATACATTCAAATTCCGTTTAGTTTCTCTTTCAAGCGAAGGTGTAGACCAATCAATGAATTATGTTACATTAAATGAAACAACAGGTGTTATTGGTGTTAAACCTGCTGCCGGAAACCTTGTAAACGCAGCTGCTGTTGGTCGTACCCCAGTTGTTGAAGTTACTGCAATGGTTAATGGTAAAGTTCATGCTGTTGGATTCATCAAAATTCTTGTAACTGATAATTTCGATAAGAGTGATGTTGAATTCACATTCAACTTACAAGATTATACTTTAGGTTGCAACAGTACATTTAATTTGACAAATGTTGATTTAAGCACTATTGATTTTGACCAAGTATTCAACCACGCTCGTATACAGTTAGGTAAAGATGCATTCTTTGCAGAATACAGACAAGCCGGTCTTACTGACGCTGAAGTATGGAAAGTTCCAAATACATCTACACCTGCAAACGCTACAGTAGGAGTTATTGGTGGCACAGCACAGCATGTTGAATTTGGATATAATATGAATCCTGTAACTGAAAGTACTCTTTTGAGCAACTACATAAATGCTTTCATCAGCAATACTGCTCCAGCAGGTGATTATACTGTTAAAACAAGATTGAAATCCAATGGTTACAGACCAGACGTTGTAATTACTTGGAAATTCAAGGTTAAATTACCAACTTATAGTTTGACAGCTAACACTGCTATATTATCAGGTGGTAAGATTGTTGTGAACCCAACAATTCAAGAACAAGGTGGAAAAACTTCTGCAGCTTATGAAGCATTATTGAATAATGCATTTATGCATCAATCAGGCAGCTTTATCTTTACGCCACTTCTTCCTGCATGTGAAACTGCTTTGACTCCGTACTTTGTATTTACAGGTGTTCCTGCAGGTTACCACATTTCTTCTAATGGTACTGAAGTTCTTCAAAATGGAACAAATGATCTTGCTGCTGTAATAGTACAAGAAGGTGGTCCTGGTAAATACATTATTCGCTTGAATAATAATGCATACGATTCAAATCCTTGGGGTAATTACGCTCCTTTAAGTGATGCTTCAAGAGGTTTGGTTGGAAAATCGGTATCTGTTCAACCAAGAGGTTATATCAATGGTATGACTTACAACTGGGTTAACTTATACAATCCGTTCAATGTAGAGTTTGTTTATCCATTGCAATTAATATTACCTACCGATGCATCTGTTTATGATCAGTCTAATAGTGGTTTGAATACTTATACTTTCAATCCTTATGATCCTACAGTAGCTCTAGTAGACTGGAATGGTGCTAAAATTAATATTAATACGGTACCAGGAAGAGCTTTGATTGACCATTATGAAGTAGGTCAATTACCTGTTCCCGGAACAGCAATATTAGTTGACTGGCAGTATGCAGGTTGGAATTTTCCTGGTACTGTTAGAAGACCTGGTTATCCACAAGGTCCGTTTGGTTGGTGGTATGCACCAGTTACAACTCCAACTGTAACTTACAATTCTCCATTTGTATTTGATAATGCAAATGTAAAATGTAACATCAACGGAAGTGGTAACATTGTAAGCGATATCAACTATCCAATACCTGCAGGTATGCAGCTTAAAATTGATGTGGTTAGTGCTGGAGGTTATGTAACAATTGTTACAGGTAATGGAACTATTAATGTACCAACAACCTATGCATTTACTTGGGTGAATTCTGCAACTGGAGCAGTTCAGAATGAATTCAAGGTTTCTGTACCAGTATCAGTAAGCCATAAATGGGGTATTTTGAGAGGAAACTTGGTTATAGAAGTTAAACCAGGTAGCGGAAACGAATAAGTTATTAACAATTAAAAGTAGGGGGCTATTCCAAAAGGACAGCTCCTTTTTTCATTTTTTATGCTGCTATCTTCTGATTGTAATTGTTAATTGA
>DHSL01000017.1:16832-236330 GCA_002411345.1 Bacteroidales bacterium UBA5287 | reverse complement strand
GACGGAGTAGACCGAATGCTTACTTTTAATCCAAGTTGTTTACCACCTACACTCCAAGATTGACAAGGTGGTCCACCAATAAAACCGTCACAATCAGGAATATCATTTACCGTTATGGATTGAATATCTTTCTCACAGAGAATTGTTTTAGGATGATTAATTTTATAAGTTTTATGAATTGTCAAGTCATTTTCATTTGCCCATACTACATCAAAACCAGCTTGTTCAAAACCGAGATCAAGACCACCGCAACCAGCGAAAAATGATGCAACATTCATACAACAATAATAGTTATTCTATTCCTTTTGATTTAAGAGTATTCTTTATTTCTAGTGCTACGTGAAAAGCTAAATTTACAGGTACTGCATTTCCTATCATTTTATACCCATAGTTGACATCATTGTAAATGAATTCAAAATCATCAGGGAATCCTTGAATTCTAGCAACTTCTCTTACTGTCATACGTCGATATAATGTTTCTGATCCTTCAACAAACATTTGTTTATTAACCCCTACTTTAACCATTTTTGGTGCTTGAGGATGTAGTTGGCATTGACGACCGCTTGCTTGGACAGTAAAAGCTGGTTCATCCCAAGAGCGAACTCTATTCCGAGACATAAAAATTGGTGAATAATCTCCAATAAAGTATTCGTGATTCAATACTTTGCAATCCATCCCGTTTGTTTTGTTTTTTGTTTTTGCAGGAATGGCTGAATCTTTTAAATCCCAAATGCATTCTTTTAATGTAGGTCTATGATGTAATGGCTTAGGAAATTCAAAATTTGTAATTCTTAAATCTTTTCTAAAACCAATATAAAAGACTCTTTGTCTATCTTCAGCAACATCAAAGTCTTTAGCATTCAACAGTTTTAGATAAACATCATAACCCGCATCGTCAAATAAACTTAGAAAGTTTTTTACTGCAGCAGAATGACGTTGTGCTAACATTCCAGAAACATTTTCTGCCAGAAAAAAAAGTGGTTGTTTGTCTTTTATTATGCGGATGTATTCGTAAAATAGTTGACCACGAGCATCTTTAATACCTTTCAAGGAGCCTGCTTCACTCCACGATTGACATGGAGGACCACCAATAATTCCATCAATGTTGTCTGGAAATTCAGATGAGTCAATATTCCTAATATCTCTATCTAAAAGTTTAACATCAGGAAAATTCAACCTAAATGTAGGACAAATTTTATCATCAAATTCATTGGCAATAATAGTTTTAAAACCAGCCTTGTGAAAACCTAAATCGAGACCCCCTGCACCGCTAAAAAGACTAATTAAATTCATTTTTTTAATTGATAATTTTAAAAAAATAGTAGCATTTACTATTTCTATACTTAACTATTTCTGGATTTATTCCATTGTTCTTTTACTTGACTATGATAGGTTCCGATCGAAACATGATGCAGTTTTAGCTCTATATAATGTTTTAATGATGCCATATTAATGTTATTTGATTTCAATTTTATGAGTTTTCAACAAAGATAATTAATTAAAATTTTAATTCAAATCTAATTTATTATCTAAAATTTATATTAGCCTTCAAAAAACAGAGTAGTAAAAAAATAAAAGTTATTTTACAACTGCTATAGAAAAGAGAAAGAATATTACATCAAAAAAAGTTGAAATAGTTTTATCTTTTTGCGTTGAAAATACTTCGAGTGAATGTCTTCAATCTAAATTTTAACACAGTAAGTTTAGTTTATTTATTTCTAAACCTTTCTTTTCTGTGATTGCGATATCTATTGAACTGAGAGCTTGTACTGTCAGGTCAACACACAAAAAAAATAAATAAAAAAAGTTATTAGTCAATCAACTTTCATTGTGTATGCAAAAGATTTCATTTTTATTCTTTATAATCAATCCATACTTTCATTTGTCCTGCTTCTCTATTATCCCAGGAATAATAAGGAATAAGAGTAATTGTTTGATTTCCTGTGACAGCCTTAATAGAAGTTATTCCATTTAAAAGTGTAGGATTAAATGTTGAATCAAATTCAGAGTTGGAAGAAAGTTTCAATTCATCAAACAAGCGGTTATCAGTTTCTTCCATACAATATACCAAAGGTCCGCGCTGAATAGCTCTTTTACCAATATTCTCTTTAACTCTTGGATCATCTTCAACAACTTCAATTGGCATGTCAAGGGTTAGTGTCAGGTTGTCAGAGTTATGCCATTTTCTGTTAATCACTGCAAATCCTTTTTCAACAGGAATGTTTTCAACTCTTTTGCCATTGATAGCAATAGAATACTGCTTGCACCATTCAGGAATGCGCAATCGAATTTCTTTTTTAATTGGTTTTTTAAGTAAATTGATACTTAATTTTACGGTTCCATTCCAAGGATAATCAGTCTCCTGAGATATGATGAAGTTATCTTTACCAGTTTTGATTTCAGCATTATTGCCTATGTAAAGATTTACCCATACAGCATTATCCGATACCCCATAAATATAGTTTCCGATAGATGGTAAAAAGCGTGAAATCTGACTGGGACAACAAGCAGTTCCATACCATTCTTTCCGGTGATGATCACCATGCGATGCTAATGGATTCACGTAGAAAAAACGATCACCCTTTAAAGAAACTCCTGCAAGAGCACCATTGTACAACGAGCGCTCTAATATGTCAATATATTTTGAGTCGCCGGTTAATCTGTGCATTCTGGAATTCCAAAACACCATTCCTACCGAAGCACATGTTTCGCAGTAAGCATCGTAATTTGGCAAGTCATAAGGTACTGTAAATCCTTCGTTATGTCCCGATGAACCGATACCGCCGGTTATATACATTTTCTTAAGTACAACATCATCCCACAAACGATTTAAGGCTTGAATATATGCTGTATCCTGTTTCAGCGGAGCAACATCTGCCATACCACAGAAAAGATACATTGCGCGTACCGCATGTCCGTGTATCTCTTCCAAGTCTTTTACAGGCATTACATCCTGATAATGTATCGGATCCCATTCACCTTCCCGGCCTTTACTTCCATAACCATGTCCGCGCTCTTCGAGCAACCAATAAGCAAAATCAAGATACTTTTTTTCTTTGGTTACCTCAAAGAGTTTCACCAGTGCCAGCTCTATTTCTTCGTGTCCTGGCACCCAATGTCTTTTTTCAGGTCCAAATATATTCATCATATGATCAGCCATCCGGATTGAAACATCTAAAAGCTTTGTTTTTCCTGTGGCTTTATAGTAAGCTACTGCAGCCTCAATCATATGGCCGGCACAATACATTTCATGCTTATCCATATTATCCCAGCGCTTATCCAAACCTGTTAAGGTGTAGTAGGTATTAATATATCCATCAGGTTGTTGTGCTTTAGCGAATTTATCAATCCACTCATCACATTTTTTTTCAAGTTCAGGATTTGGGTTATTTATAAGACTATAAGCCATGCCTTCCAATGCTTTATAAACATCAGAGTCGTCAAAAAAAATACCTGAATGTTCTCCAGCTCCAATTGCCGCATTTTCAAAATTACGAATTCTTCCGGTTTTATTTTCTATTTGATCAATACAAACAGGAAGTGTGGTTGTTACATGACTTTTCAACCTTGGTGCCCAAAAGTTATCTGTAATTTTTACATTCGAAAAATTTACTTGGTTTATTATCTTGGATGATGAGGATTCTTTATTCTTTGTTGTTGCACAACTTAAAACAATAAGAATTAAGAATAATGAAATTAGATATTTGTTCATTGTTGATAAATTATTGTATGTCTTCAATCTAAAGATTATTACTGCAAGTTTAGTTAATTTATTTGTAATAAATAGGTTTTAGAATATTTTCTATTTCAAAACATGATGAGCTAATAGCTTTTGCACCTCATAAACATTCACCGATTTGTTGAATTGCTTTGTAATGCTTGGAGTTGTTTCGCTTGAAACCCAAATCTTTAGTTCAGCATCCAAGTCAAAAGTCCCTGCACTTTCGATGCTAAAACGTGAAATACTTCTATAAGCAATTGATTTATATTCAGTTTTACTTCCCGCTATTCCTTGCACATCAACCAGAATTAATCTTTTGTTTGTGAAAATAAATGTATCACGCACAAGCTTGAATCCTAATTCTATCTCTTCATCCTCAGTGAGGAGTTTTCCATATTTATCCTCTAAATGTTCTTTGCTAACGGTGCTTGCATTACCAATTAAAGCTGAAAATAGTCCCATGATTTTATTGTTTTTAGATTTGCTTCAAAAGTACAAAATTTAAGTAATTCATAATACTTTTGACAAAATAAATCAAAAATTGATTAACATGCAGTGATTAACTTAAGTTTAAAGAAATATGATTTGTGATAAAGATATAAGAGATAAGAAATTATTTTCTTTTTCATCAGATAAAATATTAGCTCGAACTCACGTTAATATCGCCTTTATTGCAGTCTTAGATTTATTCTCATTTATTCTCAACCGGAAATTCATCCATCGCCTGATAGAATAACTCTGTTCTGCGTTCATGTGTAATTGTCCTGGTCTTTTCTTGATTCATCAATTCAATAGCCCTCTCGTTAGCTTCTTTGCTTATTTGGTAGTGAATCCTCATTCCACTTTCTGTTGTAAGTTTTACTTTTACTAAATTTTCTTTTTGTGACATGATATTAAGAATAATGAAATTAGATGTTTGTTCATTGTTGATAAATGTATGTCTTCAATCTAAAGTTTACCACTGCAAGTTTAGTTAATTTATTTGTAAAATACTCTTTTTAGGATATTTTTCTATTATGCTATAAATATAGTGCATTTCATAAACAAGACAAGATATTTGGTCGAATCAGCATTATTTCATTAATTTTTTGTGAACTAAACATTGAAATAATTCCAATGAATAGTTCTCGATATCGAGTTGGCAAAATAAAAAAATTACTGGGTATCAACATGAAGGTTATGGTTGCTCCGGATATGTTCGCTCATAAACTCTGTGCCTTACTTGACCGTGGAGAATTAACGAATCGTGATATCTTTGACAGTTGGTTCTTTATGCAGAAACAAACGCCGATAAACAAAGAAATTGTTGAAACCCGCATGGAAATGCCACTGGCTGATTACATGCAAAAATGTATCGATCATCTCGAAAGCATGAGCGACCGTGGTATTCTGAACGGTTTAGGGGAGTTAATGGATGAGGAGATGAAGAAATTCGTTCGTAAAAAACTACGGGCAGAAACCATATCCCTGCTGCGGTTCTATAAAGAGTTTCCGATTCTCGCATAGGGTGTTTGAATGATACTGGAAAGCAGGCGGCGAAATGTTACTTCAATTGTTATTGCAGACATTGGAATAAAATCATCAACAAATATTGAATATGTTAATGATTTTATTAGGTATATTTGCTTTCCAAATTCGAAATTGCAATAATAAGAGATGGACAACTTATTTAATATATTCTCGACAAGAGAAATCGCGTTGTTTATATGGTTATCCTTTTTTCTAATTTTCGTATGTAGAACAAAAGATGGAAGACAGTCAATAATTGAGATTATTAAGACTTTTTTTGCAAAGGAACTTATTTTGCCTTATTGTTCCATATTGTTATACATGCTACTTATAGTTTTTCTTTTATCACGAATAGGATTATGGGAGATATCATTGCTGAAAGATACCTGTATATGGGTTTTATTTTCAGGAATCATTTTATTTATGAACACAAACAAAGCCGAAAACATAAATTATTTCTCAAAAATAGTTAAGGACAATATTAAGGTTGTCGCAATCTGGGAATTTGTATTTAATTTTTATACACTAAGTCTGATTTGGGAACTTGTGCTTATTCCTGTAATATTCCTATTCAGTAGTATGCAAGTTTTTGCAGAACATTCCTCAAAGAAAAATAACGAACATGAGAAAGTCGTTACTTTTTGTAAAACGATTTTAGGGTTAATCGGATTGGGTGCAATTTGTTATGTAACATACAAGACTGTTACAGAATATGAACTTTTACTCTCTTTTGCAAATCTTAAATCTTTTTTACTACCCATTTTCTTGACAATATTAACATTGCCATATTTCTACGGTTTAGCGTTATATTTAAACTATGATAGATTTATTACCATTGTTAAACATCTTCATAGAAATGATACCTCATCAATTAGTAGAGGTATAATCAAAGCCTCTTTCAAATATGCAAATATTAATTTAAGCACCCTTAAACGCATTTGGAAATACCAAGTGCATTTCAATTCATCAAAGGACACTCCTGATGAATATATAAAAAAGGCTGCAAGGAAGCCCAAGTATATTATATCAAATGTAACAAAACTGAAAATATTCAATGACATTCAAAAAGTAATTGAAAAGCTATCGAACATAGGTATTGGCGAATTAAGCGAATGGCATAAATCGTATACTGGTGACGATTGTTATTTGTCTACGACAAAATATTATCAATTTGGCTCGGACGATATTACTAAGATTCCCAATATACTTGCTTTTTATTTAACGGGAGAAGAATCATATATCAAACAATTAGATGTTGTTTTAGATGTAGGTTTTCAGCAAAATAAGCATGAGACATTGGAGAAATTTACAGAGGTATTAAGATTAGCATTCAAAAACTTGTCGATTTTAATGCCTGATGATTTGCCGGAATCAATTCATACAAATAAAGAATATTCCAAACAGTATGATTCTCATAGTATATCATTAACCTATGAGAAGCTTGAGAGAATTGAAAATTATACACTGAGTATTATAACTCAATAAATATTCATATTTGTAAATTAAACTTGGTTGTGTAAATTAAACTGTGTCAAGTTTTATTTTTATAGTTAATTTGGTTTCTCATTTTAATAGGTAATGCCGAGACCTGAGTTTTAGTTGGTCACCTTGCGAATCTGGCGATGATATCCTTCCACTATGTTAGCAGTATAAATAAGCTGACGGATAGAGTCGGTATACTGAAAATAGGACGTTAATTTATACCAGTTGTCACGCCATTATTTTATTGCCAACGGATATTGTTCTCCCCATTTCTCTTCAAGATTCTCTAACTCATCTTCTGCTGATTCCCCGTTTACAGCATGATATACAAGCTTCAGATCCCTCAGAAAAACCTTCTGATATTTGCTGGCAACATACTTTACTGAGTTACGTATCTGATGAACTATGCAACTTTGAACGATGGTTTCAGGAAAAACGCTGTTAATAGCATCCGAGAAACCGTTAAGATTATCGGTGCTTGCAATTAAAATATCTTGTACCCCACGGGTTTACAAATCTGTATGGACAGACAGCCAAAAATTGGCACCCTCACTCTTGGAGATGTACATTCCCATCAGATCTTTATGCCCGTTGCGATCAACGCCAAGTACGTTGTAAATTGCACGGGTAGCAGGACGATTCTTGTCATCCATCACTTTGTAATGAATAGCATCCATCCATACTATGGGGTAAACCGGATCAAGTGGACGAATACGCCAGGATTGGAGTTCAGGCAGCACACGGTCAGTAATGGAGCTTATGGTGTCGGCTGAAACACGATTGCCAAGGTTTTCCTCCATCCAGTCGCTGATCTCTCGTGTACTGTTTCCCAGAGCGTATAAACCAATGATACGGTCAGCCACACCTTCTGCTAAAATTCGTTCACGCTTTTTTATAAACTCAGGTTCAAACCGAGAGTCTCTGTCACGTGGAGTCTGAACTGTTACTTCACCAAGTGAGGTCTGAACCTGCTTGCGGCTGTAACCATTGCGGCGATTACCGTTTGAGCGCTCTTCATCACCCATGCGAGCATCCATCTCACCTTCCAGAGCAGCATTTAGAATGTTCTCCAATAGTGGTGCAATGCCCCGTCTTTACCTAATAGAGGCTTGACGGATTTAAGTTGTTCCAGCGCCTTGGCTTGAAAGGACTTGTAATCAAAATCTTCCATAATGTAAACTGTTTAGTAAAAGTAATATAAAATAATTTTTATTCTTTGACACAGTTTACTTTACACAACCTTTCTACATGACCTATACCTCCACAGATATAATAATATCCGATACTCCACTGTCGCTGTCTTCACCGCTACCTCCATAGAAAGCTTTCATTTCACTGTTTTATTATACTACAGATTTTATAGTTTGATTCTTTCTAAGTTCTTCATATTAATAAAGTTTAAAAGTCGTGCAGCTAATTTGATAAGAGTATTGTCTTTAATCTATAAGATTTAGAAAATAATCAATAGCTTCTCTTGTATTAGGTTCACCCTTTTCCTTGAAAACGATTTTACCTGATTTATCAAGAATTATGTAAGTTGGGAAAATATCTATCTTTAATTTTGAAAAAATGGAATTTACATGTTTCAATTCGGCCTGTTTTTCCCAAAAATTCAACCATTCCATATTGTTATCATGCATTATTTTCTTTAATTTTACAATATCCGATTTATTTTCCAATGCTATACCTATCAACAACACATCATTTCTGTTCTTTATTTGTTGATACAATACTTCTAATTGAGGAATCGATGCTATGCATGGTCGACACCAAGTACCCCAAAAATCAATAAAAACATATTTATCTTTAGTAAGTGAACTTATATTAATTATTCTATTATTATCAATACTATTAGCATATAAAGTAGGTGAAAAACTTCCTACTCTACTACTATCTAGTGAAATGCCCAAATCTTTAATATAAAGATCTCCTTTTTTGTTTTGCAAAAATAGTTTTCTGTCTGCTACCAGCACTGTATCACCTATTTTAGAGATACGTGGATATATTGAATCTTTTGGAGTAAATAATAAGAATGTAGATTTGTTGCTAATTTTATCTTCTGGGATTAAACTAAATTTATTTGAAAACTCATTGATAGATATATTTTTATCCTCTATACATAAACTTGCTTGTTTGTAGTGATTTGTTGTCACCAATATATTAAGAAAATACTCATCTTCAGAAGAATAACTATTCTTGCCTTCATACGCATTAAATGGTAATATTTTGAAATTAATTTTAATTGGTGTATTATCTTTTAATTCATTAGATGATGTTATATTCACTTGTAAATATAGTGATAGACTATCTTCTATTGAAGACCAGGATTTTGTTTCATAATCTTTTGTATCAAAAGAGTACATCTTATCGTCTGAAAAGTCTAGATTATTATTGCAATCAACAATAATATGTTTCGTTTGCTTCTTTTTGTCTAATGCCGTATAGATGTGAAATTTATTTTTGTAATATTTTGGATGAATATCTACTCTTGTTGAATCACCATCCATGTTTTTCAAATATATCTCAAATTCTTTTTGAGATATATTTCCTGCTAAATAATTTTCTAGAAGTTCTCTTTCCTTGTTAACAACAACAGAAAATATGCTATACAATGAAAATTGTGGAGGAATACCAACAAAAGAAGATATATTCTCTTGTTTTTTAATAGGTATCATTAGAGAATTTACATATATATCAGAAGGACTAGCAACTCTATTATTAAACGAGATCCTATATTCGTTTTCTTTATCTTGACTATATGTTGAGAAACAAACAACAAAAATAAAAATAGAAAGTGTAAGTTTTTTCATTGTTATTAATGTGAAAAATATGTATCGCAGATTATATTATAAAGTATTTATTTGCGATACACTTTGTTATTATTTAAATTAATTTAATTAAAATGTTCCACTACCTCCGTAGATAGCTTTCATTTCACTGTTTTCCAATACTACTGCATTTTGTAGTTTGATTTTTTCTAACTTCTTCATATTGATAAAATTTAAAAGTTGTGCAGCAAATTTGTTAACTAATCAACCCTTTCAAGTGCTGCTTCTCCTAATAAGGTTGTTTTTATTGTCAAATATTCATGTTCGAAAAATAACGAAGATCTTCAATTTTGAAATTATAGGGTAAATTGTAGCCATTTACAAGAATCGTGGGTGTTGCCCTTAATCCAGACTTTTCTTTCCATTGATTATGAGATTCAAATTCTTTGATTACATCTGGCGTATTAATGTCTATGGAATGCTGTTTAAAAAACTCATTTTTATTAAATTTTCCCCTTTCAAACCATTGGTCATAAATATCTTTAGCTTCACCGTTTTTCTGAAAGAATTTTCCGATTAGAAATTTATTGGACATATCCAATTCCTCAGAGAATGAGGAAAAAATATATTGTATACAGATATTCTTATTCTTCCTCAATAATTCATTAATACGTTTATGCATCAAGGAACAAGGATTGCAATGAGGATTGGAAAGTACCGTTATCAAAATCCTTGAATGAGGATTTCCCAATAATATTCGGGATGTGTCTTTGTTCACTTCATAGCGGAGTTGTTTTTTTAATAGAGTCGCAAAAACATCTTCATCTGCCTTAATGCTATTTATCTCATACAGGATGTTTTCAAGATTTGAACTCCTGGTTATGATAGAAATAAGCATATTGATGATCAAAACCGATATTAAATAAATGCTGCCGGTTATTATCAACCCAAAAAAACTAATCGCGGAAAAATCAGTATATCCAAATCCCAAACCGGTAATAAAGACACTCCATAGTAAAAACATAACACTTAAACATAAGGGACACCATTGCTTGGTTTTGATTTTTTGATACCAAATGCTCCAAATACTATATGGAATACAAAAAAAATTAATAATAAGCAAACAAGGAATAAACGATGGCAAAAAACAGATAATAATCGCATTTGAAATAAAATATCCTAATCCAACCTCGCTCCAACTTAAAACTCCAAAAAGTTTTGAGGCATCCGATTCAAGGATGTTGTTACAATCACTATATTTGAATATTGAACATAATTTGTCTGCATAATCATTTTGAATATGCAATTGTTTCAAGACCAATAAATAGCTGACATATGCACCAACAAAACTAATGATTAGTAATAATATTGCACCGAAATAAACGTAACTTTTATTGGAAATGAAAGTAAATATAAATAAAAATAACAGAATAAATAAAATCACAATTTTACGTAGATTATAAAATAGTTCACATTGGAAATGTATTTTATATTCTGGCTCATGCGAATTCATATCTGGCTCAGCAATCAATATAAAGCCTGTCCATTTTTCATAAAATTTATCCAATGGATTTTTTATTCTTTTATTTCTTTCAATATACTGAATTTCATTTTCATATACTTTTTCAACAATAACAAAATCAGAAACGGTATGAGCGATAAAGGGAACCTCTATTGAGTGAATCTCACTCTTGTCTAAAATTTTTATCCCTGAATTTTTAATTCCATAATCAGACAGCATGGAAGATAATCCAAATAAATTGTATTTGTGTGGATGTTCATGGAAAAATTGAGATGTGAATTTCTTTGTGTGTTTCACATTCAGTTGTTCTAATATTGATATTAAAATATTTTTTTTCATTTTTAACATAAAAAACTTAGTATTATCATTAATTTTTCAATATACAACTTTATTAGTACAATAGCATTACTGATTAAAATAATTATATATTTTTATAGTTAATTAATATGTATTAATTCATTTATGATTCTTCAAGAGTGTATTAACCCGTAATAACCGAGCACATTAATTGTATTTAACTTTATTTATTACTTTTGTTTCGGACAAGTTGATCCGATGGTGATAAATTATACCGAAGGATTTCTGAGGGGTTATTACTATGTGTAGTTTCCCCTTTTATTCTTTCCTTCTCCACACTTTCATTTCTTCGCGGCATTGAGCCACTTGAAATGAGGACAAACTGAACCTCAGGCTCCTTATTACCCGATGGTATATCATCTTTTTCTTTTCGCCTGCTTTCAGCGTACTTTTCTCTGTATTTTACAGGAGAACAGTAATCTAATCTATGCAATATCCAATTTCTGTTATAGTCTTTAATAAATTGATTAATACTGTCATAAGCCTCCTCGAAGGAAGAAAATATTTCTGTTTGAAACACCTGTTCTTCCAGGGTTCGATGAAACCGCTCTATTATCCCGTTGCACTCCGGAGACCATACAAATGCTTTGGACATCTCCAGTCCCAGGTACTTCATTTAATTCATAAAATCAGCAGAGTTATATTGTGACCCATGGTCGCTTTTTAATTGCAGTTTCATCCTTTTGCAAACATCCTTATCTACCGAGTCAATTCTTTTGTGGACAGCAGATCTTACCGGCTCCATAGCTGCAAAACGACTCCCTTTCTTTGCAATATGCCATGAGATAATCTCATCATTAAAGTGATCTATCACACCAAAGAACCAATGCCAACCTAATCCTTCAATCCAAAACTTTTTTCCATCTGTAGCCCACATTAAATTGGGTGAATCAGTGATAATAGTTACGTCATGTTCACGCTTATTACTCTTCTTAGACCGCCTGTTGGGACTAAGCAGGTTGTTCTCCCGCATGATGCGGTTAACGCGTACTTTGCCGGCTACAAGCGCGCTTATTTTCCTTTTCCCCATGCGATTCTTCACTTTTATATAGCCTTCTGCGTTGAACTTGCTGTTCTTAATTTCTGCTTTAATCCCCTGTAATACATCTTCATCAGTATGTCTGGGCTTTCTACCACGGCTGCCTGTTTTAGGAGTAGGGTTTTCATACCAGGTACTGCTGCTGTAACCAACAACTTTGAATATCAAACGCTTTGGATAAGGTTTTCCGGTTAGCGGATAACTTTCCTTTATCAAAATAGAAATCATTTCCTTCTTAGTTTTGCTGCTAATTCGTTCTTTCTTTCGTAAGCTCAAGCTCCAATTGCAATTGGCCGATTTCACTTTCGGCAGCACTTAGCTTTGTCTCATTGGGCTTTCACTTAAACCCGTCTGTACCATACTCGAAAAATTGGTCACGCTAAAGATTGATATCGGCAAGGGTAACTCTGTATTCACAACTATTGAACTCGACGTTTACTCCACTCAACAAGGATAATACTATTTCAACCTTGATTTTTGATATAATATTCTTTCTCATTTCAATAGCAGTTGTAAAAATAACTTTTATTTTTTATTGCACGGTTTTTTTGAGGACTAATATAAAACTTTGTTAACTTTACACTAAAAGTTAAAACTTTATCATATTTCTCAGACAATTAAAACAATAATATAAAACTTTATACGTATGAAAAAGACTATTAATTACGTTTTAGCAATAACAATTGCACTATTTAGTATTACATCTTGCTATGATGACACGGGACTACAAGATCAAATTGAGAAATTAAGCTCAGAAGTAAATTCTCTGAAACAATTAACTTCTCAGATGAACACTAACATATCAGCTTTACAAACAGCTGTAACAGCTCTGCAGAACAACGATTATGTCACTTCTATAGTTGAGATTAAAGAGGGTGATAAAGTAATTGGTTATACACTTATATTTGCAAAAAGTGGTAATGCTACAATCTATCATGGAAAAGATGGGCATACACCAATCATTGGAGTGAAAATGTTTGAAGATGGACTCTATTACTGGACCATAGATAATGAGTGGGTTACAAATGATGCAGGAGGTAAAATAAAAGCTGAAGGATTAGATGCAATTTCCCCAAAACTTAAAATTGAAAATGGCAGATGGATGCTTTCTATTGATGATGGAAAAACCTGGGCTGATGTAGGACAAGCAACAGGTTACAAAGGAGATTCATTTTTTAACAGCGTAACACAAGACGAAGACAACATATATTTGAATTTGACAAACGGTACAAATATCATTCTTCCCAAAAACAAACCATTGTCCATTACCTTTGAAGAAGCTGGTAATATCTCAATCACACCAGGTGCAACAAAAACATTAAACTACACTATATCAGGTGCTACTGAAAACACAATCGTAAAAGTTATTGGTCAAAATGGATGGAGCGCAAAAGTAGAACCAAAAAATAATACTACTGGAACAATAACAGTTACAGCTTCTAATCCATTAGTTGAAGATGAAATAATTGTGCTGGTATATGATGGTGAAACAAAAACCATTATGAATAGTATAAATTTCATTACAGGCACAATAACTGTTGCTTCACAAACTTTTTCATTGCCAAAAGATGCTGCTACTGTTTCAGTTGATATTGATACAGATATTGAATATGTGGTTGATATACCTGAAGAAACAAAATCATGGATTTCAGTTGAATCAATTGGAACGCGTTCTGCAATACGACAAGAGAAAATTACATTTAATATTGCATCAAACGATGGTTTTATTCGTCATGCCATAGTATCTCTAAAAAATAATGTAGGTGTTGAATTAAAAACTATAGCCTTTGAACAAGCCGGTGGAAGCACTACTATAAATATTGAAACTGCAGGAACACTATCTACTTTAATAAGTGAAGAGTTATTTGGAAGTATTAAAGTTTTAACTATCTCAGGGGTAATGAATTTTGATGATTTTACGACTATTCGCAAAATGAGTAATCTACAATATCTTGACATTGCTGATGTGAGATTGATGAAAAATGGAATCGAATTCTATGAAATTAATTCTGGTTTATTAAGTAATTTTTCAAGTTTAGTAGATATAATCCTCCCAAAAGATCTTAAAGTAATTGGAGATTATGCTTTTACTTCCTGTATAGGATTAACCTCAATCATAATTCCGGTAGGTGTTACAAGTATTGGATTAGAAGCTTTTTATAATTGCTCAGGATTAACCTCGATAACTATCTCTGAGGGTGTTACAAATATTGGAAAGGCTGCATTTCAAGGCTGTACAGGATTAACCTCAATCATAATTCCAGAGAGTGTTACAAGTATTGGAAATGTAGCTTTTGCAGTCTGTACAGGATTAACCTCAATCACAATACCTGAAAGTATAACAAGCATTGGAGAACAAACTTTTGCGGGCTGTACAGGATTAACCTCAATCACAATACCGAAAAATATAACAAGTATTGGAGATTATGCATTTCTTAAATGTACAGGATTAACCTCAATCACTATTCCAGAAAGTGTAACAAGCATTGGATATGAAGCTTTTGGGGGCTGTTCTGGATTAACCTCAATCACTATCCCGGAAAATGTAACAAGAATAAGAGATTATGCTTTTGCTTCCTGTACAAGATTAACTTCAATCACAATCTCACAGGGTGTAACAAGTATTGGAAGGGGTGTGTTTTATGGCTGTACAGGTCTAACTTCTATAACTATCCCGGAAAGTGTAACAGGTTTTGGATTTGAAGCTTTTTATGGTTGTACAAATATTATAGAAATACACTTTAAATCAATAATTCCGCCTTCAGGAAATGGGAATATGCAATATTCGAGCACTATTAAACTATACATTCCATTAGGAACCAAAGATGCATATCAAAACCATCCTGACTGGAATAATTTTGCTGAATATATTGAAGTTTAAGGTTGTGACATGATTTACATTTAATGATATTATATCTTGTTTAAGAGGGTGGGCAACAGTCCCACCCTCCTTACGTTACCCCTTCTTACATCCCAACAACCTACGTTTTAGACAACTGATTAATCCGCTATATTAGTTTTTTAGTAAATGAGTTACTAAACAGAGGGTGATGGTTAGGTGAGAAAATTTTTTTCCAGAAATTTTTTGTTTAATTTAAAATAGCAATAAAATATTTATTATCTAATTAAGTAAGGTTACGTTGAAAAGTATGTATTCACAAATTTGAGTCGTACAAATCATTAAATAAAAAAAAGGGTGAAAAAGCTGTATCAATAGGTACAATACTAAATAATCGATTTTAAACGTTTTAATATCTTCTCATATCATTGGATTTTGCCCGGAAATTGGGTGCATATGGTCAAGTATTTCTAAATTATATCTCTGATTAAGTTAGTTGTCCTTATATTGATGGATTTGGTCAGAGAGTAATATTAGACACAAACAAAGTAGATCAACAACAAAAAAAAGCAGCCACCATTTTACTGACAACTGCTTTTATTTTCTTTAGTCGGGATGAGAAGATTCGAACTTCCGACCCCACGCCCCCCAGACGCGTACTCTAAACCGGACTGAGCTACATCCCGAAAAAGGAAGTGCAAAATTACTCTTTTATTTTCTTTTAAACAAATAATCAAGCCTATTTTGTTTTTAACTATTTAAGTCCTATCAAAATTGATAATATAGGAAATTCTTTGTTAATTTGCATAAAATTAAAACATAAAATTGATTATGATATTTACAGCCAAACAGATAGCCGATTTCCTAAAGGGTGAAGTGGTCGGTAATCCTAATACAGAAATTGAAACATTCTCAAAAATAGAAGAAGGAAAACCACGTACTATCACTTTTCTTGCAAATCCAAAATATACACATTATATTTATGAAACTCAGGCTGATATCGTGCTGGTAAATAACGACTTTGTACCAACTAACGAAATAAAAGCTACATTAATAAAGGTGCCGGATGCTTATGCGGCATTAACTTCTCTCTTGCAATTGGCAAATAATGCTATGGCTCCAAATAAAACAGGAATTGAAGAATTAAGCTATATTGCACCTACTGCTAAAATTGGTACAGATGCTTATGTTGGAGCATTTGCATACATTGGAGAAAAAGCAATTGTTGGAAATAACAGCAAAATATATCCGCAAGTTTATATCGGCGATAATGTAACCATTGGAAACAATGTTACGCTTTACCCTGGTGTAAAGGTTTATCACGATTGTGTGATTGGAGATAATTGCATTCTTCATTCTGGAGTTGTTATTGGTGGCGATGGATTCGGCTTTAGTCACGAGGGTGATATTTACAATAAAATCCCTCAGTTGGGAAACGTAATTCTTGAAAATGATATTGAGATAGGTGCTAATACAACCATCGACCGTGCTGTAATGGGTTCTACCATAATTCGTCAGGGCGTAAAGCTGGATAACCTCATACAAATTGCACATAATTGCGAGATTGGTAAAAATACAGTGATGGCTGCGCAAACAGGAATCGCTGGATCTACTAAAGTTGGAGAAAACTGTGTGTTTGGGGGACAAGTGGGACTTGGTGGACATATAAATATTGGGAATAATGTGCAGATAGGTGCGCAATCGGGAATAATAAGCAACATAAAAGAGGATTCGCAAATTATTGGTACACCGGCATTTGGAGTGAAAAACTATTTCAAATCAAGCATAATAATTCCAAAACTTCCGGATATGTACCGACAGCTGAATGCGCTTGAAAAAGAGGTTGCTGAACTTAAGAAGAAACTTGAGGCATAACGTGACTTTGGCAATCTGTCAAAAAAATTCTTCCCTAAATCAATGATTTGATGTATCTTTGCAGAATATTTAAAATTCAACAAAAAACATTTATAGAGTGAAACAGACTACATTAGCCGGAAGCTTTACCCTAAAAGGGAAGGGGCTCCACACCGGACTGGAAATAACAGCTACATTTAATCCCGCACCGGTAAATCACGGTTATAGATTTCAACGAATAGACTTAGAGGATAAACCTGTTATAAATGCGTTAGCGGAAAATGTTGTTAACACAACTCGCGGTACGGTTTTAGGTACTAACGATGTTACAGTAAGTACGGTTGAACACGCACTTGCGGCATTATATGCTTTGGGTATAGATAATTGCCTCATCGAAATAAATGCTTCTGAACTTCCTATTCTTGATGGCAGCTCAATAGAGTATGTGAAAAAAATAAAAGAAACAGGGTTCGTGGAACAGGATAAGGACAAGGATTTTTATATTGTTCGCAAAAAAATAGAAGTGAAAGATCCGGAAACGGGTTCTAAACTTATTATGCTGCCTGATGATGGGTTCTGCGTGAATTCTTTTATAGAATTTGACTCTAAATATATCCCTAATCAATCGGCTACACTGGATGATATCAATGATTTCGAAAAAGAAATAGCTCCTGCTCGTACTTTCGTTTTTGTACGAGAAGTTCAGGCTTTGAGAAAAGCGGGACTGATAAAAGGGGGGGACCTGGATAATGCGATAGTGATTTATGAAAGGGAACTTTCACAACCTGAACTGGATGAATTAGCTGACGAACTGAATGTTCCAAGACAAAATGCAAAAGAACTGGGATATCTCAATCATAGGGCAATAGCATTCCCTAACGAACCGGCAAGACATAAACTTCTTGACATAATTGGGGATATGTCTCTCATTGGAAAACCTATTCAGGGGAGAATCATTGCTACTAAACCTGGACACGGAATAAATAACAAACTTTCAAGACTTATTCGTAAGGAACTTCGATTGCATGAAGTGCAACCGCCTATTTATGATCCAATGGAGGAGCCAATAATGGATATTAACAGGATCCGCGAATTGTTACCTCACAGATATCCTTTCTTAATGGTGGATAAAATCATAAAAATGACGGAGAACTATATCGTTGGTGTAAAAAACGTTACGACAAATGAGCCGTTCTTTACAGGACATTTTCCTCAAGAACCGGTTATGCCGGGAGTTTTACAGGTGGAGGCGATGGCACAGACCGGTGGGTTACTGGTGCTTTCTACACTGGATGAACCGGAAAAATATTCTACGTACTTTATGAAAATTGACGATGTCAAATTTCGTCAAAAAGTGGTGCCGGGGGATACAATTATTTTCCGTGTTGAACTCAGCAGCGAAATAAGAAGAGGAATCGCGACTATGAGGGGACTTGCTTTCATAGGTGATAAAGTGGTTTCAGAAGCTAATTTCACAGCGCAAATAATAAAAAATAAATAATATCAGTAATTTTCAATAATGAATTCTATTTCTCCTTTAGCATATATTCATCCTGATGCAAAATTGGGTAACAACGTAATTGTAGATCCTTTCGCTTTTATCGATAATAATGTTGAAATTGGCGACGGAACACATATAATGACACAAGCTACAGTACTTTACGGATCTCGTATCGGTAAGGACTGTAAAATATTTCCACACGCGACAATAGCTGGGGTACCACAAGATCTGAAATTTGTAGGTGAAGAGTCTGTTGCTGTTGTCGGCGACAGAACAGTAGTAAGAGAATGTGCGACAGTGAACAGAGGTACTGCCTCAAAAGGTTGTTCTATTGTTGGGAAAGATTGCCTGATAATGGCTTATAGCCATGTGGCTCATGATTGTGTTATTAATGATCATGTAATTTTAGGTAATGCCACACAATTGGCTGGTGAAGTGGAAATCGACAATTACGCTATTTTAAGTGGTGGTACAATGGTTCATCAATTCACAAAAATTGGTGCTCATGTTATGATTCAAGGTGGATCAAAAGTGACCAAAGATATCCCTCCTTATGTGTTAATAGGTCGTGATCCTATTGTTTATGTGGGACTTAACATCGTGGGACTGCGTCGTCGTGGTTTTACCAGTGAACAAATAAATTCTATTCAAGAGATTTATAGATATTTGTATCAAGCTGGTTATAACACAACGCAAGCAATTGAAAGAATAGAAAACGAACTTCCGGAAAGCGATGATAGAGCAATAATAATTAATTTTATTCGCTCTTCAAGCAGGGGAATTGTTCGAGGTAATATGGAGGGATAAATAATGCCTGGTATAATTTTTCCACCTGAATGGTTCCGACAAAGTGGGGTGCAACTGACTTGGCCGCATATCGGTACGGATTGGAGTGAAATAATTGACGAGGTTACGGAGTGTTACGTTGCAATCGCTAAAGAAATTCTTAAACGGGAAAAACTTCTGATAGTTTGTCCCGTTGAAAAGGAGATAATCAACTTTTTTAACGAAGAGGAACAAAAAAATCTGCGCCTTGTTAACGTTGAGAGTAACGATACATGGGCGAGAGATCATGGGGCTATTTCGTTGTTTATCAACGATAAGCCGACAATTGCTGATTTCGGATTTAATGCATGGGGATTAAAATTCCCGGCTAATCACGATAACAGGATTACACGGAAACTATACGAACTGGAAACTTTCCAAAAGGATGTCGTGTATGAAAATCTGCTTGACTTTATCCTTGAGGGGGGGTCAATAGAAACGGATGGTAATGGGACGCTAATGACTACAACGGAATGCTTGCTGGCTCCTAACAGAAATCAACCGATGGAGAAACCACAAATTGATGCATTCCTGAAAAAATCTTTCGGCGTGACAAATATTCTGTGGCTTGATCATGGCTTTTTAGAGGGTGACGACACGGATAATCATATTGATACACTGGCTCGCTTTTGTAATGAGCGTACTATAGTTTATGTGAAATGTGAGGACGAAAAGGATTTGCATTTCAATGATCTCCAGAAAATGGAGGAACAACTAAAGGAGTTCACTGATGTCGACGGAAATCCGTATGAACTAATCGCATTGCCTATGGCTGATGCTGTTTATGAGGATGGGGGACGACTACCGGCGACTTACGCGAATTTCTTGATTATTAATGGTGCTGTATTACTGCCTTTTTATGGCTCGGAAAAAGATATGATCGCAAAATCAATCTTGCAAAAGGTGTTCCCGGACAGAGAGGTTATTGGCATCGACTGCGGCTCACTCATAAAACAGCATGGTTCATTGCACTGCATAACAATACAATTCCCTGAGGGGTTTTTGTAGATTTGTATTTCAATTGTTTATAGTAACAAGGCGACAAAATGAAAACGGGAATAATTCAACAAACTAATTCTGATAATAGAGAAGATAATATTTCTCGATTGACGACAAAAATTCGTCAAATTGCTGATAAGGGTGCTGAACTTATTGTGTTGCAAGAACTACATAATGGGTTGTATTTTTGCCAAACGGAAGATGTGAATATCTTTGACCTGGCGGAGACAATTCCGGGACCGTCTACTGATCATTTCGGGCGACTGGCTAAAGAGCTTGGGGTCGTGATAGTGCTGTCTCTTTTCGAAAAACGGGCGGCTGGTTTATATCATAACACTGCGGTTGTCATAGAAAAAACGGGTGAAATTGTTGGGAAATATCGCAAAATGCATATCCCTGATGATCCGGCTTATTACGAAAAATTCTATTTTACACCGGGCGACTTGGGTTTTCATCCTATCGGGACTTCGGTGGGGAAACTGGGGGTGCTGGTGTGCTGGGACCAATGGTATCCTGAGGCTGCAAGACTAATGGCGCTGGCTGGGGCTGAAGTGCTCATCTACCCTACTGCTATCGGATGGGAAAGCAGCGATAGCGAGGAGGAAAAAAAACGACAGCTTAATGCTTGGATAACGGTGCAACGGGGACACGCGGTGGCAAACGGTATTCCTGTAATCGCGGTGAACAGGGTGGGCTTCGAACCGGATCCATCGAATCAGACGGGGGGAATCACTTTCTGGGGTAACAGCTTTGTATGCGGACCTCAAGGGGAAATGATTTATCAGGGGTCTAATGATATGGAGGAAATGGAAATTATCGATATTGATCGTACTCGTACTGAAAATGTGCGACGATGGTGGCCTTTTCTTCGAGATAGACGAATAGATAATTATGATGATCTAAACAAAAGATTCAGAGATTGAGATAATGCAAATTATCTCTTTTTTTGTAAATTTATGGTCACATTCCTCCGAGGATGCTCCGAGTCACCTCCGAGGATGCTCCGAGTCACCTCCGAGAATGGTCCGAGGATGGTCCGAGGATGGTCCGAGTCAGCTCCGTTATACCTCCGACTATGGTCCGACTCAAATTTTACTGAAAATGGTAATCAAAAAACAAAACGGAGTGACGATAAATCGATCGTTCCTCCGTTTAATTTTTAATATTAATCTTGAATTTTGCCTTAACTGATGGTTTTCATTATTGATGATCTCAGTTTATGACTTTTTCCAAATTACGCTTTAATGCGGCTAAAAATTCTTGTGTTGTTAAATATTTTCCTTCAATATTTTCATTGCCGTAAACAAGAACTGCTAAATCTTTGGTCATCTCTCCTCCTTCTACTGTCGAAATACAGACTTGCTCTAATTTATTACAGAACTGAATCAAAGCTTGATTATTGTCTAGTTTTCCTCGATGCTCGAGTCCTCGGGTCCAGGCAAAGATAGAGGCAATGGGGTTGGTGGAGGTTTCTTTTCCTTGCTGGTGTTGACGATAATGACGGGTTACTGTCCCGTGGGCGGCTTCGGCTTCTACAGTCTTGCCGTCGGGTGTGACTAACACGGATGACATCATGCCTAAGGAACCAAATCCTTGGGCTACGGTATCGGACTGGACATCTCCGTCATAATTTTTACAGGCCCAGACAAATCCGCCGTTCCACTTCATCGCGGAGGCTACCATGTCGTCTATCAAACGATGTTCGTAGGTGAGACCGGACTGCTCAAAATGGTTCTTAAACTCTTTTTCATAGACTTCTTGAAAGATGTCTTTGAAACGACCGTCATAGGCTTTCAAAATGGTGTTTTTGGTGGAAAGATACAATGGGTATTTCTTCGTTAATGCCATTTGAAAGGACGATCGGGCAAATCCATAAATGGACTCATCGGTGTTGTACATTGTCATCGCTACTCCATCGCCTTCGAATTTGTAAACTTCCCAACTTTGCTCCTCACCGTTATCATTCGTAAAGGTCATCCGTAATGTGCCTTTGCCTTTTATGACTTTATCGGTGGCTTTATACTGATCGCCAAAGGCATGCCTGCCAATAATAATTGGCTTGGTCCAGCCTTGAACATATCGGGGTACATTTGAACAGATAATGGGCTCACGAAAAACGGTTCCTCCAACAATATTCCTGATGGTACCGTTGGGGGATTTCCACATCTTCTTCAAACTGAACTCCTTCACACGGGCTTCATCGGGAGTGATGGTGGCACATTTTATGCCTACATTATATTTATTGATTGCTTCGGCGGCATCAATAGTGACTTGATCATTGGTCAAATCACGGTTCTGAATACTCAAATCATAATACTTGATGTCTAAATCAAGATAGGGAAGAATGAGCTGGTCTTTAATGAATTTCCAAATGATACGAGTCATCTCATCCCCATCTAACTCTACAATGGGGTTTGCTATTTTTATCTTTTGCATATTTTTTTATCTTTCACTAATAGGAATAAATGATTGCAGCTCACGGACATTCCTGTATGCAGGACGAATAATACGCTTACTGCTGAAGTTCAATTCTTCTATGCGGTGAGCGGACCAACCAACAATACGGGCCATGGCAAACAATGGGGTGAACACGTCTTTCGGTAAGCCAATTGCATCATACACAAATCCGGAATAGAAATCGACATTGATACAGGTTTGCTTGGCATCTTTTCCTTTGTAATCCATAAATACTTTCACGGCTCTGTCTTCTATCAACTCAAGAAAGGCAAACTCTTTTTCACGACCTTTTTCCTTGGCAAGATCTTTGGCCATTTCTTTTAATAATAATGCGCGTGGATCGCTAATCGTATAAACGGCATGACCAATACCATAAATCAAACCGCTTTTGTCAAATGCTTCTTTGTTCAATATCTTCAACAAATAGGAATCTAATTCTTTCTGACTTGTCCAATCTTTTATGTTTGCTTTCATCTCTTCTAACATGGCGACGACCATAATGTTTGCGCCTCCGTGAAGTGGACCTTTCAAAGAACCAATACCGGCTGCAATAGCTGAATAGGTGTCTGTCTCTGTTGAACTTGTTACTCTTACAGAAAATGTTGAGTTGTTTCCTCCTCCGTGATCGGCATGGAGAATCAATGCTAAGTCAAGGATTCTCACATCTAATTCGGTATACCTACCGGGACCTCTCATCATATAAAGAAAGTTCTCGGCTACGGATAATTCTTCTTTTGGATGACGAATATGTAATGATCGTCCGAATTCTGAATGACGCAATACTTGATAGGCGTATGCAATGATAGTGGGAAACTTGGATATAAGATTGATGGACTGACTGATAAGATTATCTCTTGTAATGGAATCGGGATCGTCGTCGTAGTTATATAGGTCTAAAACACTGCGCGAAAGAATATTCATAATGTTCTTGCCTTGCAATGCTAAAATACTCATCATGGCTTTATGCTCTAATGGCATAGTGGTGGTAAGTAGAGTATGAAACGCGGCGAGTTCTTCACTATCTGGCAGCGTACCGGAGAGTATCAAATATGCGGTTTCTTCAAATCCTAATCGGTTTTCACTTTGAATACCATGTACCAGTTCTTCTACATCTAGTCCTCTGTACATAAGCTTACCGGGAATAGCCTTTAATGATCCATCATCAAGCCTCTCATAACCAACCACATCTGCTACTCGGGTTAAACCTACTAGAACACCTGTATGATCTTCATTACGTAATCCGCGCTTGACTCCCATTTTAGTAAATAGTTCTTTGTCTATTTTACTGGTTCTTTTAATGGACTCTGATAGTTTATAAAGTAAGTGTTCGTTATTCATTTGCTTAAATTGATTTTAATTGATTGGTTTATATTATGTTATCTTTATTTCTTCTTCATATAATTTAATGCGCTGCCGGCTTTGAACCATTCTATTTGCTGCTCATTATAGGTATGGGCTGCTTCAAACTCTTGGGCTGTGCCGTCAATATGATGTAATATTACTTTCAGGGTTTTACCGGGACTGAAATTGGTGAGTCCGACAATACTGATGGTGTCACGTTCTTGAATTTTATTGTAATCTTCTTTGTTTACAAAAGTGAGGGCAAGCATGCCTTGCTTTTTCAGATTTGTCTCGTGAATGCGGGCGAATGACTTTACTAATATGACTTTCACATTTAAATGACGGGGCTCCATGGCGGCGTGCTCGCGACTGGAGCCTTCGCCATAGTTTTCTTCGGCTACTACGACTGAGCCAATTCCGACGGACTTGAATTTACGTGCTAATTCGGGTACGGCATCGTACTGAAGTGTTTCGGGATTCAATACTTTATTGGTTTCGTCGTTAAACGAATTGACTGCGCCGATTAACATGTTATTGGATATATTGTCCAAATGACCGCGATAACGTAACCAGGTTCCGGCCATAGATATATGGTCTGTGGTGCATTTGCCTTTTACTTTAATTAGTAGGGGTAAATCAATATAATCGTTTCCATCCCAGGCTGGGAAGGGTGATAATTTTTGTAGTCGCTTGGAGTTGGGGTCAATAGTAATTTCTACATTTTGACCATCTTCTGATGGGGCTAAATAACCGGGATCCTTTACCTCAAAACCGCTTGGGGGCATTTCATATCCTTTTGGCTCTGATAATTTCACCTTTTCTCCTTTATCATTCTCAAGGGTGTCGGTGAGGGGATTGAAACATAAATCTCCGGAAATGGTAAGCGCGGCGACTAGCTCGGGGGAGGCGACAAATGCATGGGTGTTGGGATTGCCGTCGTTTCTTTTGGCAAAATTTCTATTAAATGAGGTGACAATGGAATTGACACGGTCGTTATTGTCGTCTTCGCGCTTCCACTGGCCAATACAGGGTCCGCAGGCATTTGCAATGATCACTGCGCCGACTTCTTCAAATTCTTTCAAAATTCCATCGCGCTCGGCGGTGTATCTAACTTGCTCCGACCCGGGATTAATAAGAAACTGTGCCTTTACGGTTAATCCGTCTTTTTTAGCGTTACTCACAACTGATGCTGCACGGGTAAGGTCTTCGTATGAGGAATTGGTGCAGGAACCTATCAGTCCTACTTCCATCTTGCGTGGGTAACCGTTTTTGATTACGGCTTCTTTAAACTCTGAAATGGTATATGCTGCGTCTGGAGTAAAGGGGCCGTTAATATGGGGCTCGAGCTGGGAAAGATTGATCTCTATTAACTGATCGTAATATTTCTCGGGATTGTCAATTACTTCTTTATCTGCTTGAAGGTGTTCCATGATTTTTCTCGCTTCATTGGAGACTTCTTCACGTCCTGTTCCTTCTAAATATATGGCGGACTTTTCGTCAAATGGAAATATGGAAGTGGTTGCTCCTACTTCTGCTCCCATATTACAAATAGTTCCTTTTCCGGTGGCAGAGAGTGTCTGAACTCCTTCACCAAAATATTCTATTATGGCGTTTGTTCCTCCTTTGACTGTAAGAATTCCTGCTAACTTCAAAATAATATCTTTTGGAGAGGCCCAACCGGAAAGCTTACCGGTTAATTTTACTCCTATGATCTTTGGCATCTTTAACTCCCATGGTAATCCGGCCATCACATCAACGGCATCGGCACCGCCTACTCCAATGGCTATCATACCAAGTCCTCCGGCATTGGGGGTGTGAGAATCTGTTCCTACCATCATCCCGCCGGGAAAGGCATAGTTCTCCAAAACTACCTGATGGATAATTCCGGCACCTGGCTTCCAAAAACCGATGCCGTACTTATTGGATACGTCTTTTAGAAAATCGTATACTTCCTTATTCGTGACTTTTGCATTGCTTAAATCGGTTTCAGCATCTTTATATGCTTGAATCAAATGGTCACAATGTACTGTTGAAGGTACGGCAACACTTGTTCTACCTGAATTCATCAACTGGAGTAATGCCATCTGAGCTGTTGCATCTTGCATGGCTACCCTATCCGGAGCAAAATCTACGTAATCTGTTGCGCGTTTATAATCTGCCAAAATCACACCGGGTGAAAGGTGCGAAAATAGTATCTTTTCTGTTAATGTCAGGGGGCGATTCAATATATCACGGGCTTCCTTAATTCGTTGAGGAAGTGTGGAATATACTTTGCGAATCATTTCTAAATCGAATACCATATTTTAATATTTTCTATATGTTTGTATTGTATGTTATCTATCGTAATACTCACTTTTCTAACAATATAAATATATAAATGTTCAGATAGATTCTTCACGAACTATGCAAATCACCCAAACAAAAGGATAATTACGGATCCTCCAATCATGACGACTGAGCCTAGTAATTTCATTGCAATTTTTTGCTCGTTGAAAGCTAAATATCCTAAAATAACTGTTACGATTGTGGATAACTGAAACAATGCTAATGCATAACTAACGTCCATATTGTCAAATACATAATTAGTCGTATATTGCATCAATCCAACGCATATTATCTGTAAAAGGAATATGCCGAATATCGACTTATTCGTCTTTTCTAAATGTTTATTTATATCAATTTTAAACAATAACAGGAGTACTAACGAAAATACAGCGCCAAACCAACACCATACAATAAATGATGTTGTTACATCGCTCAATTGTATTACTTTCTTTATAAAAATGGCTTCTATAGCGGTAAATATCATGGCCCAAAAACGATATTGAATCTCTTTTCTTCTGAAAAGCTTCCATGAAAATCGCTCGGGTAATGTGTCTAATACAAAATAACTACCAATTATTATGAGTATAACACCTGATAGTCCTGCTATTCCGGGTATTTCTCCTAACAAAAAAATGCCGAATATCATGGATACTATCGATTTGTATGAGTTTATCGGACCCATTATCGATAGATCACCTTTAGAAAGGGCTTTTACCAAAAAACCATTTCCTAATGCACAAAATATACCGGAAATTGTGCATATAATCCAAAATCTTTGATCATAATTCCCCCACTCCACACTCATCGCAGGTATTATACAGAGGAGACTCAACAAAAAGAAGGATACAAAATTGACCCACAATGCCTCCATTCCTTTTCCTGTTAGTTTCTTTTGAAACACATAGGATAAAGGATTTACGAGAACTCGAGTAATAATAGCAGCTGTGAGTAAGTACATTAACGAACTATATTTTATGAGTTGAAATGTTAAAATGACTCAATAAATGACAACCTTTACATTATTTCCTTACAAATGTAATATTTTATTATTATTTACAACAATTTTGTTTCATTTTTATACTTTACAATGATTTATTGATAACTCTAGCTCTATTATTTAATATGTATATAAAGGGTTTTCTTTTCTAAATTATTCGTCTTTCTGAAAATAAATGAGTACTTTTGCATTCTTTTTAAAGTTTAGTCTTTTATAGACCTGACTTTATAAATATTTGTATTGGATTCAATCCAATTAATGTTCAAAAAGCCAAAGCTTTATCGATCTGAAATTAAATTAATAATTACAATGAGCAATTTAGCACAATTTCTGACAGTTCTCATTGCAGGACTCGTTTTGGTGATAGCTGGAGTAACAATTGCCAAATTGATTTCCCCGATATCAAAAAACTTTCAGAAAGGAGAACCTTACGAATGTGGTCTTCCAACTCACGGCACATCTTGGATGCAATTTAGAGTGGGATATTATCTTTATGCCATTCTTTTCCTGATGTTCGATGTTGAAACTATTTTCTTATTCCCCTGGTCTACAGTTGTACGCAGCTTAGGTATTATGGGATTAGTAAGTATTCTTATTTTTATCACAATTCTGGGCTTAGGTCTCGCCTATGCTTGGAGAAAAGGAATATTGAAATGGATGTAAAAGACATAAAAATCAAATCATTCCCGGCAGAAGAATTTAAAGATAATGATTCTTTACAGGAATATATAAACGAACTAAACAAAAACGGGACAAACGTAATTGTCGGTAAGTTGGACCAAATGGTTAACTGGGGAAGAGCCAACTCTTTATGGCCTCTTGCTTTCGCAACTAGTTGTTGCGGTATTGAATTCATGTCTGCTGCAGCTGCTCACTATGATCTTGCACGTTTTGGAATGGAAGTTACTCGTAACAGCCCTCGTCAAGCAGACGTTATGGTTGTTGCTGGTACAATTGTAAATAAAATGACTCCTTTACTTCGTCGTGTTTATGATCAGATGGCTGAACCTAAATACGTTGTCGCTATGGGTGGTTGCGCTATTTCAGGAGGTCCTTTTGTTAATTCATATAATGTTGTGAATGGAGCTGACAAGATTCTTCCGGTTGATATCTATATCCCGGGTTGTCCTCCTCGTCCGGAATCATTGTTTTATGGTTTATTGCAGTTACAACGTCAAGTAAAAGCAGAAGGATTCTTTGAAAAGAAACATATTGTAAGAGATTATATTCCTGAAACACTTATCGATCCAAATACAGGCGATTCTATTGACCCTGAGATTCAAGGACCTGAAAAGTAAAAATAGCTGTAGTAAATAATCCAAATGAAAGATATAAAAGAAGTTATTCTTGATGCGGTAAGTAATGCCGTGATAGAAGAAAAGCAAAAGCTCACTGTTACAGTTGAGCCAAAACAATTGCACTCACTACTTGAAGCACTTTATAATAATCCGGAATTACCATTTGATTATCTAATCAGCCTTATTGGTATGGATTGGGGTGATAAGTTGGGTGTAATTTATTTATTATCATCTACTAAAGACTTATCAAAAGAAATCGTGGTTATCACGGCAACGGCTGATCGCGAAAATCCATTATTGTACTCGGTTACTGACTTATATGGCACGGCTCATTTAAATGAGCGGGAAATTTATGCTTTATATGGTATCCGATTTATTAATAATCCGGATATGCGCCGTTTTTTGTTGAGAGATGATTGGAATGGATTCCCTTTTAGAAAAGACTATGATGAAAATCCTGATCTCAACCCGATTACTGTTGTAAGTCAAGAAATTGAGGATGAAATTCCTCGTATCATCGAAAATGAAAAAGGTGAATTGGTTGAAGAAACAGTACACGTATTTGAAGATGATGATTACATTATAAACATCGGGCCACAACACCCCTCTACTCACGGAGTTATGCACTTTAGAACTGCATTGGAAGGTGAAATAGTGAAAAAGGTGGATGTTATAAGCGGTTATATTCATAGAGGTATAGAAAAGTTATGCGAAAACATGACTTATCCTCAAATTCTGCATTTTACAGACAGACTTGATTATATGTCTGCGAATATAAATCGCCATGCACTTTGTATGTGTGTTGAAAAGGCTGCGGAAATAGAGATCCCGGAACGTGCGGAATATATTCGTGTTATCATGGATGAACTACAACGTATTAGTTCTCACCTCCTAGCATGGTCGTCACAATGTAACGACCTTGGGGCGACTACTGCGTTTATTTATGGTATCCGGGAACGTGAGCATGTGCTTGACATCTTTGATAAGACTTGCGGTGGACGATTAATCGTTAATCAAAACGTAGTGGGTGGTGTCATGTTTGACATTTATCCTGACTTTCAAAAAGATGTGAAAGCATTTATTCCTTACATGCGCAAAAGTCTTATCCAATACGATAAGTTCTTTACGCATAACGCGATAGCATTAGGACGTATGGTTAATGTAGGTATACTTCCAATTGAAGATGCTATTTCTTATGGTGTAACAGGCCCTGCAGGACGCGCCTCAGGATTATCATGTGACGTTCGTCTTCATAAACCTTATTCTCTTTATAATAAAGTGGAATTTAAAGAGGTTATTCGTACAAAAGGTGATTCTTATGCTCGTTATCAGAATCGTCTGGACGAAATTGAACAATCATTACATATAATTGAACAATTAATCGACAATATCCCAGAAGGACCAATCGTTGCCAAAGTTAAACCTGTATTAAAACTTCCTGAAGGTCAATACTTCCAAAGCGTTGAAGCAGGAAAAGGAGAATTTGGGGTTTTCATAGAGAGTCACGGCGATAAAAATCCATATAGAGTTAAATTCCGCTCACCTTCAATGGCTGCAGTCTCTGTCATGCCTCTAATTTGTAAAGGGGAAAAACTCTCTGACCTTATAGGTATAAGTGGGTCAATGGACTTTGTTATCCCGGATATAGATCGTTAAAATTAATAATAAAAATAATATAGTAACAGAAGATATGTTGTTATTAAACTATTCCCAACCACTGGAACTATCAGGAATCATAGAATCCGTTGACACCTTTCTTAGGACTAATATGTCACCTGGATGGGCTACTTTTGTAGAAGGAGTGATTGTTTGCGTTGCAATATTAGCTCTTTACTGCATAATAGCTCTAGCGCTTATTTATATTGAGCGTAAAATTACGGCTTTCTTTCAAGCGCGATTAGGACCAAACAGATTGGGACCTTATGGAGTTATACAAAGTATTGCGGATATGGTTAAAATCCTTATCAAGGAGATTATTCATATTAACAGATCAGATAAATTTCTATTCTATGCTGCACCATTTTTTGTTATAGTTTCTTCTTTCTTGGCTTTTGGAGTTATCCCGTTCGGAATCGACCTGCAAGCAATTGACTTCAATATTGGTGTATTCTTTTATACTGCTGCATCATCTATTGGAATTATCGGTGTCTTATTAGCCGGATGGTCTAGCAATAATAAATATTCAATGCTTGGTGCAATGAGAAGTGGTGCACAATTCGTAAGTTATGAATTGTCTGCTGGTTTTGCACTAATGACAATCGTTGTATTGTCTGGAACAATGCAGTTTTCTGAACTTGTAGAAGGTCAACGCTACTGCTGGAACTTGTTTAATGGTCATATTTCTTCAATTATTGCATTCATTATATTTATGATATCTGGACACGCTGAAACAAATCGTGGACCTTTCGATCTACCTGAAGCAGAATCAGAATTGACAGCTGGATATCATACTGAATATTCGGGACTAACATTTGGTTTCTTCTATTTGGCAGAATATTTAAACATGTTTATTTATTGTTCTATTGCCACTACAGTGTTCCTTGGTGGATGGATGCCAATTCAAATTCCAGGATTGGATGCATTAAATGAGGTTATGTGGTATATTCCTTCTTATGTATGGTTCTTTGGAAAAACTGGTCTATTGATTTTCTTAAGCTTATGGGTGAGATGGTCATTTCCACGTTTAAGAATCGACCACCTACTGAACCTCGAATGGAAATATTTACTTCCTATCAATTTAGTTAATCTATTAGTAATGGTTGTTATTGTACTTACAGACACATCGTTGGCTGGTCTTTTTCCATCATTATTAGCTACTAATTAAGAAACAATTAAATCAAAATGAGTTTTTCAAAATATATATCCGGAATATTCAAAGCGTTGAAATCGCTTATAGGAGGAATGCGTGAAACATGGAAAGAGCTTTGGACAAAGAAGGTTACTATGCAGTATCCTGAAAACAGAAAGACTTTAGTTATTTCTGACAGATGGCGTTCCGAATTAATCATGCCTCATGATGAAAACAATGAACATGCATGTACTGCTTGTGGTATTTGTATGATGAACTGCCCGAACGGAACTATTACGGTTACACCCAAAATGATAGAGACAGAAGACGGCAAAAAGAAGAAAATATTAGATACACACATCTGGAATTACGGTACATGCACCTTTTGCAATCTTTGCGTTATCACTTGTCCTTCTAATGCTATAATCTTCAATAACGATTTTGAAGGCGCTGTATTTAATAAAAGCAAATTGATACATCAACTTAATCATGAGGGTTCAAAACTTCGTGAAAAGAAAAAAGAACCTGTTGCAGTAAAAACTCCTACAACCACCTCTTCAGATTCAACAGCTACACCTGCGACTAATAAAGATGAAATTATTTCAAAAGTTAAAGAGAATAATTCTTTAACTGCTTCAGTTGGGGGAAATGATTCAACAAACGTTGAAAAAACAGTTGAACAACCGAAGCAAACAAATAATAACAAAGATAAAACCAACGAGTAAAAGATTTAGAGTAAAGGTATTATGACTGATATATTAATATTTATTCTTTTAGCAATAGTTATTGTTGCATTTTCGATACTGGCAGTGACTAGTAAACATGTGATACGCTCAGCGGTGTATTTACTTTTTGTTTTGTTGGGAACTGCAGGACTATACCTAATGTTAAACTATCATTTTCTATTTGCAGTACAAATAGCTGTATATGCAGGTGGTATAATGGTTCTGTTTATCATGGCCATTTTCCTAACACATCAACCAGGTGAAAATGTAAGAAAAAAGACAAACTGGAAAATTGTATCTTCTTCTTTATTATCAATCACTGGCATTGCATTATGTGGATATATTATCGTTAAAAATATAAATCGTATTGCTACTTTTGCCAGAGGAGAAGAAATTGACATGCAAAATATTGGTATGGCGATGATGGGTACTGAAAAGTATCAATATCTTTTACCATTTGAAGTAATTAGTGTTCTCTTACTTGCATGTATTGTGGGTGCAATCATGATTGCACGAAAAGATAAGGAAGAAGAGAAACACGATCATATTAAAACAAGAATTGAAGAATTAAAAGATAAGTCTGAAAATAATAAGGAGAACAAAATATGATAGAATTACTTGTAAATTCAGTTTCCATTCCAATGGTGGCATTCTTGATCGTGAGTTTAATAATGTTCTTTGCTGGAGTATTTGGATTTCTTACTCGAAAGAACCTTATTATGATATTAATTTCTGTGGAATTAATTCTAAATTCAGTGGACATTAACTTTGCAGTTTTCAATAGATATCTTTTTCCTGAACAAATGGAGGGTTTATTCTTTGCATTATTTGGTATTGCTATTGCTGCATGTGAAACAGCTGTTGCTATAGCTATAATCATTAATATTTACAGAAGATTTGGAAATGTAGATGTAGATAATGTGAACAAATTAAAAGGATAAATAAAAGATAACTAGAATTACGTAACAACAATATTCATATTTTTCATGGAATATACAATCTATATATTATTACTACCCCTGTTTACTTTTATTTTTATTGGGTTATTAAGCAATAAATTAAGTCATAAAACTGCGGGGATTATTGGTACAATTTCACTAACAATCATTACGATTTTATCGTATATGACTGCTTTTGAATATTTTACAACACAAAAAATAAACGGCGTTTATCAAACAATAGTGCCGTTCAACCAATTATGGTTAAACCTGGGTGCGAATTTACATATTGATTTGGGTATAATGCTTGATCCCATCTCAGTAATGATGCTCATTGTTGTGTCGACTGTCTCATTGATGGTACACATCTACAGTTTGGGATATATGAAAGGTGAAGTAGGTTTTCAAAGATATTATTCTTTCCTTTCCCTTTTTACTTTTTCAATGTTGGGACTAGTAGTCGCTACCAATATTTTTCAAATGTATATTTTTTGGGAATTAGTTGGTGTATCTTCATATTTATTAATTGGTTTCTATTATACAAAACCGGAAGCTGTTGCTGCATCTAAAAAGGCATTCATAGTTACCCGATTTGCCGATTTGTTTTTTTTAATCGGAATTCTGATATTATCGTTCTTCACACAGACATTCGATTTTGGAATATTAATGTCAGGAGATGGAAGCATATTTAATTCAGCAATTGGAACTACATTTATAGGTGGTTCAGTTCTGACATGGGCAATGGCATTAATATTTGTGGGTGGTGCAGGAAAATCAGCGATGTTCCCTTTTCATATTTGGCTTCCCGATGCAATGGAAGGTCCTACTCCAGTTTCAGCACTTATTCATGCTGCAACTATGGTTGTTGCTGGTGTATTTTTGGTTGCACGACTTTTCCCAATTTACATAGGCTTTACACCTGAAGTTTTGCACGGAATTGCTTATGTTGGTGCATTTACAGCAATGTTTTCCGCAATAATTGCAATTGTACAAACTGATATAAAACGTGTTTTGGCTTTTTCTACCATTTCTCAAATTGGATTTATGATGGTAGCATTGGGAGTTTCTGGTTATGAAGGGCATGAAGGATTAGGATATATGTCATCAATGTTTCATTTGTTTACACATGCCATGTTCAAAGCTTTACTATTTCTCGGAGCTGGTTCAATTATTCATGCTGTGCATAGTAATGAAATGAACCAAATGGGCGGATTAAGAAAATATATGCCAATTACTCACTTGACTTTTCTGATAGCATGTTTGTCTATATCAGGAATACCACCCTTTTCAGGTTTTTTTAGCAAAGACGAAATTCTGACAGCTACATTTAATTTTAGTAATGGATTAGGTATATGGATGACCGTGGTTGCATTTTTAACTGCGTTTTATATGTTTCGCTTATATTACAATATATTTTGGGGTAAAGAATATAAAAGTGAAAATGGGCATATCCCGCATGAATCACCAATTTCAATGACTTTTCCGCTTATTTTTCTTGCAGCAGTTACATTAGTTTCAGGATTTATACCTTTTGGTAAATTTGTGACTGCCGATAGAGCTGAATATATAATACACTTAGATTGGACAGTAGCAACAATAAGCATTTCTGTCGCAATAATTGCTATATTACTTGCTACAGCACTTTATAGAAAACCAAGCAATATCCCTTCAAAAATTGTATCAAAAACAAAAGGTTTGTATAAAGCAGCATACCACAGATTCTATATAGATGAAATATATTTGTTTATCACAAAAAGTGTCATTTTCAAAGGTATTTCTCAACCATTTGCATGGTTTGATAGACATATAATCGATGGAGCAATGAATGGACTTGCTTGGATAACAAATTGGACATCTTTAAAAATAAGAGGTTTCCAATCTGGACAAGTTCAATGGTATGCATATGTTTTCCTACTAGGAACTTTGTTAATAACCATTTTAGCTATAGCTATTTAAACATTAAAGATTAAAAGAACAAGAAATATGAACTTCTTATCGATATTTGTATTGATTCCAGTGTTAATGATATTAGCACTATTCCTTTCAAAGAAAAGAAACCAAATACTAGGAGTAATGGTAACAGGCAGTACATTATTAATTGGCTTGTCTATATATTTGGTTATTAAATACATTATAACAAGAGCTGGAGGAGCAACAGACCCCATGCTTTTTACTTCTACAATAACATGGTATGAACCTTTGAATATTCATTATTCAGTTGGAGTTGATGCTGTTTCAGTAGCAATGTTATGTTTATCTTCTATTATTGTATTTACAGGAACTTTTGTTTCATGGAAAATTGAACCACTAACAAAAGAATTTTTCTTGTGGTATTGCTTATTAGCAATTGGTGTGTTCGGCTTTTTTATCTCTACGGATATTTTTACAATGTTTATGTTCTATGAAACAGCCTTAATACCAATGTTTTTACTAATTGGAATTTGGGGAAGTGGAAGAAAAGAATATTCAGCAATGAAACTGACATTAATGTTAATGGGAGCCTCAGCATTGCTTCTTGTTGGCATATTGGGAATTTACTTTAGTTCTGGTGCAACTAGTATGAATATATTAGATATAAAAAATGCTAACATTCCCCTAAATCAACAATATCTCTTTTTCATACTTACATTTGTAGGATTCGGAGTTTTGGGAGCAATGTTCCCATTCCACACATGGTCACCCGATGGTCACGCTTCAGCACCCACTGCTGTATCAATGCTACATGCTGGTGTTTTAATGAAATTAGGTGGATATGGATGTTTCCGTGTTGCAATATATTTAATGCCGGAGGCAGCTGAACAACTTGCTCCTTTCTTTCTTATTCTAACTGGAATTGGAGTTGTTTATGGAGCTTTTACTGCGTGCGTGCAAACTGATTTAAAATATATAAATGCATATTCTTCTGTTAGTCACTGTAACTTGGTTTTATTTGCAATTTTAATGCTTAACCAAACAGCCATGACAGGAGCAGTACTTCAAATGCTTTCTCATGGATTAATGACTGCTCTCTTCTTTGCTTTAATCGGTATGATTTATGGTAGAACACATACTAGATTAATCACAGAAATGGGTGGATTAATTAAAATAATGCCATTCCTTGGAGTTTGCTTCGTAATTGCAGGACTTGCATCTTTAGGATTACCTGGCTTAAGTGGTTTTGTTTCGGAAATGACAATATTTGTAGGTGCATTTGAAAATACTGATGCATTCAGAAGAACGCTTACTATTATTTCAACTGCATCTATAGTAATCACAGCTGTATATATTTTAAGAATGGTTGGTAAATTTCTTTTAGGACCATTACAAAATCAAGAACATGCAAAACTAGATGATGCTCATTGGTTTGAAAGATTAGCAGTTATTATTTTAATTGCAGGAATAGTATATATAGGTTCTTTTCCAACTGATTTAGCAGATATGCTGAACAACAGCATTGGAAATGTTGTAGCACAAGTAATGAGATAATTTTTAAATATTATAAAGTTAAGAATACTTATAGAATAAAAGATATGGATTTTAGTGATTTCTTATATATGCGTAGCGAGTTATCGCTTCTAATTGTAGTTATTTTTTTATTACTCTATGACATCATTGCAGGCAAAAAAAGCATGGTCTATTTTCAACCGATAGCTATTGTACTTTTTGCAATCCACACAATTGTTACAATTATTCCATACGGAACTGGTGAAGCGTTTGGTGGTATGTATCAAAATTATCCAATGATGACTGTGGTTAAGAGTATATTAAACATTGCCACATTTATAGTATTTCTTCAAGCAAAAAATTGGTTTGATACAGATAAATTCAAAAATGAACGTGGTGAATTTTACTTCCTGACCTTGATAACATTATTGGGAATGTATTTTATGATTTCAAGCGGGAATTTCTTGTTATTCTATATTGGATTAGAAATGGCCTCTATTCCAATGGCTACTTTGATAGCATTGGATAAAAAGAATTTGAAATCTGCAGAAGCTGGGATTAAGTATATTTTGTCTGCAGCTTTTTCATCAGGTATAATGTTATTTGGAATATCCTATATTTACGGAACTTCGGGAACTTTATACTTCAACGATTTACCGCAGTTAATCCATAACACTGATCCACTCCAGATAATGGGATTTGTTTTCTTTATTGTCGGCTTATTTTTCAAAATTTCACTTGTTCCATTCCACTTGTGGACAGCAGATGTTTATGAAGGTGCACCTACAAATGTGACATCTTATTTATCAGTTGTTTCGAAAGGTTCAGCATCATTCGTATTGATGACACTATTATACAAGGTGTTTGTAAATCTCATCGTGGAATGGCAAACAATACTTTTCTGGATAATTATTATCAGTATAACTTTAGCAAACCTTTTTGCTATTCGACAAAAAAACATGAAACGATTCCTTGCATTTTCTTCTATTTCTCAAGCAGGATATATTTTACTTGGAATTATTGGAGGAACAGCATATGGAATGACTACATTAGTTTACTATATATTTGTATATGTATTTTCTAATTTAGCAGCTTTCGGAGTAATATCGACAATAGAAAATAAATCAGGAAAATTAAATATTGATGAATACAAAGGTTTATATAGCACAAATCCTATTCTGAGTTTTGTTATGATGCTCGCAATGTTTTCTTTAGGAGGCATTCCACCTTTTGCGGGATTTTTCAGTAAATTCTTTATATTTTCAGCTGCTGCTCAACAAGGATTTTACCTTTTAGTAATCATTGCAGTTCTTAATACTATCATCTCTCTTTACTATTATTTACTTGTTATTAAAGCAATGTTTATTGAACATAACGAAAAACCTATTCCAGCAATCAAATCAGATACATATAGCAATGTAGGTTTAGTAATCTGTAGTGCTGGTATATTATTAGTAGGTATATTCAGTTTCTTTATGGAAAGTATCAATCAATACAGTTTTGGTATTTAAGAGTTCTTGTAAAAGGATACAAAGGATTGTATATTGTCAATTCAATTATTTATTTATAATATTTCAATTATTTGAGAAACAGTACTACATTATAAATATTTAGAGATATAATTTATGAAAGATATCCATCAGTTTTATACTTGATGGATATTTTTTATTTGAAATATATTTTACGCTTCATCATAATCGTTTGATAGAAATATTATTTAAAGTAGTCTCTCATGGACCCCTCAGTTCTATTATCAGAAAAGCTCCTGTTAAGTGGTTCCTTTTCTCTTATAAAGAAACTTATTGCGTTAGACAATAAATCCATCAGAATTCAAAATTAAGTTCTTCTAATGAGCGTAGCGCAAATATTAAGGTTAATAAAAACTCTTTATGTATAAGCTAACTTGTTTATATCCTTCCGATCGTATTTATTTGTTTTGCAGAACATCATTATTAGAAATAAAAGGAATAGAATATCGTCAATTTAATAGTTAAAACTACGGTAACAAATGTTATAATCAAGGAATATTATATATAAAAAATATCCGATAAAGTGATGATCACTTTATCGGATATTAAATTGATTTTTAAGTCGAAAATTAATAAATAAAGACTAAAGTCATTTAGAAATAAATTCGTACCTTAAATAACTGTATTATTTTAATGCATTGATAACTTGAAGAGCGGTTTCATCAGTTGGATCAATTTCTAAAACTTTATTCCAATATGACTTAGCTAATTCTGCTTGATCTTGACCTAAATAATAGAAACCTAAATAACGATAAGACTCTAAAATATCATTTTTACGCTCTTCTTTATTAGGCATCATAACCTCAATTGCTTTTTCATAGTAAGGTTTGGCTAATCCTTCTTCTGCTGTTGGATCAATTGCAAAATTAGCACGTGCTCGCATCAAATATCCAAGATAATGATCAGGAAATTTTTCCGTCATTATTTTGAAATACTCATCAGCCTTTTTTAATAGAGCTTGTTTCTTGGCTTTATCAGCTTCTGGAGTAGCTTCTAATGCTTTTGTTTGAGTACCGGCAGTATAATAGGTCGTTCCAACAGAGTAAAGATCGGCTAAAGAATACTCAGGTTCAAATTCAAAAACCTTCTCGTAATATTTAGCAGCGTTTGCATAATCATCAGCTTTTTCAAATGAACTAGCGGCTTTACGTAAATTCGTTACATTTTTAGTAGTATCTACATCAAATGCTGCTGCATAAATTTCACCTGCTTTTGCGAAATTTTTCTGATTAGTTAGAATCTGAGCATAATAAGTATAATCTTGAGAAATTATATCTTTTTTATTAGTAGTATTAAAAAACTTTTCTGCCGTTTCTAAAGCTGCTGCAAAATCACCAAGTTGGAATTGACTATACATTTTCAACCTTTCTGTAACAAAAGAACTTTTAGCTTTAGCAATGGCATTCAGTGTTTCTTGATATTTTCCATTGAAAAACAAAATTTCTGCATATTGTGCAAATTCAACAGGTGTAGGTGTAATTAATTTCATATAACTCTCATAAGAACTTAAAGCTTCGGGATAAAATCCTTTTCGATAAGCAATTTCTCCTAATGCAGAAAAACCGGGTGCATATGTTGGATCAGTTTCAACAACCTTTCGTAGATAATCCATTGCTACTTGCGTTTTAATATTTTCATACAATTTAGCAAGCTTAATATACGAAGCTTTGTAATTTGGATCAAAATATATTGCGTTTTCATAACTTGCTGCAGCTTCACCTGAGTTTCCCTGAGCTAATAAAACATCTCCTTGTAACAAATATGAAGGTGGAAACTTTTTATCAGCTTTTATTGCTTTTTCAATAAAATCCATTGCTTCATTAAATTTCTTATTATCGGCATAAGCACTAGCAATAGCTGTTAAAACTGAAGCATTCTTCTTGTACTTGCGATCTTTCGATAATTTGTTTAAAGCATCATTAGCAGTAGGAGTAGTCGCTAATTGGACTTTATAGATTCCTATTGTATTCATTACATTTTCTGGATCAATTTGCAAACCCTTATTGTAATAATACTGAGCTGAATCTTTCTTATTTTCCTTAAAATAGATTTCTCCTAGATAATAACTGTCCATAGCATCCTGACTAGAACTTAAGAATAGAGACTTGGCTTTAACATAATCGCCAACTTCATAAAAGTTGATTCCTTGTTGATTGGCAGCAGATAAGGTTGTTAATCCGGCAACCAAAAGGGTTGTTAATAATAAAATTTTTTTCATTGTTTTATCTATAGTAATTAATAATTATTTTTAGTTGAATTGAATTACATCAATATTCAAAATTACGAAATAAATCTGTTTTTCAGCGATTATTCAACAATTTTTACAGCATTAATTGGCATTGTTGATGGTAATAATCCCGATCTCAAAATTATGCGTTGCCCAACATCAGATGTAACGAACCGAGTAAATCCTTTCGGTAATTCACCTCGTGGATCATTTAATAGAATAAATATTTCACGTATAAAAGGATATTGATGGTTATAAATATAATATTGATAAGGTTGAACTGCATTTGCGCGGGTTGCATTATCATTTCGTGAAACACGCATTACTTGAATCTTTTTCGTAAAATCCATCGCAGATGAACCATAAGTATCGCTTATCAAATTTACACCAATCAAACCCATTGCGCTTTTATTTTCGGAAATATAATTTACTACTTCTTCATTTTTTTCTAAAGCATTCAAATCAGATGATAAAGGTTTTTCTCTACAAATTGAGTCGTTTGCATATCTGACAATACTGGAATTTGTATTGTCAAACACAACTTGAATTTTTCCGAGTTTTGAATTAGGAAAAATCTCATCCCATCTTGTTACTTCTCCTGTAAGTATTCTTCTTACATCTTTAACACTGATAATTGAATCTGGATTTTCTGGATGAATAATAAGGGCTACTCCATCTATCGCAATTCTTATTTCTTCTGGTTCAAATGTTTTTAAATGAAAATAACCTAACTCTGCTTCTGTAAATCTACGAGCTGTAACGGCTAACCTAACTGAATCTTTCATGAGCAAATCGATAGCTTCACTTTCTGATACATATAAAGCTTCTATTGTTGCTGCATTTTCCGTCTCAAACATATCTACTTCAGCTTGCATTGTTGGTTGCATTGTTTGATCAACAGCAATTTTGATAAAACCACTTCTCATTGTATTCTCTTCTTGTTGGCTTTTATTCTTATTATTGTTACAAGAAACAAAAAAACCAAATAATAGAACTGAAATAACGATTAACGTAATTTTTTTCATATTCTCGATAATTTACTATTTATATAAAAGACAAAATTTAACCAATCTCGTTTAAAATAAGACTGGTTAAATTATGTATAATAATTGTTCAAACAGAACTTATTTCTGTAATTTAAACAATATAGGTAATGTGAATCGCGCTTTTACAGCTTGTCCACCTTGCTTTCCAGGAATCCATTTGGGCATGGAGTTAACCAAGCGCAATGCTTCCTTATCAAGACTTGGGTCTACACCACGTGCAACAATAGCCGATTCTATAGAACCATCTCTACCAACAACAAACTGAACAATAACACGACCTTCTATTCCATTTTCAGCCGCAATAACAGGATATTTAATATTGTTGTTAAGATAATCCATAAGAGCAGATTGTCCGCCAGGGAACGATGGTGGTTGCTCCACAACTTCAAAAATCTTTTCTTCTTTGGGTTCTTCAGCTACAATTACTTTATGTTCTTGTAATGTTGCAATATCAACACCCGTTTCTTCATTAGTACCTTTAACATCTGCAATAGAAATAGTTACATCAGATTGAACTAATTCATCCTGTGATTTCATTTCCATGTCTTCGCGAACTTCATCGTCCTTCTTAATCACAGGTGCAGTCATTTTAATAGTACTCTTTAATTCTACGGGAGGTGGAGCAACATATTGTTTCTGTTGATTTTCCTCAGGAACTTCTGGTTGATCAAGGGTAATGTTAGACAACTCTGTTACTTGTGTCATTGCTTCGCGAGCTTTCCTTTGATTTTGGATTGTCGTAACAAGTGACAACAGTCCAAAAACCACTACTGCAATAATGATCACTAAAGAGAATGCCCATACGTGACGTCTACCGGAACTTTGTCTTAACCGATAAGCACCATATTTTTTATTTTTCCCTTCGAAAACTATATCAAGCCAGCTCTGGGACATCAAATCCATTCCTTTTGCCATTCTTCTTTTTTTTATAGTCTATTAATTTTTATTTCAACGCGACACCTGAATTCGTAAGCATTATTTGGTCATTCGCATCTATATCAACAATTGAATACTTACCGATACTGGCAATTAGCATTTCATCTAATGCACCAATCATATCTTCATATGTTGAATTTTCCATTGGTTTAATGATAACAACCGGGGTACCTTTACTACTTTTCAGTTCCGATAGTTGCGTCTCATAATCCTCTTTAGAAACCTGATTTAACTCCTTCTTGGTGTTAAGTTCACGAACTTGATCAACAACCTTTCTATTTCTTTCAACTAAAACAGTTCTCAAACCTTCAGCAGAGAAATCAGTTTCAGTCAAGAAATTAGGTGTTGCTAAGTCAGCTAATCCTTCGTAATAATAAACTTTATGATCAGCTCCAAGATATAGAGTTATGGCCTCTGAAGCTTTCACCTCATTCTGGTCCTCTTCTGCAACCTTATCCTTTGCGGGCATCGCTATTTCCATTGTTTGTGGTTTACTTAAAGAAGTAGCAAGCATGAAAAACGTAATAAGCAACATCATCATATCCACCATAGGAGTGAAATCGACGCGTACATCTTGTTTCGCTTTTTGCCCTTTCTTCTTTTCGCCACCACCACTACTAACTTGCATCATAATCTTTAAATTTTTAATAGGTTATTCTTGAGATACTGCTGCTGCACTTGGATTTTGAACTTCACGAAGAGCAGTGATCAAGTTATAACGGTTTTCGCGGATATCCTGCAAAGAACCCATAACAGTCTTAATATAAGGATAAGGTGTTGTTGCGTCTGCTTTTATAGCAATCCTCATATCTTTACCTTTCACTTCTCTGGCAGCTAGTACCCAACCTTTAAACTGATTATCGAGACTATCAATTGGAACACCGTATTGAGGTAAAACCTCATTCCTTTTGTCCAATTCCATAGACATGAATTGTTTAAAATTCTGCATTGGAACACCAAAAGATGTTGCAATACTGAAATCATATTTCTCTTTTTCAGTTAGATCGATGTTATAGTTTGCCGCCATTGCTTCCAAAACCGAAATTCTATCATCAGGATTATCAAGATCCAAAAAGATCTGACCCTTTGGTGAAATTAATACAGATAGTACATTTTTATCAGGAATAATAATTTCTGACACTGACATAGGTGTATTAACAGTTACTGGTTCTGGTTTAAGAAAGGTAGATGTCAACATAAAGAACGTGAGCAAAAGCACCATTACGTCGCTCATCGGCGTCATGTCGATCCATGTATCTTTTCTTTTTATTTTTGGTCTAGCCATTGTCTTTTATTTTAAATCTAATTATTTCATATAACTGGAAAGGTAATATTTGAATTAACATCATACCTTTTTAATCAGATTCAACGATCAATGTTTAGATTCGAAAACACCAACTATTGAAAATCCGATTTCGTCAATTGCGTAAGTGATATTATCAATCTTAGCTGTAAAGTAGTTATAAGCAATAACAGCCAAAGCACCAGTCAAAATACCGAAAGCCGTGTTTACAAGAGCTTCAGAAATACCTACAGATAGAGCAGCTGAGTCAGTTCCTCCAGAGCCTCCCAAAGAAGAGAAAGCACGAATCATACCCATAACCGTTCCAAACAATCCGGTAAGCACACCCAAGTTAGTAAAAGTAGCAATAACAGGAAGATTTTCGTTCATACCTGGCATTTCCAATGCAGTAGCTTCTTCAATCTTTTTATTGATGATACCGGCTTTTTGCTCTCTTGTTAAACCAGAGTTGTCTTTAGTCATACGTTCGTATGTTTCTACACCTACTTTAGTAACTGCAGCAACAGCGCCTTTTTGTTTGTCGCATAAAGCAACAGCACCTTCGAAATCTTCTACTTCGAGTTTTTCTTTAACATTTACTACGAAATTATCTAGATTACCTTTACCTGTACATCTGCTGATAGCAATTAAACGTTCAACAGCTAATACGATAACTGTTAACAACCATGTTAATAGAATTGGAACAACGAAACCTCCTTTAAAGATAGTTCCTAACATATTCCCTTGAAGTGGGTGATTTGCGTTATCTCCACCAACAAAGTTAGCTGGATTACCGAAAATAAAATTGTAAATACATAAAGCCACAATAAATGCAAGGATAATAACAAGCATAGCTGACAATCCTCTTTTTTTCTTTTTCTGAGTTTTAGGTTCTTTTGTTGCCATAATTCAAAATTTTTGTGTGAAAAAATAGTTCACTGTTTTTAATTGTTTTAATTGATTGTTTTATTATTGATTTGAAATTATATTTTTTCAAAAATATGCACAAAAATACAACTGTTTTTCGAATTAAAAAGAATTTCAGTATTAAAATTTAATTATAAACTAATTAATTAAATGGTACGATGCTAACTCTTTTTTCTTTTTTATAGTTCTATTTTTCTGCTTTTATATTATCTGGCGTCAAATATACATCTTTTTTTGTACATGTACCAAGTTTTGTAAAATAATCATTCTTAAAATCATCATAATATATAAAAGAATACCATTAAATCATTTCAAATTAATCAAAAACGACTTACCCGCTTTTCACCTCCAAAAGTATAAATATTTGCCCTTTTGTAGGCTGATTTAATAAATTTTTGTACTTTCGGATCAAAAATTTCTCATTCAATTTTAAAAAGTCAAACGTATTATATGGAAAAGCAAGAAGATGAAAAGATTAAAGGTTTACCTGAAAACGCAATGCGTGAATTAAAACCCGGAGAAGTATATGAATCCATTCTTTCTCCAAACAAAGAATACCCGGAAGTAAATGTTCGCTCCGTTTCATGGGGAGTACTTATGGCTATTCTATTTTCTGCAGCTGCTGCATATTTAGGTTTAAAAGTCGGACAGGTCTTCGAAGCTGCTATCCCAATTGCAATTATTGCTGTTGGGCTTTCAAGTGCCTCAAAAAGAAAAAATGCACTTGGTGAAAATGTTATTATCCAATCTATTGGAGCAAGTTCAGGGGTTGTAGTTGCGGGTGCCATTTTCACATTACCTGCTCTTTATATTCTTCAGGCTAAATATCCTGAAATAACTGTAAACTTTATGGAAGTGTTTATGAGCTCACTATTAGGTGGTGTTCTTGGCATTTTATTTTTAATACCTTTCAGAAAATACTTCGTGAGTGAAATGCATGGGAAATACCCATTTCCAGAAGCTACTGCTACAACACAAGTTTTGATATCTGGAGAAAAAGGAGGTAGTCAGGCAAAACCACTTATTTTCTCAGGACTCATTGGAGGAATATACGATTTTATAGTTTCTACATTTGGAGGATGGGCAGAGACTTTTACTTCTCGTGTAATCCCGGCGGGAATGGCACTTGCTGAAAATGCCAAATTGGTTTTTAAGGTAAATATCGGTGCTGCGGTTTTAGGGCTTGGTTATATCGTAGGATTAAAATACGCGGCCATCATCACAGTAGGATCAGCATTGGTTTGGTTTGTGATTGTACCATTACTGCCACTTGCGACAGATTCATTTGCAACAATATTGAATCCCGCCTTTATTGGATCAATTTCTTCACTTTCACCAGAAGAGATCTTCAGCACATTTGCACGTCACATTGGAATTGGAGGAATTGCCATGGCAGGGATTATAAGTATTATAAAATCGTGGGGAATCATAAAAAATGCAGTGGGGCTAGCCGGTAAAGAACTCAAAGGACAAAAAGTTGAAGCTGATGTTAAGCGTACACAGAGAGACCTTACTATGAAATTCATATTTTTCGCTAGTTCAATTGCTTTAATTATAACATTCTTATTTTTCTTATTTGGAGTAGAATTAAATCTTTTACATGCGGTTATTGCTATTATTGTAGTTGCTATAATAGCATTTTTATTTACAACAGTAGCTGCAAACGCAATCGCTATTGTTGGATCAAATCCTGTTTCAGGTATGACATTGATGACATTAATTCTTGCATCAGTAATTCTTGTTTCGGTAGGGCTAAAAGGAACAGAAGGAATGGTTGCTGCAATGATAATTGGAAGCGTTGTTTGTACAGCACTATCAATGGCAGGTGGTTTCATCACTGACTTAAAAATCGGTTATTGGATTGGCACTACTCCAAAAAAACAAGAAACATGGAAATTCCTAGGTACACTTGTTTCAGCTGTTACAGTTGGTGGGGTTATAATGATATTAAACAAAACATACGGATTTACCGGCGAAGGTGCGCTGGTGGCCCCTCAGGCAAATGCAATGGCGGCGGTTATTGATCCATTAATGTCTGGAACAGGCGCTCCATGGTTATTATATGGAATTGGAGCTTTATTGGCCATTGTTCTTACATTGCTAAAAGTTCCGGCATTAGCTTTTTCACTTGGTATGTTCATTCCTTTTGAATTGAATATCCCGTTATTAATTGGTGGTGCAATCAGTTGGTATGTTTCATCAAGAAGCAAAAATAGAGCACTGAATTCTGCAAGAAAAGAAAGAGGTACTTTACTTGCATCCGGATTTATTGCAGGTGGATCATTAATGGGAGTTGTAAGTGCAGCAATCAAATTTACGGGAGTCGACTTATATAATGATTCATGGGCTTCAGGAAATGGGGCTCAATGGTTAGCAATAGGAATGTATGCATTACTTTGTGGTTACCTGATTTGGGACTCCAAACGAGCAAAAATTGATCATTAAATCATAATTTATTCACTTATATTAAGTACGCAAGCATCGATTGCTTGCGTACTTTTTTGTATGTTTGCTTAATTTAATAGATACTTTTCACAGTTATAATTTATGAAGAAAACATTTTTATTCTCTTTAATCTCGTTATTTGTAGTAGCTTGTACACAAAAACAAGCCTCTAATTTTCAAAAAGAAGATTTAACTCAATATGTAAATCCATTCATCGGAACAGCTTTTACCGGACACACTTTTCCGGGAGCGACTTATCCGTTTGGAATGATTCAAGCCGGACCTCAAACTGGCAATTTTTCATGGGAATATTGTGCTGGATACGTGTATGAAGATTCACTTATACAAGGATTTACTCAAAACAGATTGAATGGAACGGGGTGTATAGATTTGGGCGATTTGCTCATACAACCATTTTCTGGTCCTAAACGTGATAATTTAAGTAGTAAATACGATAAATCTGCTGAAAAAGCATCACCTGGCTATTATTCGGTTTTACTGCCGGACAACGATGTTTTAGTAGAAATAACCACAACTCCACATGTTGCTTTTCACAAATACACTTACGCAGCTAAAAAACCGGCAAATCTGCTTATTGATTTTCAAAGTGGCTTGGTTTGGACAGAAGAAAATATGCAAAAACATATTTTGGACAACAATATTAAATTTGAAAGTTCTACAATGATTTCTGGATATACTCGCAGAACTGAATGGGTTGAACGTGAATATTACTTCGTGATAGAATTTGATAAACCTATTTTAGTTACTGAACAGCTGGATAAAAGGGACCCACGTGAAAAAGCTTCCAGATACATTATGACTTTTGATATGAAGAAAGACAGTACGCTGAACATGAAAATTGCAATGTCTTCAGTAAGTGTTGAGGGGGCAAAAGCAAACCTTAAAGCAGAAGTTCCATCATGGGATTTTGAAGCAGTACATAATCAGGTAAAAAATGAATGGAACAACTATCTATCACGTATCCGGATAGAGGGGGACAATTCTCAAAAAACAAATTTCTATACAGCACTATATCACACTTTTATTCAACCTAATAATATTGCGGATGTAGATGGTAAATACAAAGGTCCTAATCGACAGATATCTCAATCTTCAAGTGGAAAATTCTACTCTACTTGGTCACAATGGGATACTTTCCGTGCTGCGTTTCCTTTATACACTGTTGTGGTTCCCGATATGATTCCTGATTTTGTAAATTCAATGCTCGATTATAGCGAACAACAAGGACATTTACCGGTCTGGTCGCTTTGGGGACAGGAAACTTATACTATGATTGGAAGCCATTCAGTTCCAATGGTGGTTGATGCTTATCTGAAAGGATTTAAAGGGTTTGATGCTGAACGTGCATACAAAGAAATTAAAAAATCACTGACAGTCAACACAAGAGATTACAATTGGGGAATGTATGATCGATATGGGTATTTCCCTTTTGATTCAGTAAGAGTAGAAGCTGCATCAAGCACGCTTGAATGTGGATTTGATGATTACAGTGTAGCACTAATGGCTCAGAAATTGGGTAAATCAGACGATTATGATTTCTTTATTAAAAGATCAAATTATTACAAGAATCTATTCGACCCGGAAACAAAGTATATGCGCGCACGTGATTCAAAAGGAAATTGGCGGACACCTTTCGACCCGTTAATGCTTGCACATGGCGATTCTGATGTTGGAGGTGATTACACAGAAGCAAACGCGGCACAATATACATGGCATGTGCTACAAGATATTCCTGAATTATTGAAAATGATGGGCGATAATAAAATGGCTGCCGAAAGACTCGATTCTTTGTTTTATACAACGGCTAAATCAACAAATACGCTCTCTGATGTAACGGGATTAATCGGTCAATATGCACATGGGAATGAACCAAGCCACCATATTGCATATATTTACACTTATCTGGGACAATCTTATAAAACACAGGAATTGATACGAAAAATATATACCGATTTCTATAAAGATCAACCGGACGGATTAATTGGAAATGACGACTGCGGACAAATGTCGGCATGGTACGTTCTTTCATCTTTAGGTTTTTATCCGGTAAATCCTGTTAGCGGTGAATTCGTTTTTGGTGCACCGCAAATCCCTTCGGCAAAAATTAATGTGGGTAATGGTAAAGTGTTCTCAATGGAAGCTAAAAATCTTTCTGAATCAAACAAGTATGTTGAAAAAATAGAATTAAACGGTATTCTATATGACAAACAAACTATTAGTTATAAGGATATAATGAATGGAGCTTCTCTAATATTTTATATGACGGATATTCCAAAAAAGTAATCAATACTATATATTTGAAAAAGAGCGTTCTATAACATGAACGCTCTTTTTTTTATGTCACCACCCTATTAAATAATGTTAAACTGTGGTAATTCATAGTATTATGTATTGCATAGTATTCTGCTATGATATACTTTTGTGCGGTTATAATAAAATTAATACAATTATGAAACTTCTTCTTTCCATTATTTATGTGCTGACATTGTTTCCTCTTTTTGGAGGAATAAAAGGTAAAGTGAATGATCCGATAGGTAATCCTATCGAATTTGCAAGCGTGGCATTGTATTCAGTGACAGATACAACACTAATTACAGGTTCTGTAACAGACAGCATGGGCTATTTTGAAATTAATTCGGAACTGATTGATAATACTTTTCTGAAAGTTTCAATGATTGGATACGAAACAAAGTCGGTTCCAACTGATAATAACATCAATATTGTTCTTAACGAAACTACAAACGAACTTGAAGAAGTGGTGGTTTTTGGGGATCTTCCCAAAATTAGAATTAAAGATGATGCATTGGTTACAACAATTCAAAACACAGTTTTAAGCAAAGCGGGTACGGCAAATGATGTGTTGAAACGCCTTCCTTCTCTTACAGGTGGTGATGGTGAGTTTGAGGTGTTTGGAAAGGGGAAAGCTAAAATATTTATCAATAATAGAGAAATGCGTGATTTAACTGAACTAGACAACATTAATTCAAATGATATAAAGGAAGTAGAGATCATTACAAACCCTGGAGCGCGTTACGATGCTTCAGTAAATGCAGTAATTCGTATTTATACAATACGTAAAACTGGCGATGGTCTTGGATTTGATTTACGTTCTTCATATTATAGATCACAAAACACAGATTTGGCAAATCAGTTGAATGTAAACTATAGAAAAAATGGTTGGGATATCTTTGGAACAGTCAATTACCATCATTCGGAATGGTTTCAAGATAGTAATATGAGACAAACAACTAATGTTGATACTATTTGGACACAGGAAAATAAATTCTATGACGAAGCTGAAAATAATTACATAAATAGTATTGCAGGTATTAATTATGAAATATCTCCTAAACATTATGCTGGCATGAAATACACACTGACTCTAATTCCTAGTCAAAGCTCTCTTTCAAGAATGAACAGCATAGTACTTGCAAATGGAACTTTTTATGATGAGTGGAATAGCAACGAGGAATCTATTTCAGATAACGAACCTGCTCACCGATTTAATATTTATTATAATGGTGAGATTGGTAAATTGAAAATCGATATGAATACAGATTTTTATTCAAACAAGCAGTCTTCACAATCGATCGTAAAAGAAGTAAGTCAAGAATATGAAGACCGTACAGTTTCTTCAGTAAATGATGTAAACAACCAACTTTTTGCATCGAAATTAGTTTTCTCGTATCCGGTATTGAAAGGACAACTGCTGTTGGGCTCTGAATATACAAATACTAACCGTGATGACATATACAAAAACATGGAAAATTATGTTCCATCTTCAAATACTACAATTCATGAGCGGAATAATAGTTTTTTTGTTGAATATTCAAGAGAAATAATCATCGGACAGATTGGCGCGGGATTACGTTACGAAAATGTACGTTCTGAGTATTTCGACAATAAAGAATTAATTGATGAACAAAGTCGTAACTATGATCAATGGTTCCCTAACCTCTCATTCTCTACAAAAATCAAAAATGTGAATTTGCAATTGAGCTATACTGTAAAAACTTTACGACCTACATACAGACAACTGAGTAACAATGTTTTTTATGGAAACAGACTGCTAATACAAACAGGAAATCCATTCTTAAAACCTTCGGTGATTCACGACGTTACATTAACAGGAACTTGGAAATTTATTCAACTGATGACAAGCTACAAAAATGAAAAAGACGCAATTATCTTCTGGACTGAACAAATGGAAAATTATCCTGCCATCTCTATATTGACATTCAGAAACCTCGAAAACATGCCTACACTTACTTCATTCTTAACTTTATCACCTACTTTTGGTATCTGGTCACCTCAACTCAGTGTGGGAGTTATTAAACAATGGGTTACAATTAAAAGTAGTGGAAATGAGGTAAAATTAAATAGACCTCTTACAATGGGTAACTTCAATAACTCTTTTCAACTACCAAACAATTTTACTTTCACAATTGATACACGATATATGGGTAGTGGAGAATCAGAAAATGTGCGACTGACAGAAAAATACTTTGTAGTTAATGCTGGCATAACAAAATCATTCTACGACGATAGACTGCGTTTGGAACTGAAGGGTAATGATATTTTCTATAGTCAAAAAAATGGTGTTATTCTATTTAATAAACAGATGGAATTGTATCAATTTAGTAAATTTGATAGTCGAAAAATAGAACTGACTGTTCGCTACAAATTTAATACGGCAAATAGCAAATATAAAGGTAAAGGGGCTGGAGACTCTGAAATAAACAGATTTTAATTAATTGTTTCTATAAATTGAAAAGGGAGTTCATTTTTATGATCTCCCTTTCTATTATTGATTATCTATATTTGAATATGCTCAAATTTCTATAGTGCAAATAGTTAAATCTTTGACAGTGCTTGATCCAAATCGGCAATAATATCATCAATATTTTCTATTCCAATTGATAGACGAATCATGTCTGGGGTTACTCCTGCAGCAGCCATCTCTTCATCACTGAGTTGGGCGTGTGTTGTAGTGGCGGGATGAATCACCAACGATTTTGCGTCTGCAACATTTGCAAGATTAGAAAATAACTCTAAACTATCAATTAATTTACCACCGGCAACTTTTCCTCCTTTTACACCGAATGTAAAAATTGATCCGGCACCATTTGGAAAATATTTATCTGCTAACGCCTTGTACTTATTGCCTTCGAGATTAGGATAGTTCACCCAACTTACTTTGGGATGATGAACAAGGTAATCTACGACTTTCAACGTATTTTGAACATGACGCTCTACACGTAGTGATAGTGTTTCAATACCTTGCAATAGTAAGAATGAGGCTATTGGTGCAATACAAGCACCTGTATCACGCAACAATTGGGCACGTATTTTTGTCGTGAATGAACCGCCTCCTAAATCTCCAAATACTATACCGTTATAGTGTGAATCGGGTTCTGTGAATCCGGGAAAATTACCGTTTTTCCAATCAAATTTGCCGGACTCTACAATAACTCCTCCAAGAGTTGTGCCGTGACCACCAAGAAATTTGGTTGCTGAATGAACAACAACATCGGCACCGTACTCAATGGGACGAATCAAATAGGGGGTGCCAAATGTATTATCTACTATCAAAGGAATACCATGTTTGTGTGCAATTTCTGCAACTGCTTCAATATCGATTAGATTGATCCCAGGATTACCAATCGTTTCAATGTATAATGCTTTTGTTCTATCATTGATCGCTTTATCAAAATTGGACAGATCATCAGGATCTACAAAAGTGGTTGTAACACCAAAATGGGGAAGTGTAACACTGAATAAATTAAATGTTCCTCCATATAATGTACTTGCAGATACAATATTATCTCCATTTGAAGCAATATTTAATATTGCATACGTAATCGCAGCTTGACCTGAAGCAACGGTTATACCACTTGTCCCGCCTTCTAATTGTGCAACTCTCTCATCTACAACAGCAGTTGTAGGATTGGTTAAACGTGTGTAGATATTGCCGGCATCTGTGAGAGCAAAACGGCCTGCAGCTTGTTCTGCATTTTCAAATACATATGATGTGGTTTGATAAATTGGAACTGCACGAGATCCCGTGGGATCAAGAGTCTGACCTGCATGTATTTGAAGGGTCTCAAATTTGAATTTCTTTTCTGACATAATAGTTATTTTTTATATAATTGTTTTTTTAGCTTATTTGTTTTGCAAAATAAGTGAAATCAGAAATATTATCCAAACTATTTGATATTTTTAGTATATATACCTATTTTTGCCCATATTTGCAGATTCGTTTTGCTATTTCAATCAATTTTATAACGCAAACAGAAAATTATTCTTTTTATGTACAATCTTGACCAAACTGATTTACAAATTCTCAAAGAACTAAAAGAGAATAGTCGAATAACTACCAAGGAATTGGCTGCACGGGTTAACTTATCGTCTACACCGGTGTACGACAGGGTTAAAAAATTAGAGAAGGAGGGCATAATTAAAGGTTATGTGGCTGTCTTGGATTATGAAAAACTAAACCGGGGATTTGGGGTTTACTGTAATATTAAATTAAAACTTATTAATCCGGAAATTGCACTTAGATTTGTGAATTTTATATCTGAAATTCCTGAAGTTACTGAATGTTACAATATTTCAGGTGAATATGACTACTTGCTTAAAATTCAGGCTCCTGACATGAAATATTACCAATCGTTCTTAATCAATACTCTTGGCAAATTTGACGGAATTGCAGGAATTCATAGCGTTTTCATAATGGAAGTGGTAAAATAATTATCTTTGTAATCAACAATTATAGGGAAATGACAAAGTCTCATCAACATCATAATCATAATAATAATGCAGAAGGAAATATTAAAACTGCTTTCTTTCTGAACCTATTTTTTACGGTTATTGAATTTATAGGTGGTGCATTAACTAACTCAATGGCTATCCTTTCGGATGCTGTTCATGATTTGGGCGATAGCATCTCGCTTGGTCTATCATGGTACTTTCAAAACCTTTCCAAAAAAGGAAGCAATCAAGTATACACCTACGGCTATAAAAGATTCTCGCTAATGGGGGCTATCATTAATTCACTCATTTTGTTAGTTGGAAGTGTAATAATTTTAATAACTGCAATACCACGATTAAAAAATCCGCAACAACCAGAAACAGAAGGGATGATTTGGCTGGCAATACTGGGTATAATCGTAAATGGGGCTGCAATTTTGAGATTAAGAAGAGGAAAATCACTGAATGAAAAAGTGGTCTCTCTGCATATGCTTGAAGATGTTTTAGGATGGGTGGCTGTACTCATCGGCGCAATCGTCATGAACTTTATAAATTTACCTGTTCTTGACCCAATCTTGTCTATTGCTATTGCTGGTTACGTTCTATTCAATATATTTAAAAATATGCGCGAAAGCTTACGTATCATCTTACAAGGTACACCGGATGCTGTTGACACTGATAAAATCATAAAAATAATCTCGAAAATACCTGATATTCAAAGCATCCACGATGTACATATATGGTCGACTGATGGAGAATTTAATATAATGACGGTTCACGTCGTACTACATGAAGCTAAGGATATGAACTATTTATATGTTTTGAAAGAGGATATCAGAAAAAAACTTGCTGAGTATAATATTCAACATGCTACCATCGAATTTGAAACAATAAATGAGGATTGTATATTGGAAAACTGCCATTGAATCTTTCATATTGCTATTATCTTATTTTTTATTTATTTTTTGTACATTCGCAGTTTAGATAAAGTAAATTGTTGATTAAAAATGAAACAGCAAAATGTAATGCTGCTTTGCATGGTCTTGGTGGCACTAATATCATGTGACAACACAAAAAACGTAAGCAAGATGTTGAATCAAAATGATTTCCCGGCTACTCCTGTAGCTGATATTAGACCCGATTCTTTTGAAAATTTTGGGCATAAACGTGTCGACAACTATTTTTGGATGAGAGACAAAAACAATCCTCGGGTAATTGAGTATCTTAAAGCGGAAAATGAATATACCGATACAGTAATGACCTCTACAAAAGGACTCCAACAATCTTTATATGATGAGATTATTGGACGCATAAAAGAGGATGATGAATCATACCCTACTTTCAAAAATGGATATTATTACTATAATCGTACGGAAAAAGGAAAACAGTATTCTACTTATTGTAGAAAAAAAAGTTCTTTGAATGCTCCTGAAGAAATCATTTTTGATGTGAATAAAATGGCTGAGGGTAAACAGGCTTTCATCTTTATAGATTATATCATTAGCCCGGACAATAATAAGGTAGCCTTTTTATATAACGAAACGGGGTCTTATGCGGAATTCATTATGAAAGTGAAAGATCTTAATACGGGCCAAATTATAGGTTTCACAGTTGAAGGTGCTGCTTCGGCGGCATGGGCTAACGACAATAAAACGCTATTTTACAGCACAATAGACAACACTCTTCGCTCAAATCGAATTTTTCGCCAACAATTGTTTGAGGATAAAAATACTTTGATCTATGAAGAGAAAGATCCTAAATTCTCAGTTTATGTGTCTAATGATAAAAGAAATGAGTATGTTTTCATAAGTAGCTCAAGCTCTACGACTTCCGAAGAACAGTTTATTTCTGCAGATCTACCGCTTTCGCCTTTCAAAATGTTTATTCCACGTATCCAGGATACCGACTATTCTGTTTATCCTCACAAGGATATGTTCTTTGTACACTACAAAGATAAAGAGAACTTGAACGGAAAAATATATACGACTCCTCTAACGGGTTACGAAGATAAAAAGTCTTGGAAAGAGTTTCTACCGCATGACAATAGTGTTCGAATTGAATCATTGGATGTGCTCGATAAATATGTGACATTAGAACTTCGTAAAAATGGATTAAATGAAATTCATCTTAAATCGATAAATAGTGAGGATAACAAAGTTATTTCATTTCCTGAACCGGTCTACAATGTTTCACTGATAGGAAATCCAGAATATGACTCATTATCTATTCGTTACTCATATACTTCGCTTAATCGACCAAATACGCTTTATTCTTTTGATATTACTACGGGAAATAGTACGGTGTTGAAAGTTCAGGAAATTCCTTCTGGATTTGATCCGGATAAATATGTTGTTGAAAGATTATGGGCTACGACTGACGACGGGCTACAGGTGCCAATGGCTATTGTATATAAAAAAGGTTTGAAAAAGGATGGCTCTAATCCTGCCCTACTCTATTCGTATGGAAGCTACGGAATGAGCTCTGATGCGTATTTCAGATCTAGTATGTACAGCCTCATCGACAGAGGGTTTGTATTTGGAATTGCACAAATTAGAGGTGGAAGCGATCTGGGGGAACAGTGGTACGAAGATGGTAAGTTGTTGAAAAAGAAAAATACTTTTAATGATTTTATTGCTTGTACAGAAAAACTTATTAATGAGGGTTACACTTCTTCTCAAAAACTTGCGGCAATGGGAGGCAGCGCCGGAGGTTTACTAATGGGAGCAATTGCAAATATGCGCCCCGATTTATATCAAACAATCGTGGCTCAGGTTCCTTTTGTTGATGTTGTTAATACAATGCTGGATAAAATGCTTCCGCTGACTACCGGCGAGTATGAGGAATGGGGAAATCCCGAAGAGGAGGAATACTTTAACTATATTCTTTCATATTCTCCGTATGATAATATCAAACAAAAAAACTATCCTAATATGCTGATTACTGGAGGATTAAACGATTCTCAGGTTTTATTTCATGAACCTACAAAATATACGGCTAAACTTAGAGCTAACAAAACTGATAATAATCTGTTGCTGCTTCACATGAACATGGATTCTGGTCATGGTGGTGCAACAGGACGCTACGATGGAATAAAGGATGTTGCTTTTGAATTTGCTTTTATATTAAACAGGGTTGGTATTGAAAAGTAATATGGACTACGGATATTGAATGGCTATACTTTTATGCAAAAATGGTATGTTCTAATAATATTTTGGTCCCGATAAGGATGAGAATAATACCGCCGAATATGGTCATGTCAATTTTGATCCTCTTCCCAAAATATACTCCTATAAACATCCCTGCAAATGAAAATAAAAAACTGACTACCCCAATTGTAACTACAGCTTTGATGATCATATCGTGATATGGAACAAAAATTAATCCCGTGGCCAAAGCATCTATACTGGTTGCAAAAGCCATGGTAATAACGACTTTCCAATTTATTACTTCTGATTCTTGACAGTTGCAGTTGCAATCAATCTCTTCTTTTGGCTGAAGACTTTCGTAAATCATTTTTGCTCCAATAAGTAATAATATCACAAATGCTAACCAATGGTCTATTCTCTCAATCAAACTTGTAAACCCAACGCCTAATGCATATCCTATCAAAGGCATAATGCCTTGAAAAACACCAAATACAAGGGCAATCTTAAATGATCTGAATGCATTAAACTTCTGCCTGCACATGCCTTTGGATATACAAACGGCAAATGAGTCCATCGCTAAACCAATGGCAATTATTATTATTGAAAGAAAATCCATGTGAACAAATAATTTCTTATAAAGGGTGCAAAGATACTACTTTAATCTAAAAAGTTCTTTTTGTAATAAAAGAACTTCTCAACTTTATCATTCATAATACGTTTATATTTTTAAGTGATTATCACTTGATATGGATTTATATTATAAAACAAAATGATTAAAATAAAACGGATCTATAATGGACTTGATGAAAATGATGGGTATAGAATTTTGGTAGATCGATTGTGGCCTCGAGGTATCTCAAAAGAAAATGCTCACATCGATTTGTGGATGAAAGAAATTTCTCCTTCTCCTGAATTAAGAAAATGGTATTGCCACGATCCGGAAAAATGGGATCTCTTTTATGCATTATATGAAAAGGAACTTAATGAGAATCCGGAAGTATTGAAAAGGGTTCTGCAACTGGAAAAGTTATATGATAATGTTACTTTACTCTACGCGGCAAAAGATATTCAACATACTCATGCTATTGTCATAGAAGATATATTAAAGAATATCAATTGATTATATAAAAGGTCTTGGTGTGTTAAAATACAGATAAATTTAACCATAACAAATACTTTTGAATATATTTGTAAAATATCAAAACCAATCAAAAACATCAAATATGAAAAATAACCCTAAACCATTTATTATCTCTGTTTTATGTATTGTTAGTTTTGCATTTGAAGCTTGTAACAATATTCCAAAATCAGCTCAGGGAAAGGATGTTGCATCACAGTACAGAACATATTGTGCTGGTTGTCACGGTGAAAACATGGATAGATTTACTCACAAACAATGGATGGATCAACCTGGAACGGCAATCATAGAACATAGTATCAAGTACGGAATAGAAAGCAGTGGTATGCCTGTTTTCGAAAAAACTTTCAATGATAAGGAAATAAAATTGTTGGCTGTTTATGTAAAAAACAGAATTCCTGAAGATATATCGAAACTGAAACCTGCAGTAACACCAAAAGGGGTAATCAATTCTGAAGAGCATTCTTTTGTGATTGATACAGTGGTAACTGGTTTGGATGTGCCTTGGGGACTGGAATTTTTGCCCAATGGAGATTTATTGATTTCTGAAAGAACGGGAACATTACACACTTTCTCAAATGGAAAACTATCTACTCCTATTCAGGGGTTGCCTCCAATCATGACTGGTGGACAGGGTGGTTTAATGGATTTGGCATTGCACCCAAAATATGATCAGAATGAATGGATTTATATCTCATACTCGGCTCTTGATACTGAAAGTGATACAAGAATTGGATCGACTGGTGTGATGAGGACAAAACTTGAAGGAAATAAATTGGTGAATCAGGAAATTCTTTTCATTGGAACACCGGCGACAAACAGAAGTCACCACTGGGGATGTAAGCTTGCTTTTGATAAAAAAGGATATTTGTTTTTTGGTGTGGGTGAACGTGGACAACATTTCGAATTTGCACAGAGTCTGGATAATACAAATGGGAAAATTCATCGTATCCATGATGATGGAAAAATACCGACTGATAATCCTTTCGTTAATACTCCTGGTGCAATAAAATCTATTTACTGCTATGGAATCAGAAATCCGCAAGGTACAGCTGTTCACCCGGTAACAGGGGATGTGTGGGAAACGGAACATGGACCCATGGGTGGTGATGAAATCAATTTGATTGAACCGGGCAAAAATTATGGATGGCCAATAATTTCGTATGGAATAGATTACAATGGTAAACCAATTGCTGAAGATACGGTAAGGGATGGAATGCAACAGCCGGTTTATCAGTGGACTCCATCTATCGCTCCTTCTGGAATGACTTTTGTCACAGGCGACAGGTTCAAAAAATGGGAAAACAACATGCTTGTGGGGTCGCTTAAATTCGATTATGTTGAACGTGTGGTTATCGAAGGACACAAAGTTGTACATACTGAAAAATTGGCTGAAGGTATTGGCAGAGTTAGAAACGTTGTGATAGGTCCCGATGGTTTAGTTTATATTGGTTTGGAAGAGCCGGGAATGATTGTACGACTTGTTCCGGTTGAATAAAAATTCGAAATAATGCGTTTAAGATTACTCGTCGGATTGTTCTTTTCTATTTGTTCCTTTCAAAATTCTAAAGGACAAATTTGCGGGTGTAAATAATGTTACGGACACTCATTATTCGTCAATGTTAAACGTAAATGCTAAATCTTTTAATAATGATGAACCAAGATATTATTACCCTGGATTACCAAGACATACCTACATGGGTTTGACTAGGGAATTCTAAATTATTGTCAATTTTCAGGCTTCATCCTCCTCTCACCTTACTCTCACTATGGTCTCACTACCAAACCGACAAAAATCGACTAAGCTCTTAACATATTTTTATAATTATAAACTGAAAACAGCATAATAACAACATTATCTTCAACTAAAATGCTAGTAATTTGATACCTTTCGATAAATGTTTAGAATAAAATGCTAAATTTGCGACTCGTTTTATTGAATTTTGATAATATACAAGATGATTGATTCTAAACAAAAGAATAATGTACTGTTAAGGTTATCGGAAATAGTACTGCAGAACAAAACACAGATAATCGAGGCTAACACAATGGACAAAAACGCCTTAATCAATGATGACACGTCTATGGAGGATAGACTGAAAGTAGATGATGCCAAGATTGAAGGTATGTCGCGTTCATTAAAGGAAGTGGCACAAATGGATGAACCGGTGGGTAAATTGCTATATGAATTTACTCGCGAAGATGGCTTGCATATCGAAAACCGCACGGTTCCTTTTGGTACAATTCTAATTATTTATGAATCGAGACCGGATGTTACTATTGAAGCGGCGGCGACTGCTTTCAAAGCGGGAAACCGAATTCTGCTCAAAGGGGGCAAAGAGGCGTTTCACACTAATTCGTTGCTGACTCAACTCTGGAAAAAAGCGTTTTCGGAGAATAATGTTGATGAAGGATATGTGGAATATCTGCATCTTACTCATAATGAGACTCAAAAACTTATTGTGGAAAACTCTAATAAGGTGGATTTAATAATTCCACGTGGCGGCGAAAACTTAATCAAATTTGTAGTGGATAATGCAACAGTACCGGTCATCATTAGTGGAAGAGGAAACAATTTCCTTTATGTTGATCAGGATTCTGATTTTCAGATGGCTGTGCGAATAATCCTGAATGGTAAAAGCCGTATCAGCGTTTGTAATGCACTGGATAAAGTACTAATAGACGGCAATTTACCAAACCTTAAAGAAAAAGTCGATCTTCTAGTTAAGAAATTAAAAACTAACAATATAGAGGTTCTGGGGGATAACAAAACAACTTGCCTGAACGCAGATATAGTAGAAATCGATGATGATAAGATTCTTTTTGAAGAATTTTTGGCTCCTAAGATTTATCTTACTACAGTTCAGGGATTGAATGATGCAATTAATATTATTAACAAATATTGTGGTAAACACTCTTCTACAATTGTTACTAATAACAAAGATCATGCTGATACATTCATGGAACAGATAGATTGCGCTGCAGTTTATCATAACGCATCGACTCGGTTCACAGATGGTGGACAATTTGGAGTGGGTGGCGAAATTGCTATCAGCACACAAAAACTACATTTTATGGGACCGCTTGGGGCTCAACAATTAGTTACTAACAAGTGGTTTATTTACGGAAAAGGGCATACAAGGGACTGATATGAAGAAAAAACTTATTATAAAAATTGGAACGTCAACACTGACAATGGGAACAAACCGCATATCGTTTGCGGTTATTGAAAGTCTTGCTAGACAAATTGTAGAACTGAAGAATGAATATGAAATTGTTATCGTTTCTTCTGGAGCTATCGCTACAGCACGACAATTTGTTGAAATCAAAGGATTGAATAAAAAGGTTGAATCAAAACAGGCTATGGCAGCTATCGGACAAACTAAATTAATGGAGATTTACGATAATGTTTTCAGTAGTTTTGGTCTGAACATCGCTCAGATATTAATGACTTATCGCGATTTTGAAAATCCCACGGCAAAAGAGAATACCAAAAACACTATACTCAAACTGTGGGAGGCAAACTATATTCCTATTGTAAACGAAAACGATACGGTGGCTGTCGAAGAAATCGTGTTGGGTGATAATGATAAACTATCGGCTTTTGTAGCTGTAATTACTGAGGCTAATCTGCTTGTTCTAGTATCAGATATCGATGGGGTCTTTGATCGAAATCCTCACCTGAACGCTGATGCTCATCTCATAACAGAAGTAAAGGATATTTCGTCTGTATTATCATGCATCGAAGAAAAACATTCTACTTTGGGAACAGGCGGAATGGCGTCGAAAGTGCATGCGGCAGATATTTGCATAAAGCATGATGTTGAAATGTGGATCGTAAATGGACAACGACCAAACTACATCGTTAATGCATTAAATAACAATATTCCTTTCACTAAATTTAAAAAACAATGAACTACGGTTTTATAGGTTTTGGTAATCTTGCAAGTGCAATTTATAGGGGACTTAAGGGGGAGAACGATACTCAATTTGCTTATTTTGCACGTAATAAAAAGAATGTAGATGCTCTTTATTTTGATAATTTAGAAGATTTACTGGCTTTTGCTGATATTATTTGGCTGACAATCAAACCGCAAGATCTGGTTGGGATTCTCGAACAACTTCAACCCTTAAAGAGAACTGGAAAAACTTTTGTATCTCCGGTAGCTGGAAAAAGTATTAACTTCATTGAGAACTATCTTGGAAGTGAACAAACAATTGTAAGAATAATGCCGAATCTGGCCATCGCTTACAAGAAATCGGTTACGGCTTTTGCTACAAATAACCCAGATGATAATAACGCTTCTTACATTTTCGAAATACTTTCTAAACTTGGAAAAGCAGTCAAACTTGAAGAAAGTGGGTTCGACTTGTTTACTTCTGTTTTTGGAAGCGGACCGGCATTCATACTTGCATTTATACAGATCTTTAAGGATAAAATGAGCGAGTTTGATCTGTCCGGCGATGTTCTTGATGAACTTTTGTTGCAACTTACAGAAGGAACAGTGAGCTATTTCGCGGCAAATCAGGTTAACTTCAGCATCGAAGAGCTTATTAAGAATATAACAAGTAAAGGGGGAACTACTCAAGCAGGTCTGGACTATTTCCGTAAACATGACATCGGCAAACATTTTGAAGGGGTTCTTGATGCTGCTCGTAATAGATCGGCAGAAATGAGCAAAAAGTAAGTATTCAAACTACTTACTACTTTTTGCTTGATATGCAATTGCATAGAAACGAATCTGCTTAATTACGGCCAACAGACCATTTGCACGAGTTGGAGAGAGATGTTCGGTAAGCCCTATTTCTTTCATGAATCGAAGATCGCTTCCTGTAATTTCATCTGGAGTTCTGTCGTTGAAAACGCTCAACACTAATGCCAATAATCCTTTAACAATAACAGCATCGCTTTCTGCCTTGAAATAGAGACGTCCATCGATATAATCAGTTTGAAGCCAAACGCGACTTTGACAGCCTTGAATTATGTTTTCAGGCGTCTTATATTTTTCATCTAATGCAGGTAAAGCATTTCCCTGTTCTATAATAAGAGCATATTTATCCATCCAATCGTCAAATATGCTGAATTCATCAATAATATCTTGTTGTACTTCGTCTATAGTTTTCATTATCCTAACACTCTTTCTTGAAATAGTTTATTATAATCTCTTAATTTTAAAGGTAAATAACTTCCATTAAGGTTTGTCCAACAGCATTTAATGTTGGTTTATGAATATTACTCATGTCGTCACTCAAAGTATGCCAATGTGAAACAAATCCTGTACCAGTTTCTTTCATATTGATAACATCGGCACTTGGAATGTGTAACTTTTCATTAACCGGTACATGATCATCGGTAATGAATCCGCCATTTTTACCAAGAAAATACTGACTATAACCTAACTTTGCAGCAATACTCCATAATTTATCTACTACTTTGGGAGCGTATTGCCTGGAATAACCTTCTTTCAAAAAGGTGGCTCCTGTTGAACCTACCATGTCTAATAAAATGCCAAAATCGGCTTTATAATTCTCCTTATGTGGGTTTTCAGACCAGTACTGAGAACCTAAACACCACCAATCTCCTTGAACAATTTTTTGATCAAAGTTGGGTTGCCCATAATCTTCTACATCAAAAAAGATGATGTCTATTCCAACATTAACATTCTTAAGTTGAAGTTGACGGGCAATTTCTAATAATACTCCTACTCCACTCGCTCCATCATCTGCTCCTAATATTGGTTGTTTCTGCTTGATAGGATCTTTTTCTTCATCAGCAAACGGACGAGAATCCCAATGTGCAAATAATAATATACGACGCTCATTTTCTAAATTATAGCTGCCTATTATATTACGCATCTTCATTTTCTCTCCGGCATAGTTCGTAATATCTGCTTTTTGCTCAATAACATCTGCATCGAATTCCCTAAGTTTTGCGACCAAATAATCACCGCAAGCTAAATGTGCAGCTGAATTTGGTACACGAGGACCAAAACTCACTTGCTTTTCAATGTAGCTATATGCACTATCGGCATTAAAATTGGGGGATATCTTCATATATGGTTCTGCAATTTTTTTTGCCGTCTCTTTATTTGACTTACATGAATTACAAGAAGCTAAAAGCATAACTGAAATTACACTTATAAGTACAATAAGTAAACAATCTATCTTTTTCATTTAAACTATTTATTTTTATGATAGTTAAACTCAGAAATACCCATATTCTTATAGGTTTCTTTTAATGCTTGTTCATCATCCGAAATCACTAGTAATTTATCACCTGAATGAAGTTCGGTTTGTCCTGTTGGTATGAAATACTTACTGCCTCTCTTTACCATAACTGCAAGTGTTTTCTCGGGCAAAGGCATCTCCATCAAATTCTTACCATAAAACAGTGTCTTCTCTGTAATCAATATTTCTGTCATTGCCGACTTTATTTCTTCTGCAAACTCAACATCAAAATCTTCAAATTCATTATATAGTTCTGGCTTTTCTGAAAGTCCAAGCCATTTTGCAAACAAAGGCAACGTTGTCCCTTGGACAAGTAATGAAATAATAGTTATTACAAATACTATGTTAAAAATCATCCGTGAACCAGGAATTCCTGCCGCCAAAGGGAGAATAGCAAATATAATTGGCACTGCTCCACGTAATCCTACCCAAGATACAAAAAGTTTATCTTTTATACTTACATTTTTGAATGGAGCAAGACTTGCAAATACAGAAATCGGTCGAGCAAAGAAGATTACAAATACTGATATCATTAGTGCTGGTACGGCAACTTCAACAAGTTCATGAGGATTTACCAAAAGACCCAACGTTAGAAATAATAATATCTGACTCATCCAAGCAAAACCATCCATGAAATTCATTGATGTCCTCTTGTGTACAAACTTAGAATTTCCAATTACTAATCCAGCAATATAAACAGCTAGATAACCATTACCCTTTAAAAAATAGGTCATTGCGAAAACAAACACACCTAGTACTAATAAAAGAACTGGATAAAGCGATGAATTGTGCATCTTTATCCGGTTTATAATTAATACACCCAATTTACCTAAAAGATAACCCAACAAACCACCAATTATTAGTTGTAAAACAACATTTGAAATTACCATTAAATAATCAGGGTGTTCTCCTGATTTAATAATGTCCATAAACATGATGGTAAGCATATATGCCATAGGGTCGTTACTACCACTTTCCAATTCAAGCATCGGTCTAAGATTATTCTTAAGGACCAACCCTTTTGAACGAAGAATACCAAAAACAGAAGCGGAATCTGTAGATGAAAAAGTCGATGATAATAAAAAGGCTGCTAATAATCCCATTCCCATTGAAGGAAACCATTGTCCACACATCCACCATGTAAAATATCCGGTAATAAATGCGGTTAGAAAAACACCTAAAGTTGCAAGCACAACACCAGGACCAATTACAGGTTTTATCTCTTCGAATTTAGTATCGAGCCCACCTGAAAACAATATGATACTTAAACAAATGGTTCCAATAGTTTGTGCAATCTGTAAATTCTGAAATTCCAATCCAAAACCATCAGATCCGAAAACCATTCCAACAAGAAGAAACAATAGTAAAACAGGTACTCCAAATCTATGTCCAGCTTTCCCTACCAACATACTGATAAAGAAAAGAACTGAGCCTATTAACAACATAAATTCTGTTGAAATTGTCATTTGTAAAACTATTGCTTTAAAATTATAACCTGATCATCAACGGATAAGGTCGCTTTATTTCCAATTATCATAGGGAAATTTAATCTAACGTGCCCTACCGGAAAATCAAAACACACCGGAAAAGAATAAGTATCAACAACGGATGCAATTGAATCATATAAAGATTCATACATCGTTTCATCCTCTTTAAAATCGGTAAACTGACCTATAATCAGCCCCCCAATTCGCTCAAAAACTCCCGCAAGTTTTAATTGGTAGATATATCTGTCAACACGATATGGTTCTTCTCCAATATCTTCAATGAACAAGATTCCATTTCGGGGGATTTTATTCAATTTTGAACCTATTGTACCGCAAAATACCGAAAGGTTTCCGCCAAATAAAGTACCGGAAACCTTTCCTGTTCTATTTAAATGTCTATATCTTGTGACAGGAATTTCATATTTTACAGCTTGATGAGCGAGTATCGCTTTCATAAAACGAATCGAAACATCCTCAGAACCCTCATCTGCAAAATGTTTTGCCATTGGACCATGAATAGACATGAATCCTTTACTCAGCAATGCTGCATGCAATGCTGTTATATCACTAAATCCAACTATCCACTTTGGATTAACTTTTAATTTATCAAAATTAAGCTTATCTAATAGATGAACTATCCCGTATCCTCCTCTTGAACAAATTATCAATTTTGTATCAGGGTCATCAATTGATGACTGTAAATCGTGTAAACGTTGATCAACAGTGCCGCTAAATCGACCTGTCACATTCAAGGCATTTTCACTTACCTCTACATTTAAACCCCACTGAGAAAGAATGCCAAAAGCATTATAAACCGTTTGATTGTCAATACAACCAGATGGTGATAAAATCACTGCTTTATCATTATATATCAGTGAAGGGGGACGAATCATAAATTAAATATTAAGCGTCAATATTCGCATATGTGGCATTTTCTTCGATAAACTCACGACGAGGAGCAACATCTTCACCCATCAACATAGAGAAAACCATATCTGCATCAGCGGTATTTTCTATTGAAATCTGTTTCAACATACGATGTTCAGGATTCATAGTCGTATCCCAAAGTTGCTCAGCATTCATTTCTCCAAGACCTTTATAACGTTGTGTATGAATAGCGTTTTCATTTCCTTCACCATATTTATCGATAAATGCTTGCCGCTGACGGTCGTTATAGCAATACTCCTCAATCTTTCCTTTTTTACACAAATAAAGAGGTGGAGTTGCAATATATACATACCCTTTTTCAATTAAGGGTCGCATATATCTGAAAAAGAAAGTAAGAATTAAAGTATCTATATGACTTCCATCAACGTCCGCGTCAGTCATTAAAATAACCTTATGATATCTTAATTTCTCCATATTCAACTCTTTTGAATCTTCTACTGTTCCTATGGAAACACCGAGAGCTGTGTACATATTACGGATTTCATCGCTTTCAAGCACTCTGTGTGGCATTGCTTTTTCTACGTTTAAAATTTTACCACGCAATGGAAGTATCGCTTGATACATTCGGTCACGACCTTGTTTTGCGGTTCCACCAGCTGAATCTCCCTCCACCAAAAATATCTCACACTTTGAAGGATCTTTGTCTGAACAATCAGCTAATTTACCTGGAAGCCCTGCACCAGACAATGGGGATTTGCGTTGTATCATTTCTCGAGCTTTTCGAGCAGCATTTCTAGCCGTAGCTGCAAGCACTACTTTTTCTACAATAATTTTAGCTTCTTTAGGATGTTCTTCTAAATATATCTTTAGTGCCTCACCTATCGCCTGATCTACAGCGCCTATAACTTCGGTATTTCCCAGTTTTGTTTTAGTCTGTCCTTCAAACTGAGGTTCAGCAATTTTAACAGAAAGTACAGCGGTTAAGCCTTCACGGAAATCATCACCCGAAATTTCCACTTTAACCTTTTCAAGCATTTTGGAATCTTCTGCGTATTTTTTTAATGTACGAGAAAGACCTCTTCGAAAACCAGTAAGATGCGTTCCTCCTTCAATCGTATGAATGTTATTTACATAAGAGAATACATTCTCATTATAAGTAGAATTATAAGTCATTGCAATCTCAATTGGAATACCATTCTTTTCAGTAATGATATGAATTGGCTCAAGAATCAAAGGTTCTTTTGTTTTGTCAATGTACTTTACATATTCTTTTAATCCTGTTTCAGAATGAAAACGTTCACTTTTATATGCTCCTTTATCGTTAACATGACGTTTGTCTATTAAAGTCAATGTAATTCCGGCATTCAGATAAGCAAGTTCTCTTAAACGAGTTGCCAAAATATCATAACGATATTCAAGTACTGCAAAAACAGAGTCATCAGGCTTGAATGTTATTATTGTCCCTGAATCTTCTGTTTCACCAACAATCTTCACATCTGAATAAGGTTTACCTTTAGAATATTCTTGAACATATATTTTCCCATTACGATGAATCTCTGCTTTTAAATATATTGAAAGAGCGTTCACGCAAGAAACACCAACACCATGCAAACCTCCGGAAACCTTATACGTACCTTTATCGAATTTTCCACCGGCATGTAAAACCGTAAGCACAACCTCAAGAGCCGATTTCTTTTCTTTTTCATGGAAATCTACAGGAATACCACGACCATTATCTTTAACTGTAATAGAATTATCCTCGTTGATAACCACATTTATTTCGTCGCAATATCCAGCTAACGCCTCATCAATAGAGTTATCAACTACTTCATTAACCAAGTGATGCAATCCTCTCTCGTTAACATCACCAATATACATTGCAGGTCTTTTTCTTACAGCTTCGAGTCCTTCTAAAACTTGTATGTTTTGCGCTGAATATTCACCGCTTGCTGCATTCAATTGTTCTTGTGTCATTATTATCCTTTATGATCTTAGTTAAATGCCTTTTCATTAGTGTCTTAATCCACGTTTATTGGCACTTTAAAAACGTGAACAAATTTACGGTTTTTTTGCGAAAAAAGCAAGGTTTTATACTATTTAGAGACTATAAAAAAGGTCAAAAAAAAGCGGATTTAAATAAAACCGCTTATAGATCTTCAAACACAATTTTAACATCAATATTCGTAATCGATTGCAGCTCTATCCGTTCTCACTTTAGCAATATAAGCAGCAACTATCAAATGATCTGGATGGTCAACATATATTTTCACATCTTCTATTGATTTAAACTCACTATCAAGAATTATATCATAATTACTAGAAACCGCCTTATAATCATTAATATAAACCTTGATTTTTTTGATGACACTAACTTTATCTTTTAATGCCTCCAAATCTTTTTTAATAATAAGAGCATTTTCACTCTTACTTTTCCCTTCAGCCTGATCAGCCAATTTAAATAATACTAAATGTTTAATCATTGCTTGAAAATTTACAACATTAAATCTACTATATAAAGACTCAGAGCCGGACTTTTTACACTTGTCCGGCTCTGATTATATTTATTTCGCTTGTCTTAAGCCTGCAAACTATTAACGTGAGCAGCCATTTTAGATTTCAAGTTGTTCGCTTTATTAGCATGAATAACATTGTTCTTGGCCAATTTATCCAACATAGAGCAAACTTCCGGATACATCTTCAGAGCATCTTCTTTTACAGTAGTTGCGCGAAGTTTACGGACAGAATTGCGTGCTGTACGAGACGCATATCTATTAGTCAAACGACGAACTTTAATCTGTCTGATTCTTTTTTTTGATGATTGATGATTTGCCATTTTTAAATTATATTTTTTCTTTTAGTAGCCGATAGGGGAATCGAACCCCTCTTTCAAGAATGAAAATCTTGCGTCCTAACCGATAGACGAATCGGCCAATTAAAAAGCTTTTAAGTTTTCAAACTTCATTCGCTCAAATTGCGGGTGCAAATATAGAGCCTTTTTTTTAAACTACAAAACATTTTATCTGATTTTTTATAAAAGAAATCACTAAAAAACATGATCTGCCACTATATCAACAAGATAAAAAGTAAATAAAAATTAAGTCAAACTCTTAATAAAAACATTAAGAGACCAAATAACAACTAAACAGCCTACAGCTATCAACATTGTCTTCACAGGTAATCTACCGGCAAGACGAGCAGCTATAGGTGCAGCAACTACACCACCAATAATCAATCCTAAAATAACCTGCCAATGATTCAAGCCTAAGAAAGTAAAGAAAGTTAGAGAACTTGCTAATGTTACAAAAAATTCAGAAAGACTTACAGTACCTATTACATAGCGTGGAGTTTTGCCTTTTGAAATCAATGTTGAAGTAACCAAAGGTCCCCAACCGCCGCCACCAAATGAATCAAGTAGTCCACCAGTAAAACCAAGAACTCCTACACGTCTAACCTTTCTTGTACGCTTAATTCTACCATTAAAAGCAGTTGTAAGTATCTTTATACCCATTATCATTGTATAAACAGCAATAATTGGTTTAATAATACTTGCATAATCTCTGCCGAGTATAGAAAGCAAAACCGCACCCAAAATGGCACCGATCACACCAGGAATTGCTATGTTCTTGAGTAGCTTTTTATTTATATTACCGAATTTGTAATGATTGTAGCCAGAAACAGCACTTGAAAACATTTCAGCAGTATGTACGCCACCACTAATTGAAGGTAGCGGAATTCCCAAACTCAATAAAGCCGCAGTAGACATCACTCCATATCCCATTCCAAGGGCGCCATCTATTAATTGAGCTATAAAACCTACTAAAATCATCAAATAGAAAGTTTTATCTAGCGTGGCTATTAAAGATTGAGGATCAAAACCCATATCCTTAAAAGGAATAAGTGAAATCACAAAATATCCCACAATCATTAAAATGAACGCCCAAGCTGAGCGCTTTACAATCTTAGTCCACTTTTTATCTGTGATGATTTCTGTTTCCGAAGCATCTGGATTCTTCTCTCTTGTTGCTGTCGTAAGCACATTCTGAAGGTGAAAATCAGATTTCTCTGGCTGATTGATGATATTTACCAAAAGTCCCTTTGCATGGGCTTCCTGAGATATTTTCTCGCACACATCCTCATCCTCAATCGCAACAATAAGAACTTTCATATCATCAAGATCTGATAATTCAAAAGGTCTGATTTCGATTAGAGTATTTGGATAAGACTCTTTCAAATGCGCCCCCATCCTACTGCCAAATTCTCCTACCACTCGAATTTTTACTTTTGGTGATGACTTATAAATAGTGCTGATTATCTGATCACAATCATAATCCTCACCAACAATCAGGACATTGATGTGGTCAGGGCGTAAATAGATGGGAAACAATGATTTCCTATCTATTCTTTTCCGTTTTAATTTGCCCTCGCCCATAAGATTTATTATTAATATTATTTAAAAAGTACCGCTGCTACTGTAGCATAACTTGTTTTATCTATCAAAATAGCTCCACCGGTATTACGAAGTTTACTATAACTATCGTAAGCCAAAGGAACTGCTGTTTTTAATTTTACTGATACCAACTCATTCAACCCGATTGACAATATCCCATTTTGTTTTTCAAGGGTGTTTACATCTATTCCCTCAACAAATTCAGTAACTATTGCATCAGTAACACGACTATTTTGCTGAAGCAGATATCTTCCACCCAACGATAAAGGTTTCTCATCCATCCATGCAATTACAGCTTCAATATCGCGATCAACTTTCAGAATTTCATCTTGGACTACTATCATATCACCTCTACTTGCATCTACATCTTCTTCCAGATGAACAACTGCACTTTGTGGCGCAAATACTTCCTCTACAATCTGATTATTACATTCAACAGCTGCAATAGTGGCTTTTACACCTGATGGATAAATAGTTATTTTATCACCTTTTTTAAATTTACCACTTTCAATCTTGCCGGCATATCCTCTATAATCTGGGTTTTCTTCAGTTTGAGGGCGTAAAACATATTGAATGGGCATACGTGAATTCTCTAGATTGATAGACTCCTGAACCTCCACGGTTTCAAGCAATTCCATCATTGTGGGTCCTTCATACCAAGTCATACTTGCAGACCTGTCAACAATATTGTCACCATTAAGTGCACTAATAGGAATAAAACTCACTTCAGATGTTATGCCAATGACATCGGCCATCTTCTTAAACTCATCAACTATCTGGTTGTAGCGCTCTTGTGAATGATCCACCAGGTCCATTTTGTTAACAGCAATAGCTATAAATGGTATCTGCAATAAAGAACAAATGATGGAATGTCTTTTAGTCTGTTCAATAATACCATTTCGGGCATCAATTAAAATTACTGCTAAATCCGCATTCGATGCACCGGTAACCATGTTACGAGTATATTGAATATGACCGGGTGCATCTGCGATAATGAATTTTCTGTTTGGAGTAGAAAAATATTTATACGCTACATCAATAGTAATTCCTTGTTCGCGCTCTGCCCTTAATCCATCAGTTAATAATGCCAAATCGACCCCTCCATCTTTAAGCTTTTTACTGCTTTGCTCAAGGGCTTCGAGTTGGTCTATTAATATATTTTTACTATCATACAAGAGGCGACCAATGAGTGTACTTTTTCCATCGTCCACACTACCTGCAGTTAAAAATCGTAGTATATCCATTTTTGTTTTTAAATTCTAAAAATAACCGTCTTTTTTCCTATCCTCCATTGCTGCGTCCGACATCTTATCATCGATACGAGTCTCACCTCTTTCACTGGTTCTGGTAGCAGCAATTTCATTGATAATATCATCTATCTCATACGCTTCCGATTCAACGGCAGCAGTACATGTCATATCTCCCACTGTTCTGTATCGAACATTCTTTTTCATAATCACATCATCCTCATCTATTTTAATAAAAGGAGAAACTGCAAGTAGTTGTCCTTGATATTCAATAACATCTCTTTCATGAGAAAAATAGACAGATGGCAATGGAATTTGTTCTCTACGGATATAGTTCCAAACATCAAGTTCTGTCCAATTGCTCAAAGGGAATACACGTACATTTTCTCCTTTATGGACTTTACCGTTATAGGTGTGCCACAGTTCAGGACGTTGCAATTTTGGATTCCATCCTCCAAAATAGTCTCTAACTGAAAAAATTCGTTCTTTTGCACGAGCCTTTTCTTCATCACGCCTTCCTCCTCCAATACAAGCATCAAATTGGAATTCTTCTATTGTGTCAAGTAAGGTAAATGTCTGAAGAGCATTACGTGATGCAATTTTACCTTTTGGCTCTGTTAAACCTTTTTGTTTAATAGTATCTTCTACTTTTCGAACAACTAAATCGGCACCAATTTTTTTGGCTAGATTATCTCGATATTCAAGTGCTTCAGGAAAATTATGACCTGTATCTATATGCACTAAGGGAAAAGGAAGCTTGCAAGGTTTAAAAGCCTTCATAGCTAAATATACCATTACGATGGAATCTTTACCACCGCTAAATAACAATGCCGGTTTCTCAAATTGCCCGGCTACTTCACGGAAAATATGAATCGCTTCTGATTCTAATTGATCCATGAAATCTAAATGATAACTCTCTGTCATTTTAATAAAAAAATCTATGATTTATGAACATGAAGTCCGCATTCTTTTTTACTGTTGCCTTCCCACCACCATCTGCCAGCTCTAAAATCTTCACCTAGCTTAATGGCTCTTGTACAAGGAGCACAACCAATGCTTACAAAATTTTTATCGTGTAATGGATTATAAGGTATATTATTTTTGAGTACGAAATCTTTTACTTGATCAAGCGACCAATCAAGAAGTGGATGAAATTTATATAATTGATGATCTTCATCCCATTCAAGTTGAGGCAAATCATGCCTTGCGGACGACTGACTTGAACGCAATCCGGTAATCCATACTTTTTGCCCTTTCAAGGCTTTATTTAATGACTCAACCTTTCTTATACCGCAACATTCTTTTCTTAACTCTGGCGAATTATAAAAAGCATTCGGACCATTTCGTTCAACAAAATCAGCAATTTGAGTTGAATCAGGATAATAAGGCTTAATACTTATCTTGTAGCGCTCCAAAGTACTTACCCAAGTAGAATATGTTTCTGGGAACAACCTACCTGTGTCAAGCGTAAATAAAGTTATTGGAATGTTATTTGATGCTATAAGGTGAGTGATCACTTGGTCTTCATAACCAAAACTTGTCGAAAAAACTACTTCATCGGGATATTCTTCTGCTAAAAACTTCATGGATTCAATTTCCGTGAGTTTTGAAAGAGCATTTTGCAGTTCTTGAAACTCCATACTTCTTTGATTAGTGACTTGAATGAACGATTTAAATCGAAAGAATCATAAAAGTCAATTCTTAATTGTTTGATTTACGTGCACAAAGATAGTAAAATATTTTGTTCCACAATTGTTCAACTATACAAACTTAATACGAGAATAAAATTCATGACAATTAGCAATTCAGATGATTTGATTAATACATTTTAAAAACAAACTACACAAAAAAGTTGTCTAATTCAAAAATATTTCATAATTTTGCACCCTTATATATAGGAATATAAAAACAAAACAATAATATAGAGATGAAAAGAACATATCAGCCCTCTGTTACAAAGAGAAAAAACAAACATGGATTCAGATCCAGAATGGCTTCAAAAAACGGTAGAAGAGTGCTTGCTTCACGTCGTGCAAAAGGAAGAGCAAAACTATCTGTTTCTGACGAGTTTTAATATTCTACATGTTAAAGAATAAGAGCAAGAATGTGATAACATATTCTTGCTTTTTTAGTTTTATGTCCTCATATTTAATCTTTTTTCATACTTTTGTAAAAGGATTTATAAGGTCATAATTAGTTTGCAACAATAATACTTTCATTATGAAGACGCCCAATAATTATATAGGTAACAATATCTTCAAAAACTTTCTGCTTATCATAGTGATAAGCATTATTTTAGTGATATTGACACTTTTCCTTTTTAGAGTTTATACTCGCCATAATCAAAACGTCGAAGTACCTCAACTTCAGGGATTACAAGTTGAAGAAGCTAGGGTCATGTTGAAATCAAGAGGCCTTCACATTGAAATTGTTGATTCAGTATATAAAAAAGGATCAGTCCCTGGTGCAATTATTGAACAAACTCCTAGCCCTAATAATAATGTAAAAGAAGGTCGACCGGTTTATGTGACAATTTATTCAAAAAGTCCACAATTAATTGCTATTCCGGGATTGGTAGACTACTCAACACGACAAGCGGAAGCTCTTTTAATTTCTATGGGATTTAACCAATTGGAAATTGAAAAAGTTCCATCCATGTATGAAGGACTGGTCATTTCGGTTCAGTTTAGAGGTAAAACATTGCAACCGGAAGAAAAAATACCAGTTGGCTCACCACTTAAATTAATCGTAGGGGGTGGCTCATTCTCAAATGATTCACTTAATGTAACTGGGGAATATATTATTTCTCCGTCTGGAGATTCTCCTGCTGAATCAAATAGTGGAAATCCCGAGGATAATCCTGACAATGTAGATCCATCATTCTTTTAACTCGCTGTGAAAGAAGACAAAACAAAAAACATAGATGATGCACTGGAAGAAGACGAAGAGTTGGATTCCAGTTCTGAAAGTTCACAAAAATTTGAACATTATCGATTCATTGTCGATAAAGGACAAAATCCTATGCGTATAGACAGGTTTCTATCTGATCATATCGTAGGTATTTCACGAAATAGATTACAACAAGCGGCTGATGCTAAATGTGTTCTTGTTAATGACCTTCCGGTAAAATCAAGCTACAAAGTAAAACCGCTGGATGTGATTTCGATCGTAATGGACCGACCTCGACATGATTTCAAGATAATTCCCGAAAATATCCCTCTCAATATCGTTTATGAAGATGAATCTCTCATGGTTATAAACAAACCTGCAGGAATGGTTGTTCATCCTGGACATGGAAACTATTCAGGAACACTTGTGAATGCCATCGCTTATTATTTGAATTATGATGAGAACATGACGATGGAAGATCCTCGAATGGGATTAGTTCATCGAATAGATAAAGATACTTCAGGACTATTGCTCATTGCCAAAACTCCACATGCTAAAACAAATTTATCTGTACAGTTTTATAACAAAACAACAAAAAGACAGTACATTGCTTTGGTTTGGGGAAACGTGGAAAATAACGAAGGGACAATAGAAGGAAATATTGGTCGGGATCCAAAAGATCGTATGTTGATGAAGGTATTCCCCGAAGGGGATATGGGAAAAACTGCTGTCACACACTATAAGGTTTTAGAACGTTTCGGGTATGTAACGTTAGTACAATGCCAATTGGAAACTGGCAGAACTCACCAGATTAGGGTACACATGAAATATATTGGTCACACGCTTTTCAATGATGAACGATATGGTGGACATGATATTCTTAGAGGTACAAGGTTTGCTAAGTATAAACAATTTGTCTATAATTGCTTTGTTGCTTGTCCGCGCCAGGCTCTTCATGCTAAAACACTGGGGTTTGTACATCCTGAAACTAAAGAAGAAATGTTTTTGGAGAGCGAACTTCCTGAAGATATGCAAAACCTGATCCGACGCTGGAGAATTTACACTGAATCAAGAGAAATATTGGGAACTAAATCCAAATAATCCATTCTTAGAATTAATATTTCTACATCAACTCAATTGATAATATTTACAAGTAATAGATAACAAAAAACTATATGAAGAAAAATGTAGCTATTATATGGGGCGGATATTCATCTGAAAAAGAAGTATCTAAAAAAAGTGCAAAAGGGATATCTTCATTTATAGATAAAGAAAAATATAACGTTTACTCCGTAAAAATAGATCACGAATCGTGGGAAGTGGAGAAAAACGGACAAATATATTCAATAGATAAAAACGATTTTAGTTTTATATCTAATGGATGGAGCACAAAATTTGACTTCGCTTATATCACTATTCACGGAACTCCTGGCGAAGATGGAACTTTACAGGGTTATTTTGATATGCTGCAAATCCCATACTCTAACTGTGGAGTATTAGCTTCGGCAATCACTTTTAACAAATTCACCTGCAATAATTATCTGAAAAGCTTCGGAATAAATGTCGCAAATTCAATCGTTTTAAGAAAAGAAAATGAGATAAATTCAAAACAAATTATTGATCGTTTAGGATTACCGGTTTTTGTTAAACCAAACATGGGTGGGTCAAGTTTTGCAACTACAAAAGTTAAACGAATAGAAAATATCGAAAATGCAGTCAATGAGGCTTTTGAAGAGGCAAACGAAGTAATAATAGAAAGTTTTATCGCTGGAACGGAAGTAACTTGCGGATGTTTGAAGACAGATAAAGGGTTGACTATTTTGCCGCTTACCGAAGTGGTTACAAAAAATGAGTTCTTTGACTATAATGCAAAATATAATGGTGAAGTTGAAGAAATAACACCGGCAAGAATTTCTAACGAAATGACTGAAAAAATCAAGTTTCTTACCAGTCAAATTTATGACTATATCAACGCTAAAGGTATTATTCGCGTCGATTATATTATTTCTAATGAAATGCCTGTTCTTCTTGAAGTAAATACAACTCCAGGAATGACTTCAACTAGCTTTATTCCTCAGCAAATAAGGGCTGCTAAACTGGATATAAAAGAGGTGCTGACAAACATTATAGAATTTGAGTACAACAAAATAAAAGCATGAATCATGAAATCTGATACAACTGATTTATTTAAAGATATTCGATCGGCAAGGGATTTTGAGGTCCCGGAACTGATTGATAGTTTGCTTAACGACAAAGCTTTTGCAAAAGTTGCAACTCCTATTGTTAAATCGTTCACTACATGGGAATCTTTTGCTCAAATTCTGAAAAGCTGCAATACAATACAGGATTTCCAAAGCAAAATAACGCAACCTCTCATAAATTTATTGATCCGGAAAACCACAACGTCTAAAGTTGAAGCTTTAAACTGGGAAAACATTGGCAATGGAAAAGGAAGAACTTTTATCTCGAATCATCGTGATATTGTATTGGATGCAGGTTTCCTAAATGTGTTGCTGTATGAAAATAACATGGACACAACAGAAATTGCTATTGGCGACAACTTGTTGGCTTATCCATGGATCACTACGCTTGTCAGACTAAACAAGAGCTTTATTGTCAATCGTAGTGTGCCTTTCCGACAAATGTTAAATACGTCTATTCATCTTTCAAAATATATTGTTGATACTGTCGCAAACAGAGATCAATCTGTTTGGATCGCACAACGCGAAGGAAGAGCAAAAGATTCGAACGACAGAACACAAGAAAGCTTATTGAAAATGCTTACCTTGTTCGACAGCAAAAACCCAAAAGAGGCTTTGATGAAATTAAATATCACTCCTCTCTCCATTTCATACGAATTGGATCCATGCGATTATCTAAAGGCAATAGAATATCAATTAAGACGAGATCATGAAGATTTTAAAAAATCAAAAGGTGATGATATTAGAAGCATGATAACAGGAATAACAGGATATAAAGGACATGTTGTGTTCAAATTTGGAAATTCTATTAATAAAGAACTTAACAAAATTCCTGCTTCAACTGAACGCTCTATATTATTTAATAAAGTTGCCGAAATGATAGATAAAGAAATATTTAACAACTATAGTTTTTTCAGTTTCAACTATATTGCACATGACATGATGACTGGCGAGAACAACTTTACTGAGCATTATACAGAAGAGGAAAAACAGCAGTTCGACTCTTATTTAAATTTACAACTGGATAAAATAAACATTGAGAATAAGGATATTCGTTTCTTAAGAACTAAACTTATCGAAATGTATGGGAATACTTTAAAGAATTATGTTGACAATCAAAAATAATCTTTATCCGATAAATTTTCTTTTGCTCTCAATTTCATTATTGCTTTTGCAGTCTTGCCAAAAAGAGGACAAAAGACTGGACGATTACTGGGTGAACTTTGCTACTGTAATAAAATCAAACAATGATGTAAGGTTTCATTTGGACAACAATAAAACATTAATACCTAAAAAACTTAAAGACTATAATGGTGATTCGGGACAAAGGGTTATATTAAATTACTCTTTTCTTCGGAATGATACTATTAAAGTGAACAGCGTTTCAAATATTTTAACTGGAAACATAAAACTAAATGGTTATCCTGAACAGTATTTTTCTGAACCGGTAAACATTCAAAGTGTTTGGGTGAGCGGCAACTATTTGAATATGGTTCTTGAAATAGAATATAATAAAACAGCTCATTCTGTGGCCTTATTGAAAAAATCTTCTACGACCAAGAATGAGCTTTATTTTAGTCATGCTACTAACAACGACCCACCGGGCGCTCCGGTACTCATGTACCTATCGTTTTCGCTCGAAAACTTACGCGTTAGCGGAAATGAATCTCCTTTACAATTTACAGTATATATTAACTCCCACACGGGATTAAAAGAATTTCACCTTACACTAAAATGAATCTTCTGATGATGATTCTTTGGCTTTATCTTTTATCTTGAATTCTATTGGTAAAATACATTTCACATTCACATTTTCACCTCCGTTTTTACCAGGCACCCAATCTGGCATCAAACTCAACACGCGCATAGCTTCATCATTCAATGCTGTATTTTCACCTTCAATCACTTCGATGTTATAAATGCGACCATCTTTTCCTACAATAAAAGAACAAAGTATACGTTCTTCTATTCCGGCATTATATGCTTTTTCGGGATAACTTAATCTATTAGAAATAAAACTCGCCAACCCTTCTTCTCCTGTTCCATAAGAAGGCATAATATCTACAATTGCAAATACTTCTTCTTCAGCAGATAGCCATCTGCTATTTGAATTGTTTAATGTGTTTCTATCGCCATAAGAACTTGGCGATTTAGAAGTGGTCTTCCTCCCGTTCTTGTTTAATCGAAAATACATCGGAACGTATGATTTCGAACGGACAAATTGACCATTGAACTTGCCGGGACGCCAAGCAGGCATTAATTTCAATATTCGTAAAGCTTCATCGTTTAATAATGGATCGGCATGATGAATAATTTTAAAATCCGATAACGAACCATCTAATTCCACAGTAAAGGTTGTTACTACCAATCCTTGTATATCATTTTCTGCTGCTTCATCTGGATAATCCAAAACGGATGATATAAATTGCAACATTGAAGCTTTACCTCCGGGATACATTGGATCAATATCGGGCTCTTCAATCACCTTGCTTTTCGACGATTCAGCTGAGCTCTGAGCTAATAAAGTAAGTGGAAAAAATAACGAACAGAGTGTGAAAAAGATAATTATTCTATTACGGAAATTCATTTTTAATACATTTTTATTTTTGCACCACAAAGATAACAAAAAACATATTTCTTCTGCAAGGCTTTAAACATTAATCGTTATTTAAGTAATATTTGACATTGCCGGGATTAAAGTCTTTTAATTTATTTGAGTTACAGATAATAAATTGTAGACTATCATAGATATTTCAATGAAAATGTGTACCTTTGCGCCCGTAAAAAAGATTGTAAATGCAAAAAATTCGCAACATAGCCATCATCGCCCACGTCGACCATGGCAAAACTACGCTGGTGGACAAGATGCTTTTAGCTGGACACCTCTTCCGTGACGACAAACAAACAAACGAGTTATATCTGGATAATAATGATATTGAACGCGAACGAGGGATAACGATCCTCTCAAAAAACGTTTCTATTATATATAAGGATACTAAAATAAATATTATCGATACTCCGGGACACGCCGACTTTGGTGGTGAGGTTGAACGAGTACTTAATATGGCCGACGGCTGCCTTGTACTGGTTGATGCTTTCGAAGGACCAATGCCACAAACTCGATTTGTATTACAAAAGGCTTTGGAAATTGGACTTAAACCTATTCTTGTAGTTAACAAGGTGGACAAACCTAACTGCCGACCAGATGAGGTGCAGGAAGAGGTTTTCGATTTGATGTTTAGCTTGAATGCAACTGAAGATCAGCTTGATTTTCATACATTATATGGTTCGGCAAAACAAGGATGGATGTCTAATGATTGGAAACAACCTACAGATAATATTACTCCTTTGCTGGATGCAATTCTTGAAAATATTCCGGCTCCTGAAATGCAGGAAGGAACACCTCAAATGCTAATTACTTCACTTGATTATTCAAATTATGTGGGACGAATCGCTGTGGGTAGAGTTCATAGAGGGATTCTTACACAGAACAAGGATTATGCTTTGTGTCACCGCGATGGAAGTATTTCCAAAATTCGCATCAAGGAGGTTAACGTTTTCCAGGGACTTGGACGTGCAAAAGTAGACGATGTTTCATCGGGTGATATTTGCGCTTTGGTGGGAATCGACAAGTTTGAGATTGGGGACACAATTACCGATTTCGAAAACCCGGAACCACTACCTCCTATCGCTATAGATGAACCTACAATGTCAATGTTGTTCACTATCAACAATTCGCCATTCTTTGGAAAAGAGGGTAAGTTTGTTACTTCCCGTCATATATATGAACGCCTTATTCATGAAACGGATAAAAATCTTGCACTTAGAGTAGTGGAGACTGATAGCTCTGATTCATGGATCGTCTTCGGACGTGGAGTATTACATTTATCAGTACTCATTGAAACTATGCGTCGCGAAGGATATGAGCTACAAGTGGGACAACCTCAGGTTATTATTAAAGAAATAGAAGGACAAAAATATGAACCGGTCGAACAACTTACAATCAATCTGCCTGAAGAAATGTCAAGCAAAATCATTGATGTTGTTTCTCGACGAAAAGGTGAAATGGTCTCGATGGAAATCAAGGGAGATCGCATGCACATTGAGTTTACAATTCCTTCAAGAGGAATTATCGGACTTAATAATATCATCCTGACACTTTCTTCAGGTGAAGCTATAATGGCTCATCGTTTTCTGGAATTTCAACCTTGGAAAGGTGATATAGAAAAAAGACAGAATGGCTCAATCATAGCTGGCGAATCGGGTAACGCGTATGCGTATGCTTTGGATAAACTTCAAGATCGAGGCAAGTTCTTTATTGAACCTCAAACAGATATTTATGCTGGTCAAGTAGTAGGTGAACATAACAAGGATAACGACTTGGTGGTTAACGTTACTAAATCAAAGAAACTTACCAATGTTCGTGCTTCTGGAACTGACGATAAAGCGCAATTGGCTCCTCCAATCATCTTTAGTCTCGAAGAGTCACTTGAATACATAAAAGAAGATGAATACGTAGAGGTTACACCAAAATCTATTCGTTTGCGCAAAATAATATTAGACGAAACTGAACGTAAACGCTCAGGAAAAAAAGCTTAACAAAGTCTGAAAAAATAGTAGGAAGGGTTTATTTCTTGATAAGATTAATAAACTCTTCTCTTGTTTTTTGTTGATTGAATACTCCTGTGAAATCAGAAGTAGTGGTAATGGAGTTTTGCTTTTCTACTCCTCGCATCTGCATACACATATGTTGAGCCTCAATAACTACCATAACTCCCAAAGGATTTAATGTATTCTGAATACATTCTTTAATTTGAGTCGTTAATCGTTCCTGTATTTGAAGCCTGTGAGCAAAAACATCTACTACACGGGCAATCTTACTCAATCCTGTAACATAGCCGTCAGGAATATATGCAACATGCGCTTTCCCATAAAAGGGCAACATGTGATGTTCGCAAAGTGAGAACAAATCAATATCTTTCACAATTACCATCTGACGGTAATTTTCCTTAAATAAGGCTGCTTTCAGAATTTTCTGGGGATCTTGAGAATAACCTTTGGTCAAATATTGCAAAGCTTTTGCTACTCTATCGGGCGTTTTCACTAAACCTTCACGTGCTGGATCTTCTTCAAGCAAAGATAATATCTCTTTAACGTGACTTGAAATAACCAACTTCTTTTCTTCTTGTTGTTCTATTATCATTCGTTTACTTCTTGATATTGATGTAATGGAATTTTGACTTCATCACGTACTATATACATTTCTTTACCAAAAGATGGGAACTTGCGACGCATAGTTTGCATTGCTTCATTGGCTTCTTCCCTCGTTTGGAAATTCCCCACACGAACACGCCAGAATGGTGAATCGAAAATCACAACTGACTCATATTGAGGAAATGCATTCTGTATCATACCTTGTTTCTGATATGCTTCATTTTTCGATTCACGCTGGTGATTTCCTGCAAACGCCTGAACCTTAAAGCCATGTATCTTAACGTATTGCATATTTCCATCACTATATACAGGCGCTCGTTTTGGTGATACAATTTTATGCCCAACCACATCTTTCAGACTTTCTTCCTGATAGATCGTCACTTGTCCCTGACCGGTTTTCTGTGTCGTCAAATCTTCAATTATATTGGGCTTATCTTTCTCAACCGCAACTTGTTGAGCACCTAAATGAACAGCCATCAACATGAAAAAAGAAATGTATAGAAACTTCTTCATTTATTAAATATACTTTGAATTTTATACAAAGATAAAAAATTACCACATACCGGGGTACGATATGTGGTAAAACAATATTGATTAATCTTAAAAAGCTTCAACAATAGGCATGAATTTCTCAACGCTTAATGATGCGCCTCCTATCAAACCTCCATCAACATCTTTATTTGAGAAAAGTTCTTTTGCATTGCCAGCATTAACACTTCCACCATACAGAATAGAGGTGTCTTCAGCAACTTCCTTGCCATACTTTTCAGCAATTACGTTGCGAATAAAGGCATGCATTTCTTGTGCTTGATCTGCAGATGCAGTTTTTCCAGTGCCTATTGCCCATACAGGTTCGTATGCGATAACAAGTTTACCAAAATCTTCGGCTGAAAGTTCAAACAATGATTTCACAACTTGTTCTTTCACAACTTCAAAATGTTTATCGGACTCACGTTCTGATAAAACTTCACCTACACAGAAAATAGGAATCAAATTACTTGCTAAAGCAAGATTTACTTTTTGTTTTAATATTTCAGCGTTTTCGTGATAATAAGCACGACGTTCACTATGTCCTAGAATTACATATTTTGCACCTGTAGAAGCTACCATAGAAGCAGAAACTTCTCCTGTATATGCACCAGATTCTTGGTCTGCACAGTTTTCTGCACCTAAACCAATTTTATTGATATCAATTGTATTTGCAACTGATGCTAAATGAATAAATGGTGTGCAAATTACAACATCACAATTTATAGATTTACCTTTCAAAACATCATCCAATTCTTTAGCTAATGCAACGCCTTCTTGCAGGTTTTTATTCATTTTCCAATTGCCTGCTACAATGTTCTTTCTCATATTTACTTGTTTTTAATATTTAGTTTGTTCTCAATTACTTTAATAATCAAAAGTGGTACAATAAATAACAATAACAATAGAACTATTGTTTTCATGTTTCTTTGCTGATGATAAACATCTTTAGTCAATTCAGAAACAATTGATGATTTGTCTTTCTCCTTTATTATCGGAAGTTTATTATCGCACCATTTATTAATGACTGTACCATTTTTCACCAATACTAAACCGGGATTTGAACGAACAATTGTTTTAAGCATTCTTTCATCGGCTTGGCAAAAATTGAAGTTCGCATCGTATGTTTCCCCCCATTCATTAATTGTTTCGACTGACGAAGAAGTAATGCAATAGAACTTATAATTGTTATTTGCAGCAAAATCTGCAATATCTTTTAATTGATACAGATATTTAGTTTCAGCATCTTCCAAGGAATAGCTGATCATCCAAAATGAATAAGCTGGATCCTTCAAAATATCTTCAGTTATATCATTATTAATAAATGTTTTAGTACTATCATCATATTGAACTAATTCTACATGAAAGTCTTCAATCTCGGGTTTTTCACCTTCTTTTGTCATACGAGTTTCCATTTCCACAAATGTCCATGTTGAATCGTTCCATGGATAATCATCTTCTTTAAACTCTTTTTGTTCTCCATTCTTTGTATATACAAATATGTTTTCAAATTCACCTACTCTTGCAGGATCTACATTTATCTTTTCTGGTAAATGGCTCCCTATTTTATAAGGCCTGAAATCAAAAACAGGTGAATATATTATATTATATAGTGCAAATGAAAATCCAAAGATTATTGTAAAAAGAGCGACAATCAATTCCGTTCTCTTGCTAAAAATTGACTTTATGTTTTTATAGTTTGCCAATAATAGAACTGCACATACAGATAAAACTATGTTCTTATAAAACGTTTGCCAATTTGAAATAATCAATGCATCACCAAAACATCCGCAATCTTTGACTGGATTATCTATAGCTATCCACAAAGTTAATGGGGTCATTATTATCATGAAAAGAAGTACTAAAATACTGGTTAATTTACGGTATAACCCTAGTAAGATAAATATTCCTAACAATAATTCAACTACACAAAGAATAACAGATAAAAATAAAGCTAATGATAAGAATTCGGATAGATTCAGTGCTATAAAATAGTCCTGAATTTTGTATGCAGTTCCTAATGGATCAACAGATTTAACAAATCCAGAGAAAGTAAATGTAACCCCTATTATCAAACGCGATAAAAGGGTTAGTACATTTATGACTTTTTTATTGACCATTAATTATTATCTCCAAAATGAAGTTTGATAAGACCAAAAAGAGCATAATTGATCATATCCATATAGTTTGCATCAACACCTTCCGAAATAAGCGTTTCTCCATCATTGTTTTCTATTTCCTTAGTTCTGCTTATTTTGGTTAAAATAAAATCGGTGTATGAACTTACACGCATGCTTCTCCAAGCCTCATCATAATCGTGATTCTTTGCATACATCAATTCTTTTGATTCAGTAATATATTTATCGTACAATTTTAGTGCTTCATCATTCAATATATCCACTTTATCTGAATAACCTAACTCAAGTTGAATCAATGCAATAACACCGTAATTAACTATAGCGATAAATTCCGGCAAAATACCTTCATTTATTTTTGCCTCTTTTTTTGTCTCAAGCGTACGTATTCTTTTTGCTTTAATATAAAGCTGATCAGTAACCGATTGAGGACGTAATATACGCCAAGACGCGCCATAATCGTGAAGTTTCTTTTCAAAAACATTTCTGCAAATAGCTATTACTTCATCAAACTGTTTCTTTGTAGCACTCATAACAACAATAGTGATTATAGTTCATTTCAAACCAAGAACAAAGATAGAAAAAAAAAGCAAAAGGTACAAGTGATATTACTTGTACCTTCTTAACGTTCTGAATATTTTATAATTATGAAACCCTTATCGATTTCCCAATTTTTAATTTAGTTCTGGTTGTTATATTATTTAAATTACACAAGCTCTTAACAGATATACCATACTTTTTCGATATAGCACTTAATGTATCGCCACTCTTGATCCTGTAATATTGAACATCTCCTGCTACATACTTGTTAGCTTCTGAAGTACTTGACTTATAACTATTTGAATTGCTGGCTACAGTAGCCTTACTGCTATTGTTTGTTTTTCGATAGCTGGAATTCGTAACAAGATACTCATCTTTAATGCACGTTTGATTTTTAAAATCTATAATGAAATTGGGATTAATTGGTTTTCCTAAAAACCGAGTCTCAAAATGAAGATGAGATCCGGTTGAACGACCTGTATTTCCAGCAAGGCCAATCGGTTGTCCTGAACGTACATTTTGATTTTCTTTTACTAAGAATCTGGATAAATGACCATAAACAGTCTCAAGACCATTTACGTGACGTACAACTAAATAGTTTCCATACCCCTTCCCTTCATAATCCTTTACTCTTATCTTTCCATCAAATGCGGCATATATAGTATCACCAGTATACGCTTTTATATCAACACCATAATGATATCTACGACTACCACGCCTTCCAAAATTTGAAGTCATATGACCAATTGTTGGCATATAAAAATTGGAGAGATCAACAATGAAAGAATCTGGTGCATTCTTCAAATCACCATATGCGTTAACTGAATTGTTAGACCAAATCCCGCCGTAAATATCTTCAGCTGGAATGGCATTGGGATCGATCTCTCTCATCGCATCTGCCTTTTCAATTGCAGAGAGATCCATCTTTAACTTAAAACCATCAGCCAATAAATTTGAAGCCTCTTGTTCTGAACCGTGTACTTGTTTATAAAAAATCTCTGATCGAGAAGTCGGTTTATCGACATTTGATTGCGAAAATGCTGTCTGAGTGACAAAAAACAATACTGATGATAAAAACCAACCAGTCTTTTTTATTGAAAATTTTCTATACATAATAAATATCCTTACAAATCAAACATTATTAATTAGTTTAATTTTATATGACTCAATACTCATCATTAGCATATAAACTGCAGAGAGTAATTAGAGAGTATTCAAATAATTCTTCGTTCTTAAAAAAACGCATTAATTCAACTTTTGCGTTTTCTGGAGTATCTGAAGCATGAATAATATTTTCCTGAACACTCATGCTATAATCACCCCTAATTGTACCGGCAACAGCTGTTCTTCCGTTTGTAGTACCGGACATTTCTCTTACGACTTTAACTGCATCAACTCCTTTAAGAGCCATTACAATTACAGGACTTACCTGCATCGATTTCTTTATTCTTTCGAAAAAAGGCTTTTCTACTAAATGAGCATAGTGCTCTTTTAAAATGTTGTCAGATAAAACCATCATCTTAATTCCTATTAATTGAAGTCCTTTCTTTTCAAATCTAGATACCACTTCACCAACCAAACTCCTTTGAATTGCCGATGGCTTTAAAATGATTAATGTTTCTTCCATTGATCAACAAATCGAATTAAAGGCTTAAATAGAGAACTTGATTACAACTTTTTTTCTATAATCGATTCGAAATTAAACTATTTATTTTTAACTGGCAAAAAATATTCAAACTATTTTTCTTTATTAAAAATGGACAAGCAGAATTTATCACCCTGAAAAATCAACATACACAGTTGACTATCAAGCATTTAAATGAACTACTTACACCGGTCTCGTCTTTTATTATTTTAACATTAGCCTACATTTATTAGGGAGGTAAATCAGCACGTAAATAACAAGTCAAATAAAATATCCAGACCTCATTATTAAAATTCAATTATAAATTCTGAAATATATTTACAAATGGTTCACAAATCACAGTAATAAGTTTGCAATAGTCACATAAAAAGCAATACATCTAAAGTTTAAATGAATAAAAAATTAGATTAATGATAGTTTTATCTTATCTTTGCTCCTTAAAATTCATTTAAATCGTAATAAAAAATCGTTTATCAGAATGACTAATTATAAACAAATCAACCGAATCACAGGATTGGTGGTTTTTGCTATAGCAGCAATTGTTTATTTACTTACAATTGAACCTACTGCAAGTTTTTGGGATTGTGGAGAATTTATTACTTCTGCATTTAAATTGGAAGTTGGACATCCACCTGGAGCTCCTATCTTTATGTTAGTGGGAAATCTTTTCACACAATTTGCTTCAAATCTTTCACAAGTAGCAAAAATGGTGAATATAATGTCTGCTCTACTAAGTGCATTCACTATCTTGTTTTTATTTTGGACAATTACACATCTAACTAAAAAACTTGTTTTAAAAAATGATGAACAAACAATCACATTTGCACAAACACTTATTGTAATTGGTAGCGGACTAGTAGGTGCATTAACTTACACTTTTTCAGACACATTCTGGTATTCAGCAGTTGAAGGTGAAGTATATGCTTTTTCTTCAATGCTTACAGCACTTGTATTTTGGCTCATTCTTAAATGGGAAGAAAATGCAGACAAACCTCATTCAGAAAAATGGTTGGTCCTTATTGCTTATATAATGGGACTTTCAATTGGTGTACACTTATTAAACTTACTGTGCATACCTGCAATCGCATTAGTTTACTATTTCCGGAAATCAAAAGAAACATCATGGAAAGGAGTTTTAAATGCTATCCTTATTTCATTTGGCCTGATTCTGATATTAATGTACGGCATCATACCTGGATTCACTAAAGTTGGTGGCTGGTTTGAATTGTTTTTTGTAAATACTCTTGGATTATCATATAACAGCGGCGTATTAGTATACTTTATTATATTAACAGCAAGCATTGCTTGGACTCTTTATGAAACATTTAAAGAAAATATAAACTTTAAACGTGCTAAATTAGCTTTCATAACAAGTTTGGCACTTTCAGGAATTCTATTTATTGGAAGTTCAATATGGTTATGGGTATTAATAATCGTTGTGGCCGCATATTTTATATTCAGAAAAGAGAATACTAATATAAAACTTATCAATTTGGCATCATCATGCCTTTTAGTTATTTTGATTGGATTCTCAGCATATTTGTTAATACCTATTCGCTCATCAGCGAATCCACCACTCGACTTAAACTCACCTGAAGATGTATTTTCTTTGGGAAGCTACTTAAACAGAGAACAATACGGCGACACTCCGCTTATTTATGGTCAGACTTATGCATCACAGATTGAACGTGACGGAAATGGTACGGCTATTTATAAAACAAAAAAACAATATGAACGTGCTGTAAAAACCTCAGCTGATCAAAAAGATAAATATATTGTAAAAGATGCTGTCGACTCATATAAATTTAATAACACAATGCTTTTCCCCAGAATGCACTCTGGTGAAGACATTCATTTCAGGGGTTATAAAGATTGGGCTGGGGTTACAGATAAAAACAAACAACCTACTTTAGCACAAAATATAAAATTCCTTTTTAATTACCAGCTTAATTATATGTATTGGCGGTACTTTTTCTGGAATTTCTCCGGTAGACAAAACGATATTCAGGGAGATGGAGGCATGACAAAAGGAAACTGGATTACAGGAATACCTTTCATCGACAATAAAGTGTTAGGACTTGGACCTCAAGACGAAATAGCTCCCGATGTCTCAGATAATAAAGGAAGAAACGTATATTTCATGTTGCCTTTCATTTTGGGTATCATTGGCTTGGTTTATCAGTTGAATCTAAAAAAGAAAGGAAGAAGAAACTTTTTAATAGTATTCACACTATTCTTTATGACTGGTATAGCAATTGTTTTATACTTGAACCAAAAACCATTTGAACCTCGTGAACGTGACTATGCTTATGCTGGATCGTTTTATGCTTTTGCTATTTGGATAGGTATCGGGGTTGCAGGTGTGGGAAAATTCTTAAGAAAATATATCAAGAATACTAAGGTTTCTGCAATTGCTGCTACTCTACTTTGTATGGTAGTTCCAGTGCTAATGGGAACTCAAAACTGGGATGATCACGATCGTTCCAACCGTACTTTAGCCAGAGATATGGGAATGAACTATCTCAGCTGCGTGGAACCAAACGGCATAATATTCACAAATGGCGATAACGATACATATCCATTATGGTATGCTCAGGAAGTTGAAGGATATCGAACAGATGTACGTGTGTCAAACCTGCAATTCCTTAACACTCAGTGGTATATTGACCAAATGAAACGTTCGGCATACGAATCTTCTCCACTTCCTATAGAATGGTCAAGAGCACAATATTGGGCTGAATCAGCGGCACCGGTATATATAATAACAAAACAGCAAATTGAATCAGCTCTTAAAAAAAGCAATATTCCATCAATTTCTTATAGTCAGTATTACGATGCTGCAAGTTTCAAAGATACGATTTCACTTAATGAAACACTTGAGAAATTAAAGACTAACACTTCTTATGCAGCGAATCCATTTATTGAGAATGTGGCAATTATTCCTGGAAGTACACTTGTAGCACCAATTGACACTTCAAAAGTCGACTGGAAATCGCTGAATTCAAAGCCTACAGATAAATTTGTCTACAACTTAAATAACAAACAAGCAATCTTCCTCCAAGAACTCATGTTATTGGAAATGCTTAAAACAGTAAATAATGATAATTGGGAAAGACCTATATATTTTGCGACTACGGTAGATAGAAGTCTTTATGTAAATTTAATGGACCAACTTTCACTTGTTGGACTTACATATAGAGTTGTTCCTGGTGAGCAATTAGAAGGAGGTATCAACACAGAAGTCGCTTTTGATAATATGGTTAATAAATTTAGATGGGGTGGACTAGATACAAATCCTGATATTTATGTTGACGAAACAGGTAGAAGAATGGTCTCTACAGTCAGATTATTCTTTACACAATTAATTGATAAATTAATTGAAGAAGGGAAAAATGATAAAGCACTTTTAGCATTGGATAAATGCACAGGTTCACTACCCGGAAGTATTGTTCCGTATTCAACTGATGGTGTAATTTTGGCCAGAAATTATTTTCAGATTGGTGAAAATAAAAAAGGCAAAGCACTGATAGAATCTATTGAAGATAGAATTCTGAAGAACCTCAGCTGGTACGATAGACTGAAACCTCAACAAATGGCAAATACTTCTAGTGATATTGTGTACGACAATCTCAATCCTTTGTTAATGATCAATTCAGTTTATCAAAGATTTGATAAGAAAAAATATAATACGCGTTCACAAGAGCTGTTACAACGTGCTCAAACATATTATATGCAAGGTCTTCCATTTATGGGCGATATAATCCTTAAAGAATTAACAAACAGCGCTATAATGGGATATCAATCTCTCACAGCTTCTTCGTCTACACCTGCTCCAAATACAGATGATACAACCAAAATCACATTAGAAGCAGAAATAATGGGATCTGCATTAAAGATGATGCAACAATATAGTCCCGAGCTATTTCAACAATATAGCCAAACAGCAAACAAATAACTTTTAACATTGTAAAACCATTGGCGGGCATTTTTCCCGCCAATGGTTTTTTTATATTAGGTATGTTGATAGAACAACCCCCTGCAATTTATCGTCTTTTATTCCCAAACGCCAAATGGCTCTTACCTGTCGAAGGCAAAAAAGTTGTATACCTCACGTTCGATGATGGACCGGTTCCCGAAATAACTCCATGGGTACTTGAAATTCTGAGAAAGTACAATATTAAGGCAACTTTTTTTTGTGTTGGCGATAATATTCGCAAACACCCGGAAATTTACCAAATGTTGCTTAAAGAAGGACACAAAACAGGTAATCACACTTTCAATCATATTCAGGGAATAAAAACAAGGACAAATGAATTTGTATCAAATACACAAAAACAACAATTACTGATGGATACTGACCTTTTCCGTCCACCTCACGGACATATGCGAATTCATCAATTAATAGAGTTGCAGAGATTAGGTTTCAAAATAATTATGTGGGATGTAGTAACACGTGATTACAATAGTAAAAAATCACCAGAGGAGATATTCAATAATGTAAAACGATACACCAGAAATGGCTCTATTATAGTTTTTCATGATTCGTTGAAAGCGGAAAAGAATTTGCGATATGCTTTACCGAAATCCATAGAATGGCTGATTAAAGAAGGTTATTCTTTCTGCTTACTTGATGGCAAAAAAATATAGATGTAAATAAGAACAATTCTTTATTTGGACTGTTAAAAACATAGTAAACAAACCTTTAAGACACAACTATTTAACAGTTCAATTATGGAAAAAGAACATAGAAAGAAAAAACAAACGGAAAACCAGAAGAAGCTTACCACTGTAACTGGCGCACCTGTGGGAAATAATCAAGATTCAATGACAGTAGGTCCACGTGGCCCAATGATGCTTCAAGATGTATGGTTTTTAGAAAAATTAGCGCACTTCGACCGTGAAGTAATTCCCGAAAGAAGAATGCATGCTAAAGGATCTGGTGCATTTGGTACTTTCACTGTAACACACGACATTACGAAATACACAAAAGCAAAGATCTTTTCTGAGATCGGAAAACAAACAGCAATGTTTGTCCGCTTCTCAACCGTTGCAGGAGAACGCGGAGCTGCAGATGCCGAAAGAGATATCCGGGGTTTCGCAATGAAGTTTTATACTGAAGAAGGTAATTGGGATTTAGTAGGAAATAATACTCCTGTATTCTTCTTCCGAGATCCTTTGAAATTTCCGGATCTAAACCACGCTGTCAAACGTAATCCTTATACAAATATGCGCGATGCAAACGCAAACTGGGATTTTTGGTCAAGTCTTCCCGAAGCTCTTCATCAAGTTACAATCACAATGAGCGATCGGGGTATTCCAAGAAGCTATCGCCACATGCATGGTTTTGGTAGTCACACATTCAGCTTCATCAACGCACAAAATGTACGACATTGGGTTAAATTTCATTTCGTGACTCAACAAGGCATTGAATATCTCACAGATGAAGATGCAGAAAAGATAGTTGGAAAAGATAGAGAAAGTAATCAGCGTGATCTTTTTGAATCTATTGAAAAAGGAGACTTCCCAAAATGGAAAATGTATGTACAGATCATGACGGAAGAACAAGCAAATAACATGCCTTTCAATCCTTTTGATCTTACAAAAGTATGGTATCACGGTGAATTCTCTCTGATTCCTGTCGGAGAATTCGAATTGAATCGTAATCCTGACAACTATTTTCAAGATGTTGAACAAGCAGCATTCAACCCCGCCAATGTTGTACCTGGAATCAGCTTTTCACCCGATAAAATGTTGCAAGGAAGACTTTTCTCTTATGGTGATGCTCAACGATATCGCTTAGGCGTAAATCATCATCAAATTCAGGTAAACCAACCAAAAGGGGTCGATAAATCAGCATATAACAACTACCATCGAGACGGACAAATGCGTGTGGATGGCAACCAAGGTGCCACTTTACACTATGAACCGAACAGTTATGGAGTATGGATCGAACAACCTGAATTTAACGAAATAGAGGAAAAGGTAAACGGTAACATTAAACGATGGAATTTCCGTGAAGATGATAGCGACTATTTCACGCAACCAGGCAAATTGTTCCGCTTGATGAAACAAGATGAACAACAACGACTGTTTGCCAATACCTCTAGAAACATGCATGGCGTTGAAGAATTTATTAAGATCAGACATATACAAAACTGTTACAAAGCAGATCCTGCCTACGGTAAAGGCTTGGCAGATGCAATGAATATTTCGTGCGAGAAGGCAGAAATTAATTAGTTTGACAGTTCATTATTATATAAGGTGCATTAATTATTAGTGCACCTTCTTTTTTATTGAATAATCACGTTAAATATAATTAACACACTAAATGTTTATAGTAGTATGTTTTGCACAGTACAATGTTTATATATACCTTTGTGCCGGTTGAAATATTGTAAATTAAATATCCAATATTTTGTAACCGGATAACTAAATCATTTGTCTTATTTGTAGATATTTAAACTAATAATTAAAAGATATGAGCCCAAAAAAATTAATCCTACTATCGACATTTATAATTTCAACAATTATGATTAGTCAGACCATAAGCGGTCAACAACGAACTACTGCTAAAAATTTTCAGGTTCAGGAATTCAATTCCATAAAATCTGATATGATAGGAAATATAATCATTACTCAGTCAAACAACAGCTCAGTAAGAGCGGAAGGTAGTCAAGACCTGATTAATGCGTTGACTGTTGAAGTCAGTAACGGTGAACTTAAATTAAGTATGAAGTCGTCGATTAAAAAAAGATTCAAAAAAACCAACTCTAAGCTCACAGTCTGGGTAAATTCATCTCAAATAAATCATGTTAGAAATGATGGCGTGGGCAATATAACGCTTAAAGGGAAAATAGATACAGATGAATTACTCATAGAATCCAATGGAGTTGGGAATTTTAAAGCTGATGATCTCTATGTTGGTAATGTCAAAGTAAATTCCGATGGCGTGGGAAATATTATACTGTCAGGAAGCGCTGTATTTGCAGAATTAAATAGTGATGGCGTGGGAAACGTGGATGCAAAGAACTTAAACTCCAAAGATGTAATTGTACATTCAAATGGTGTTGGCAGCGTAAAATGCTATGCTTCAAGAGATATAGAATTATATGCAAGCGGTATTGGCAGCGTTACTTATTATGGAAATCCCAATATTAAAGCTTTACACAAAGACGGTATTGGCTCAATAAAATCAGGTGATTAACTTACTCTTCATAACTACTATTTAAAGTAGACACTTATTAAACGGATGCTTGATAGAAAGTATCCGTTTATTTTTATTATATTTACATCGAAATAAAAAAAAGCAAAAATGATTAGCACAAAAAGAATTCAACTAACTGAAAAAGATATATTCATATTGCTGATACAAAGCAAATTCATGCCAAAATTATGGATTCATCTGTTGTTTATTGTGCTTATCCTCATCTCTTTTACAATTTTGCGAGACCTTGTAAATCTTGTCTTATTGTTATTAGTTATAGCTTCTCCCCTGATATCTGTTTTTCAACTGTATTCCGTTTCGCGTTCACGAAGTAATGCTTTCTTGAAAAATGGCAAATTCTATGAAATTGACAGCGATAAAATAGTGATAAAATTTGATGACGGTACCGATAGGGTAATCTATAAATCACGATTTAAGAATAAACATGAAACCAAAGATCATTATTTACTATATCTTTCTGATCAGTCATTTCTGAATATTCCAAAATCATCTTTTATGAATTTGGAAGATGAGGAATATTTTCTAAATGCTTTTTATTCGCAAATAGGTCCTCGATAACTTAGATAATTATTCTACCATACCAATATCGCGAAGCCAACTCATTGCCCTGAAAGGCCACTCATTCACTAAATCACCTGTATTCCGAAGTCCATACCCGTGTCCTCCTGATGGATATAAATGCATTGCTGCAGGAACTTTTGCTTCTTTAAGCGCATAATAATAAAAGATACTGCTATTGAGTAAGCCATTATCATCTTCTGCCTGAACTAAAAAAGTTGGGGGTGTATTGGCATTTACATTCAACTCCGGAGATATCGTAAAATCTTTACCATTCAAGTAAGCAGGATAAATAAGCATACAAAAATCGGGACGCAGACTCACCTTATCAAATTCATCAACAACCGGATATGTACGATTTTCATATGCAGTGCTACCCATTGCTGCCAAATGTGCTCCAGCTGAAAAACCCATTACTCCTATTTTATTCGGGTCTATATTCCACGATTCAGCATGTGAACGCGTATATGCTATGGCTCGTTGTAAATCTTGAAGCGGGGCTTCATGCTTTTCTCTACCTTCACGTCGAGGCACTCTATACTTCACAAGTACACAGTTAATTCCCTGACTATTAAACCATCTACATATCTCTGTTCCTTCTAGATTATATGCAAGAATATGATATCCACCTCCGGGATTGACAATAATTGTCGCACGTGAATTATTATTTTCAGGTGCAGGGTAAAAAGTTATAGTCGGATCGCTCACATTGCCAATCCGAAGTACCTGACAACCGGCCACTTTGTTTCCATTCCATACATCCTCTTGAATCAATTTCACAGTTTCACCGGGTGCCCCATCGGGAAACAATAATATGGGTTGCTCTTGTGCCATTAATGTCATGCAAATTAAGGTTGAGAAAAAAAGAAAGTACTTTTTCATATTATTAAAATATATATTTTCAATTGTATTTTATGAAACATGCTTTAATCATATTCTTATGTTATAATGATTTAAAGGTTTGAATCATTTAATATTCATTAATAAACGCATATAAAAACTCAAATATATGAAAATCTTTTGTTCCATCAATTTGATTATTCAATTTTCAGAAAGATTTATTCGTAAAACGTGAGTATCTTTGCATACTGAAAATTATAGAGTAAATGAATCAAAGACAATATCTTCTGGGCATGACACTTGCCGAAATCACAGAATCTATCCAGACAATGGGTTTGCCAAAATATACAGCAAAACAAATTGCCGACTGGATTTATGTAAAAAGAGTTGCATCGATTGATGAAATGACAAATATATCAATCCGTAACCGTGATATACTAAAAAAGCGTTACGAAGTGGGTCGCACCGAGCCTCAAAAAATACAAATTTCGGTTGATGGAACACAGAAAATGTTATTCAAAACTGACAGCGACCTCTTCATTGAAGCTGTTAATATTCCAGAGGATGAACGACTGACTCTTTGTGTTTCTTCTCAAGTAGGTTGTAAAATGAATTGTGATTTCTGTATGACAGGTAAAATGGGATTTAAAGCTAATCTGTCTGTTAAGGAAATTCTTAATCAAATTTATTCAACTCCAGATGCAGAAAATCTTACAAATATAGTGTTCATGGGTATGGGCGAACCACTGGACAATTATGAGAATGTAATGAAAACTATAGAAATACTTACTGCTGATTATGCATTGGCATGGAGCCCCAAACGAATTACGCTTTCTACAATTGGAGTGTTGCCCAAACTCAAACGCTTTTTGGACGAAAGCAAATGTCATCTTGCAGTGAGCTTGCACAGCCCCCTACCCGTTCAACGTCAAACGCTAATGCCTATAGAAAAAACTTATTCTATTGTCGATGTCATAGCATTACTCAAACAGTACGACTGGAGTCATCAGCGGAGATTATCGTTTGAATATATCATGTTTGAAGGGGTGAACGATTCAATAGTTTATGCACGTGAATTGAGCAAACTTCTTGGAGGACTGGATTGCAGAATCAACTTGATCCGCTTTCATGCTATCCCCGGAAGTACACTTCGATCATCTAATGAAGAATCAATGGTTAAATTCAGGGAATTCCTCTCAGCAAAGGGGTTCACATGCACCATCCGGACTTCAAGAGGTGAGGATATCTCTGCAGCTTGCGGTATGTTATCCACAGCAGAACAAAAAAAATAGGATATTTACTGATAAATAGTTATATTTGTTAATTATAAACGTAATAATAAGAAATATTACATGGCTCAATTAGTAAAAGTAGGAATTACACACGGTGATATGAATGGTATTGGATACGAATTGTTGTTGAAAACATTTGATGATAACCGGATAGAAGAATTATGCATACCTATTATCTACGGTTCTTCAACTGCAGCTTCGTACTATAGGAAAATACTGAATCTTCAATCACCTCTCTTTCACACAATCAACAATATTGATGATTACAAAAATGGTCAGGTAAATCTGATAAACTGTATTCATGATTCAATTAGAATTGAACCTGGTTACGCTTCTAACGATTCAGGAAAGGCTGCTTATGCTGCACTAGATGCTGCATGCAGCGACCTTAAAAATGGGAAAATAGATGTGTTGGTAACTTTACCAATTAATAAGGATACAATACAAAGTGAGAACTTTAAATTTCCCGGCCATACTGAATTTTTGCAGGATACTTTTGCTGAAAAAGAATCTGATAAGGCATTGATGATTCTTGCTACAGATAAACTTCGCGTGGCACTGGTAACAACTCACTTGCCCATTTCTGCGATTCCTTCAATGATTACAAAAGAACTGATCGTTGAAAAACTTAAAGCTTTAAATTATTCTCTCAAACGAGATTTCAGAATAGAAAACCCAAGAATAGCAGTGTTGGGATTAAATCCACATGCAGGCGAAAACGGACTGCTTGGATCTGAAGAAAAAGAGATTATCGCTCCTGCCGTAACTGAAGCACAGGATACAGGTATCCTTTGTGCAGGACCGTTTGCTGCTGATGGATTCTTTGGAAGTGGACGGTTCAAAGATTTTGATGCTGTACTGGCAATGTATCACGATCAAGGATTGATTCCTTTTAAAACATTGGCAATGGAAAGCGGGGTTAACTTTACTGCCGGATTGCCTATCGTTCGTACTTCACCTGATCATGGCACTGCCTATGACATTGCCGGTAAAGGTGAGGCTTCAGAACAATCGTTTCGTGAAGCTATTTATATGGCCATCGACATCTATAACAACAGGACTGCATTTGATGAGGCACGTAGTAACCCGCTTCGCAAAATGTTCTTCGACAGAGGGAGAGACGACGAGAAACTGGATCTGACTAAAGAAGAATCGGAAGCATAAATAATTGATAATTAAACCAACTTGAATTTACGAACTGTTAATGTAACCCGTTATATCCAACCGCTGCGCGAGGGTGGATCGCTTCCCGCATTGGCTGAAGCTGATGACGGTTTCAAATATGTTGTTAAATTCAGGGGGAGCGGACATGGTTCTAAAGCACTTATATCAGAATTGCTGGGGGGAGTGGTTGCAAGAAAACTTAAACTGAAAATCCCAGAACTGGTCTTTATTCAATTGGACGAAGCTTTTGGCTTACGACAAGCGGATGAGGAAATTCAAGACCTCCTTCGGGCAAGCCGGGGTCTCAATCTGGGTCTGCATTTCCTTTCAGGAGCTCTGCCTTTTGATCCTGTAACCACACAACCCGATGCACAAATTTCATCAAGAATAGTTTGGATGGATTCATTCCTTACCAATGTCGACCGCACAGTAAAAAACACCAACATGTTGATGTGGCACAAAGAGTTATGGCTAATAGACCATGGCTCAACACTTTATTTTCACCACAATCGTAACAACTGGGAAAATGCATCTGTAAATTTATTTCAATATGTCAAAGAACACGTTCTTTTGCCTTTTACCACTGAAAATGAATTAATTGCAGCGGATGAATATGGCAAACAAATTCTCACAGATAATGTGCTACACGAATTAACCAATCTTATTCCCGATGAATGGACGGATTGGAGAGAAGACAATGAAACAGCTGATGATATTCGTGAAGTATATTTTCAATTCTTGAGTAATAGACTTAAACATAGTGACATATTTTTAAACGAAGCACTGAATGCAAGAAAAGTACTTATATGAATATGCGGTAATCAGAGTGCTTCCTAAAGTGGAACGCGATGAATTCATCAACGTGGGCGTAATCCTTTTCAGTAAACGCCCAAAGTATATTCGTATGAAATACCGCCTCGACATAAACAAATTTCAACTGTTTCATACCGAACTGGATTGGGACTTACTTTCACAGACTCTTCGCTCTTTTGAAAGTATTTGTAATGGTGAAGATAATAACAGCTCTATCTCAAAACTTGAAGTTGACGAACGCTTTCGATGGCTCACAGCCGAACGCAGTACTTGTTTGCAGACTTCCGTTTCACAGAACGGTTTTTCTGACAATCTGGACGAAACTCTGGAACAATTGTTTAAAGAGCTAGTATGATGCAGTAAAACGCTTCATATATATATGTCTGCCTTTTACCTTCACTTCAAAATCTTCTGTTATAATCTTATCTTCTGATTTAATAGTTATTTTTCGATTATAATCTAAACATTCCGTATTCTCCATCAGCGTACTTTTATCCAAAATCAAATGATAATCTCCTTCAGGAACAAATGTACTGAAGTGTCCATTATTGTCGGTAATCACCGTCTGAATAATCTCACTCTCTTTATTGGTTATAAATAAGCGGATTCCACTATATCTCAGTTCAGTTTTAAGACTGCTTTTATCATAGGTATAATATATTTTACCCTGAATAATTCCATTTTGAATTAGCGGAATATTTATTTTTGTCTTGGATTTATTCACAGTTATATCTTTTGCTTTGAAAAACCATTTTCCGGCAGATAATGGCTTGATCGTATATTCACCATAAGGTACATGATTATATCTGGCTTCACCGTCTTTGTTCGTGATAAATACTTTATCTGCAACATCAACCAAATAATCCGAAACTGGTTCATCTTCTTTGTCAAACTGATTGTTTAGGTTTTTATCATAATAAACCTGTGCAATCAACTTGCTCTTACGCTTACTCGATGGTAGGGTTTTATTAAAGTAATGCGTTATTCCGACTTCCATATTCCAATTATCGCGCGTAGCACTCAAATAACGGTACTGACTCCAATAACCGTTTACATAAAACGACCATTGCTCTCCGGAATTAAATTTGACAGCACTGTTTGCGGTATACATGTTACCCTGAAAAGAATCATTTGAAAAATTAAGACTTGAGGAAAAAGAAACTTTTTTACCAATCATCTTATTATAGGAACCACCAAGTGCGGTCCTTTCAAATTGTCCTCTGTTTATATTTGTCTTCAACTGCTCGTAAATATAAAACGCGCCGTTTTGATACGAAGAACTCAATGTAAAGCCATTAAAGGAATAGTTCAATGAATATTTACGTTGATTTTCCCACTGATCATCATACACATTTTTATACATACCTGCTTGCACTGAACCATAAACTGAATGTTTCACATTCATACTTTGCCATCTAAATTGCAAACTAAGCCTATTTGCATTCATCGACAGATTACCATTTGGAGTTCCAAATCCCATCATGGAATATGAATTGGAAGATTCGTACTGATAAAGATATTGCAATGATGGACTAATATTTAAAACTTTAGGTAACGAAAGACCGATACTACCATAGTTGTTTTCCGATTGATAAGTATATTCGTACACAAACGACTTGGGCTCGGACTTGTTATATGAATAACTTCCCGACAGAAATATCTTATCTGCAATACTTTTACTCGCTCCTTGATAAAAGGAGGTTGCTCCTCTCCTGCTTCCCGGGAAATAACCGCTGCTGTAAAACGCTGACCCATTCACATTCAAATCCCTGCCTATAACTCCTTGGTATGTAGCCTCAGCCATACCCGTATACTTCTCCTTATTTAATGCAACATAATCACTGAACGCTGCGTATGTTTTAATTCCAATTTTCCAATCATTTCCAATAGTCGTTCTCCAAATCATTCCGGCTACAGAATTATCAGATTTCTCATAAGGGTTCTTTTGAAACAAAAAAGAACCTTCCAATCCCTTTTTATAATTCATAGCTCCCAAATCACCCTTTATATAAAACGAGTAATAATCAGAGAACATCGGCTCCGGACTAACCAGATTAAAGTTTTGATCTACAACTCCAAATATAATCGACTTATTTTTATCATTGCTGGTAAAGGTAGCCTTGGCTCCCCTTCCATAAACAGGAACCTCCATCATTTCACTTACATTCCCAACAGAGAATTCATTTTCCATTAACTTATAAGTAAGTTCAGTATTGGTAATCTGAGGCGTAGTAGATCCATCATATTTATAAACATTTCCTTTAAGATGTAGATATCCTTGGGGCAAATCTATATAACCCCCACCCCTTATTTGCATTGTATTAAACATTCCATTATACATTCTATAACTCAACGATAGTGCATTATCTTCACTCTTATAAGCATCGTAACTCATCGGGTCAACATAACTTCTAATGGAACTAATATTTCTTATATTCACGGTTTTAAATTCAAAAACAGTTTTATTATCCCCTTTCATTCCGGTTATATACACTTGGTACTGATCAGTTGCAGCAAGGTTTCTACTCTGATAGAAACTATACACAAACGATTTCTGTTCCATGGCTTTTACAATACCTGATATTTCGACAAATTGTGGCGCACCCTGCAATCCGGGTACATTAAAAACGAGTTTCACATTTTCGTCATTATTCCCGCCATTCTTTACATATACATTCACACGTATTGAATCATTCGGAATTGTTATAACAATGGGTGCACTGATTGCTATCAAGTTCAGTTGCTCTCGTTTTTGAATCTCCAATGTTGTTTTAACAGACTCAAGGAATCTACCGTTTTGGTCTATTTTTGTATATTTGATACTCTTTATACCGGCTTTGGCATATTGATTAATCACAAGTTTGAAAGATATAAAACTGCTGTCGCCCGGTGCAATATTATATTTCTTTTCATGAGCCGAAAGCGATGATATTTCTTCAGGAGAATCAAGGTTGATTACTCCTTGTTGTTGCTGATCTGAATTGTTGGTAATTTTTAAAACATGCGTAACAATATTCTTATTCTGAGTAGTTTTAAAAATTTGCAAATCGCCCAAACCTTTATGATTCTCTTGCGCCAATGATCTGTTGTAAGCAGAGATACAAATTACAATAAGAATAATCGAAACCCACCTTTTTATTCTACACAACATATTAAGGAGCTGTAATTGTGAATTCAAGGGTTGTCGCATAAGTCTCAACGGAACTGGTCGCCGACATCGCATCTTCTGGCAATGCGTTTATAAAATCCGTTCCCCCGGTAGTAAAGTACTCTATATCGTATATTTGAGATATATTGAAATCAGAAGAACTACCATTCAAAAGAGTCGTCACGTTATTAGATAGAGGTAATGAATTTGATGTATTTGTAGCGTTACTCAATTTCATATATACAACACCAACTGGTATCGTTCTATTCAAGTCTGTTGTAGAAACAAAATTAGGCGAACTTGTTTTCACAGTAATCTTATAATTCTTATTGGAATTAACAGTCAACGCATTATTATAGATAACACTATTTCTATTAAAATAGCTTGCGGCAGTATTATATTCTAATACGCCATTCACAACTTCAGGTGAAAAACTAATTGAGAATTTGTCAACTTGAGACGGGGTGCCGGTAAGGTTGTCATTTACACGTATTATGTAAACTGTTAGATACGACTCAATAAGCTGACCATTAACATGATATGCTTTAAAATTCAATGCTCCGACAAACTCTTTTCCTCGCAATTCAGTTAAATACTCCCCTCCTTGCACTCTTAAATCAAATTTCAACTCCATTCCATAATAACTATTCCAATTAGCATTCATTTCTAAAGGCACATTTGATTTGGGGACTAAAACCCCATTTATCAAAGGGATCTCAAAATTATTGCCAATAATATCTGTTATCGATGGAAGTGGATTAGGGTAACTACCTCGACTTACTGTTTTCTTGGGAATAAAACTAATATACTCGGGACTTAAAATTTTTCCATCCAATGATCTAAATGGGCTGACAAGTTCTACAGACATTTTCCAATTTGGAACATTTATGTTTTTCCCGATAAATTCAAAGGCTGAGGTAAATGCCTCATTTGCAATTACACCATCATAAGATGTTACTGATGCATAACCGGAACTATATCCATTGAATCTCAAACCCCTCACACTCTGCGAAAAAGCTATTTGAGAAATAAGGCAAAGTGATATTAAACATATTAATAACTTATTCATATGTAAATTGTAATTCCGCGGCATCTATTTTCTTTTCATCTCCATATTCAAGCATCACAGTGGCAATATAAGGAGCTTTTTCCATATCAGCAGGAAGCGCTATTTTATATATCCTGTGATCACCCGGTAAAGTATAAAATTCATCTGGTGCAAATTTGATCTCTTTACCGTTGTTGCTGTTCAATAAACTTGTGAAAGCAATTCCGTTTACCCACATATTACCATTATTATTGAATGTAAGCAATAAAGCATGGTTTTCTCTATCGAACGTAAAATTCACTATCTCGAGACTTTTATTTTCAGAGATATTATCTTTCCGATATACCTTAATTCCCGATCTTAAATTAATTTTAATATTTGCTCCTCGTTCATTAATACCGTCTACAGGATTCATTTGAGTAAAATAAACCATAGCTGTCTGAACATTTTGCCCATCTCTTAAATTTGCAGGCACATTCATTACAATTTCCACTTCTTTGCTTTCTCCTGCTTTAAGCGAAAAATAACTGCCTTCCGGCAACGACATCCAGTCGGCACAAGAACATGGCATAATTGAATCTTCCGGAGTAATATTATTTCCGAAATCATCATATTTCCAACTTTCAAAAGATATTGATAAATTCAATGGTGCCTCCTTACTTGTATTAGTCACCATAACTTTTTGCGAACCCGATTCCCCCTCATTCAATGTATAATATACCCGGGGAGGAGAAACCGAAAGTCCCACCTGCGCATATGTTTTGCCGAAAGATAAACCTGCGACAAAAAGTATGAACGATAAATATATTATGATCTTATTTTTCATGTTTGTTAATTAAATCAACAAAGGAGTCACGACTATAATCGTGAACTCCTGCTGTTATTGTAAAAAATATATTGACCAACAAATTATCCAGGGATAATTGTATAAATTACAGTTGAAGTATATTCATTATATAAAGTTTCATCTGATATTTTCACAATATCAGTTTCACCCATAGCTTCCAATATTGCTTTAGGATTTACTAATGAATAGTCTATGTCAATTTTATAACCATCAGAATTTGTTGTTTTACTTTGTGAACCTGAAAATATTCTTTTGTCAGTTGTTCCTAAAGTAACAGGTGTATCTGCTATACTACCTACACCTTTATTAGTTGCAGTAATAGTAAACATATCTAATACTTCTGTTGGAAGTGTTACTGTACCGGACTTAAATTCAGTTGCTCTAACATAAATATTAAATTTTTTGGTACTAAATGCCGTTAATTGTTCTGGAGCTTTAGCGACTGCTGCATCAGACTCACTATAGTCATCTCTCGAATTATATGTAAATTCTACTGTAGAACTTCCTCCATTTACTTTAAGTTCTTGAAAGTCTTTCAACTTTAACACTAAGCTTACTGTACCTTCTATACTACCACCAGTAGCAGTACCTGTTCCAGTTGTAACATTTGTTGTCTGTCCACTAACATTAGTAGCGAATAAAATTGCTCCGAAGGTCAAAACAGCTGTAAATAAAAAATTCTTTGCTTTCATACGTTGATTGATTGTTTGATTGATTGTTTATTAGTAATTTATATTAAGTATTCTATGCTTTTATTTTATTATCATTGGAAAAATTTACTTTTTGTTAGATATTGTGCCAAAATGTATAACTTTGTCCATAATTACGCTCACAAAATAATCGAAGAGGCTGTCTTTTTTTGGTAACTTTTTGTCTCTCACAACTGTCCTTTTTTCAAATCGACGCAAAGATACATCAATATATGAATATACAATGCATTATTATATTTATTTAACTCAATAACCACTGATATCGATTGCATTTTGTGTTTTTTAATACTTTCATTGTTGCAAAACACTAAATAAACTTCGATACATAAATGCATTTTTTGGACATCATTAAACAAAATATAAATAAATTAAGAACACAAATTGTAGTTGTAAATTTTGGACATCAATATAGGTTAACATATTTAAATTATTAAATTAGACTAGCTTATTTAATATATTTAAATAACATCTACCCAGCTAAGTCGTAACTACTGAACAATAAGACATTATCCACATCTTCAAACTTTTTTTACATCGAAAAGAATTCAAAAAAAAGAACTCTCCCCTCACCAACTAATTAACACGATTATTAAAAAATTAGTCATAATTTATGTTAATTCATGCAAATAAAACATTTTTCCTGTCATAAGAAGTGACAAATGGTTAACATTTACACTTTTTTGGTTACAAATTAAAAACACATCCTTAAACTATTTAGAATAAATCATACAATTTTAATGACTGTTATTTTGGATTTCAACATTTCTTTCTACAATAAAATAAAACAACATATAAAGTTGATTTTCAACGCATCAACAACAAATGTTTTTATTATATTTGCAAGGATAAAACTATAATTTTTCATTGTTTTATGCATCCATTATTTTTCAACAGGATATGATTTTGCTATTAATTATTGCAATAGCGCTTTTTATATACATGTGCTATGTGCTTATTAAACCGGAGAAATTTTAAAAGATGAATGCAGAAATTTTAGGTCCAATAGTAATGTTCTTACTTACATTGCTAACAGGATTACCTTTAGGCAAATACATCGCTAAAGTATTTGCAAATGAAAAAACGTTTCTTGACGTTATAATGAATCCGACTGAGAAATTCCTCTATCGACTTGCGGGTGTGGATGCACAACAAGAACAAAATTGGGAAAAACAGATGGTGATACTGCTTACTATCAATCTTATTTGGTTCATTTTGGGGATATTTATTTTTACAAATCAAAGTTGGTTACCTCTAAATCCTGATCATAACTCAAACCAAACACTATCTCAAGCATTAAACACAACAATTTCTTTTTTGGTGAACTGCGATTTGTAGCACTACTCCGGGGAAACAGGGGTGAGCTATTTGGGACAACTCTATTTGATGTTTCTACAATTTGTTTCAGCGGCTACAGGAATAGCAGCGGCAATTACAGTATTTTATGCTTTGCGAAAAGGCTCAAATGACACTCAGGGTAACTTTTACAATTTTTTCCTAAAATCAATAACGCGTGTCCTACTGCCTATATCTATAATTATTGGGATAATGTTAATTTTCAGTGGAACACCTATGACATTTGAAGGCAGACAAGCCATGACAACACTTCAGGGGGATTCAATAAATGTTTCTACCGGTCCTGTGGCGGCTTTCGTGGCAATCAAACACTTGGGCACGAATGGTGGTGGATATTATGGTGCAAACTCTGCACATCCTCTCGAAAATCCGACATATTTTACAAACATGATCGAAATGATTGCACAAATGATTATCCCTTTTGCAATGGTTTTTGCTCTTGGTTTTTTTCTAAAAAAACGGAAGATGAGTGGAATGATATGGGGAGTAATGACTGTGGGTTTTCTATTGCTGGTAATTCCAACTATCATGATGGAGATGAAAGGCAATCACAACATTGAAGCAATGGGCGTGGATATATCTGCAGGTAATATGGAAGGTAAAGAAGTTCGATTTGGTACTGCTGCATCGGCATTTTGGGGTATTGCTACAACGGTAATTTCAACAGGTTCGGTTAATTCTATGCACGACAGTTTTATGCCGCTTAGTGGAATGAATATGCTGATTGCAATGATGACAAATACTTTTTATGGTGGGGTCGGCGTGGGAATTCTAAACTTTTTCATCTTCATCATACTTGCGGTTTTTATCAGTGGTTTAATGGTGGGAAGAACACCGGAATTCCTGGGGAAAAAAATTGAGGCTCGGGAAATAAAAATAGCAATGATTGTTGCTCTTTTTCATCCGTTTCTAATTCTGATAGGTTCTGCTCTAACAGTTGCCTCACCATCATTATATGGACATTCACTTCATAATGCGGGTTTTCATGGCTTCAGCGAAATACTATATGAATTCACCTCTGCTTCGGCAAATAATGGCAGCGGCTTCGAAGGATTGAAAGATAACACTATGTGGTGGAACATAAGTACCGGATTTGTGCTAATTCTTTCACGATATATTTCTATTATCGGACCCGTGGCTATCGCCGGGAGTTTGAGTACTAAAAAGTATGTCCCCGAAAGTGCAGGAACGCTGAAAACGGATAACTCTACTTTTGGAATAATGGTTTTTGTGGTAATTATTATTATAGCTGCATTGTCGTTTTTTCCGTCACTTGCTTTAGGTCCCATTGCTGACTATTTCACAATGACACATTAATATCCACAAAAAATGACAAAAAGAAAAAACATATCTAATAAACTATTTGAACCGGGACTTGTAAAAAAGGCTTTGTGGAAATCTATTGTAAAACTAAATCCCATAACAATGTTTCACAATCCGATAATGTTTTGTGTCTTGATTAGTGCAATTGTCATGACAGGGGTCTGCTTCTGGATTGTCATTGATCATACAAATGCGGCACAAGGCAGGCTGGGATATAACATAATTGTTACTTTAATCCTTTTCATCACTTTAATATTTGCAAATTTCGCTGAAGCTGTTGCTGAAGCAAGGGGCAAAGCTCAAGCTGATTCATTGCGTAAAACAAGGGAAGAAACTCCGGCTAAAAGAATTTCTTCTAATGGCAAAACTTCTTTGGTAAGTTCTTCGGAACTGACTAAAAACGATGTGTTCTTTTGTGAAGCTGGCGACATTATCCCGGCGGACGGAGAAATTATAGAGGGACTTGCAACGATTGACGAAAGTGCGATTACAGGGGAAAGTGCACCTGTTATCCGAGAGGCTGGCGGTGATAAAAGTTCAGTAACTGGTGGAACAAAGGTTTTATCTGACTCTATAAAAGTGAAAGTGACTTCGCAACTCGGAGAGAGTTTTCTTGATAAAATGATTGCACTTGTGGAAGGGGCATCGCGACAAAAAACTCCAAACGAAGTGGCACTGACTATCTTGCTGGCTGGCTTTACTCTCGTGTTTATTATAGTTATTGTTACACTCAAACCATTTGCAGATTTTGCACAAACTTCAATTAACATATCGGCATTAATTTCTCTTTTCGTTTGTCTCATCCCTACTACTATTGGTGGTTTATTGAGCGCCATAGGTATCGCGGGAATGGACAGGGCACTGCGTGCTAACATAATAACTAAAAGCGGAAAAGCGGTGGAAACGGCTGGAGATATCGATGTCCTTCTACTTGATAAAACTGGAACAATTACAATTGGGAATCGTAAAGCGACTGATTTTATTGCTTCTCCGGAAATTGAAAAAAGTGAATTTATCCATGCTGCTGTGCTCAGCTCTCTTGCTGATGATACTCCTGAAGGAAAATCTATTCTCGAACTGGCAAACATCCAAAAAAACGAATTGGAATTGAAAGATGCGCATTTCATCCCCTTCTCAGCCGAAACACGGGTGTCTGGAATAGATTATCGTGGTGTAAGAATCAGAAAAGGGGCGACTGATGCAATTAAAAAAATAGTGGAAGGGGCTGGAAACTTGTTTCCAATGGAAATCATGAGTGAGGTAAACAACATTTCCAACAAAGGTGGAACACCGCTGGTGGTATCACGAAACGAGCAGGTTGTGGGAGTAATTGAACTTCAGGATATTATTAAACCGGGTATTCGCGATCGATTTGAAAGACTTCGCAAAATGGGTATTAAAACGGTCATGGTCACTGGCGATAACCCACTTACAGCAAAGTATATTGCCAATAAATCAGGAGTGGATGATTTCATAGCGGAAGCTAAACCCGAAGATAAGATGAACTATATTAGAAAAGTGCAATCAGAAGGACACCTGGTAGCAATGATGGGGGATGGGACAAATGATGCGCCGGCCTTAGCTCAAGCTGATGTGGGAATGGCAATGAACAGCGGGACACAAGCTGCAAAAGAAGCGGGGAATATGGTGGATTTGGATAATGATCCTACAAAACTTATCGAAGTGGTGGAAATTGGAAAGCAATTATTAATGACTCGCGGAACATTAACCACTTTTAGTATAGCAAATGATATTGCAAAATACTTCGCAATCATTCCTGCATTATTTATTACTGCAATACCTTCATTACAGGGATTAAACATTATGGGACTTCAAACTCCGCAAAGTGCTATTCTTTCGGCTATAATATTCAATGCGATAATAATTCCACTACTCATTCCTTTGGCTTTACGAGGGATAGCATACAAACCTATCGGAGCAAGCGCACTTTTACAACGGAATTTAATTATTTATGGCTTGGGTGGGATTATCGCTCCTTTTATCGGTATAAAAGCTATCGATTTGCTCGTTTCTTTATTTATATAAATGTCACGATAATGAAAAAATATATTATACAGTCAATAAGGTTAACAGGAACAATTCTTATTCTGTGTGTGCTGTATGTTTTGCTTTTATTGGGATTGGCACAAGTGGCTCCAAATAATGGAAAAGGGAAAAGGGTGACTGACAAAAACGGGAGTTCTTATTTTGAAAATATTGGACAAAAATTTGATAGGAACATTTATTTTCAATCTAGATCATCAGCCGTAAATTATAATGCGACTGGCAGTGGCGGAAGCAACAAAGGTCCTAACGACCCAGAATATCTGAAAATGGTACAGCAATATGTAATAAAGTTCAAAACAAATAATCCTAAATCAATTGTGTCGATAGATATGGTGACAGCAAGTGGAAGTGGACTCGATCCGCATATTTCACTGAATGCTGCACTTTCACAGGTTAGCCGCATTGCTGCTGCTCGTGGACTGGAAACAGTATTAGTGAAAAATATAGTAATCTCACATTTGGGAAAAAATCCAATCGGTCCCGAAAAAGTAAATGTACTGAAAATGAATATTGCCTTGGATTATTTGAAATAATTAAATTAATATCGCTTTTAATTTATGAATCAAGATAATAACAGACAAAACCCGGAATATTTCCTCAACATGATAAAAAAATCACGTAGAGGAAAACTAAAATTATATATAGGAATGATTGCCGGTGTGGGTAAAACTTATCGTATGCTTAACGAGGCTCACTCACTTTTACGTAATGGAGTGGATGTGCGTATCGGTTACATTGAAACACACGGACGAGAAGAAACCGCGGCATTATTAACGGGAATACCTGAAATACCACGAAAAAAGATTTTCTATAAGGGAAAAGAAATTGAAGAAATGGATCTGGATGCTATTATTATGCAACATCCGGAAGTGGTTCTAGTGGACGAACTTGCACATACAAATTTTGAAGGTAGCAAGAACAAAAAAAGATGGCAGGATGTGAATGATATTTTGGATATGGGCATAAATGTGATTTCAGCTGTAAATATTCAACATTTCGAAAGTCTTAACGATGATGTGAAAGAGATTACGGGTATAGAAGTATCGGAACGGATACCTGATAGTTTATTGCAACAAGCTGACGAAGTAGTGAATATCGACCTCCCCGCAGATGAACTGATTACTCGCTTAAAAGAGGGGAAAATTTACGAAGCGGATAAAATTCAAATGGCACTGAACAACTTTTTTAAAAGCGAAAACATTTTGCAACTTAGGGAATTGGCTCTCAGAGAGGTGGCTTCAGCGGTGGAGAGACAAGTGGAAAACGAAGTGGTAAAAGAAGGAATTCATCAGGAACGTTTTCTAGCTTGCATTAGCTCAAATGAAAATACGGCAAAAAATGTTATCCGAAAAACTGCTCGATTGGCAAATTACTATCAAAGCAAATGGTATGCGTTGTATGTTGAAACACCAAACGAACGGTTCGATAAAATTGCACTCGACAAACAACGTTTCTTAATTAAAAATTTTCAACTGGTAACTGAATTGGGAGGTGAAATCATCAGAATTAAAGCTGATAACATTTCAAATGCGATTGTTCAACAAGCGGAAAAATTCAAAATAACTACTATCTGCGTTGGAAAACCTCATCTAAAACTTTTTAATGTTATCACATCACAAAATGTATTTAACAATTTAATTAAGAAATTGAACAAAACTAAAACGGATTTAATTATTTTAAATTGATTCAAGTTATGCAAATCAAAACTAAACTTTTTACAGGAATTGGATCGTTATTCTTACTGGTAGTTTTTCTGTCGATACTGTCGGGATACTATATCAACAAAATATCAATTGATACTAAAAACATCCTTACTAACAACTATAACTCAATCAAATACTCACATGAGATGTTGACGCTTTTAGATGAGGATATGAATGATTCTTCAACACGTAGTGCTTTCGAAAAAAACTTGCTGCTACAACAACAAAATATTACTGAAACGGGCGAACAAAGCTCTACGCGCACTTTGACTGAAGATTATAATAAATTGAAATCCATTAATCCTGATTCAATCCTCTATTCTAGTCTTAGAAAGGACTTATTGAATATAATCAAACTTAACATGGAGGTCATTCAAAATAAAAGCAACATTGCAAAAACAACGGCGGACAAAGCAATCTTTTGGATTATCATCAGCGGTGGATTAAGTTTGATAATAGCTCTATTTCTACTGTTTTTTATGCCCAATAACATTGTTAACCCGATAAAGGATTTTATAAAAAGTATTCAACATATTGCCGATAGAAATTATGACGAAAGGATTAACATAAATAGAAATGATGAATTTAATGAGATGGGGCTTGCATTCAATACAATGGCAGAAAAATTAGAAGAATACAACAACAGCAATCTTGCAAAAGTAATCATAGAAAAAAAACGAATTGAAGCATTGGTTGAAAATATTCGCGAACCGGTCATTGGACTCGACGAACATTTTAATATTCTGTTTATGAATAACGAAGCACTGAAAATCACAAATTTAAAAAGCATAGAAGTAATCGGCAAACCTGCACAGAACATTGCTGTAAAAAACGATTTGATGCGGACACTTATTCAGTATTTTTTTGGGAACAAATCATCGTCATCACCGCTCAAAATATATGCTGATAACAAGGAAAGCTACTTCCAAAAAGAGATCGTACCTATGGATATCGTACCAACTGGAGAAACTGCGGTTCAACATATCGGAAATGTTATTTTTCTTAAGAATATAACTTCGCTTAAAGAGTTGGATTATGCAAAAACAAATTTTATGGCAAAGGTTTCTCATGAATTGGAAATTCCGGTTTATTCAATCAAAATGAGTACTCAACTGCTGGAAAATATAAATATCGGAACACTAAATTCTGAACAGTTGAAGTTTACACAAAACATTAATGAAGACATTGAACTACTGCTTAACATAATTGGCGAATTGCAGGATATGACTCAAATTGAAACGGGTATGATTCAACTTTCAATAATTCCTACAAATCCTATTGAGATTTTAGATTATGCTATCAATGCTACCAAGCTGCAGGCTGAACAAAAATCAATTCACTTAGTCACATCAGTACCGGAACAGATTCCAAGAGTTTTTGCCGACCGTGAAAAAACAGCATGGGTGCTTATAAATTTGATTACAAATGCTATCAGATACTCATACGAAGGGGCTGCGGTTTATTTAACAATCACTACAAATGATAAAAATGTGCTGTTTTCTGTCAGAGATACAGGACAGGGTATTTTACCGGAATATCAGGAAAAAGTTTTTGAAAGATATTTTAAAGTTCCAGGTAGCAATAAATCTGGAACTGGCCTGGGACTGGCAATAAGCAAAGAGTTTATAGAGGTTCAAGGTGGTGAAATATCGCTAAAAAGCGAATATGGTATTGGAAGCGAATTTATTATTTCTTTGAATAAATGTGATAATTAAATTTATACATAAATAGAATAAACCCGCAATATGCGGGTTTATTCTATTTCGATTCTCTCAACTCTTTGGGAGTGAAACCTGTTCTTTGAATACAAAAATGACTTAATTGTGATTGATTACTAAAATTCAATAATACAGCAATTTGCTTTAATGAATAATCCGTATCTTTTAAGTATTTAATCATCTCCTTTTCTTTCAAGTTAAGTATCCATTGTTTGGGTGTTATATTAAATGTTGATTGAAAATGACGGGTGAATGTTTTTGTACAATTAAAGCCACACTTTTCAGCAAGACTATCCAGGGACTTTGAATTTTTGTAATATTTAAGTACTTTTTCCCTCAAATCCAATTCCCTTGATTCACTTGTCGTAACATGAACCAAAAAAACTTTATTTTCATCATCGCCGACAAGGGTAATTATCTTATTATCTTCAAATTGTAAAATACATTTTGAGACATTTACAAAAACTTTATCTATCTGTCCTTTCATTTAGGCTTCAAGTATTACAAGTAATTTCACAAAATATTACGGATTCATTTTCAATACCATATTCCAGGAAGCATCACTATTTGTAACATCCCCACTTCTCGTTGATGCAGACGAATTATTCACTGCTTGTTGCGCAGGTGGAGCCCATTGTTGCAACACATGTACCGAAAACTTATACTCGTGATTACGGTAAATATTATAATCCACAGACGTTTCAGGTGTATTCTTAATGGGGAGGTAGAAGTTTTTAACATTTGTTCCACTTGCAATATTTTGGAATTCAGCATCTTCTATAGTACCCGTAATACTACCTTGACGATAACGAATTAATCCCTCCCAATAGTGGCGAACTATGATCCTACTTTCAGTGCCCACCATGATGGTATCCAGTTTATATCTCCAAAGTGTTCTCATAAATAATTTGAATTCATTTCCTCCAAGTGTTCCGATATTTGTCCCCCCAGCTTGAGTACTATAGATCCAATTGCCCCAACTTTGACTCGTTAGAGTAAAATCTCCTTCCACAATTGATTCAGGCATTGCTACCGTAGCCTTTACGGCTTTTACATATAATTTAGTTGAATTGACTGTATCAGATTTGTTTACCAAAATATTTTCAGGAACATAATATGAAATATTTTTTTCTTTTAAAGTCCAGTTTCCACCAGTTACATTTGGGGTTATTTGAGGAGTCAATATTTTATAAATACTGGGAAGATAATCTCCATCAGAAGAGCTTCCATATACAGCATTTACAAAAGATGTAAAGTTACCGGAATTTAAATCAACAGGCACAATTTGTGATATGTCATTATTATAAGTTGAGAAAAAAACAGAGCTATTTATACCTGGTTTCGTTCTAATGTTATAATCCAACACTGAACTATCTGACGAAAACGCATTACTTCCACTTGCGTCTCCTGTATACCAAATACGTGATTTCTTGGCTTCTTGCATTTCGTAAGTTGAAGCAGTAAAATCTAATTTAATATTACCATCCCAATCTCTGTCATAATAATTTAAGTTAGGATCTGGTAATGGAAAATTCAAAGCCTGATAACTTTCTGTATAAGGTGGAACTGGATATGTTGACGTTGGTGGAACAGGTGGATTTGTTTGCAGACGATTAGGCGACCATAAATAGCTTTGGGGAACTTTAACCAATCCCATTTTTAATATAAAAATATAACTGGTTTGGACATTGTCTGTTGTTGGTCCACCTACATAAGGTATGTTTGAAACGCTTTCAATAGTTACCTTCGCCATGGTTCTATCCAATTCAAATCCTTTCTGACCTTCACTTGGTCCACGCAAATCAGCTAAATTCGGATTTGTAGATGGACGGGCAGGAAGAATATCCAACTCATCAAAAGTGGACATAACAAATGGGGGCTCATTAGGTGTAATACCATCCGGTTGATACGTAACACGCAAGGGGGCAGCGTACGAAAGAGGTGTATTTACTAACGCTTGCATTCCTGCAAGATTAGTTAGGCTATTCAATGCCGTTGTTAACGGCAGACTTCCAACAGCAGATACATCCTCATTCAATACCACATATACAACACTCAAACCCGGTTTTGTAGCAACTGCTATTCCGGAAAAATCAATAACCCAATTACTGCCTACCTTAGTTGCAACAGGTCTATTTGAAATATTGAACACCTCGTTGGTCACTATTTGTCCAGTTGCTTTTGAAAAAACAAGAATTCGTAATGTATTCAGGGTGATTGATTCCACTGAAGTGCCAGTGCCATTGTCAGGCAATGTAATTTGTGTCGACCTAAAACTCAAATAGGTGTCATCTGCTTCATTTTCTACTTGATCGACAACTGGCGCATCATAAATACAACTACCTAAAATGAGCAGCATTGAAAGCACCGGAATTATAATCTTATTTTTCATTTTGAATTTGTTTTTTATGAATGCATTTATCTTCTATTGCAATGGCACTTTATATTGATGGACTGTCCAAGGCAATATCTTTACTTTTACTTCGAGCGTAGTAATCTCACCTAAATTGACAATTGTTCCATCAACGTTATATTGATGTCCACGTTTGATTTTATACAAATGATCATTTGGATTTGTGACTGATGATCCGGGGTCTCCTGGATTTACAGCTGAACTCACATTTTCATTGATATAAACTCGATAGGTCGTCGAGATATTGTTATATAATGCTTCCAACTCCAATTGGGTTGCATTGGTTTTATTGGCTGCACTCCCATCTAAATTTTCATATACATAAATATCTCCTAAATCGCTGACTGCAGATAATGTGGTCGTTAAATCAATAGGCGTAATCCAGGATTTTGAAAAATTCCAATATGATTGACCAACAACTGCTGTTGCTGGAGGAATTGGATAAAGGGTCGACTTACCGGCGTTGTTTAGTAACGTCACTTTTGTAATTTTTACATTGGCGGCTGGATTGGCTTTATTCAATCGTAATGAAATCTTGGCGGCAATTCGCGTTAATGGGATCGTAATACTGTTGCGATCTGGAGCTGTCTTCTCAATCACTGATACATTAAATGCGCTTCCTAACATAGGTAATGGCAAAGTCAATGGTGAAGAAATTTGGTCAGCCAAAATACTCGTAAGTCCGGATTTCGTGGTTACTGTTGCAAGTGTCAACGATAGTGCTGGACTTTCATTTGCTACCACATAAATATCTTTGGGACCTGTAACTACATCCAAAACAAATGGATTGTTGAACGAAGGTTGACCGGCTGTAAACAGACGATTGACTTCAAGATGTTCACCTACAAACACAAATATACGTACCTTCGTTATTTCAGCATCAGTAGCAGGGAAAAGAATATCACCGGCAGCACGCGTCTCTATCTCGTCAAAGCCCAATTTTACAATAATTAGTCCGTGTTCTTCTTGCTCAACCACATCATCGTATATACACGAAGTGAATGAGGATATACACAATAGGAAAACGACAATGGTCTGTAAGTAATATGAATATCTTATATTTTTCATAATTTTCTAATTATTAAATAACTACATACTGATATACAACATTCCAGGGTGTAATAGCAGTTATTATGTCAATTTCTGCCCTAAAGTCAAGTATAATGTTCAATGTCCTGCCAATTTGAGGATCAAAAGGCTTGCCTTCGGCATCTTTATCGGCAGTAAAAATCACATTCCCATTATAAAGGATATCCAGAACTAACGATTTCCCGGGAGCGGTTGGAAAAACATAGAAAATTGGTGCTGTAAAATTTCCATTCGTAATAAAGGATGATGGAGGTAAATAGGAAACTTGATTTCCGGTTGGGTTACCATCTGGATCCAAATTATCATACGATTCATGGATCACATAGGAATATGTTCCTGCTTGATTTCCGTTCCATTCTTTTAAGTCTATTGAAGTAATGGTGACTGCACTTGTCGTTCGTTTAATTTCTACTACGTGCGATTGCCCTGCTTCTGTAGTTCCATATTCAACGGGTACAGTAAGATTTCCACGGAACAAATCTCCCGGCGGCAATGCATAACCATCTTTCATTTTCAACTTTACAAATAGGTCAAGTAATTGTTTTACAGTGGTCACGTTTGAATGATCTACCGACTCATCAACATTTCCCCAGGCAACAAAAAAGAGCGATTCATAACCTGGATAATCGATTAATATGTCAATCGGTTCCCGGTTTTTGATCTGATTTGCGTTCAATTGATAGGTTTTAACAAGCTGTAAATCCTCATTAAACATAAACAATATAACATTTTTCACATCACCGGACTCTGTGATGTCATTCAGATCAACATCCAACGCTTTGATGGTCACTTGAAAAGGACGAGGGCAATCTGTCAGATCCTCTGTAAAACAACTGCTCAGAAAACCCGTAATCATAAATATGATTACAAGATATAAGCTGAATTTGCTCTTGTTGCTCATCATTATCTATTTTTTAATTTTTTTTCTTTGGTCCGCGGCAGAGTATCACTCCCCGACCGCGGTATTTTTGCTAAACTTTTCTTATACTGTCACTAGATAATTGAAAAAGTTTGATTTTGAATTGCCAGTCTAACTCAATGATAAAATTTACCATACTACACCCTGAGTAACTACTAACCAAGGCTCTACACTTACGTTCACATCCAATTGTGCTGCCACTGGAGGATCAATATTAGGATTACCTTTATGTTTGATTGTCAAAGTGATGTTATACTGTGTATTACGACGAATCATGCTATCTTTGGTATCATTACCTGTGTAAGTATACCCCGGTTTGTCTGCATTCACCCATACAGGATAATAGGTATAACCATCAGCATCAGTGAAATAACCATTTGCAACAACGGCATCATTGTCTAAATAAGTTTTTCCTCTTAAAACGATAAACATTTGTTGATTTGCAATTGCAGTTGCACTTTCAGTTACGTAAAAGTATGGAGCAGTTCCAATCACAACTGGAAAAGTAACCGTTCCTTCTAAGAAATTAGTATTAACCTCTGCAGAAGGAGTTGCTGGAGATGCTGCTGATACATAAGTTCCAAGTGGACTTGTCCAAGCTGCACCATATAAATACTTATCATTCATAGCTAAAGATAAAGGATCACCAAATAATTTTGATGTTTTTGGTACGTTGAACATTGCAACTTGTACATCTCTAAGATTATTGAACAATACGGCATCATCACCTTCTAGAGCAAGTGTGGCACCTACAATTGCAACGCGTGCATTTACACGATACAATTTTAATGGATTTCCATTAGAATGATGGGTAACTCCTGTTGTACCATCATAACCAGGTCCATCCACAATAAAACCATATTGGTTTTTACCTGCAACTAATTCTACAGACGTTTCATTAGATGTCATTAGCAAACCAACTGTAGTTATATCTCCTACTGGAAGGTCTTTAGTTTCAGCTAACAGCTCTGCTTTATTTTCTACTGTTCCAATATTTGCATTAGCTACTACAACTATCGTTCTGACACCGGCGTGAGTTGCAATGTCTAATACTTGTGTAACATTAGTTCCTGTAACTGACTTGTAACCGTCAGGTAGTTGTCCTTGAAAAATGTACACTTCCAATTGCTTAATTGCACTTTCTGCCGCTAGTACAGCTGGAAGAGATAAATCTCCAATCGCCCTTACCGCCGGTACATCACTAGTTGGCACTACACGCACCGATACTGTAGATTCGGGTTGAGCTGTTAGATCTACTGGATCTTCATTGTTGCAAGCCGTCATTCCTAGTACGATGGCTGTTGTTAATAGAATTCTAAAAATTTTCATGTTTAATAAAATTTAAAAAGTGATTGATTGATTAATTAATTGATTGATTATTACTATATCGTTGATTTTTCAGTAATTTTAAATTATTCGCTTTCTATAAATTGTTCTAATTGTTGTGTATTGTGAGCGGCATCTACATCTCCTCGTTCTGAAGCTTTCCTAAAATATTCCGATGCTTGTTGGTTCATACCTTTCAAGACATAGGCTACTCCCAAAAGATTCCAAGCTTCGGGTGTATCTTTTAACTTTTCAAGTCTTTGCAATGCAGCATCAACCTTATTGGCTCGAAGCTCGCTTACGGCAACGTTGATATTGGCTGTAGAACTTTCCGGGAATGTGCGGGCGGCTATCTCAAATACTTCATAATATTCTTTACTGTTTTCAGGATAGGTATTGGCCACCAAGAACATTTCATTGAGACTCAACAGCTTGGGGCGCGTCTTGATAATTTCCGAGGCTTCTTCTACATTAAATGGTCTGGATACAAATGCTATGTTATAATCGTTACGACGGAGGGGGGGATATAATTCATTCAAAAGTTTGCGATAGGTAACTCCGTTGTCTAAAGCAATCAATCGTGCATCGCGTGCATCGAGGTTCGACTCTGATTCAATAATACTTATTATGTCATTCTTGTTGGATAAATTGGAAGCAAGTAATGCGTCTTTCAAACCTTTCCAATCTTCACCAAGCCAATTAACAGTGAATTGATTAGATTTATATCCGTATTTCTTCTCCAGGTATTGAGCAAACGACTCAGCACGGCGTTGCGACAACAGCATATTGCTTTGACTTGTTCCTTCTGGTGATGCATAGCCGGTAATTGTGAAATCGGTAATATTCAGATCTTTATCATTTTTTAATTCATTAATGATATTATCTACTTTTGCTAATACGGATGCGTTATTCTGAAAACTGGGGAGCAAATCCCAACGACCTACAATGTAATTTAAATGTGCACTGTAACTTTCGCTTCTTGTCTTAACTTCTTCTACTTCTGGAACTACATATGTGTAACGGTAGTCTGGAACAAATTTTTCATTGAGTATCTTGTTGGAAATTATCATATCGGACAACTCTTCCTGACATTCTGCACAGCCTATAATCTTTGACCTTAAAACTAATTTTGCTTGTCGTTGCCATTCTTCAAATGGGGTCGATGCAATGTAATGGATCGATTGCGTTGTTCCGTTTATACGCAATACAAGATATTCTTTAAGCATGCTAAGATTGGGTTTACCATTCCAGAAAAATGGGCGTTCAAGTACTTTGTTTCTTAGTTTTCCTATTATAGCAAATGGCTCCAATTCTGCTTCATTCTTCTTGTCGTTAGAAACTATAACAGGGATGACAATCAATAACTCGTTTTTATTGATATTTAAATCTTTGAGATTGACATTCATATCTATACCGGTAATATTGGCTTCTTTAGAAATTACAAGATTATCTATCGTCAACTGATTTGTATAACTTTCCTGAGCTGTCAATTTCAATGACATAATCAGCAATGCGGTTGTTATTACAATAAATATATGTATGCTATTCTTTTTCATAATCTATTCGACTTATTTGATTAGATAAATAAGGGATACTGCAGCTTTGGTTACACCAAAATAATTTTTGTTTTCACTTTTAAGTAGTGTACCGCATTTTGTACATGGATATTTATCGTATGTAAGATATGCATATCCGGCACCCAGGCTTGCCTCAACATTCCACCTTTTGGATAATACCCACTGATATCCGTAACTGATTCCTCCACCATAGGCAAAACCTTTATAACGGTAATCTTTTAGATCTTTTAGCCTGCCAAGAGGAAAATCAATTCCGCCTACATTGTACTCGGCGACTAATCCATGAATTCCAAAAAAATGACCGTTGAAACTTTCGCATGTCCAATAGCGAAGCTCTGGCTGAACAATCCAATGTTGAAACTTTTTGTTATCGTTAAATACAAATGGATTATATCCTGCGGATATATCCATAGTATATTTTCTACTGAAGGCAAATTCAATCCCTATGTTGGGTGTTGTGGTTGCCCAATGGACTAGGTTCGTTTTTATTCCTAAACTTTGCGAAAAAGAGAAAGAATAAAATAAGAAAATACCTACAATGATTAAAGCGATTTTTTTCATGCTTGCATAATTTTTATGTCCAAAATTAGACATGATTTAAAAAAATCGTTTGTCCTAAATGTGCAACTTTTTGTCTTATTCACGCATTAACTATGGTTAAATTATAACACAACACGCAAAAACCATCCATAACTTATTTAATTTCTGACATTTAAGATTAAAGATTCTCTTGTGGATTTTTTTATATTAGAAATGGCCTTTTTAATACATGGAGAGGTGTTTTATAAATATAAACACAATAGGTGTTCTGGTTACTATTAAAAAACAGACATGGTTCAACTGATATTTTAAAAATCTTAAGAAAAACAGGGGAAGCGTTGTACGAAATTGACACAAACTATAATTCATCTTTTACAAGCCGCTGATACTGAGACGGGGTCATCATAAACTCTTTTCTAAATGCACGAGAAAAATAGGCAAAATCATTAAAACCGCATTCCATAGCTATATCTCCAATAGGTCTTTGTGATTTTATTAATATCTTTTTTGCTCGGTTTAAACGAACATGTAACACATAATTTGAACAATTCAACCCGGAAATGGCATTAAGCTTCCTGTTGAGTTGCGAAGTACTGATACAAAGTTCATTGGCCAACCCCTGAGGGAAAAACTCGTGATTGGTTATTTCTCGATAAATGAGATCTGTTACTTGTTGCAAGAACGCAAGGTCTTTATTGTTTTCTGGTAACTTGGATTCATTGTTATTCGATAGCATACTGCTGTACTTTTCTCTTAGCTGTTTTCTGTTTTTCTGCAACTGCGTAATCAATGTTATCAACTCTTCTTCCATAAAGGGCTTGGTTATAACTGCATCGGCACCGGACTTAAAACTGTCTATTCGGTCTTCAACTGAGGATTTTGCAGTTACAATAATAAAAGGTATATGACAGGTGACAATGGAATTCTTTACTTTAACACAAAAATCATGTCCGTTCATTACGGGCATAACTAAATCGGAAATAATGACATCTGGAACATGTTCATTTGCTAATTCAAGACCTCTATGACCATTGTCTGCAAAAACAAGATTATAATCATCCTTAAGAATAGAGGACATATAATACATCATATCTTTACTGTCTTCTACTATTAGTATCAATGGCTTGCCTGGATCATTCTTCTGATTAAATTCTTCATATTCAGATGATTCTTCGGATGCAACTCTGTCTATGACAGCATGGGACTCCACAAAATTATCCAGACTTGATTCTTCACTCATTTTGGAGATAATTGGAAGCGTGACAGTAAAGGTTGTCTCTTTTCCCGGATCACTTTGTACTTCGATTGTACCATTTAATTTGGCAATAATCTGTTTTGTAAAAGCAAGCCCTATTCCACTCCCGGAATTAATCATGTTCTTAGAATGTCCTTGATAAAAAGTATCAAACACATGGGGTAAATCCTCAGCTAATATCCCTTCACCGGTATCGGAAATTTCAATTATATATTTTCCTTTTTGAATATTCTCACGAACAATAAACAAAATCTGATCGGATTCTGAACAGTGCTTTATTGAATTACTCAATAGATTGTTTACTATTACTCGTAAATATTCTGGAGGATAACTCATTTCAATATTTTCTACATTACTATGAAACACATAATTGATTTGTTTCTTTTCGGTCAAAACAGTGAAGCTATTATATAAATAACGTAAATAGGTAACAACATCTCCATTTCTATAAGTGATCTCATCTTTATTTGCTTTAATTTTTGACATTGCTAGAATTTCGTCAAGCAAAAACATTAAATTATCACATTGCTGAGATACAATTTCTAATTCATAACGGTTTTTAGGGGTATCGCCTTTTGTCAAATTCCTTTTCAATAGATCATTGAGACCAAGAATAATACTTAATGGGGTCTTAAATTCATGGGTAATATGCATGAAAAAATCGGCACGCATCTTTTCCATCTGAATCAATTGCTCGCTTTCTTTCTTTTTTAACTTGTCCTTATAATAAACAATCGTAAAAACGACAAGAAATATGGCTGTAATTACCAAAAGTATAAATAGACTGATCTTATTTGTCTGCTTGGCTTTCTGATAGTTCTTTTTTAAGTTGCTGATCTGGTTTTCACTTTTCACTTTTTCAAACATTAAACGATTATTTAATGTCTTACTTAAGTTATGATCTACTCTTAAATTTTCGGTATATGCCAGACTCATTTCTTTATCTTTTAAGGCTAAATCAATCTTGCCTTGTTTTTGATGAATATCTGCAAGCTGGTTATATGTAATTTCTAAATAATATGGATGCTTAATCTCTTTTGCTGCAACTAAGGCTTCATTTATATACTGCTCGGCACGACTGTAATTACCAAGATGTTGATAGGTTCCGCCTAATAAATAACATGCATTGATAAAATTTATTTTATCTGAAGTGTCCTTTATAGTATTATAAGCGCTGTACAAATAAATTAAAGCGTTCTTGTCATCATGAAGTTTCAAATATAATTCTCCCATTCTTGTATAACTGATGGCTATCAAACTGACAGAATTAATTTGAATACTTGTCTTTAATGCTTCTTCATAATAATATAACGCGGAATCGTATTTCTCATTTAACTCATAAGCTTTTCCTAAAGATGAAATATTTAAAGCTTGACCTTCTTTGTTGTTTATTTTCTCGTATATTCCAAGAGACGAAAGTAAAAATTTTGAAGCTTCATCGGATTGTTCTAGTTTAAGATAAATACTGCCTACGCCATTTAATGCGTTGGCAATCTCCGGCAAGACTTCTTTTCTTTTCTTTTCACTCCACATATCGGTAAAGGTGAGTATCTTGAAAAAATACTCAGCTCCATCTCCAAAAACACTTGTAAACCTGTAATCTTCTCCTAAATTATTCAACGACTTGATAATAAATACAGAATCTCTCAAAGACTCGGCAATGGATAGTGAAATTTTATGGACGTAAATAGCTTGCTTGAACTGATTTTTATTTCGATAAATTTTACCTAAATAATCGTAACCGATCATTTCACCATAAGAATTCTTGGTGACTTTGGCTTCGTTGATATAAGTCATCAATGCTGTAGAATCATTCTTTATAGTCGCTAAAATTACATCATCTGATGAGCGTTTGGCTTTTGTAGTACTGCTTGGTGATGATTTTTCTGATCCTAAAAAATTACACGACTGTCCAAATAAAAGGAATACACATATCATCAAAATAATAGAATGTATTGTGGACCAATATTTTAAACTAACAGACATATAATTTCAAATTATGGACATTTAGGATTAAATAAAAAAAATATTACCGAAATTATGTGGCTTTGTAAAAAAATTATACTAACTTCGATAAGTTTTCAAATGTAAACTAACTTGAAAGATTTTATTTCTCAAAAAGTAAAAATCTATTCTCAAAAAGTACATGTTTACATGTTAAATTAATAAAAAACCTTTAAGCTATGATGCAACAGATATTATCATTTATACCTCTGTTTGTTACATTCTTTTGGTTTTTACTTCTACTACTTGATAACAAAAAAAACATATCCAAAAAACTTCTCACTGTGTTTTTTGGATTATGCTCAATTCTTTATTTTTCACATTTTGCTTTTTTTAATCATCAATATGAATTATACAAAATTTTAGACAACATCTGGGTCTTTATTTCATTATCGGTATATCCAATTTACTACTACTATATCAGATTGTTGACACAAGATTCTGAAATTAAATGGAAATGGTTGTGGCTTATTTCACCGGCACTCATTGTTTCAATTACTTCTTTAGTAATTTATTCTCTAATGAACAACGATGAGGTAAATATGTTCGTTAAAGGAATTCTATTTGATGAGGGGCTGACAAAACCTTACCCTAAACTGATTAAAATTCAAACTCTTAGAAACTTGATATTTAAAATAATTTTTTCAATTGAATTAATTTTAACTGTGTTTTTCAGCCTAAAACTTCTAATTGAATATAATAAAAAAGTAAATGAATTTTATTCAAATACGGGAGGAAAAGACTTGACGCAATTTAAATGGGTGATGTTCGGACTACTTATAACTGCAATTGTTTCACTAATCTCTAACATAATCGGAAAAAGTTATTTTATTACTAACCCACTTTTATTATTCATTCCGTCTTTGACACATTCAACTGTTCTGTACTTTATTGGATACGTGGGCTATAGACAAAACTTTACTGTGGCGGATTTGGAAAGGGATATTCAAGAACATACCACTAAAAATGATGTTACACAAAATGAAACGTGCCTAATTACTAATAAAAATAATAACGAAAAACAGATAAAACAATTATTGAATTTATTTGAAGAAAAACAGATATTTAAAAACCCTGATTTAAGAATAACGGATGTTGCATTATTAATGGGAAGCAATCGAACGTATATGTCAAATATGTTGAATATGAACATGAATACTAGTTTTAATGAACTGGTAAACAGTTATCGAGTGGAATATGCGGTAAAATTGCTGAGATCAACAGAATCGGAAAATATGCCAATGGCTGATATCGCAATCGAGGCAGGATTCCCAAGCTTAAGCACATTTTACAGGATTTTTAAAAATAAAACCGGTATATCACCCGGCGAATATCGAACACAGGTTGCTAAATAGTATTTGTAACATGCTCAACTTTCTCAATAAATTATCAAATGACTATACAAAATTGAAACATAAAAAAAGGGAGACCAAAACTACTTGGGTTTCCCTTTTTCAGATATAACTAATTAAAAACTCTTTTACTTTCTAGGATTACCGCGTCCTGGACGATCTTTTGACATTTGATCACGTCTTTCAGCTCGCATGGCTTTCCACTGATCCATTTTGGCTTTTCCAATAATAGCTTCCAATTCTGCATCATTTGCTGCTATTTCTTTTTCACGAAGAATTTTCATCTCTTCACGACGGGCTTCACGATCTACAACGGCTTGATCACGTTGTGCTTTTTGCTTCTCCATTTGTTCGGCACGCTTGGCATCTTGTTTTACAAACAATGCCTCAACCTTCGCAGTCTGATCTGCTGTAAGCTCTAACTGTTTTGCCATTGCACTGGCACGGTCTTTTGCTGTCCAACCCATCATTCTTTGAGCATCTTTACCGTTTTCGGCTCTTCGGCCTTTAACAGTATCTTGAGCTCCTACCGATAAACTCATTGATAGCAGTGCAACCAATAGAAATAATACGTTCTTTTTCATCTTAAAATCATTTTAGAGTGAAATATTTAATCTTTTGTTTAGTAAAAACAATCAAAGATAATCAAATGTTTCATTAGTCAATCACTACTAAACACTCATTATCAGCGTTTTCAAATATTTTAGACACAATAATTAAACGTTTCATTTGTTCATTTTTTAAATTTGTCGATAAATATTAGTCTTTCGTCTATTATTTAGAATCAATCCACATTTAACAATATTTATACTAAATCCAACTGAATAAATTATCTTTGATACGAATATATAAAAACAATACTTTGATTACAAATATGTCTATTACAAAAACATTATTATTGGGATTTACAGTTTTTGTCCTTACTGCTTGTGCTGGTTTGCAAAACAGTTCAAAAAAAACGTCTGATGAAATAAAAATTTCTGCAAATAACGACTTGAGCAACTCAAATGTCAAAAATGATATTTCGAAAAAAACAAAGTCGGGTAATCCGGTTTTCCCGGGTTGGTATGCGGATCCGGAAGCTGTAGTTTTCGGTAATAAATATTGGATTTATCCAACATATTCAGCTAGATATGAAAAACAGGTGTTTATGGATGCGTTCTCTTCTCCCGATTTGGTTAATTGGACAAAACATAGCAGCATAATTGATACAGCGGCTGTTAAATGGGCAAAAATAGCTATGTGGGCTCCTGCAATTGTTGAAAAAAAGGGTAAATATTTTCTATTCTTCGCGGCTAACGATATTCAAAACAACGAAAGTGTTGGGGGAATTGGAATTGGAATCTCAGATAAACCGGAGGGCCCTTATCGAGACTATCTGGGAAAACCTTTACTGGATAAAATACATAACGGGGCACAACCTATTGATCAGTTTGTATTTAAAGATACGGATGGTCAATATTATATGATCTATGGGGGTTGGAGGCATTGTAATATTACTAAACTAAAAGATGATTTCACTGGGTTCATTCCTTTTGATGACGGTACAATTTTTAAAGAAATAACCCCAGAAAATTATGTGGAAGGGTCTGTAATGTTTATCAGAAACGGAAAATACTATTTTATGTGGTCGGAAGGTGGATGGACTGGACCCAACTATAGTGTAGCGTATGCAATAAGTGATTCTCCACTAGGACCTTTCAAACGAATCGCCACAATACTTGAACCTGATGAAATTGCTAATGGCGCTGGACATAATTCGGTGATTAATGTTCCTGGAACGGACGAATGGTTCATTGTGTATCATCGCCGTCCTTTAACTGAAACGGATGGAAATTCTCGTATGACGTGCATCGACAAGTTGGAATTTGATAAAGATGGTTATATCATACCTGTCAAAATGACGATGGATGGTGTGGAAGCACGAACGTTTAAAGCGAAAAAAAGACGTTGATTAAAACTTTTATATAAAATGAAAACGGCGAAGGAAAATCCTTCGCCGTTTTTTATATATCATAACTGAAAATAATTTATTAATTATTCTCTGGTCGTAACTTTCTTACAACAGCTCCGGTCTGCCACATTTCACTATCATGTAATGCTTTTAACTCTGCATTTAATTTCTCGCGATAATCGGGCTGTGAATTACTGTCAATAGAGCGTTGTGCTTCATTGCCACTGGCTACTTCTTTGTACAGTTTTTCAAACACGGGCTTGGTAGCATCGTGAAATGGGGTCATCCAATCCAAAGCGCCTCTTTGTGCAGTAGTGGAACAATTGGCATACATCCAGTCCATTCCCTTTTCTGCAAACAATGGCATCAATGATTGAGTCAACTCTTCTACAGTTTCGTTAAATGCTTCTGATGGTGTGTGACCGTTTTCACGAAGGGTCTCATACTGAGCCAACAGCAGACCTTGAATAGCTCCCATCAATGTGCCACGCTCGCCGGTAAGATCGGAATAGACTTCGCGTTTGAATGTTGTCTCAAACAAATAACCTGATCCTACTCCAATACCTAAAGCTACTACTCGGTCGTATGCCTTTCCAGTTGCATCCTGAAAAATTGCATAACTGGAATTTAAACCGCGTCCTTCAAGGAACATTGTGCGAAGACTGGTTCCGGAACCTTTTGGAGCTACCAAAATAACATCTACATCTGATGGAGGAACAATTCCGGTACGCTCTTTATAAGTGATACCAAAACCGTGCGAAAAATATAATGCCTTCCCTGAAGTAAGATGCTTTTTAACTGTTGGCCATACAGCTATCTGGGCTGCATCTGATAAAAGATACTCAATAATGGTTCCTCGCTCACAGGCTTCTTCAATCTCAAAAAGGGTCTCACCGGGAACCCAACCGTCTGCAATTGCTTTGTCCCAGGTTTTGCTTTCTTTACGTTGCCCAACAATAACATTAAAACCATTATCTCTTAGGTTCATCGCCTGACCGGGCCCTTGTACTCCGTAACCTATTACGGCGATTGTCTCATTTTTTAATACTTCTCTTGCTTTACTCAAGGGAAACTCTTCACGGGTAACAACATTTTCTTCTACCCCGCCAAAATTCATTATTGCCATTTTCTTTAGTTTTAAATGTAAATCTTTAACTCACGTATTCGGAATTACAGTTTTGTTATTAATTTAGTTATCTGTTATTTCTAATTTTTTATATCGCTCTTCACGAGATGCTAACATGTCACTTAACCTCTCTACTTTCGCTTTGGTAATTGCTATTCGTCCTGATCGTATAAATTGCAATACACCTATCTGCTGAGACAGTTCTTCAAACAATGCTTGAGTTTCAGCATAATGACCTGCCTTCAAAAATACCACACAGTCTTTTGATACTTCAAGAATGCGAATATTATACTTTCTAACAAGATATTCAATCGAACCATGTTCAAGTACTTTTTCTGTTGCAAGTTTGTACAACGCAAGCTCCTGATGTATCAAATCTTCATTTATGTTATAATATGCTTTGATGATATCTACTCGTTTGTCAATCTGACGAACAAGCTTTATCATATCTTCCTCTGAATCTGAAAAGGTTGTAATGGTAAACTTATGAATACCTTTAATCGCTGATGGCGATACGGATAAGGTCTCAATATTCAATTGCCTTCTTGTGAATATAGTGGTTATCTGATTGAGCACACCCACAGTATTTTCAGAGAATATAGTGATCGTGTATAATGTTTTTTCTTCCATAACTTGATTCATTATTTATTATAACTTATAACCGTTTCCTAATATGATATTGGTAACGCTGGAACCGGCTGGTACCATAGGATAAACCATGCCTTTTGTCTCAACAACGACTTCAAGAAGATAGGCTCCGTCATAACTCAACATTTCTGAAATAGCCTCATCAAGATCGGCTCGATCAACTACTTTACGACCTTTAATATTATATGCATCGGCAATCTTTACAAAGTCAGGGTTTTTCATATGGGTCTCGGAATATCGTTCGTCATAAAACAACTCTTGCCATTGACGAACCATCCCTAAAAAATTATTGTTTAACACAATGATCTTTACATTTATACCATACTCCATAATTGTTCCCAATTCTTGAATGGTCATCTGCAATCCTCCATCGCCGACAAATATACAGACTGTTCTGTCGGGAGCTCCGTATTTTGCTCCTATACCTGCTGGTAAACCAAAGCCCATTGTACCTAAACCACCTGAAGTAACCATACTTCGCGATTGGGTGAATTTAAAATAACGGGTTGCCATCATCTGCTGCTGACCTACATCGGTCACACATACAGCTTTGTTTTGAGTGGCTTCTGTTACTTTATTTATTACTTCACCCATGTGAATTTCTCCTTCGTCTGGATACAACTCATTGTTTATAATACAATCTACTTCTTTTTGCTTCAATGGCTTAAACTCATCAATCCATGCTGAATGTGAATTCTTGTCGATAAGATCTGTTACCAAAGGAAGGGTTATTTTGGCATCGCCAAGGACTCTTACAGTGGTTTTTACATTCTTGTCGATTTCGGCTTTGTCAATGTCAAAATGAATTACTTTCGCTTGCTTGGCATAGGTCTTCAAGTCGCCTGTTACTCGATCGTCAAATCGCATTCCTATGGCTATCAACACATCACACTCATTTGTCTTGATATTGGGAGCAACGTTGCCATGCATGCCTAACATTCCGCAATTTAAAAGGTGATCGGATGGAACAGCAGACAATCCAAGTATAGTGGAACCAAAAGGAATATCTGCTTTCTCAAGAAATGATATCAACTCTTTTTCTGCTTTGCCAAGAATAACGCCTTGCCCGACTAATGCTAAAGGTTTTTTAGCTTGATTGATAATTGAGGCTGCCTCTTTTATATAATCCATCTCTACTTCGGGATATGGATCATAACTGCGGAGGAATTCTGTCTTACTATAACTATATGGACATTTATTATTTTGTGCATCTTTCGCAATATCAAGAACTACAGGACCGGGGCGACCGGTTGAAGCTATATAAAAGGCTCTTGAAACTGCCCACGGAATATCTTCTACACGACGAATCTGGTAGGCCCATTTAGTAATGGGTTGGGTTATACCAATAACATCTGCTTCTTGAAATGCATCTGATCCTAACAGGTTTGAAGATACCTGACCGGAAATAACTACCAGAGGAGTGCTATCCATCATGGCGTCCGTAATTCCGGTGACAGCATTAGTAGCACCGGGACCGGATGTAACTAAAGCTACACCTACTTTCCGGGATACTCGTGCGTAACCCTGAGCAGCATGGACTGCGCCTTGTTCATGACGGACCAGAATATGACGAATCTCATTCTTATGATCATACAAGGCATCAAAAACAGGCATAATGGCTCCTCCTGGATAACCAAATATTGTATCAACGCCTTCATTAAGAAGCGAGCGAATCAAGGCTTCGCTTCCTTGGATAATAGGTATTTCTGCATTATTCTCTTTCATAATCAATCAATTAATCTAATTGCACCCTTATCGGCAGAGCTGACAAGACTGGCGTATGCTTTCAGGGCTTTGGATATTTTTCTGTTTCTAATCGGTTGAAAAGCATCTTTACCTTTTGCCTCTTCCTGGTTTCTTCTTTCCGACAATTCGGCATCTGATACTTTAAGATTTATAATTCTATTGGGGATATCTATTTCAATGATGTCGCCATCTTTTACTAATCCTATGTTTCCTCCGGCAGCGGCTTCAGGGGATATATGCCCAATGGACAATCCTGAGGTGCCTCCCGAAAAACGACCGTCTGTAATAAGGGCACATTCTTTACCAAGATGCTTGGCTTTGATATATGAAGTTGGATATAACATCTCTTGCATACCTGGACCGCCTTTGGGACCTTCATAAACAATAACTACAACATCACCGGCTTGAACTTTACCATGCAAGATTCCGTCACATGCATCTTCTTGTGATTGAAAGACTTTTGCCTTGCCGGAAAACTTCCAAATATTCTCATCTACTCCGGCAGTCTTTACAACACAACCATTTTGTGCTATATTGCCTTTCAATATTGCCAATCCTCCATCTTTGGTATAAGAATGGTCAATATCACGGATACAACCATCGCTTCTGTCATTGTCAAGCGACAGAAAACGTGCGTTTTGAGATCCCATCACAAGGTTATATCGATTACCGGGTGCTGATAAATAAATATTCATAGCTTCGGGATCAATGCCATCTCTGGTTATTGAATATTTCTCAATGGCTTCTCCTAATGTGAGTCCATCGGCTCTATAAACAGTGGTATCTACCAGTTTGGCTTTGGCTAATTCTCCCATGATTCCCATGATTCCGCCTGCACGATTAACATCCTGAATATGATACTTCTTCGTATTGGGGGCGACTTTACATACGCATGGGGTTTTACGGGAAAGGGTATCGATATCATCCATCGTGAAATCTACTCCGCCTTCATTTGCTATGGCTAATAAATGGAGTATGGTATTTGTCGAACCGCCCATTGCAATATCTAATGTCATTGCATTTAAAAATGATTGACGGGTTGCTATATTTAAAGGAAGAACACTTTCGTCTCCTTCAAAATAATAACGATTGGCATTTTCTACAATCTGCCTGGCGGCTTGCTTAAATAATTCAATTCGATTTGAATGTGTGGCTAATACGGTTCCATTACCGGGTAAGGCTAAACCGATCGCTTCATTCAAACAGTTCATAGAATTTGCTGTAAACATGCCTGAACATGAACCGCATGTGGGACAAGCAAGGTTTTCTAATTCTGCAATTCGTTCGTCGGAGACTGATTCATCGGCGGACTCAACCATAGCGTCAATCAAATCGATTTGCTCATCCCCAATTTTTCCGGCTTCCATCGGACCTCCTGAAACAAAGATCGTTGGTATGTTCAACCTCATGGTAGCCAACAACATTCCCGGGGTTATCTTATCACAATTACTGATGCAAATCATTGCATCTGCCTTGTGGGCATTTATCATGTATTCAACACTGTCGGCAATCAAATCTCGAGAAGGTAGTGAATACAACATACCATCATGCCCCATCGCTATACCATCGTCAATTGCAATAGTATTAAACTCTGCAGCAAAACAACCAAGTTTTTCAATCTCCTTTTTTACCATCTGCCCGATTTCATGCAGATGAACATGACCGGGAACAAACTGGGTGAATGAATTGACAATGGCAATTATGGGTTTGCCCATTTGTTCACGCTTCATGCCATTGGCATGCCATAATGCTCGGGCACCGGCCATTCGCCTGCCTTGAGTACTGGTTGCGCTGTTCAATTTCGAACCTGAGTTTGACTTGTTTTTATCCATTTTTGGTTATTTATTGATGTAATCAACAATCCATGCGCCTACTTCCGATAGCTTATAGGCTTTGCCTCCGTCTGCAATATCTTCTGTTACAACACCGGCATCAAGACTTGCATTCACTGCTTCACGAATAAGGGTTCCTTCTTCTTTCAAATTAAAAGCATATTCAAACATCAATGCAACGGACAATATCATGGCAAGTGGATTTGCTATGTCTTTTCCTGCTGCTTGTGGATAAGAACCGTGAATAGGCTCAAACAATGAGGTGTGCAGACCAATGGATGCGGAGGGTAACATTCCCATAGAACCGGTAATCACGGATGCTTCATCTGTAAGAATATCACCAAACATGTTTTCAGTAACTAATACGTCAAAACTCTTTGGCCATTGAATAATTCTCATCGCTGCATTATCTACAAACAGATATTCTGTTTCAATATCTGGATACTGGGGAGATATTTCTTGGGCTATCTGACGCCATAAACGGGAAGTGGCAATAACATTGGCTTTGTCAACAACAGTGACTTTCTTCCTTCTTTGTCCGGCATATTTATAGGCCAAATGAAGAACGCGCTCAATCTCTTCGCGTGTGTAAATACAGGTATCATAGGCTGTATTGCCGTCTTCACTGCGACCTTGAGGGCGACCAAAATACATTCCTCCTGTAAGCTCACGAATACACATAAAATCGGCTCCATCAACCAAATCTGCTCTTAAGGGCGACTTATGAATTAGTGAAGGAAAAGTCGATACGGGACGGATATTTCCATATAAACCCAACTGTTTTCGCATGCTCAACAATCCTTGCTCGGGTCGCACTTTGGCATTTGGATTATTATCATATTTTGGTGAGCCGATTGCTCCAAAAAGAACGGCATCTGACTGCATGCATATTTCATGTGTGGCAGCGGGATAAGGATCACCAACCTCATCAATTGCACAGGCTCCAACAATGGCTTCTTTATATGATAGGTCGTGACCGTATTTTTTACTAACCGCTTTTGTAACATCAAGAGCTTGTTTCATAATCTCGGGACCAATACCGTCACCTGCCAAAACTGCAATATTTAATTTCATCTTATGTTTATTTATTTTTTTTCAATCTATATATAATCTAACTTATGGTAATCCTGTATAGGTTATCGTAGGAATATTACCGCTCTCAATCATATTCAACATTTTCATCGTCGCTTTAATGGCGGCAACGGTTTGGTCGACATCTAATCCGCGGGTTTTGAAAACTTTACCTTCAAAATTCCATGTGATAATAGTCTGAACAAAAGCATCGGTCTGACCTCCGGGTGGAATAACAACTACATAATCAATCAACTGGGGTATTGGCTTGTCAAGCGAACGATAAATCTTATACATCGCTTTACTGAACGCGTGATACTGACCATCACCGGCGGCTGTTTGCTGATAGACTTCACCATGAATGGATATCTTTACTGTTGCTGTGGGGCGTAAACCATCAGCCAGATTTAACGAATAGTTAAGCATCTGAATATCCTGATTATCAACGCCATTCTTTAAGATATCAGAAACGATATAGGGCAATTCCTCCAGACTAACGGGTTCTTTCTTATCACCTAACTCGATAATACGAGCTGTTACTTTCTTTGTTGATTCTTCATCAAGTTCTATTCCCAACAATTTCAGATTATTCTCAATATTGGCTTTACCTGATGTTTTACCAAGTGCGTATTCTCTTGTTCTGCCAAATCGCTCAGGTAACAAATCATTATAATAGAGATTGTTCTTTTTATCTCCATCTGCATGGACACCAGCTACCTGAGTAAATACATTATCACCAATAACTGGCTTATTTGCAGGAATACGAATGCCTGAATAACTTTCAACAATCTTACTTACCTTGAATACGTTTTCTTCATTTATATTTGTTTTCAACTTCAAATGGTCTTCAAGTACAGCAAGCACACTTGTGAGTGGGGCGTTACCGGCTCTTTCTCCAAGACCGTTGACTGTAACATGAACTCCTTGTATTCCTGACTTGACTGCTTCAAAAACATTGGCTACGGCTAAATCGTAATCATTGTGTGCATGAAAATCGAAATGTAAATCGGGATAACGATCTATCATCTTCTTGCAGTATTCTGCTGTCTGATCTGGATTCAACACTCCTAATGTGTCAGGAAGCATAAATCGCTTGATTGGCTCATTTTTTAATTCATCAACCATCTGAAATACATAAGCCTCAGAATCTTTCATTCCGTTAGACCAGTCTTCGAGATATACGTTTACCTCAACACCGACTTTACGAGCATTGGATATTACTTGCTTGATATCACGAAAATGTTCTTCCGGGGTTTTCTTTAACTGCTTATTGCAATGCTTAAGAGAACCTTTGCATAACAGATTCATAACCTTACAACCGGCACTTGTGATCCATTCGATAGAAGAGGTACCATCTACAAAACCTAATACTTCAATCTGATTGAGATGGCCATTGGCTTGTGCCCATTGTGCAATTTTTTGAACCGTCTTGAATTCTCCTTCAGAAACACGGGCCGAAGCGACTTCTACTCTATCAATATGAAGCTCTTCTAAAAGCAAACGGACAACACTCACTTTTTCCTGTGTTGCAAAAGATACTCCTGATGTTTGTTCTCCATCACGAAGCGTGGTGTCCATTATTTCAATTTTCCTTCTTTTCATTCAATAATCTGAGACACACAATTAATACACAAAAGGCCTGGTCTTTTCGTATGATTCAATTTTAGCTTTATTGGAAAGCAGAAAATCGATATCGTCTAAACCGTTTAATAAACATTCTTTTTTATAAGAATTAATCTCGAAAAATTCTTTTTTGCCATTTTCATTGTTCTGAATAAACTGCTCTTCTAAATTTACTGTGATAGTGGTTTTAGAATTATTGTTTATCGATGTGAATAAATCACTGAGGAACGAGTCACTGACAACAACAGGTAATATTCCATTATTCAAAGCGTTGTTCCTGAATATATCAGCAAAAAAACTCGATACAACAACCTTGAATCCATAACCGGCAATTGCCCATGCGGCATGCTCACGACTGCTGCCACTACCAAAATTCTTACCTGCAACCAACACTTGACCGCTATATGTGGAATCGTTTAACACAAAATCTGATTTGGGATTGCCGGATTTATCATAACGCCAGTCGGCAAACAAATTGTCTCCAAAACCTTCACGAGTTGTGGCTTTTAAAAATCGAGCGGGTATGATCTGGTCTGTATCAACATTCTCAATTGGTAAGGGGATACAAGATGATATTATTGTTTGAAATTTTTCCATATGTCTTAAAAAGGATTAGTTATTTTACCTGTGATTGCTGAAGCGGCTGCTACTAAAGGGCCGGCAAGAATTGTACGGGAACCGGGACCCTGACGTCCTTCGAAATTACGATTGGATGTTGATACGGCATACTTACCGGCAGGGACTTTATCGTCGTTCATTGCTAAACAAGCGGAACATCCGGGCTGACGGATCTCAAATCCGGCTTCTTCAAGTATCTTATCTAAGCCTTCGGCTTCAATCTGCTTACGAACTTGCCAACTGCCGGGAACTAACCAGGCTGTTACATTTTCGGCTTTCTTCTTGCCTTTTACAAAATTTGCAAATGCTCTGAAATCTTCTATACGACCATTAGTGCAACTTCCAAGAAAAACATAATCAATGGTTTTACCTTCCATCTTATCTCCTGGATTAAAACCCATGTATTTCAATGATTTTTCAAACGAGATCTTGCTGGCTTCATCAATTTCTTCTAATTCGGGAATCGTACCGTTTATTGGCATTCCCATTCCGGGATTTGTGCCGTAGGTAATCATTGGTTGTATATCGGATACATCAAAAGTGATTTCTTTATCAAACGTTGCTCCTTCATCGGTCTTTAATGTTTTCCAATAGGAAATTGCTTCATCCCATTTCTCACCTTTTGGTGCAAACTCGCGACCTTTAACATAGTTGAATGTGGTCTCATCAGGGGCAATTAATCCTCCACGGGCACCCATCTCAATACTTAAATTACAAAGGGTCATTCGGGCTTCCATCGACAGACTACGAATGGCTTCTCCTGCATATTCTACAAAATAACCGGTCGCACCACTGGTGGTCATTTTCCAAATGGTATAAAGTGCTATATCCTTGGCTGTAACACCATTTTTTAATTCGCCATCATAGTTGATGCGCATGGTTTTGGGACGCGACTGTAATATACATTGTGAGGATAACACCATTTCTACTTCACTGGTACCAATACCAAAAGCAATAGCTCCAAATGCTCCATGGGTTGATGTGTGACTGTCACCACATACAATGGTCATTCCGGGCTGGGTATAACCATTTTCAGGTCCGACTACATGAACAATTCCGTTTTTGGGATTTCCTAAACCATAATAGGTAAGACCAAATTCTCGGGCATTCTTTGCTAAAGTATCTACCTGAAAGCGAGAGATCTTATCACTAATTGGCTGATCTTGATTCATTGTGGGTATATTATGGTCTGCGGTAAGGGTTGTCTGCTCAGGACGAAACACTTGCAAACCACGTTTTCTTAAACCATCAAACGCTTGTGGACTGGTCACTTCGTGACATAAATGCCTGTCAATATATAATTGAGTGGGACCATCTTTAACGGTACTTACCACATGGGCATCCCAAATTTTATCAAATAATGTTTTCATCTATCTTTTAGCCCCTCATTGGGGTTTTTAGTTGTTATTATAATCTATTATTGTACGAATTTATTTACTGCATCTATAAATGCTTCTACAGACGCGGCAACAATATCTGTGTTTGCTGAAAAACCATAATATATCAATCCATTATGCTCTACTTGCATATGTACTTTGCCGGTGTCATCACTTCCATGATCAATTGCTTGAATCAGGAATTCCTTGATTACCATCTTGCGACTGATAATATTTTTTACTGCTTTGATAGCTGCGTCGACAGGACCGTTACCGGTAGCTGTAGCCTCAAAATGCTCTCCGGCTATATTCAAACCGATACTCGCTACATCCTGAACGCCAATACCGCAAACCACCTGCAGAAAATCTATCTTTATACGATGTAAACGGGTGTCTTTACCTACTAACATTAGAATGTCATCATCGTTCACACTCTTTTTCTTATCGGCTAATTCAAGAAATTTCTTGTATATCCCATCTAATTCTTCGCCATCCACCTCAACACCAAGCAATGATAACCTGTTTTTTAATGCGGCTCTGCCACTTCGTGCGGTCAAAACAATGGCACTATCGTCAATACCTACATCCTTTGGATCAATAATTTCGTAGGTCTCTACATTCTTTAATACACCGTCTTGATGGATACCTGATGAATGGGCAAAGGCATTGCGACCAACAATAGCTTTGTTTGGCTGAACGGGCATATTCATTAAACCGGAAACTAAACGACTGGTTGAATAGATATGCTGAGTATTGATATTGGTGTCAAACCCTTTCTCTTTGTGACTCTTAAATGCCATAACGACTTCTTCTAAAGAGGTATTACCGGCACGTTCTCCAATTCCATTAATGGTTACTTCAATCTGACGGGCGCCATTTAAAACTCCGGCAATGGTGTTAGCAGTTGCCATACCTAAATCTTGATGACAATGGGTGGCCAAAATAGCATTCTTCATATCAACATTGTCAACCAAATACTTGATTTTTGCGCCATAATCTTCTGGAAAACAATAACCTGTGGTGTCAGGAATATTAATTACGGTGGCACCGGCGTTTACAACAGCTTGAACTACTTTGGCAAGATATTCATTGTCTGCGCGACCGGCATCTTCGGCATAAAACTCTACATCATCAACAAACCTACGGGCATATTTCACTGCTTTGATTGCACGTTCAAGAACTTCTTCTTGAGTTGATTTGAATTTATATTTAATGTGAGAGTCTGATACGCCAATACCTGTGTGAATACGTTTGCGCTTTGCATACTTCAAAGCTTCAGCAGCGACTTCAATATCTTTTTCTACAGCTCTGGTAAGAGCGCAAACAGTAGGCCAGGTAATCGCTTTTGAAATCTCAACTACCGAATTAAAATCACCAGGACTTGATACAGGAAAACCTGCTTCTATAACATCTACACCTAATAGTTCCAGTGCTTGGGCTACTTGAATTTTTTCAATCGTGTTCAATTGGCAACCTGGCACTTGTTCTCCATCTCGCAAGGTAGTGTCAAATACATAAATACGCTCCATATCTGTTTACTGTTTAAAATGAAAAAACCTTTCTCGAAGGTGAGAAAGGTTATCTGTTCTTTATTATATTTAATCAAATATACATACCTGGTCTCACCTTCTATCGATCCGATAGTAGAATAGAGATGACTAGAATATGTAACGAATTGATCATTATTTTTGTTTGATTATTGTTTAATTTCTGTTTGTGACTACAAAGTAAAACAAAATAAACCAAATGAAAAAATTATTTGCGGATTTTATTGCATTTTAATTTCAATTTGTAATAAAATCAATAAAAAAAGCGAAATTCACTTTGTGTGTATTTCGCTTTTTACGGAAATTATTGTATAGATTGTGTAACCTTATCATCCAAAATCATCAAACATGATCATTTCGGGAGAAACTCCAAGACTGTCTAACATCTGTTTGGCTGCGTTCGACATTGGACCGGGACCGCACATGTAATATTCAATATCTTCAGGGGCTTCATGATCCTTTAAATAGGTATCATAAATAACTTGATGTACAAATCCGGGAGTGTATTTTATTCCGGCTTCATCGGCCTTGGGATCGGGACGGTCCAATGCTAAATGGAAAGTGAAATTTGGAAACTCTTTCTCTAATTCCCAGAAATCTTCTAAATAAAAAGCTTCTATCAATGCACGGGCTCCATAAAAATATGACATTTTACGATCGGTAATACGAAGGGTTTTGGTCAAGTGCATGATTTGTGAACGCAAAGGCGCCATTCCTGCTCCTCCTCCTATCCACAACATTTCACGATTACTTTCCATAATAGGATGAAAATCTCCGTAGGGACCTGAAATCATTACTTTATCGCCTGGCTTCAAATTGAATATATATGAGGAGGCTATTCCTGGATTAACATTCATCCAATCGCCTTTCGATTTGTCAAATGGAGGTGTTGCGACACGAACATTCAATGTGATAATATTACCTTCGGCTGGATAATTCGCCATGGAATAGGCACGAACAGTTTCTTCTTCGTTTTTGGCGACTAACGACCATAATTTGAACTTGTCCCATTCGGGTTTATATTGTTCGTCAATAATCATATCTGAATATTTCAAGTTCTCATATTTTGGTATCTTAATCTGACTATAAGAACCGGGCTTGAAATTGAGATTTTCGCCTTCGGGAAGCTTGACAACAAATTCTTTGATAAATGAGGCTACATTATTATTGGAAACAACTTCACACTCCCACTCTTTCACACCAAAAATGTCATCTGATACAACAATACTTATGTCATTCTTAACTTTAACTTGACAACCTAAACGCCAATTGTTCTGAATTTCTTTGCGGGTAAAATGACCTACCTCTGTTTGTAATATTTCACCGCCGCCTTCAACTACCTGACAACGACACTGACCGCAGGTTCCGCCTCCTCCACATGCTGATGACAAGAAAATTCCTTCAGATGATAGCGTATTTAACAAAGTGGAACCCATGGGAACTTCCAGCTCTTTGTCTTCATTGATGGTTATCTTTACATTGCCTGATGGCATTAACTTGGTTTTTGCCCAAATAATAACAATAACCAGAATAAGAATGATGATCAGAAAAACCAAAATGCTGGTTATAATAGTAATTACTCCTGCATTCAACAATATATTCATAATTTACAGATAATTTTTTGTATTAAATACTTATACCGGAGAAACTCATAAATCCAATGGCCATCAATGCTGTCATAATAAACGTAATGCCTAATCCTCGTAATGGCTTTGGAATATTTGAATATTCAAGTTTCTCTCTAATAGCGGCCATACCTACAATTGCTAACAACCAGCCAATACCGGATCCAAATCCGTAGGCGGTTGCCATTCCTATATTTGAGAAATCACGCTGCTGCATAAAAAGTGAAGCTCCTAAAATAGCACAGTTCACAGCTATCAATGGTAAGAATATACCAAGGGAATTGTAAAGCGAAGGACTAAATCGCTCTATCACCATTTCAAGTAATTGAGTGAATGATGCAATAACAGCAATAAAGATAATTAAACTAAATACACTCAAATCCATATCTTTAAAACCATCACCTAACCATCCTAGTGCTCCGGGTTTTAATATGTAATTCTCAAGTAAAAAATTGAGCGGAACGGTTAATATAAGTACTACTGTTACGGCTATACCAAGCCCTAAAGCGGTTTTAACATTCTTCGATACGGCAAGATATGAACACATACCCAAAAAGTATGCGAAAATCATATTGTCTACAAATATCGAACGAACTATCAGACTAATTGCTTCCATTTATATCTTTTGAATTTATGCTTAATTATTGTTCTTCTTGTAATTCAGGATTAACTGATCGGTGGATCCAAATAATACAGCCTACCAACAACAGGGCCATAGGTGCTAACATCATAAATCCATTGTCCATATATCCGGCATCGTAAAATGATTGAGGGATAACTTTATATCCTAATAGGGTTCCGGAACCAAATAATTCGCGAACAAAACCTACAACTACCAAAATCCAACCGTATCCTAAACCGTTGCCAATTCCATCTAAAAATGACGACCAGGGACCATTACCCATGGCAAAAGCTTCAAGTCTGCCCATTAATATACAGTTGGTTACAATTAATCCGACATATACCGATAACTGCTTACTTACATCGTATGCGTATGCTTTTAATATCTCGCTTACTAATGTTACTAAGGCGGCGGCGACTACCAACTGTACGATAATGCGTATTCGATTGGGAATTGATTTTCTCAATAATGAAATAATCACGTTGGATAATGCTACAACAATAATAACTGAAATAGCCATTACTAATGAGGATTCCAGTTTGGTGGTAACAGCCAATGCGGAACAGATTCCTAAGACCTGAACCAAAATTGGATTATTTTTATTGAGCGGCCCTAACAATGCCGCTTTTAATTTAGGTGACATATTTTATTATTCTAATTGTTTATTTTTGGGACTTGGACAAATTAATTAAGAAATTCTTGTAAAGTCCTGCACTTTCTAAAAGCATATTGTTTACTCCTTTACTGGTGATCGTTCCACCTGAAATTCCATCAACATAATCGCGTTTTGAATCTGTGGTACCGGCTTTGATTACTGCAATTGAGGTAAATTCTCCGTTCTTAAAAAGATGCTTGCCTTCAAACTGTGCACGGAACTGATACTCAACAATCTCAGCTCCTAATCCGGGTGTCTCACTTGCATGACCAAACTCTGATCCATAAACGGTGTTACCGTCTTCATCTACTGCTAAATAGCCCCATATCGCGCCCCATAATCCGCTGCCAGATAAGGGAATAATATATTTTTTTGACCCTTCTACTTCGGCTTCAAAAACGGGAAGACCGACTTTCGCTGCATCTGAAATATTTGTCGAAAAGGCTGGATCTTCAGGGGTCACTCCTTCGGTACCTTCAATCTTTACACCGTCTTCGTTTATCAAATAGGCATCGGTAATCAAAGAATTATATTTTTCTACGGCTTCATGTGCTGGTGCATCTATCTTTAATGAACGTAGTATCTGCTGCATCTTATCTCGGTTCACATTGGTCGTTTGTTTGTCGGATAACGACTGGTGAGTAAACGAAAGTAATAACGCAACAATAATCACCATTATAGAAGCATAAGCTATTGTATATACGCCACTCTCTTTGTTCATAGTTTCAACATTTATTTTTTAATTGCACTTCTATTCATCCTGCGCTTTATATTGGCATCTATAACATAGTAGTCAATAAGAGGTGCAAAAGTATTCATAAACAAAATTGCTAACATCATGCCTTCGGGATAACCGGGATTAAATATCCTGATGGTTATTGCCATAACGCCAATCAGAAATCCATATATCCATTTGCCCTTTTCTGTACGGGCTGAGGTCACTGGATCGGTGGCCATGAAAACGGCACCAAAAGCAAATCCTCCTAATAAGAAATGATAATCGGGAGTCATCTCCATTACAGCGTTCTGAGCAAATAAATTTACAAGGGCTATAGAGAATAATCCTCCTAAAAAGACGGATAACATTGTCTTCCAACTGCCTACTTTCGTTGCAATTAATATGATAGCTCCAAGTAGAATTGCTAATGTCGATACTTCTCCCACGGATCCGGGAATCAATCCAAGAAACATTTCAAGCTTCGAAAGGGGCTCACCTAATATATTGGTAAATGTGAAATCTGAAAAACTTGATACATCACTCACGGAGATCTGACCAAGAGGGGTCGCTCCAGAAAAACCATCTACGGTATGTGCAATACCATTTACCATTTCAGGGGTTCCTAAACCAAATGTTCCTCCGGTACGGACAAACACCTTATCACCGGTCATATGAGAGGGATAAGCAAAGAATAAAAATGCACGGGCTACCAACGCTACATTTAATATATTGTAACCGGTACCACCAAACACTTCTTTAGCAAATATTACGGCAAATGCTGTAGCTAAAGCAATCATCCACAATGGAGTATCTATTGGCATGATCATGGGAATAAGAATACCCGTAACCAAAAAGCCTTCTGCTACTTCTTCTTTCCTGATCTGAGCAAAAATGAATTCAATTCCTAAACCAACAACATACGAAACAACAATCTGAGGTAAAATCGACAGAAATCCATAAAGGAATGTTATCAAAACGCTTGCCGACTCGCCAATGGCAAGATAATGCTGATATCCAACATTATACATTCCAAACAATAATGCTGGCATAAGCGCAAGTATAACAATACTCATTGTACGCTTGGTATCACTGGCATCGTGAATATGAACACCTGATTTCGATGTTGTATTCGGCACATAAAGGAATGCTTCAAAAGCATCAAATGTGGAATGAAGCCAATGGTATTTCCCGCCTTCTTCGAACTTGGGCTTTATCTTATCAAGATAATTTCTTAATGACATTTAAAAATTATTTATTGATTTATTTGAATAGTCTATTCCATCTCTTTGCGCAACATATCTAATCCTGCGCGTATTATTTTTTGAAGTTCTAATTTTGAAGTGTCTACGAACTCGCACAATGAAAAATCTTCTGGGGCTACTTCGTAAATACCTAACTTTTCCATTTTCTCAATATTGAATTTGAGGGTTGCTTTTATCAACTGCTCGGGGAAAATATCGAATGGAAAAACTTTATCATATTCGTTGGATACAACAATGGTTCTGGGACCTCCCAAAATACGGGCATCCAAACGGTAATTTTTCTTACGATGGGGATAGGTGCATCCGGCACTGTATCGGTTTGGCGACAATGATGCCCAACCAAAAACTTCGTTAACTTCATCTCCCTCTGGAATTACTGTCAACTGAGAATTATAGGCTCGTAATGAACCGCTCTCTGAAGTTAAATCACCGGTTAATGGATTGCCACTGATGTATCTTAGATTGATGCCTTCTGTTACATTGTTCTTAAATAATGGGGATAAATCGGTACCGACCAGCATCTTATAATATCCGGTCTGCTTTACTTCTGATCCTGACAGTGCGACTGTACGGGTCAAATCAACTAACCCTTCGTTGAATAACTTCCCAATAATTGCTACATCCAATGCATTCAATGTCCAAACAATCTCTCCTTTATTTACTGGTTTAAGATTGTTTATTTGAACGCCGACATTTCCCGCTGGATGGGGTCCTTCAAATTCTGTTACTACAACATTTTTGGCATTCTTTAATCCGGAATTTTGAGTGCTTGTGGATATCGAAAGATAAACATTGCCGTTTGTGAGTTTTGTAAGTGCGTCTAAACCGGTTTGTAAATCTGATTCTCTGTCCTTTAATATAAAATCATAAGATGGAGCAAGGGGCGAACTGTCAAAACCGGTCACAAAAATATCGCGGGGCGTTATTTCTGAACGGGCAATCACATCGTATGGTCTTTGCTTTATAAAATACCAAATTCCTGCATTTAAAATTGATTGCTTGATTTCTTGCGATGATAAAGAATTGGGATTCTTTACACCAAAATTTTCATAAGTTATTTCTTTGTCAGCCTTAATGGTTACGTAAAGGATTTTTCTCTTTTCGCCTCTCGCAATTTCAATAATTTCACCGCTTACTGGCGAAGCAAAGAGTATTTCAGGGTTGTTTTTGGAATGGAAAAGTGCATTTCCGGCTTTTACTGAATCTCCAAGTTTTACAAGTAGCTTGGGAGTAACACCATGAAAATCATCAGGAAAAACCTTGATAAATTCTGATTTTACTTGTCCGCGATACACTTCTTCTGGTTTGCCTAACAAAGGTATATCTAAGCCTTTCTTTATTTTAATACGATTAGCCATATAGTAAATTAGTTACTTTTAGTCGATTACACATTTCAATGAGGAAGGGTTTCACTGAAAATGAAGATTTATCTAAATGATTATCATTACTTCAATCACAAAGATAATATAATTTTTAAAAAACATACTAAACTTCTTTATCAATTAAAGGACTATTTTTTATCGACAGTTTTCCAGTTTTAGGTGCAGACATCATTAGAGACAGGAATACCCAAATCCCTGTCATTGATATGATTTGTCCGCCAATAGTTGCTGTCACAAATGAAAACCAAAATGCTTACTTTTCCGTTCTAATCAAATAAAATACGAATCCCAAGATAGTTGATGTTACAGTAAGAAAAACAGGGATAATTTTGGTATCTTTACACATTGTATGACAAACGAAAAATTTTACACCAAACGGGAGGAAAAGGCCAACTTCTTGACTCATGGTTTCGGTCTGTTGATGAGCGTAGTAGGGACGGCATTGTTGCTGAACAGGTCAATTGCAGTGAGCGACAGTCGTGCCCTGATTGGTTATGCTCTTTTTGGATTTGGAATGATTATCTGCATGAGTGCGTCCACAGTCTATCACTACATACAGGAGCCAATACTTAAATCGAAGCTGCGCCATTTTGACCATGCCGGCATTTACTTGCTGATTGCGGCAAGCTATTCCCCTTTCACCCTGATTTTATTACGTGATGAACCTTACTGGGAATGGTCTCTCTTTATTGTAGTCTGGCTGATTGCCATTGCTGGTATCCTTATCAGTTTCCGACCGCTAAAGCGGAACAGCCATTTAAAGACCATCTCCTATGTGCTGATGGGGTTGATTGTGCTGATTGCTTTTAAACCGCTGACCGAAATTGCCAGCGAGCAGAATGCCATAGATACTGTGGTGTGGCTTATTGTAGGCGGCCTTTTTTATATTGCCGGGGCAGTAATCTATGCTACTGCCAAAAGAGAATTTATCCACGCCCTTTTTCATGTTTTTGTGCTGCTTGGACTGACAAGCCATATCTATGCAGCGTACATAATTCCATTATAAAATGAAAAACAAAACAATTACCATTGACAACTATTTAGACAGCCATTTCATAGGCCGTAGCAACTGGCTCAGGGCTGCCGTGTTAGGGGCTAATGACGGAATAATTTCCATTTCAAGTCTTGCTATTGGTGTGGCAGCTGCAAATTCAGAAAGAGCTCCTATTTTACTGGCAACAGTGGCCGGCCTGGTAGCCGGTGCAATTTCAATGGCTGCCGGTGAGTATGTATCAGTCAGTTCACAAACTGATATCGAAAAAGCGGATATCGAAAGAGAGAAACGCGAACTTAACGATATGCCCGAAATAGAATTAAAGATTTTGTCGGAAATTTATGAGCAACGTGGCTTGCAGAAAGAAACCGCAATGTTGGTTGCCAAAGAATTGATGGAAAAAGATGCATTGAGTGCACATGTGAGAGATGAATTGGGTATCAATGAAATGAGCCAGGCAAACCCTGTTCAGGCTTCCCTGGCTTCCTGCGCTTCTTTTATTGCCGGTGGAGTGTTGCCTCTAATGGTTGTATTGTTTACCCCCTTATCCAATATGGTGTACTCGCTGTACGCTTTTACAATTGTATCTCTTGCAATATTGGGCGCGGTATCAGCCAAAACAGGAGGTTCGAAGATAATGAAGGGAGTATTACGTATTGTAATATGGGGTACCGTGGCTATGGGATTAGCTGCCCTTGTGGGATATATCTTTGGTGTAAATATATAAGTGATTATTGTTCAATTATATCCGTATTAACGCCCATCTGTAAGTGCCGGTTCTCAATCATAACTATATCATAAGGAGTAACGCTGTCCAATGTTTCTTTATATGTATCGATAAGCATTTTAACATCCCCTCCATTCATAACTCCCAAAGAAAAAGCTAGAATCTCCTTAAAACGATTCTCGGAATATTTTTTATGATCTTTCATATTGAATAAAATATAAGCGTATAAAAAAACAAATGTGGAAAAAAATCTCCACTTTTTCAATAGTAATTAGCAATAGCTTATTGAATTTATTTTTGACAATCATGCGGTCAAGTTGAGTCAACTTAAATAAGGCTTTTTAATATTTTTTGCTATATTTGCAATCTAAAATTAAAGTGTACTTGTTTATGATTGATCATCATCAAAAAGAATCATTTTATAAATTTACCTTCTTTTTACTCTGTTTTTCTTTGTTTATTTCGTCTTGCGGAACAAGCAGACGGACTACGGACAAGACTGAAGCTAACAACACAACGCAGAAAGCAGTACTGGATTACGGTATGCAGTATCTGAATTCTCCATATAGATATGCGGGAAAAGGACCTAATGGTTTTGATTGCTCAGGTTTTACATCGTTTGTTTTCAGAAAATTTGGCTTTAATCTGAATTCAAGCTCGACGGGACAGGCAAAACAATTTCCTAAAGTACACAAAAAGGACTTGCAACCGGGCGATCTCGTTTTTTTTGAGGGTCGACGACATAATGGGAAAGTTGGACATGTGGGTATCGTGAAAGATATTAAACGCAATGGCGAATTTACTTTTCTGCATGCTTCTAACGGTAATGGTGTGATAGTGTCCTCATCTACTGAAGAATACTACGCTTCTCGATACTTAAACGGGGGAAGGGTAATTAAAGAACAGACTTACGCATCGAAAACACCTGTAAAAAAAGAGGTTGTAAGACAGGAAGTTCAAAACAAACCTCCTAAAGAGGTTAAAGCTCCTGTAGTTGTAAAAACAAATAGCAATCAATCAACAGATTCTCAGAAAGAGGTTATCCATACACGGGAAGCACAGCCTCTGCCGACAAATCCTTTACCACAAACACCGGATCTTCCTAAAACAAAAGTTGGGGTTATCACAAATTCTATATCTGAAGAAATGGAAGCAATAGCTAACCAACCTGACACAATCTTCCACACGGTAAAACAGGGCGATACGTTATACTCTATTTCAAAGACTTATAATTGTTCTATTGAGGATATTCGTTTATGGAATCCTGAACTGGATAATGTGTTGCGTATTGGAAAAACAATCTCTATCAAAAAACAATAATCGAACTGAAATCATTAGATTTAGGACCATCATTTTTTCTCCATTTGTGGGTTTGATGGCTTTTATGTATTTTTGTACCTTAAAACTTATAATTAGAAAACTAACAAATTATGATAACAGCAGACCAACTAAAAGATGTGTTGGAGCGCGAGAACGCGCTGAGGGGGTACCTTTGACGTCGATGCAAAGATTATTCAACTAGAAGAAGAAGAACTGAGAACGCAATCTCCTGATTTTTGGAGCGATTCCAAATCGGCTGAAGCACAAATGAGAGTTGTGCGGGAACTGAAAGGATGGATTAATGCTTACAATGAAGTGAAGTCGGCGGCGGACGAACTACAACTTGCATTTGAATATGCAAAAGAGGGTATTGTATCGGAAGAGGAAGTGGATATCGGCTACACACTGGCTATCAAACTTATAGAAGACCTGGAACTGAAAAATATGCTGCGCCGTGAAGAGGATAAACTGGGTGCGGTATTAAAGATAAATGCGGGTGCAGGTGGTACAGAAAGTCAGGATTGGGCGTCAATGCTTTTCAGAATGTACCAACGATGGTGCGAAAGCAAAGGTTACAAAGCTAATGTTTCTAACTGGCAGGATGGTGATGATGCGGGTATCAAAACGGCGACTTTACAAGTCGAAGGTGATCTGGCTTATGGATTCTTGAAAAGCGAAAACGGGGTGCATCGCTTGGTTCGTGTTTCTCCATACAATGCGCAGGGTAAAAGAATGACTTCTTTTGCATCGGTTTTCGTTGTACCACTCGTGGATGACACCATTGAAATAAATGTCAATCCGGCTAACATCAGCTGGGATACTTTCCGCTCGTCTGGTGCAGGTGGACAGAATGTTAATAAGGTGGAGACGGGAGTGCGACTGCATTATGTTTATAACGATGAGGTTACAGGCGAAGAGAAGGAAATCGTGATTGAGAATACAGAGAGTCGCTCTCAAATGGATAATCGTGATAACGCAATGCGTTTACTGAAGTCGCAACTCTATGACATCGAACTGGAAAAACGCCGGGCAGCACAAGCTGAAGTTGAGGCGGGAAAGAAAAAGATCGAATGGGGTTCGCAAATTCGTAGCTATGTTTTCGACGACCGACGGGTAAAAGATCATCGCACAAACTACCAGACGTCTGACGTAAATGGCGTTATGGATGGTGATATTGATGAGTTTATAAAAGCTTATCTAATGGAATTCGGTGGGGAGTAAAATAATTTTTCCCTTCCGAATTTTTTGTTTACTTTTATTATCTAAATAGGTTATTACTATGTTTTAATCCGATAAAATAACTAAATGGACATAAATTTACTCAAATCAAATAATCACAAGGAGCACAGATTTGTTCTGATTGCACTTGTTATATTATTGGTCCTGATTATCGGAAGAGAACTTTGGGTATATATTACTGGATTACTGGCAGCAAGTACTATTTACGCTTTGGTCCGCAACCAAATGGCGAAGCTTGTGGAAAAAAGAAAATGGGGACGAAGTCTTAGTGCCATAACAATTCTAATTGAAGTAATAATAGTTTTTCTAATACCTATTTCGGGTATTGGTCTAATGATCGTTAATGAAGTTTCGGGAATACAAATCGATATCGAATCTATCAAACAACAAATAATTGAGTTGATTGATAGAATTGAGAAAATGATCGGAACAGAATTGAATACTCCCGACCTTTCTAATACAGGCGCCATAATCACGGGCTTGGCACAAAGATTACTTTCGGGTGGATACTCGCTGATCATCAACAGCTTTATCGCAATCTTTGCTTTATACTTTATGCTGATCAATTACGATTCGTTTGAAAAGACTATTTATGAAATTCTTCCTTTCCGCCGGGATAATAAAGATATACTTAAAGACGAAACAAAAAACATTATTAAAGCTACTGCGGTTGGAATACCGGTCGTAGCTGTACTACAGGGCATCATCGCTTATATTGGTTATACTTTCTTTGGTATTGGCAATACTGTCGTTTTGGCTATTTTGGTTTCTTTCACTACAATCATTCCTATAATTGGAACTTCACTGGTTTGGCTGCCGGTGGGACTGATACCAATTCTTCAGGGGGATTATGTGAGAGGGGCGCTTTTACTGGTTTATGGTCTTGCTATAATTGGTGGTTCTGATACGGTTTTTCGCTTTGTACTCCAAAAACAAATCGCTAATATTCACCCGCTTATCACATTCTTTGGAGTCCTAATGGGTATCCCTATTTTTGGTTTGTGGGGGGTGATATTTGGACCGCTGCTGCTCTCACTTCTTATATTATTTATTAATATGTATCGACGCGATTATATCCCGGGATCTAAAGCGGAACCGAGGGTTACATCAAAAAAGGAATATAACTTGAGAATGAATAAGTTGCGACAACTAAAGCACAAGTCTCGTCGCATTAAGAAAACAAAAGATACGGTTAGCCCTTTTGAATAAATCTTATTTGTACATCGGACAAATCATGTTCGACAGACAATCCAAATAGTGCAAAATCATATTTCACGGGGTCATTACAATCCAATAATTGCAGGTTCTGGGTTAATTCTAATGCTGTATGCCAATCAACATTCTTTCGTGAAATCAATCCTAACTGACGTGATGTTCTTTCTACATGAACATCAATGGGACATACTAGTTCGCTTTTAGGTATCTTTTTCCATAAACCAAAATCTACTCCTGCTTTGTCATCACGTACCATCCATCTTAAAAACATGTTCATTCGTTTGCAAGCGGAATTTCGTATAGGTGTCGCGATATGTTTGCGGGTTCTTTGTGGGGCATTGGGATTGTCAAAGAAATATCGTTCAAAATGCACCAAAGAGTGTTCTACGGATAAAAACTGCCCATTGTTTAAAAAAGCTTCTTCTAACGTGTCATAACGCAAATAATGACGGTGCAAAAAATCTACAAAATAAAGTAGGTCGGTGTCATTAAAAGTCCTATGTTTGAAATCGATTAACTGCTTTAAATCTTCATAGGAATGGTTAACAATAAACCTAAAAGGTTCTCCGTTAAACCTGTCAATCAAATCTTTGCACTTCGAAATGATGGTTTTTCTTTGCCCCCATGCTAAAACAGCTGCAAAAAAACCCATAATCTCGATATCTTGTTTCTTCTCAAACAGGTGAGGAATAGAAATGGGGTCGTTTTCTATGAAACTTACTTGATTATATTGTAATACTTTATTATCTAAAAACGATTTCAAATCGTGAACAGACTTCACTAATAATATTCTTTTTAATTTAATACATTACCCTTTATTGCAGTCGAATCAATATCTGCTCCTTTCAATTGATTATTCAGATATGCAGAAATAATATCGCTTTGATTATTTGTGGAATCGACTTTCGTTTCTTGAGTTTTTGAATCATCTAACTTCTCCGCGATTATAGGGACTGACTCCTTCTTGACTATCAGACTTTTACCCATATCAATCCTGTTGGATTTCAAATTATTCCACGCTTTTAATTGATTAACACTTGTACCAAAACGATCGGCAATCTCGGAAAGAGAATCGCCTTTTTTAATTTTATAATAGATATTCTTTGTTTCACCGCTGACTTTTGTAGATGCGTTATCGGCTAATATTGCTTCGTCTTTGATTGTTTCGTCATCCACGGGTACAACTTTTTTCTGAACAATCAAACTCTTCCCTGCACTTATCATATTGGATTTTAAATTATTCCACTTCTTGAGTTGAGCTACTGTAGTATGATTTCTTTGTGCAATCTTACCAAGGTTATCTCCCTTCTTTACTTTATAATAGACATTCTGTGTTCCACCCGAAGAGACATTGGAGGAATAACTGCTATTAATATATTGATCTGTATTTAAACGATGCGTAAAAAAGGTATCTCTATTGTAATTCGTAATGGTGTCTTGCTGTTCTATAAATGCAAGTACCTTATTTGTTGGTAATACAAGAACATAGCTCTGAACACCACCTGGAATTATATCCATCTTATATTGAGGATTCATTCTTCTTAACTTTTCCATAGGTATGCTCAACACATCTGATATTTGCTTGAAATGTAGTTGTTTGTTTACATGAATTGTATCCATTGCAATCATATCATTGTTTGATTCAACAGCACAAATATTATGTGAAGGGTAATAATTCATTATATAGGTTGCAGCAATAAAAGCCGGTACATATCCTCGTGTCTCTTTTGGAAGATATTTATATATCTCCCAATAATCACGCTTTCCTCCGCTGCGCGAAATGGCTTTGTTCACATTCCCGGGACCGCAATTATAGGCTGCGATAACAAGATTCCAATCTTCATATAACTTATGTAAGTCTAACAAATAACGGGCTGCGGCATCTGTTGCCTTATGTGGATCACGCCTTTCATCAACCAGACTGTTTACTTCTAAGCCGTAACTTTGTCCGGTCTTTAACATAAACTGCCACAATCCTGTCGCTCCTACTCTCGAAACAGCTATCGGATTAAGCGCTGATTCTATAACCGGTAAATATTTTAATTCAAGTGGAAGACCATATTTGTCAAGTGCCTGTTCAAACATTGGGAAATAATAGTCACCAATAGTAGCTAAATAGCCTACCATATTTCGGTTTCTATCTGAATATCTGTCAATATATGAGCGAACGACTTCATTATATGACATCTCCATTACAGTCGGTAAATTATAAAGACGATTCATATACACTGAGTCATGAAAAACGACGTTCAATCCTTGCCTGCAGTTTTTATCTGCAGATGAGAATTCAAGCTGCCATTCGTGTAAAAGTGTATTTAAATTCCCTGATAATCCTTCAGGAACAATCTCATCATCCTTATCTATTAACGAATCACTCTGAGGACGAAACATTTGAATTTGGGCCTCTGAAAAGGACACAAATGACATTACAGTTAATGTAAAGACTACAAAATTCTTAAACATAATAATAAAATTCTTTTAGTCAGAAACTTATACTACACTGAAGTCCAAAAGCAGTGTTTCCAACATTTTTCATGTAATTAGCCTGAATGGCAGTCGGTTTAATATTCATAGAGAGATCGGGACTCATATCAAAATTAAACAAACTGGCATCTACATATGCATCAATAATATTCAATGCATAAAGCGCAGCAGTACCAATAATGCTCATATCTCTGTAACGGCGGTAATAATCTTTACGTCTTCTCAACGTTTCTTCAAGCCATTTTTTATCAGCCGACTCTGGCGACTGACCGTAAGGTAGGAAATTATGCCAACTATTGGTTGAATCATCATCATCAGTAAGATCACGAAAGCCATAAAAATAATCTTTATAATAACGATTATTCCAACTAATGGCATAAGTAAATCCAAAAAATCCTCCGTATATAAGAGGCAATTTCCAATACTTCTTGTTATAAATCTGTCCCAAACCGGGAAGAAAAGCTGAATATAGGACTGCTTTCCGGGGAACAGGAGAAAACTCTTCTTTTTTTCCAATTGTATCAATGATCACAGCAGATGCTGTTGCAGAAAGTATGCTGTCTGCTTTAAATTGGATACCTTCAGCAATTTGAGCCGCTTTGGCTTTTGACTCGACAGCAGTTAACAGAGTGGAATCACTAACAACAACCGAATCAAGTGAATTTATAATCGAGGTTGTTTGTGCTTTTAAATTAACACAAACAGCCACTATAAAAATAAATAAACACATCAGTCTGTTTGTCATTCCGTTTTCAATTTTTTTCAAACATCTCGATTATTCTCTCCATTTGTTCAATGGAACTGAACGGTATCGTGATTTTACCTATACCCTTATTGTTGCAAGAAAACTGAACTTTGGTCTTGAAGTAATCCGATAAATGTTTCTCCAGTTTAGCAAGTTCACCATCCTTAGTGGCTGTGGCTGACGAATTCTTTTTTGGTGGCTTCTTGGAAATCAACTCTTCTAAAGATTTTCCATCATTAACCTCACGAACAATAGCTTCTACTTCTCTTACAGACATGCCTTTCTCGAGAATAAGATTGTAAAGCGATATCTGGGCAACAGGATCATTCAATGCGACTAAAGAACGGGCATGACCCATATCAATTTTCTTGTCTTTAACGCCCATCTGTACTTCAGCAGGCAGTTTTAGTAAACGAAGATAATTTGTAATGGTCGCTCTTTTTTTACCAACACGTTCACTCAATTGTTCTTGCGTTAGCACCAATGAATTAATAAGATTCTGATATGCAAGCGCAATTTCTATAGAGTTCAAATCTTCACGCTGAATATTCTCAATCAGCGCCATCTCCATTACAGAATCTTCATCTACAGATTTAATATAGGCTGGTATAGAATCTAACCCGGCCATTATCGAAGCACGATAACGACGCTCACCGGCAATGATCTGATATGAATCATCATCCAATTGACGGAGGGTAACAGGTTGAATAACTCCAATCTTGGATATTGAAGCTGCTAACTCTTCCAAAGATTCCTCATCAAAAACTGTTCGAGGTTGATCAGGGTTAGGAGAAATTTTATATAATTCAATTTCATTTATGGACGAAGATCCCTGCGTATCAAGATCATCAAAAGTGATAAGTGCATCGAGTCCACGTCCCAGGGCATTTTTCTTACTCATTATACTTAATTATATACATGCAAAGTTAGGAATTTTTTTCTATTAGCTCTTGTGCTAACTGCATATAATTCATAGCACCTCTTGAGGCTGCATCATAAATAAGGGCAGGCAAAGCATGACTTTGAGATTCACTCAAAGTAATATTTCGCTGGATCACAGTTTTAAATACTAATTCCCTGAAATGACTTTTTACTTCTTCATATACTTGATTGTGCAAACGAAGACGGGCATCATACATAGTCAATAAAAAACCTTCAATCTCAAGCTCTGGATTCAATTTAGATTTAATAATCTTTATAGTATTCAACAACTTAGACAATCCTTCCAATGCAAAATATTCACACTGAACAGGAATCAAAACAGAATCAGATGCGGTTAAAGCATTCACGGTAATAATACCTAAAGAAGGGGAACAGTCAATCAAGATAAAATCATATTTTTCTTCTAATGGTTTGAGAAAATCTCTGATACGCTTTTCGCGATTATCCATTTGGACCATTTCTACTTCGGCTCCAACAAGATTTATATGAGATGAGATGATATCGATATTGTCAAAAGGAGTTTTATGAACACAATCTTCGGCTGAACTCTCTCCAATGATACCTTCATAAATGGTGTTTTTTGTGGTTTTGATGTCAATACCAAGACCCGACGAAGCATTAGCCTGCGGGTCTGCATCTATAACCAACACTGTTTTATCCAAAGCAGCCAGAGATGCGGCTAGATTTATTGTAGTAGTGGTCTTTCCAACCCCTCCCTTTTGATTAGCTAAAGAAATAATTTTTCCCATAATAACACTTTGCTCGTTTTTGGCGACAAAATAACTAATAAATTGGCTAACTCAATGTTAATTTATTTAAACATTGAGTTTTTTGTTGAAAAGTTCGTGTTTTGTTAATAAAAAAACGACTTTTTGAACATATTTTTTTGCTCATTATAATAAATAAAATTATTTATTGCTCCTTTTTACCTTTTTTCTCAGTTTTTTTATATCAAAAAGTGCTTATGTATAAAATAATATGTGTAATTTTGCATCTCTATGAAAAGGTTATTACTACAATACACAATCAATTATAAAGCAGAAGAGATTTTTGTACGACGATGCTTTTCTTAATACGGTATACACATTCAGAGGTTGAATCTATATGCCGGCTCTTCTATTTATCAAATTTTCGACATTTAAAATTCTTTATCAACTTACTTTTACTATAAAAAATGAACGTAGAAATATTTGTGGCTAACGAAAGTCACGCAAAATATGCACAAGAGATTGTTGACCTGATTTATGAATCAGCTCAAGTACGTGGAACAGGCATCGCAAAAAGAACTCCTGAATACGTTGCTGAAAAAATCAATTCAGGTAAAGCAGTCGTAGCGTTAGATGGGGACAAAATAGTGGGATTCTCATATATTGAAACATGGGGACACAACAAATTTGTCGCTAACTCGGGCTTGATTATACACCCGGATTATAGAAATCAAGGATTGGCTAAAAAAGTAAAAGAGAAAATCTTCGGACTGTCACGTAAATTATATCCAAGCGCAAAAATATTTAGTATTACTACCGGATTGGCAGTAATGAAAATGAACACGGAGCTGGGATTTAAACCTGTTCCTTTCTCAGAATTAACCGATGATAAAGAATTCTGGAAAGGATGCCGGGGATGCCGTAATTTTGATATCCTGGAAAGGAATAATTACAAAATGTGTCTTTGTACTGGGTTATTATTTGATCCCGAAAAGGAGGAAACTATTCAGAAACCTAGTACCTTTGCAAAAAAACTTGTAAAACCGGTCATTAAGAAAAAAGTACCGAAAAAAATATATAAAAAATAGAGATATGAAATCAAAAGTTGTTTTAGCATTCAGTGGCGGACTAGATACATCGTTTTGTGTGCCATACTTGATAAATGAAAAAGGGTTAGAAGTTCATACGGTTATTGTGAACACCGGAGGTTTTTCGGACGAAGAGGCAGCGAGAATTGAAGAACGTGCTTTATCGTTAGGAGCGACTACACACACTTGTATTAATGCTGTAGAAGATTATTATCAACGAGGAATTAAATATCTTATTTTTGGTAACGTTCTAAAAAATAATACGTATCCTTTATCTGTTAGCTCTGAACGCTTTTTTCAAGCTCTAAACATCGTTGAACATGTAAAGAAAATAGGTGCTGAATATGTGGCTCATGGTAGTACAGGTGCTGGAAATGATCAGGTGAGATTCGACTTGGTTTTCGAAGTGCTGACACCACAAGTTAAAATTATTGCTCCAATACGTGAATTGTCGCTGACAAGACAGCAGGAGATTGATTATCTGATAGAGAAAGGTTTTGATTTCTCATGGGAAAAATCAAAATACTCAATTAATCAGGGTCTGTGGGGGACAAGTATTGGTGGAGTGGAAACATTGAAATCATCAGGTGTGCTGCCGGAAGAGGCATATCCTTCACAAGTCACAAACAATGGAGTGGAAAGAATAAAGATAGGATTTGAAAAAGGTGAACTAGCTTCTTTGAACGGAGAAAAAATGGATCCTGTAAGTATTATTCATAAACTACATAACACTGCTTCAAAATTTGGTATAGGAAGAGATGTTCATGTGGGTGACACAATTATTGGAACTAAAGGACGTGTGGCTTTCGAAGCTCCGGCACCGCTGATAACAATAAAAGCACATCACTTGCTCGAAAAACATATACTTACCAAACAACAACTCTACTGGAAAGAACAACTGTCTAACTGGTACGGACAACTTATGCACGAAGCTCAATATCTTGAACCGGTAATGCGTAACATTGAGGTTTTCTTGGAGGATACTCAAAAATTTATCACCGGTGAAGTGGAAGTGGAACTTCGTCCTTATCATTTTACAGTATTGGGTTGCAATAGCGAGTATGATCTCATGAACTCCAAATTTGGCGAGTATGGTGAAGTTAATAAATCTTTCACAGGACAGGATGTTACAGGATTTACAAAAGTAACAGCTAACCCGCTGAAAATATATTATAGCATTCATGGAAAAGAAAATTAAAGTAAGCATTGCAGGAGGTACAGGATATACAGGAGGTGAACTGTTGCGTATCCTGTTAAATCATCCAAACGTGGAAATTGAATCGGTAATAAGTACGACTTCAGCTGGGAAAAAAATTTCAGCTGTTCATAGGGATTTGTTGGGAGAAACAGAGCTGACTTTCTCTTCTGAAATTGGAAATCCGGATGTTCTTTTTCTTTGCCTGGGACATGGTTTATCAAGAAATTTTCTGCAAGAATACACGCTGCCAAAATCATGCAAGGTGATTGATCTGGGTAACGACTTCAGAAACGAACTGGTTTTTAATGATCGGGAATTCGTATTCGGACTTTGTGAAATGAATAAAAAACTGATTCGCAATGCTGACAGTATTGCGAATCCTGGTTGTTTCGCTACGTCAATAATCTTGGCTTTACTTCCTTTGGCTTCAAAGAACTTACTTACACATGATATTCATATTCACGCAATCACAGGTTCTACAGGGGCTGGAAAAAAACCGTCTGAAACAACGCATTTCAGTTATCGGGAATCAAACATTTCGGTCTACAAGCCTTTCACACATCAACACCTTACAGAAATAAAAAACACACTGACTAAAGCAGGAAACAAAATATTACCTCAAATCAATTTTATTCCAATGCGTGGAGATTTCACAAGAGGTATTTTTGCAAGTGTATATACCAAATGGACGCATTCCATAACTGAACAAGAAATCATTAATTCATACAAAAAATACTTCGAAGAGTCACCTTTCGTGTTCGTTTCAGATGAACCTGTTAACCTAAAAGAAGTGGTGAACACAAATAAAAGTTTGTTGCATATACAAATATGTAACGGTTATATCCATATTACCTCTATTATTGATAATTTATTAAAAGGTGCATCGGGTCAGGCGGTTCAAAACATGAACCTTATGTTTGGACTTGATGAAACATTGGGAATTAAATTAAAAGGAAGTGCTTTCTAATTATAAACTTGAACTTAAATGAATCTATTTGACGTTTATACTCTTTGTGATATTGAGCCTGTAATGGCTAAGGGATGCCAATTATGGGACAAAAATGGAATCGAATATCTCGATTTTTATGGCGGACATGCCGTAATCTCAATTGGACACTCTCATCCAAAATATGTGGATGCAATAACTCAACAAGTAAAAAAAATTGGATTTTATTCAAACTCAGTGCAAAACAGCTTACAACAAGAATTAGCAACTAAACTGGGAGAATTGAGTAACTACCCGGATTATTCGCTTTTCCTTTGTAACTCGGGGGCTGAAGCGAATGAAAACGCACTGAAACTGGCGTCTTTTCAAACTGGAAAAGATAAAGTACTGGCTTTCTTCGGATCGTTTCACGGAAGAACTTCGGGGGCTGTAGCGGTTACTGATAATCAAAAAATTCAATCACCTTTCAACACTGGACATAAAGTTAATTATGTTACATTAAACGATATAAATGCAGTTGAAGCGGAATTGAGCAAAGGGGATTATGCTGCTGTAATAATTGAGGGTATTCAAGGGGTTTCGGGTATTTTTGTACCAGAAAATAATTTCCTTAAAAAACTTCAATTACTTTGTAATGAATTTGGTGTTATGCTGATACTGGACGAAGTGCAGTCTGGATACGGAAGAACAGGAAAATTCTTTTCTCACCAATATGCAAACGTAACTCCTGACATGATAACTACGGCAAAAGGTATGGGAAATGGATTCCCAATTGGAGGAGTACTTATTTCACCGGATATCGAAGCAAAAAAAGGAATGCTGGGAACTACTTTTGGTGGTAATCATCTGGCTTGCGCGGCGGCAATCGCTGTTCTTGATGTTATAAAAGAAGAATCGCTTATTCAAAATGCTGAAGATATGGGCTATTATATTCAAGATGAACTCGATGGCATCAGAGGTATTGACGAGGTAAGAGGAAGAGGATTAATGATTGGAATTGAACTGGAATCGGAATACTCTGACCTGAGAAGCAGATTGCTTTATGAGAGTCACATTTTTACAGGGGCAGCAAAAAATAATGTGCTTAGAATGCTTCCTCCACTTTGTATCTCAAAAGATGAGATAGATATTTTTATTCAACAATTTAAAAAACTGACAAGTAAATGAGAAACTTTACAAATGTAAATGACATAGGGGAGTTGAAAGCAGCACTGGATAAGGCACGCTATGTAAAACAAAATCCATTTGCTGATCAGGAATTGGGGAAAAACAAAACGCTGCTGATGATTTTCTTCAATTCTAGCTTGCGGACAAGATTAAGTACGCAAAAGGCTGGAATGAACCTGGGAATGAATGTGATCGTTCTTGATATTAATCAGGGTGCATGGAAACTTGAAACTGAAAGAGGGGTTGTAATGGATGGGGATAAATCTGAACATCTCCTTGAAGCAATTCCGGTAATGGGCTCATATTGCGATATAATTGGCGTACGTTCTTTTGCCAAATTCGAAAGTAAGGTCGACGATTATAATGAGGTTATTCTAAACCAGTTTATCAAATATTCGGGTAAACCGGTTTTCAGCATGGAGGCAGCGACAAGACATCCTTTACAGAGCTTTGCTGATTTAATCACAATAGAGGAATATAAAAAAACTGAACGACCAAAAGTTGTACTTACTTGGGCGCCTCATCCAAAAGCACTTCCTCAAGCTGTGCCAAACTCTTTCGCTGAGTGGATGAAAGCGACTGATTATGATTTTGTGATTACTCATCCAAAAGGTTATGAGCTCTGCGAATCGTTTACAGGAAACGCAAAAATAGAATATGACCAGAGGAAAGCTTTTAAGGGAGCGGACTTCATATATGCAAAAAATTGGGCGGCTTATTCTGACCCTAACTATGGTAAGATTTTAAGCAGCGATCGCTCGTGGACAGTGGATTCACAAAAAATGGCACTTACAAATAATGCGTATTTCATGCATTGCCTGCCTGTTAGACGTAACATGATCGTTACAGATGAGGTAATTGAAAGTCCTGAATCCATTGTGATTCCGGAAGCGGCTAACAGAGTGGTTTCTGCACAAACTGTACTAAAAGAGATTTTGATTAATTTATAAAACTATTATTTGAGTTATTATGCCTGATAATACAAAACAGGAACTGGCTATCATCAAAATTGGAGGGAACATTGTTGATAATCCGGATGCACTAAATTCTTTTCTTCTTGACTTTCAAAAAATGAAGGGATTAAAAGTGCTGGTGCATGGTGGTGGGGTTCTGGCTTCTAAGATGGCGGAGACTTTAGGTGTTAAAACTCAAAAAATTGACGGTAGAAGGATTACGGATGCTGAGACACTGAAAATTGTAACTATGGTTTACGCTGGTTACATTAACAAAAATATAGTGGCGACGCTACAAAAAAATGGATGTAATGCAATCGGCTTGTCGGGCGCGGATGCTAATTCTATTCCTTCTAATAGACGGTCTCCTGAACCAATAGATTTTGGGTTTGTTGGTGATCCTGTCTCGGAAAATATAAACGTTCCTTTTATAGCTCAATTACTGAAAAGTGACCTGACTCCGGTTTTTTGTGCAATCACTCACGATACAAATGGGTCACTACTAAACACTAATGCTGATACGGTTGCTTATTCACTGGCTACGGCTTTGTCTAATGTGTTTCAAACTACGTTGTTTTATTGCTTTGAAAAAGAGGGGGTGCTCAAAGATATTAATGATCCGGAAAGCTTGCTCACGACAATAAACAAAAAGGATTATGACACACTGAAAGAGAATAAGATAATCACTGATGGAATGATCCCTAAACTTGATAATTCTTTTAAAGCTATCGAAAATGGGGTTTCTAAAGTGATTATTCTGCATGCAAAAAATCTACTAAACGGAAAAGGGACTATCTTAACCGCTGATTCATGATGGACAACGAAAATTTAAATAGCGCGATTTCTTTACTGCGAAAACTGATTTCTATTCAGTCTTTTTCAGGGGAGGAAAACCTGCGAAGTGATTTTCTGACTAAATATTTTAATAAAAGGGGTATTTCTGTAGAAAGCATTGCTAACAACCTGGTTGTTAAACAAAAAGGATTCGACAAGGATAAGAACACATTGATGCTCAATTCGCATCTGGATACGGTTAAGCCGAGCTCAAGTTACAGCTTCGACCCTTTCAATCCTCAGCTTTCTGATACTCGCGTGAACGGACTGGGAAGTAACGACGCGGGAGCTAGCGTGGTTTCTATGATAGAAACATTTTTACACTTTTATAATAATGAATTGCCTTTCAACTTGATTCTGGTTCTAACTACGGAAGAAGAAAACTCGGGACCTGACGGCATGAGAAGGGCTTGGAATATCCTTAAAGAACAGGTTTCTTATGCTATAATAGGGGAACCGACGGGCATGAAGGCGGCTGTCGCAGAAAGGGGTTTACTGGTAATAGACGGTGAAGCAAAAGGTGTGAGTGGACATGCTGCACGTGAAGAGGGGGTCAATGCGCTATACATTGCTCTTGAAGATATTCTGAAACTAAAAACAATCGAATTTCCTGATATTTCTCCTTCAATGGGGAAAGTAAAACTGCAGGTAACACAAATAAACGCTGGTACTCAACATAACGTGGTGCCGGATAGTTGTAGGTTTGTTGTGGATATTAGACCTACCGACAGATATACAAATCAGGAGATCATGGATATTTTACAGCCTCAGGTAAAAAGTAGGCTTATCGCTCGGTCTCTGACTAACAAAAGTTCTGCAACTCCAACAGACCATTTATTAATAAAATGCGTAAACACCTTAGGTATCGACACATACACCTCTCCTACCACATCGGATTGGATGAGAATTACTTGCCCTGCTATAAAAATGGGACCGGGAGAATCGGCGCGTTCGCATCAGGCGGATGAATATGTGATGATCCAAGAAATTGAACAGGGAATAAATGGTTACACAGAATTAATAAATCAATTAGCTAAATCATAATATAGAATGGCAAAAATATGGGATAAAGGCTTTGAGGCCGATAAACTGGTGGAAGAATTTACAGTAGGAAAGGATCGGGAACTGGATTTGAGACTTGCAAAATATGATATCATTGGTTCTATGGCGCATATAAAAATGCTGGTAACCATCGGACTGCTTACTCAAGAGGAGGAATCTACACTGCATTCGGAATTGAAAAATATTCTTAACGAAGTGGAGAAAGGAAATTTTGAGCTGGAGTGTGATGCTGAAGATATTCATTCGCAAATTGAATCTATGCTCACACAATCTCTGGGTGAAATGGGCAAAAAGATTCACTCGGGAAGATCAAGAAACGATCAGGTGCTTGTGGATATAAAACTTTATCTGAAAGATGAGATTCGACAGATTAAAGATGAGGTGTTGCAACTGTTCAACCAACTGCAATCACTGAGCGAATCACACAAAAATGTGCTGCTGCCTGGATATACTCACGCGCAAGTGGCTATGCCGTCTTCTTTTGGTTTGTGGTTTGGGGCGTATGCCGAAACACTGGTTGATGATATGCAAACACTGGTGGCGGCATGGAGAGTGGCGGACCAAAATCCACTAGGTTCGGCAGCGGGTTATGGTAGTTCTTTTCCTCTTGACAGAGAAATGACTACACGCGAAATGGGCTTTGCTACAATGAATTATAATGTGATAGCGGCTCAAATGGGGCGCGGAAAAACAGAACGAATTCTTGCACAAAGCATGGCTAATATTGCTTCGACGTTGAATAAGCTGGCAGCAGACAATTGTATGTATCTTTCGGGAAACTACAATTTTATATCGTATCCCAAAGAACTGACTACAGGCTCAAGCATCATGCCGCATAAAAAGAATCCTGATGTGTGGGAACTGATTCGGGCGCATAGCAACAGACTTCAAAGCTTGCCAAACGAAATTACGCTGATGACCACTAATTTTCCGCATGGCTATCAAAGGGATTATCAACTGCTTAAAGAAGTGCTGTTCCCGGCAATTGAAAACTTGCATACATTAATTAATATGACGTGTTTCATGCTGGATCATATAATGATTAACTCGGATATTCTAAATGATAAAAGATACGATTATCTTTTCACCGTGGAAGAGGTTAATCGACTTGTTCTAAGCGGAATACCATTCAGAGAGGCTTATCGAAGAGTGGGCGAAGAAGTTGGTTCTGGCAAATTTATGGCAGAAAAAACCGTGCATCATACGCATGCGGGAAGCATAGGAAATTTATGCACAGAACAAATAGGCAAAAAGATGGAGAGGGTTGCTGATCTGATAAATTAATTAACTCTTTACTTGTCTTTTTACAAAAAATGGTAACTTTACGACCATGATTATTATACCATATTATGGATAGAAGAAAATTTATACAAACAGGAAGTATGGCATTATTAGGCTCAATGACGATGCCGTCAATGGCTTCGTCAAATATTGCAGGCACTGACGCAAAAGCACCAAAAGATGCTGTTGCAGCTGCTATGAAGCATTTTGGAGTTTCAAAAGAGGATGTCCGGAAAGTATTGTCGGCGGCACTGGAAAAAGGTGGGGATTATGCTGACTTGTTCTTTGAACATAGCTTTGCAAACAACGTAAGTCTCATGGATAACGCGGTTAATCGCGCAAATTCTAATATCGATTTCGGTGTTGGAATTCGTGTGTTGGCGGGCGACCAGACAGGCTACGCTTATGTCGAAAATGTAGATCTGGAAGATATGCTGAAAGCGGCGCAGACAGCAGCGAGAATTGCTTCTGGAAACAAAAAAACGGCACCGGTGGCGATGAAAGGGTTACCTATCATCAAGAATTATTATCCGGTGATTCAATCGTGGGAAGAGGTTACACTGAAAGAAAAAATGCCTTACCTGCAAAAATTAAACGATGCGATCTTTGCACTCGATAAACGTGTGCAAAAGGTTTCGGCTTCACTGAACGACGAAACTTCTCATATTCTATTTTTCAATTCTGAAGGGGCACAGTATTATGATTACCGACCAATGATTTCACTGGTAGCGGTATGTATAATGGAGGAGAACGGAAAAATTGAAAATGGATACGCGGCTCGCTCGTTCAGAAAAGGAAAAGAGTTTTTAAATGATGATATCATAAAACTTCTGGCTCAGGAGGCTGTTGATAAAACGGCTATCATGTTCAAAGCAATTAAACCTAAAGGGGGCGAAATGCCGGTAGTTATGGCTTCGGGTGGATCTGGAATATTGCTGCATGAGGCTATAGGACATGCTTTTGAAGCTGATTTTAACCGAAAAAATACTTCTATCTTCTCGGATCAATTGAATAAGAAAATTTGTAATGAACATATCTCGGTGGTTGATGATGGGACTATTCCTTTTAATAGGGGTTCGGTAAATATTGACGACGAGGGGATTTATGGACAAAAAACGTATATTGTAAAGGATGGAGTGTTGACAAGTTATCTGCACGATAGAATAAGCGCAAAATATTATGGCGTGAACCCTACTGGAAACGGAAGAAGGGAATCGTTCCGTAATATGCCTATCCCAAGAATGAGGGCGACTTACATGGAACCGGGAAATGTGACTGAGGAAGAGATCATTGCTTCGGTAAAGAAGGGTATTTTCGCGGAAAACTTTACAAATGGACAGGTGCAAATCGGTGCGGGTGATTTTACATTCTTTGTGAAATCGGGATACCTCATCGAAAATGGTAAATTGACACAACCAATAAAGGATATTAACATCATTGGTAATGGGCCTAAAGCACTGGCGGACATAACAATGGTGGCAAATAATGATAAAATCGACGATGGAACATGGACTTGCGGTAAAGATGGTCAGTCTTGCCCGGTGACCTGCGGTATGCCATCGGCTTTAGTTAGCAAACTTACAGTTGGAGGGGAAAGTTAATAAATAATTGAAACTATGATATCAAACCAAAATAAAAAATTGGCTCAGTGGGCAATGGAGTATGCTCAAAAGAATGGATGTCAGGGTGTTCGCATTAGCGTATATTCTGGATCAAACACTTCTATTGACCTCAGAAACAATAAAACGGATAAACTACAACAGGCGGCCGAAAATGGAATGTCGCTGAATCTTTTTGTAGATGGTAGATATGGAACTTTTTCGACAAACCGTCTTGTAAAAAAGGAACTTGAGGGTTTTATCAAACAGGCAATCGATTCTACAAGATATTTGGCAAAGGACGAAGCGCGTACTTTACCTGATGCTGCGAGATATTATAAAGGGGATAAACCGGACTTAAACCTTATGGATAATAAGTTCGATGGGGTGAACCCGGACTTGAAAATGTCGCTGGCTAATGATATATCTAATGAGGCTATGGGAAAGGATGAACGAATAATATCGGTCGATTCTTCTTACAGCGATAATGAATATAGCAGCTATCGTATCACCAGCAACGGCTTTGAAGGTGATCAAAACGGAACTTCTTTTGCGCTCTCGGTAAGCGTGTCAATGAGGGGTGAAGGGGAAGCTCGTCCATCATCTTACTGGTATGAATCGGCTCTGTTCTTGGATGATCTTAAGACTACTGGCATTGGACAAAAAGCGCTGGAAAGGGTGCTGCAAAAACTTGGACAGAAAAAGGTGGCTTCTGGAAAATATACAATGATTGTGGATCAATTGAATTCGTCTCAACTACTGCGACCAATTATTGATGCTATGTCGGGTGGTTCTTTGCAACAAAAAAATTCTTTCTTACTGGATAAGGTGGGACAAAAAATCGGTAACGACTTATTTACACTTACTGATGAACCGCACCGTAAAAAAGCTCCGGGTGCTCGATATTTTGATTTTGAAGGGGTGGCGACACAACCGACGAATGTGATCGAAAACGGTACGCTAAACATGTATCTTATTGATACTTACATAGCTAACAAAATGAAGATTGAACCGACTATCAGCTCATTGTCTATACCTGTGTTAAAACCGGGTAATAAGAACTTGGAACAACTGATCGCGGATATTGATAAAGGGATTCTGGTTACAGGCTTCAACGGTGGTAACAGCAATAGCACTACTGGCGATTTCTCATACGGTATCGAGGGTTTCTTGATCGAAAATGGCAAACGGACACAACCAATTTCAGAAATGAACGTTACGGGAAATATGCTGGCATTGTGGAGTTCTCTGGCTGCTATCGGAAACGATCCGCGACCAAATTCTTCATGGCAAATCCCATCTCTCGTTTTTGAGGGTGTGGACTTTAGCGGTCTTTAAAATAAGCATCGGAACTACATAAAACGATTATTGTTAATAATCTGCGAGGTCTTTAACGGTCTATAAAATAAACGTAGAGGATATCCAATTAAGGATATCCTCTTTTTTTGACTTCATTTAATGTTTTTTCACTTTCGACTTACTCGCACCCTGCTCTCACCTTCCTCTCACTATGCTCTCACCTACCTCTCACCTACCTCTCACCATGCTCTCACTCAACAAAGCACGTTTTCTCTCAAAATCATCAAAACATTTTAACATAAGATAACAACATATAGTGAGTTTTATCCTAAAAATATATGGATCAACTACTTTCAATCGCCTAATGTAATTTTCATTATTTGATCGTAAATGTTTTTTAGTCTATTAAATAGGCTCCAATTCAATCGTTTTATGTACTTTTGTCCCGCAATCGGGAAGTTAAATTAAACGACTGTTTTTTTACAATGGTTATGGATAAGAAAACAAAAACTCAACAAAAAAATCGAAAGAACAATAAGAATTCCAATGATAATATAACGGTGTCTACTTGGCTATGGCGGGCATTTGGGGCTATTATCTTGGCTTCTATACTTTTTATTGGATTAATCTGGACGGGAATTATTGGTTATATTCCTCCTATCGACGATTTGGAAAATCCAATCGACCAATATGCATCACAGGTTATTTCAGCGGATAATAACTTGTTGTTTACTTTTTCTGAAAGTAAGGGAAACCGGGTATATGTTGACTATCTTGATCTGTCTCCATATCTTGAACAGGCATTGGTTTCAACTGAGGATGTGAGATTCTACAGACACTCGGGTATTGATGTGATTGGACTGGGACGGGCAATCGTGAAAACTATTTTGCTGGGACAGAAAGAAAGTGGAGGGGGTAGCACAATTGCACAGCAGCTGGCAAAACAGCTTTATACGCCAAGGGCTAAAAACAAAATACAACGTATGTTCCAAAAACCGGTAGAATGGGTAATCGCTCTTAAACTGGAAAGGTTCTATACTAAAGAGGAGATTATTAACTTATACCTCAACTATTTCCAATTTATTTATGATGCTGACGGAATTGATTCTGCTTCACGAATATTCTTTAATAAAAAGCCTAAAGATCTGAAAGTTGAAGAGGCTGCAATGCTTGTGGGGATGCTCAAAAATCCAACAACCTATAATCCTGTGAGAAAGCCCGAGCAAACAAAGGAAAGACGAAACGTGGTTTTATCGCAGATGGAAAAAGCGGGACATCTAACAGAAACTCAGAAAGATTCACTGCAGGCTTTACCCCTGGGACTGGATTTTAATCGTGACACGCATATAGATATTCCTGCTCCATATTATCGCCAACATCTTGCAAAAATCATGATGGCTAAGAAACCGGAAAAAAAGAACTATGCATCGTGGCAGGAACAACAATTCATTGAGGATTCTTATGCTTGGGAAAATGACCCGCTTTATGGTTGGTGCAACAAAAACAAAAAACCGGATGGGTCTTATTATAATATTTATACGGATGGACTCAAAATATATTCAACTTTAGATAGTAGAATGCAACGGTATGCAGAAGATGCGGTGGATGAACACCTGGGTGGATATGTACAACCGATGTTCGATAAAGAGAAAAAAGGACGAAAATATGCTCCGTTCTCCAGCTCAGTAAGTGATCAGGTTGAGGACTTGATGAAAGCTGCGGTTAAACAGACTGAACGATATAGGGTTATGAAATCTGCAGGAAAAAGCGAAGCGGAAATCATTAACGTTTTCAAGAATAAGAAATTCGATATGAAATTGTTCGATTGGGAACAGGGGGAAATAGATTCTATCATGACTCCATGGGACTCTATTCGCTATCATAAAAGTATCTTGAGAACGGGATTTATGGCTATGGACCCGAAAACGGGATATGTAAGGGCGTATGTGGGGGGACCGGATTTCAGGTTCTTTCAATATGATATGGTGAACACGGGTAAAAGACAAATTGGTTCTACAGTTAAACCGTTCTTATATTCATTGGCTATGGAAGAAGGAATGACTCCTTGTGATCAACTTGTTCATGAACCTCAGACTATTATAACTGAAACAGGGGAACCGTGGTCTCCTAAAAATGCGGGTGCTAGCAGGGTTGGAGAAACAGTGACCATAAAATGGGGATTACAGAACTCAAGTAACTGGGTTACCGCTTATATAATGAAACAATTTTCACCTTATGCATTTGCTGAACTGATAAAATCTTTTGGACTGAAAAGTCAAATTGATCCTGTTTACTCGCTGGCTCTTGGTGTATGCGATGCATCTGTTTCTGAAATGGTTAGTGGATTTTCGACTTTCACTAATGCTGGAATCAAAATTGATCCGATACTGGTTACCAGAATTGAGGATTCGTACGGAAACACAATTACTAATTTTATTCCAAATACTCAGGAAATCATTAGCGAAGGATCATCATATAAAATGCTGGATATGCTGAAATCGGTTGTCGACGGAGGAACGGGTTCAAGATTACGCTTCCGATATAACCTGAAAGGTGAAATGGGTGGAAAAACGGGTACTTCACAAAACCAATCGGACGGATGGTTTATGTCGTTTACTCCTGATTTGGTTGTTGGTTGCTGGGTTGGTGGCGAAGATAGATCTATTCATTTTGATGGTATCGTCATGGGACAAGGGGCTAACACGGCTCTGCCAATTCATGGTCTGTTCTATCAAAAGATTTATGGGGACCCAACACTTAACATGAAGGATGATGGGATTTTTAATATCCCTGCTCAGTATGCTAATCCATGCGATAGAGAGGGCACGTTCTATTCCGGTGGTTATCCTTCGGCAGCGGACTCACTTATACATAAAGAACAAGGTATCGACGATATGTTCAATTGATATAACACAATATATCAACGCATTAAAGACACAGAAAAGTACATGAATTAGAAATGCACCAAAAACATTAGATAGCTTATAAAAATTTGACCTATACAAAAGAGCTCGATATTGCATCGAGCTCTTTTCTTTTATCAATATTTTGATTCTAATTTAATTATATTATTGAATCGTTTGCTGTTTGAACTTTAGTTTCTTTTTTGGGTATTCTAAATTCAATAGGTATAGTTATAAAACATCTTACCGACTCTCCTTTTTGTTTACCCGGAACCCATTTCGGCATGGCATTTACAATGCGCATGGCTTCTTTATCCAAAGATGGATCAACTCCTCGTATATATTTTGCAGATGATATCGATCCGTCCTTTTCTACTATAAACTGAATAATAACTCTTCCTTGAATACCATTTTCTATGGCAATCACGGGATACTTAAGATTTTTCTTGAAATAATCCATTAGCGCTGATTGTCCACCGGGAAATGAGGGTAATTGTTCTACTACTTCATAAATGGGACTTTCATCTTTTTGAGGGGGTACTTGGTTGATTGGCTCGTCTGTTTCAATTCGACTTCCCCTATTGTCGTTACCTGCTGTAGCTGTACTGTTTACAGTAACCATCAGCAGTACTATTGGTAATATTACCAGATATTTAATTACTGCGCCATAAGGTGTTTTTGATTTGTTCATCATCATAATTCGTTGTTTTAATTGTGATACATTAAAGTTATTTACTATCTCAACTGCAGTTTTGTGATAAGTCAATCGTAATAGGTGATACTGATATTTCTTGCTGTCAGCGCCATGTTCTAACACTGAATTGTCGGCAAGATACTCAAGACTGATAGTGATTTCTCGTTTCATAAACCACACAATCGGATTCCACCAAAAAAATATTCGTACTAATTCTGAAATCATAACATCAATAGAATGCAACTGATTTACATGTGTTTGCTCGTGCCAAATAATTTGTTTTAATTCTTCTTCATTATAGGTATCGATATTTATAAAGATCCACTTGAAATAGGAGAACGGCGTTATTTCTTCGGATAAATAAAGTATTTCTACGCCATTTATTATCGTTTTTACAGAACGACTTTTCAATCTGAACAAAGAACGGATTTCTCTGTAAAGACGTACAAATAAAACTATGGTACCAGATAATGATATTAATAGCAGCAAGACTTTCCAATTAAAAATACTTGATATATCTGCCTCATTATCTACAACTTTCGAGGAAATATTTCCAATAAGAAAATTTACTTGTGTTTGTCGGGTAACATTAAGTTCTAACACACTGCTAAGCGCATCGACCGTGTAAAGCGGATAAATAAACGAAAAGAGTATCGCTGATAAAAAATAATATCTTCGCAACTTTATAAATGTGTCTTTTCTAAACATCAACACATACAAAACATAAGAAACTGCAAGTGCAATGTTTACTTTCAATATATAAATTAATAGTGCTTCCATAGATTTAAAAGATTAAATATCACTACTTTTTTTTCTGATTCAATTCAATCAAACGTACAATTTCTTTTAGCTCTTCTGTCGTAATCTTTTCCTCCTTAGCAAAAAAAGATACTAATTCTTTATAAGAGTTATCGAAATAACTCTCAACTATGTTGGACATGAAATATCGCTTATAGGCGGCTTCGGATATAATGGGCTTGAAAACTTTTACATTCCCAAATCGTCTCTTGACTACATACTGTTTTTTCTCCAGATTTATAAATACTGATGCTATAGTTGTATAAGGGGGTTTTGGATCTTCCATTTTATCAAATACGTCTTTTACTGCACATTCTCCCATTTGCCAAACATGCAACATAACTGATTCTTCCTGAGGCGTTAATCGTTCCATACTTTATCTTGTTTTATTATCGTTTATTTACCTGACGCAATATTACTACATTTTCGTAGATGTACCAAATATTAATCCTGGCATTTTAGTTAATAAAACAAAATACCGAATGACTGTTAAGTAATTCGGTATTCTTACATAATATTTTTATATTTATCTTTTATTAGTTTACTAATAAAGTCGTAATGCAAGCCATAATACTGTCATGATATTGTCAATTTACTCTGAATGTATCTATTTCGTCTTTCAAATAAGCAACTACTTGATTAGCAGCGGCCAGACCTGCATTATTGTTTGCTTCTATGGTTTGCGCTCCAGCCTTTTTGGGGGTGGTAAAGTATCTCTTCCCAAAACGACTTGCAAATTCTTCATTCTTCTCGGGCTTTAAATCGGTTAAATACTTAAAGTTGGCTTTTTCTTCCATTACTCTGAGAATGTCTTCTTCAACTACAATCTCTTGACGCGCTGAATTAATCAATATTCCATTATCTGGCATCCTGGACAACAAATTATAATTCACACATCTTCTTGTATCATTGGTCAATGGCATGTGCAAAGAAACAATCTCAGATTTTTCAAACAGATCTTCTATACTTTTTACAGGAATTACTCCATATTCAGCTTCGTTTTTTGGTTCATCTAATAGTTTACGCGAATATGCATAGCATGTCATCCCAAATCCCTGAGCTATTCTTGCAACATTTCTTCCAACATTCCCGAATGCATAAACACCTATTTTTTTGTCTTTTAACTCGTAACCTATCGACCCGTCAAACTGATTCCGCTGACTATTCAAAAGCAGACCAAACACAAGTTCTGCTACCGCATTGGAATTTTGCCCGGGTGTGTTCATTACGCACACTCCTCGCAATGATGCTGCTTCCAAATCGATATTGTCATAGCCGGATCCGGCACGAACAACAGTTTTCAATTTAGGGGCAGCAACAATAACCTCTTTATCAACAATATCGCTTCGAATGATCAACGCATCTACATCATTCACGACTTGAAGCAATTCTTGCTTATTGGTATACCTCTCCAATAATACAAATTCATATCCTGCTCCAACAATAATAGATTTAATATCTCTTACTGCTTGAGCGGCAAATGGTTTATCTGTCGCTAATAGTACTTTCATGGTTATAATGTTTTAATTATCTGGATCTCTCGAACTCATTCATACAATCCACTAATGCTTGAACACTTGAGAAAGGCATTGCATTATAAATAGAGGCACGGAAACCACCAATTGAACGGTGACCTTTGATTCCTACCATTCCTCGTTCGGAAGCAAACTCTTGAAATGAAGCTTCTAAATCTTTATACTCGTCTTTCATTACGAAACAAACATTCATAATTGAACGATCTTCAAATTTAGCAGTTCCCTTAAAGAAACGACTGTTATCAATTGCATCGTATAAAACTTTCGCTTTTTCAAGATTGAGCTTTTCCATTTTCTGAACACCACCTAATCCCTTTAACCAACGAAGGGTTTCCATAGCTGAATATATAGGTAAAACAGGTGGAGTATTAAACATTGAACCATTTTCAATATGTGTCCTGTAATTCAACATACTTGGAATTTGACGAGTCACTTTCCCTAATATTTCGTCTTTGATAATGACAAAAGTTACACCTGCAGGTGCCAAATTCTTTTGTGCTCCTCCATAAATAAGTGAATATTTTGAAACATCGATGGGACGTGAAAATATATCTGACGACATATCAGCGACTAATGGAACTGGACTATCTATATCTGTATGTAACTCAGTACCATAAATCGTATTGTTTGTAGTAATGTGAAAATAATCTACATCTTCTGGAATAGTATAATCCTTGGGAATATAGTTGTATAAAGCATCTTTTGACGATGCGACTTCAATTACCTCACCAAACAATTTAGCTTCTTTCAATGCTTTACTTGCCCATGTACCTGTATTCAAATAAGCAGCTTTTGTTTCTAAAAGATTGTAAGGCACCATACAAAATTGCATACTTGCACCACCTCCAAGAAACAATACAGAATATCCACTAGGTATATCAAGTATTTCTTTGAATAGATCAACTGTTTCATCTAAGACAGCTTGAAAATCTTTAGAACGATGGCTTATTTCTAAGAGTGAAAGCCCTTTACCATTGAAATCCTTTACTGCTTCTGCGGTTCTTTCAATAACTACCTGAGGAAGAATGGAAGGACCGGCATTAAAATTGTACTTTTTCATAAATAAATCATTTAATAAGATTATTGAAAAATCGCCTATAATTTTCAGCAAAGCTAATAAATTAATCACTTTTAAACGAATAAATAATTAACTATTTTTCCCAATTATTAGACAGTATTACTAAAAAATTATAGTAAAGATATTTGATTGGACTTGACAAAGCGATTTGCTCAATAACGAGATTCATCGTATATTTGTAAATACATATTTAAAGTTTGAAATGAACTCATCCTATCCATCTACTTTATTAGAAAATGCGGTAAACCAGTTTGCAAGATTGCCCGGAATTGGTAGGAAAACTGCTTTAAGATTGGTACTTTTCCTTTTAAAGCAAGAGACAAATAATGTTGATGACTTCACAGAAGCTATCAATAAACTAAAACGTGAAGTCAAATATTGCAGACATTGCCATAATATATCAGATACTGAAGTGTGCGATATTTGTAGCAATCCGGAACGCGATAAATCAACTATCTGTGTTGTAGAGAACATTAGAGATGTAATGGCAATCGAAAACACAACGCAATTTAAAGGACTTTATCATGTACTTGGTGGAATTATTTCACCAATAGACGGGATAGGTCCTTCCGATATTGAAATAGAAAGCCTTGTTACACGTGTGCAAACAGAATCGGTTAAAGAAGTAATAATGGCACTAAGTGCTACAATGGAAGGGGATACTACAAACTTCTATATTTATCGAAAACTTCAACCATACAATCTCAAACTGAGCATCATAGCACGCGGCGTCTCTATTGGAGATGAGATTGAATATACTGATGAAGTAACATTGGGACGATCTATTCTAAACCGTACCCCATTTGATGAATCATACAAATTAACTTCTAAATAATGACCTCTACAGCTGAAGATATTGCGATAAGGATTTTGCGAAAACATTTCTATACGAACATCATTGTTTTGGCTGCTTTGTTTTTGCTAATTCTATTTGATATAATAAAATTCAAAACCCCGATAGAGATAAACACTATGTTTGAGATGTATCTCATCTTGTTTATCATCGTTAGTATCCCAATTATTCTTAAAGGTTTTGCAGACAAGATAAAGAAGCTTCCGAAGAATATTGATAGAGATTCAGCCATAAATTCATATAAAAGAATATCTTATGTGAGACTCTATTTTTTAAGTTTTATGACTTTGGTTAGCAGCATGATTTATGCATTGTCACAGAATAACAACTTCATGTACATTACTTTCATCATGCTTATCATACTTCTATTTTGCAAACCATCATATCCTGAACTCATGTCAATTACAGAATCAGAAGAAGTTCACGAAATAACGGAATCACCGGAAATATCTAAAACAACGGTAGCGGAAGAAGTATTGGTAAATGATAATGATCAGGTAGATAAAAACTAAATATTAGCATGTTACTTGAAAACGATAATATAAAGTTAAGAGCCCTTGAACCAGAGGATTTGGACCAACTCTATGATTGGGAAAACGATACAGAACTATGGAAAATCGGTTCTTCAATCGCACCCTTTTCACGATATGCAATAAAACAATATATAAGCAGGTTTGATGAAGATATATTTCAAACACATCAACAACGATTTATTGTTGAATTGAAAAGTACAAAGCAAAGCATTGGAACCATTGATCTTTATGATTTTGATCCATTTCATAAACGTGCGGGGGTAGGAATATTAGTCGATCATAAATTTCAATGTAAAGGATTTGGAACTCAAATACTTCACTTACTGGAAGAATATGCTTTTAAATTTCTCAAGATTAATCAACTATACGCGATAATTCCAATTCAAAACAAAGCAAGCATAAAACTATTTACTAAATGCAACTACCAACAAACAGGAGTTTTAAAACAATGGTTATCAGCTGAAATCGATTTTGAAGATGCAATATTTATGCAATATATAAATAAATAAAGAAGATGCAAGAAGATGTAAAAAAAGCATGTGAAGTTCTCAAAAAAGGGGGTGTGATTCTATATCCGACAGACACCATCTGGGGAATTGGATGTGATGCTACCAACGAAGAAGCTGTAAAACTTGTTTATGAAATAAAGCAAAGAAGCGATAGTAAGTCTATGCTGGTTTTACTTGATAATCCTGCAAAACTTCAGACCTATGTAAAAGATGTTCCGGACATTGCCTGGGATTTGATTGAACTGACAGACAAACCACTCACAATCATTTATGATGGTGCGAAAAACCTGGCGACAAACCTTATTGCTGCCGATGGTAGTATCGGAATTCGCATTACCGAAGAAAAATTCTCTAATGAACTGTGCCGCCAGTTTCGTAAACCAATTGTATCGACATCGGCCAATATTAGTGGTGAACCCTCTCCTGCATCATTCAAAGATATCTCAGATATTATCAAGGGGAAAGTAGATTATGTTGTGGAATACCGTCAAAGAGAAGTTTCCAAAACCACGCCTTCGAGTATCATCAGGTTAGATAAATCAGGTACAATAGAGATCATTAGAAAATAAAATACAATTGTTTGTGATGGCAAAAAAAGGAATATACGATAAATTCATGATGTGGAAAAGTTCTCATAACAATGACAGAGCTTTTTTACTCTTTGTCTGTTTCCTGGTAGGTATTGCAACAGCATTGGCTGCCTATGTACTAAAATTAATCATTCATTATATTCAGTTATTCCTCACAAACAGTTTCAATCCGGCCGAAGCAAACTATTTATATCTACTGTACCCAACAATAGGAATTTTACTTGCCGGTCTTTATGTCAAATTCATTGTAAAAGACGATATCAGTCACGGGGTCACAAAGATCCTTTTTTCTATTTCACAACGAAAAAGTAGGATTAAACCCCACAATATGTATTCATCATTGATAGCAAGCTCAATCACTATCGGTCTAGGTGGATCAGTTGGAGCGGAGGCTCCTATAGTTTTAACCGGTTCAGCAATCGGCTCAAATCTAGGAAGATACTTTAAACTAGATCAAAGAAAGCTGATGCTATTGGTAGGATGTGGGGCTGCCGGTGCGATAGCAGGAATTTTCAAAGCACCCATTGCAGGAATTCTTTTCGTCATTGAAGTTCTGTTGCTCGACCTGACATTATCATCTATTCTTCCATTACTGATCACTTCCATTACTGCTACCGTTGTATCTTATGTGCTTACCGGTTATGATGCCATGTTTGCTTTTTCACAAGTAGATGCATTTAGCCTGAACCGCATTCCATGGGTTATCGCTCTTGGCATCTTTTGTGGATTTGTATCTCTTTACTTAACACGTGTCACTGCATGGATAGAAGACATTTTTCATAACCTTTCAAGTGTGAAAAAATACCTGTTTGGAGCCACAATGTTAAGTATTTTAATATTCTTTTTTCCACCCCTTTTTGGTGAAGGGTACAACTCGATTGAAATGCTATTGGATAGTGGCGATCGTTATAAAGAGATTATGGACAAAAGCTTCTTTTACTCACTTAAGAACGAATGGGGATTAGTAGTTTTTCTTACATTAACCATGCTTTTTAAAGTATTTGCAATGAGTGCTACAAATGGAGGTGGTGGTACCGGTGGAGTATTTGCACCTACACTTTTCATAGGTTGCATTATGGGCTTTTTATTTGCTTACGTGCTTAACTTACTGAATATTGCACCTCATTTACCTCAAGATAATTTTGCATTATATGGTATGGCGGGTGTAATGGCAGGTGTAATGCATGCACCACTTACCGGCACATTCTTAATTGCTGAGCTCACAGGTGGATACGATCTGTTTTTGCCTTTAATGATTGTCGCGAGCATATCGTATGGAACAATCATCATCTTTGAAAAACATAATATTTACGCCATCAGATTAGCAAAAAAAGGAGAACTTATCACCCACAATAAAGATAAAGCTGTTTTGACATTTCTAAATATCGAGCAATTACTTGAGACAAATATACCCACTCTTACCAAGTCAATGAACTTGGGCGAAACAGTAAAAATTATTTCCACCTCAAACCGTAACATATTTCCGGTAGTTACCGACAAAGGTGTTCTGGTTGGGTTAGTTTATTTGAATGATATTAGAAATATAATGTTCCGCCCCGAACTCTATGAAAGATTTAAAGTAGAGAAGTTTATGGTTGGAGCAACTGTTAAGATTAATATTCACATGCCAATGGAGCAAGTGATGAATATATTTGAAGACACAAAAGCATGGAATCTACCGGTAGTTGATGATAATGAAGTTTATAAAGGCATTATCTCTCAATCGACCGTATTCAATGCTTACAGAGATGTATTGGTTAAAAATTATTCGGATTCTGAAGTGTAATCGAAGTAAAATAAAGAGAAGTATGAGAAAAGAAGATTTGAGAATTGTTTTTCTGGGAACACCCGATTTTGCAGTAGAGTCGCTAAAAGTATTAGTAGAAAATAACTATAACATTGTCGGAGTTGTTACAATGCCGGACAAAGTTGCAGGTCGTGGTCATAAAATTCAACAATCACCTGTTAAACAATTTGCTCTTTCAAATAATCTGCCCATTCTTCAACCGGAAAGTCTTAAGGATGAACAATTTATTAACGATTTAAAAGAATTGCGCGCCGACCTGCAAATTGTCGTCGCATTCAGAATGTTGCCCGAAATTGTTTGGAACATGCCCCCAAAAGGAACATTCAATCTTCACGCTTCACTTCTTCCCCAATACAGAGGAGCAGCTCCCATTAACTGGTCAATCATTAACGGAGATACTGAAACTGGAGTAACTACTTTTTTTCTCAAACATGATATCGATACGGGAAATATCATATTCCAGGAGAAAACACCTATTTCAGATAACGACAATGCTGGGACATTACACGACAGACTGATGCAAATTGGGGCTCAGCTTGTATTAAAGACTACTGATGCGATTATCGACAACACCGTATCAACCAAGCCTCAGCAAAATGCAGACACCTTGAAATCTGCGCCAAAGATATTTAAAGAAACATGCCGAATAGACTGGAGCAAAGATGCCAAAGATGTTCGCAACTTTATTAGAGGACTATCTCCCTACCCTGCTGCATGGACAGAGCTCCATATAGAAAATATGGAACCAATAACCATGAAAATATTTGACTGTGAAATAATTACAGAACCGAACATATTAGTTACAGGAAGTGTGCTTCACGACAAATCCAATATAGATATTGCTGTGAAAAATGGCTATATCCGTTTATTAGATGTACAGCAAGCGGGGAAAAAGCGAATGAGTGTAAAAGATTTTCTGAATGGCTTTCCAATGGCTGAAAAGGCCATTTTTAAATAATCACCATCTGAAGTTTAGACCGAAAGTGACCGACTCATATGCTTGTAAATAACCAAGTTTTGGATCTTTAGGAACAGAATCGTCATATCGAAGATTCAAATGCAATCGAGTTGAAAAATAGTTTGTCAGATCCATATTCAATGTATTTTCAAATTCTGCCACTACATTCTTGTAGCTCGTAAAATATTTAAATCGCGATTCCCAACGAGTGTATTTATTAAAATTGAAACGCCAGTCGGCTGTCACAGTAGAACCAAGCTCCATCTTACCCTTCTTTCCTTCTTCGATACCATATCTTATAACAGGCACATTAGGATTTCCGACATAACGGTAGTTAACAGAAACGGGAGAAAGGTCCAGTTTCAAGTATAAACTTCTGTGTCTCACTTTTTCATAAGACTTATTAAGTTGATAAGTCATACCCACACCCGCATTCACGTATAGTGGTGCTAAAATAGAAGACCTCAATTCATTAGAATTAACAGGGTAGTTATTGAACATCTGAGTTTTAACCTCAACATTAGATGAGTACTGCCATTTTTTCAGAAAAGCATCAACTCCTAATGATCCATAATACCTAAGCAAATCATTACCAATCTTATAAGCACGAATAGAATCATCAGGAGAATTAAACAACGATAATCGCCATTCCAATGTATTATCAAATCTGATTTTTTCTTTTCTGTAGTTAGCACGAACAACATGATTACTGTTGATATTCAAGTTATTGTTCTTTCCTCTGTACCAGTTGTCGGAAAAGAGGTTTTGAGTAAATTGAAGACTATGTTCACCTACAACATTCCAATAACGGCGACCAATTTTTACTGTTTCAACTTCCGGCGCAACAAGAACTACACCCGACTGTGCATCAAGCGGTTTACCAAAAGGATTAAAAGTTCCGAGCACATCCTTTTCTACCTCACTTGCTTTTGGCAATCCGGCAAATTCAGATGCAGAAAGCTTCATTCTATCAGGATACTTTTTGAAGTATCCATGACGTACATCTTCAATAAATTCAGCGTGTTGCAACAAAGGAGCAAAAGTTTCATCGAAAGGTATCAGTAAATGTTCCTGCTGGCTCTCTTTCACATTAGGATAAAGAATTTGATCATCAAGATCTTTAATCCCAGTAAAAATCATTGGGAGAAAAAGAGGATTGTAGAATATTGTATCCCTGAAAGTCATTCCAGCCAACGACTCCGGATTATATGCAAATTGTGGCAACTGTAAAGTTCCAATTTCAGAACGTTTATAAATTGAGTCGAGCGACACTTTAGGATACACAAACCTAACCGGTTGAACTATAACAGAATCGGGATGAAGTGGATGTAAAACACCATTAGTTGCATTTTTCTTTTTTATAGTATCCGTAGGAGGTGGAATCACTATTGGAGTAGAACGTTCATTAGTATATTCATTTATTATTTGAACCTGTTTATCTATGTCCGTTATATTGTTAAATATATTCAAACTATCAGAAGACGGTGTTTGTTGACCATTTGCAGAAAAAACACCAATAGTCGTAAACAACAGAAATATAACGGAGAAATTGAATAACCTATTATATATTTTCATAACTGCGTCTCTTTCATCTAATTAATATAATCTTAAGTTACAAAGTTACAAATTATCCTCGATAAACCAATAGTTTGATTATAAAATGTTAAACCATAAAGCATTCAGGGTAATTAATTTGATATAGTTCATCATAAATAAAATGATGAATTTAATTCAAACAATTTCCCTTATTTTGAGGATTCGCATAAATATCCAAACAATTTATTTATATTTGTACACAAACTCAATACGAACAAATTGCATATAAAACAATGAAAAAGTTTTCTTATCTTTTATTTATTATCCTGGGTGTAGCAATGCTATCAAGCTGTCAGGGCTACAATCGAATGGTTGAAAAACAAGAATCTGTTTCTCAACAATGGAGTAATGTTGAAAATGCATACCAACGAAGATCGGATCTCATCCCAAATCTTGTTGCTACCGTGAAAGGTTATGCAGAGCATGAACAAGAGACTTTTACACAAGTAACAGAAGCTCGTTCTAAAGCGACTCAGATGACTGTTGACCCTGCCAATTTAACCCCGGAAGCAATTCAAAAGTACCAAGATGCTCAAGGTGAATTGAGTCAAGCATTAGGCAGATTGCTTCTTATTCAGGAAAATTACCCCGAATTAAAAGCAAATCAGAACTTTATGGCTTTGCAGGATGAACTTGCAGGAACTGAAAATAGGATATCAGTAGAACGAAATAAGTTTAACGAAAAGGTTCAGGATTACAACGCATACATACGCAAATTTCCACAAGTTATTTACGCAGGTTGGTTTAAATTTGAGTCAAAAGGATATTTTCAGGCAGCTCCAGGTTCTGAGAATGCTCCAAAAGTAGAGTTTTAATATCATTCAAACAATGCTAAACAAAGAAGAACTGGACAAAGTTTCTGACGCAATCAAGAATGCCGAAAACCATACTTCGGCCGAGATTCGCGTGTGTGTTGCCCGCAAATGTAAGGGAAACCCACTTGAGGCAGCAGCAATAAAGTTCCGCAAGCTAAAAATGTATAAAACAAAATTGCGGAATTCAGTTCTTATATATGTCGCCCCAGTAGATCATAAAGCTGCGATATTGGGTGACATAGGCATTAACAAAGCGGCATCAGAAGGTTTTTGGGATGATGCACTGGATGATATGCTCCTTCATTTTCGGAACAACGAAATAGTTCAAGGTATTTGTGAAGGAGTAGGAAAAGTTGGAGCATTAATCAATGCGCGCTACCCGATTATGGAAAACGATGAAAACGAACTAAGCAATGAGGTCATTCAAGAAGATTAATTATTTCAGTCTCTTTCTTCTGCTATTATTTATTTATACAGTCAATATAAATGCCCAGGGAATACCTGAACCTATGTCGCCACCTCGTTTAGTAAACGACTTTGCGGGCATTTTCTCGGCATCCGAAACACAAGCATTAGAACAAAAACTGCTAGCTTATAATGATTCTACATCTACACAAATTTATGTAGTAACTGTTAATGATATGGGTGGATACCCGGCATCGGAATATTCTTTTCGCTTAGGAGAAAAATGGGGCATTGGTCAAAAAGAAAAAGATAACGGTGTTGTTATTTTGATTAAACCAAAAACAGAAGATAGCAGAGGGGATGTTTTTATCGCAGTCGGCTATGGTCTGGAGGCAAAACTAAATGATGCTTATATAGGTAGAATTCTCGATAACTACATGATTCCCTATTTCATCGATAACGATTATTTTGGTGGCGTAAATGCCTCAGCAGACGCCATTATTGCCCGTCTTAGCGGTGAGTTTGATGCAGAAGCAGAAGGAACAAACGAAATCCCTGCTCTTGTTATTATCATTGCCATAATTCTCTTCTTCATTTTCATCCGCGTTATTTTTGGAAAAGGCGATCAACATATAGATGGAGATGGTCACAACCGTGGTGGAGGTGGCACTATATTTTTTCCTCCCATAATTGGAGGTAATTCCCGAAATTCCGGAGGTGGATTCGGCGGAGGTTTTGGAGGTGGATTCGGCGGTGGATTCGGCGGAGGCGGTGGCGGAAGCTTTGGAGGTGGAGGCGCAGGAAGGAGCTGGTGACATGACTTTTACTCAAAATTCTTCAACAAAAACAGAGCTCATCACAGTTTTGGGTCCTACTGCTAGTGGTAAAACTTCTTTTGCGACTCAATTAGCTGAAAGACTGAATGGTGAGATAATAAGTGCCGACTCACGACAAGTTTATCGCGGCATGGATATTGGTACAGGAAAAGATCTTTCCGACTACATTATCAATGGACACCAAATACCTCATTATCTGATCGATATCAGAGATGCAGGTGATAAATATACATTATTCAATTATCAACAAGATTTCCATATCGCATATGAGGACATTCTTTCCCGAGGAAAAACTCCTATCCTCTGTGGTGGAACGGGATTATATATCGAGGCTGTTTTAAAAGGTTATCATCTTCCGGATGTCCCGGAAAATAATCCTTTGAGAACGAATCTGGAATCAAAATCGCTACAAGAGCTTGCACAAATTCTGGCAAGTTATAAATCGTTGCATAACACAACGGATGTTGATACAAAAAAAAGAGCTATTAGAGCTATAGAAATAGCTGATTTTCAATCTAAAGAGTCGCTCACTTTGCAAAACTACAAACCCATAAACAGTTTAATTATCGGCATTGATATCGACAGAAATTTGAGAAGAGAAAAAATTACAGACCGACTAAAGAAACGACTGGAAGAGGGAATGATTGAAGAGGTGGAAAACTTGATTTCTAAAGGCGTTGATGCAAACGACCTCATATATTATGGACTCGAATATAAATATGTTACACAATACGTAATTGGACAAATATCATTTTCTGAAATGTTTTCGCAGCTGGAAATAGCAATTCACCAGTTTGCAAAAAGACAAATGACATGGTTCAGAGGTATGGAACGCCGCGGATTTAAAATTCATTGGCTCGATTATAATCTTTCTATAGACAAGAAAATAGAGCAAACATTGGAATTAATATAAATAAGTCGACCTTTTTATTAACTTTGCAGCCAAAATTTCAACAATATGATTAAAGGTAAATTTCCGGTTGAAAAATTCAAATCATTAGATACTCCTTTCTATTTTTATGATATTGAACTACTCAGAGAAACGCTCAATTTGGTAAAAAAAGAAACAGAAAACAAGAATTTTGTTATCCATTATGCGATCAAAGCAAATGCAAATCCTAGGATTCTTCAGGAGATTGCCTCATTTGGATTTGGCGCTGATTGTGTGAGCGGTAACGAAATAATTGTAGCTGTTGAAAATGGTTTTGAACCTTCCAAAATTGCTTTTGCTGGTGTGGGAAAAACAGATAAAGAAATTAATATCGCTTTGGATTATGATATTTTTTGCTTTAACGTGGAATCATTGCCCGAAATGGAAGCAATTGAAGAGCTAGCTAAAATAAAAAACAAAACGGCAAGAATTGCTTTACGCATAAATCCAAATGTCGACGCACATACACATAAATATATAACTACCGGACTGAATGAAAATAAGTTTGGAATCGATTTGGCAGTTTTGCCTGATGCATTAAAACTGCTCGACAAATGTGAACATCTTGAACTGATTGGAATTCACTTTCATATTGGTTCTCAAATAACAGACTTGTCGGCTTTTGAAGATTTGTGCGTGAAGGCTGTCGAACTGCAGAAATGGTTCGTAAATAATGGTATCAAACTGAAACTTATTAATGTAGGGGGCGGATTGGGAATAAATTATCAGCATCCAAACCATTGTCCCATGGCAGATTTTGAATCTTATTTCCGCTTATTCAGTAAATATCTGGAGCATCTGGTTCCGCAAACAATTCATTTTGAATTAGGGCGCTCTATTGTTGCACCATGCGGCTCTTTGATTACTCGCACAACATACATTAAGAACGGTGTTCACAAAAAATTCCTCATCGTCGATGCAGGAATGACAGATCTGATAAGACCTGCGCTATATCAAGCTTTTCATCATATTGAAAACATCTGCTCAGACAAAGCTTTAGACAACTATGATATTGTTGGTCCTATTTGCGAATCGAGTGATGTATTTGTTGAGAACTTCCAGTTAAATGAAACTCAACGTGGCGACCTGCTGGCTATTAGATCTGCTGGTGCTTACGGTGAGGTGATGGCGTCGAATTACAATTGCCACGAATTACCCAAATCTTTTTTCTCTGATTCTATTTAATATTGTTATAATGGATTTGTATTCTCTTTTAAACTTTGAAACTGTTCACTGGATTATTTTAGCGACGTTAATGCTATTCTTCATAATTCAATTACTTTTTTATTTCCTGCTATACAGAAAACCATACATTTATGAACTGAAAAGAGAAAAAAACAGCCTGCCTGATCAGGATTTGCCACCAATATCAATAATCATTGCTTCAAAAAATGAGTCGGAATATTTGGCAGAGAATCTCCCTAAAATACTTGAACAGGACTATCCTGATTATGAGGTAATTGTGGTAAATAGCGGATCGACTGACGAAACAGACATGGTCTTGAAAAGACTTGAGCTCGATCATAAAAATCTTTATCATACGTATGTGCCTAATAACGCTGAATCGATAAATGAAAAAAAGCTGGCTTTGACGCTTGGAATCAAAGCTGCTAAAAACGACTTACTTATTTTTACAGAATCTTACTGCGCTCCTTGTTCCAACCAATGGATCAGAGAATATGCAAACGCATTTGCAGGGGGAAAAGATATCGTTCTTGGATATTGCAAATTTAATATCAAGAAATCAGTACCTATGAGAAGATTTGTTTTATATGACAATTTAATTCATTGCCTAAAATATCTTTCATTAGCCATTAAACATAAACCTTTTATGGGAATTGGCAGAAATATGGGATATAAACGAGACTTGTTTTTTGAAAATAAAGGTTTCTCTTCTATCTTAAATATTGAAGGAGGCGAAGATGATTTATTTATAAATACAGTTGCAAATAAAACGAATACAACGGTTATAACTTCTCCCGATAGTATGACCGAAAGTTCATTAATAAACAGGTTCTCTACTTGGAGAGAACTGAAATCAAAATATATGCATACTAAACAGTTTTATAAAGGATTTCAGTCTGGTTTATTCAATTGGGAATCATTTACAAAGTATGGTTTTTATATTGCTGCTATTTGTGCAATTGCTTTAGGAATTACAGATAAGAACAATATATTAATTGCAAGCACGGCCTTTCTTTTTATGTTTCGATGGATCACACAATCTGTGATTCTAAATAAATACAATAAACTTTTTAAATCTGGTAAGTACTTTTTTTCGTTACTTTATCTCGACTTTTTCCAACCGATTAATAACTTGCGCTTCAAAAGGTACGCAAGAAGAAGAGGAAAGATCCTAAAATAATTGTCGGACATTTTGACACCTATATGACTGGCGACAATTATTCCGTTTTTGACATCTTTGGGTTAAACGGGGTTAAGAGCCTTAGTCTTAAGTTAAAAGTACTAAAATATGCTCCCGCAGATTAAATCAAGTATGTTTTTTGTAATTATATTTGAGACTTAAATGTTAAAACTATAATTAGAGAAAAATATGAATACAAGTAATGGAAAAAATGTATTGGTTACAGTAGTTGTAGCCATAATAAGTTCCCTGCTCACAATCTGGGGATTTAATGCTATTCAGAAAAATAATAGCAGTCAAAATAATGGTGAATTGACAGTGCACGAAAAAAATATCGATGAATCGGCTAATTCTTTTGGCCAGGATCCTAACGTCAAACTAACAAGCTTGACAACATCTGATGGCTTTCCTGATTTTACAGAAGTGGCAGAAAAAACCGTTCACGGAGTGGTGCATATCAAATCTATTTCAATTCGAGAACAACAAATGGTTAATCCTTTCGATTTCTTCTTTGGATTTGGAGGAGAAGGGTACAGCCAACCACAAGAACAGGTTGGATTTGGATCGGGTGTAATTATTTCAAAGGATGGATACATTATCACTAATAACCACGTGATCGAAGGAGCGCACGAAGTGTCGGTTACACTCAATGATAAACGAGAATTTACAGCAAAGGTTATTGGTACGGACCCAAAAACGGATATCGCTCTAATTAAAATTGAAGGAAATGACTTCCCATACATCCCATTTGGAAATTCAGAAGCGTTGAAAGTGGGCGAATGGGTACTGGCTGTAGGAAACCCTTTTAATCTTACGTCAACGGTTACAGCGGGTATTGTAAGTGCTAAAAATAGAGGTAACCTTGGAAATGACTCGGGTATCCAATCATTCATTCAAATAGATGCTGCAGTAAATAGAGGTAATAGCGGTGGTGCATTGGTAAATACAAAAGGTGAATTGGTTGGTATAAACACTATGATCTATTCAACAACTGGCGATTTTAATGGCCTGGCTTTCGCTGTACCTATTTCAATCGCAGGAAAAGTGGCTGCCGATTTAAAACAATTTGGAATGGTTCAACGTGCAGTACTGGGAATACAGGTCGAAAACATCGAGGTTGTAAGACAACGCGATCCGGAAAAAGCAAAGAAACTTTCTCAAATTAAAGGGGTTGCTATTTCTGAATTTGTCGATAGAAGTCCGGCTAAAGCTGCAGGAATGGAAAAAGGGGATATCATTACTGCTATAAACAATAACAGTATAACTGATTTTGCAGAATTACAAACACAATTGAGCAAATACAGACCTGGCGATAAAGTAAAAGTAAATGTTCAACGAGATGGAAAAGATAAAACATTCACAGTTGAACTTAAAAACGAGCTGGGGAATACAGAAATAACAAAAAGCGTTGATGCAATTGGTAATTTAGGTGCTACATTCGCCCCGCTTACTAATCAACAAAAACAAGAAATGGGTATCAGTAGTGGTATTAAAGTTGAAAGTGTTACAAATGACGGACTTTTCCGTAAAGAAGGTATCAATAAAGGATTTGTAATCATGCGTATAAACAATTCGCCGGTTAACAATGAAGCAGATGTTTCACGAATTGTTATTACGGCTGCAAATAGCCAGGACAAAGTGATTCTTGTTGCAGGATTTTATCCAAATCAACGAACACAATATATAGCTATAGATCTATCTAAAAAATAAGCATATTAAGATTAATTAACACGAAAGATGTAACAAATCGTCTTTCTATCTGTTAGTAAAACAAAGGAATCGATTTCTATCGTTTCCTTTGTTTTGCTTTGTGAGGGGTGAAGATTATTGACATTTATTTTAATATCCAAGAAAAAAGTGTTATTTTTGCAACCCTTTGCGTTAACTATAGAATAAATTAGGAAAGATAAATAAATGAGGCAATTAAAGATTACAAAATCAATTACCAACAGGGAGAGCGCTTCTCTGGACAAATATCTACAAGAGATTGGCCGTGAAGATCTTATCACTGTTGAGGAAGAAGTTGAATTAGCACAAGCTATAAAGAAAGGTGATAAAAAAGCACTGGAAAAATTAACCAGAGCAAATCTCCGTTTCGTAGTGTCTGTTGCTAAACAATACCAAAATCAAGGGCTCAGCCTACCCGACCTTATAAACGAAGGAAACTTAGGACTAATCAAAGCTGCTGAAAAATTTGATGAAACAAGAGGTTTCAAATTTATCAGTTATGCTGTTTGGTGGATTCGTCAATCAATCTTACAAGCGTTGGCGGAACAATCACGTATTGTGCGACTGCCACTTAATCAAGTTGGATCACTTAACAAGATAAATAAAGCTTTTCAAAAATTTGAACAAGAACATGAACGACGTCCTTCTGCCGAAGAACTCGCTCATGAACTGGATATCCCTGTAGAAAAAGTTACGGACTCATTGAAAGTTTCTGGTAGACACATTTCAATGGATGCGCCTTTTGTTGAAGGGGAAGATAATAGCTTGTTGGATGTACTTGTCAATGATGACGCACCTTCAGCAGATAGAACATTAGTAAACGAATCTCTTCAAAAAGAAATTGACCGTGCACTTGGTACATTGACTGAAAGAGAAAGCGATATTATTAAAATGTTCTTTGGAATCGGCTGTCAGGAAATGACACTGGAAGAGATCGGAGATAAATTTCAATTGACTCGTGAACGCGTTAGACAAATCAAAGAAAAAGCAATTAGGAGATTAAGACAAGATTCACGTAGCAAATTGTTAAAGACTTATCTCGGATAAGATAGAACAAATAGTATCTGTGAGTAATTTCACATTTGAACAGCCTGAAACAGAGTTTTTTTAGTATTTTTTTATATAAAAAAGAGCTTTATATAAAATTAAACTTTATCTTTGTATTTCGAAACATTTGTTCTTTTTAAAACGACTTAATTGAACTTGATATTCTGAACATTTTAAAAGAACGTTTGTTATAAAAAATATATAAATTATTAAATAAGAATATTATCGAGTTATTGTAATAAATAATGTTTAATTAGAATTTAAATTTATGAAAAAATTTAGTTTACTTTTAATTTCTATTCTTGTAGCATTCGGAATGACTGCTCAAGAAGTACAGAATGTATCAAATGGTACAGTTTATCTAAAAGACAAAGCAGGCTCTCATTGGTATATTGGTGTTGGTGGAGGTACAAACATCTACCTTACAGAGTTTGAGAACAAAGCTGATGCTAACCTAATGGATCGCTTGGGATGGAACGGACAAATCGAAGTTGGTAAATGGAATTCGCCAAACTGGGGTGCTCGTTTAGTAATTGATGGTGGTAACATTAAACACGTTGCAAGCAACGCTGTACAATCAGATCGTAACTGGCTTGGTGGTCATGTAGACTTGATGTACAATGTTATCAATGCTTGGGGATCTTATAATCCTAACAGAGTTTATAGCCTTATACCTTATGTAGGTTTTGGTTATGTATACGGAATGAACGATTGGTTCAAAAAACCGGATCCAGATTCTCCTTTATTTAAGGGTCAAAATCAATCTTTGACTTTGAATGCTGGTTTGATCAACAACTTCCAACTTTCTAACAAAGTTGCTTTATTCTTAGAATTAGGAATCAGATCTTTACAAGATTCATTTGATGGTGTTAATGGACCAGACCATGAATATGATGCATTGGCAACAGCAGTTTTAGGTGTAAAATTTGGTCTTGGAAAACAAGAATTCACACCTGCTGAATTGATGGACTACAACTTGATCAACGACTTAAACAGCCAAATCAACAGACTACGTGCTGAAAACGAACAATTGAGCAAACGCCCAACATCTTGCCCAGAATGTGAAGAAGTTGTTGCAGCTCCAGTTGAAGCAGTTTATATTCCTAACGTTGTATTCTTCCGCATTAACTCTGCTAAAATTGACAAAGGTCAACAAGTTAGCGTTTACAACACAGCTGAATATTTGAAAGCTAATCCTAACGCAACAGTTAAGATCGTGGCTTATGCTGATGCTCAAACAGGAACACCTGAATACAATTTCGCTCTTTCTGAAAAACGTGCAAAAGCAGTTGCTGACGCATTGATCAATGAATACGGAATTGACAGCAATCGCATTTCAATTGACTGGAAAGGTGACACAGAACAACCTTATGCAGAAAACGATTGGAACCGTGTAGCTATCTTCTTTGCTGAATAATTCAGTATATAAAGAATAATAAAAAAAGCACCTCAATCGAGGTGCTTTTTTTATTGCTTACTCCTTTACATAAACCCGCTTTACACGGGGTGATACCGATGTTAGTATTTCATATGGTATTGTCTTAATATTTTGAGCAAGGTCAATAATAGATAAACCTTCTCCAAAAACAATAACAGGATCTCCTTCCTTGGCATCAATACCGGTCACATCAATCATACAAAGGTCCATACATACATTTCCGACAATAGGAGCTGAATGACCATTAACTAAAACATATCCCTTCCTATTGCCAAACTGACGATCCAAACCATCGGCATAACCAATTCGGATGGTGGCAATACGAGCATCGTGATTTAATTCTTCATTTCTCCCATATCCAATAGTTTCATGTTGAGGAATCTCTTTTACCTGAAGTATAGTGGTTTTTAATGTAAACACATTTTTTAATCCTTGCAATCCACTGGCACTTACACCATAAAGTCCAATTCCTAATCTTACCATATCCCATTGGGCATCAGGGAAACGCTCAATACCGGCAGAATTGAGAATATGCTTCATCACGTTGTAACCTAAACCGTTTTCGATTTCTTCAGCAGCCGACTTTAACGTGGAAATTTGCTTGTTTGTGTACTCATCAAATTTCCAACTTTCACTCGCAGCCAAATGTGAAAATACGGATTTTACCATCAAACCTTTTTGTGAAGTAAGTACATTCAATAATTGAGGAATCTGATCGGACGAGAAACCAAGTCGGTGCATTCCTGTGTCAATCTTAATATGTACTGGATAATTGGTTATTCCTCTACGTTCGGCTTCTTTGATAAATGCATTCAGTATGCGAAAATTATAAACTTCTGGCTCCAAATCATCGGCAAAAAGTTCTTCAAATCCATTCACTTCAGGATTGAGAATGATTATGGGTAATGTGATGCCTTCCGACCTGAGTGCAATACCTTCTTCGGCTACTGCAACCGCGAGATAGTCACATCTGTGATATTGCAGCGTTTTTGCAATTTCAATTGCTCCTCCTCCATATGCATTCGCTTTTACCATACAAACCATCTTAACACCGGGACGAAGCTTCGATTTATAGAAATTGAAATTATGAACCAACGCATCTAAATCGACCTCCATAACTGTTTCGTGAACTCGTTGCTCTATCAATGCATTTATACTTTCAAAATGAAATTTCCTTGCTCCTTTTAATAAGATTAATTCATTGTCAAAATCATGCCATATACCGGAGCGTAGAAAATTTTCTGTTGTTGGAAAAAATATCTTCTCTGATATTTGAAATAGATTCTCACTTGCTGATATATCTTTACCTATACCAATCAACTTGTCTATATTACTATGCTCAAGCATATCTGCAACTTGACGGTATAAAGTCTTTGGAGGAATTCCGGACTGTAAAATATCTGAAATGATAACAGTCTTTTTTAATGGTTTATCTGTATGTCGCTGATTTTGAAAATCTAATGCAATTTGTATAGAATTGATATCTGAATTGTAGGTATCATTAATAATTATACAATTATGCTTACCCTGACGAACATCAAGACGCATTGCTACGGGCTCTAATTTTTCCATCCGTTGAGCGATTACATCTGGATAAATATGAAGCAATAGCATAGCGGAAAGACAGTTAATCGCATTTTCAATAGATGCATTATCGGTAAAACCAATCTTAAAACTATAATCCATTTTCAAAAATGAATAACTGATTTCAGTAAATTCATCTTTTTTGTCTATTCGAGAAATATAAAGTGGGGCATCCTCATCATGAAGTGACCAGGAAAATGAACGCTGAGACAACATCATCATATCAATACATTGCTGCATAAGTGGATTATCTTGACAATAAATGCAGACATTCACATTTTTGAACAACTCCATCTTCTCAAGATATTTTTGCTCAAGCGAACTGAAGTTCTCTTGATGGGCTTCTCCTATATTAGTCAATATCCCAATAGTGGGCTGAATTACTGGCTCCAAACGCTCCATTTCATCGGGCTTGGATATACCGGCTTCAAAAATTCCAAACTCGGTTGATTCATTCAACTGCCATACTGATAGAGGAACGCCAATCTGAGAATTAAAACTTCTGGGGGAACGTACTATATTATAATTTTCCTCAAGTAATTGATATAACCATTCCTTAACAATAGTTTTACCATTACTGCCGGTAATGCCAATTACAGGTATGTCAAACTGCGAACGATGATAGGAGGCTAGTTTTTGTAATGCCAACAACGAATCTTTTACCAAAAGAAAGTTTGCATCGTTATATACTTGCCATTCAGATCTCATTTTACTGACTACAAAATTTCGAACGCCGGATAAATACAAATCGGACACAAAATTATGTGCGTCATTGCTCTTTGTAACCATAGCAAAGAAAAGTGTTTCAGCAGGATTAGTAAGCTTCCTGCTATCTGTAAGCAATACAGAAATTACAGCCTCATTTACGGGTTTGTTTTTTACATTGAGTATCGATGCAATTTTAGATATAGAGTAAGTCATAAATGTAATGCTTTAATTGATGCGATTTTGTAAATCTCTGTATTCATTTTCGCATTCAATAAATGGATACAGATTTTTAAATTGTTCTAGTTTTTGTAATACTTGAAGTTGAAATCTCTTGAATTGATCGGATAAATTATTTAAGGGTCGATGGTTTAAAGAACGGTAAATATCGTTCCATTGACGAATTATATTAGTTGTATCTTCATCAAAAAAGGTCTCGCTGAAACGCTCCCAAATATAATCAATAGCTACATCAGAAAGATGGGTCATATCTGTTGCATAATATCGATAGTCACGCAATTCGTCCATCACAATTTCAAAAGCCGGGAAATAATAAATATTTTCAACGAATTTTTCAACAAGCTCATCAATGGCCAAATGTAGGGTTGCTTTGCTTAGCTGATTATTATGGGCTCCATCTTTAAGATGACGAATGGGACTTACAGTAAAGACTATCTTTAAATCTTTGTTTTTAGATGTGAGCTCTGAAAGGACATCACTCCATTCATCTACTATTGATTGAACAGACAATCGATATCTGCTAAATGTTGAATCGGGAAACTTATGACAATTACCGACTACTTGCCCGTCTGAATTCAGTCGGTAAACAAACGATGTCCCAAATGTCACGAATAAAATATCCATCTGATTCAAACTTTCCACAGCCCTGGTATAACGAGAATTAATAACCTCCAGACAACAATCTCTGTCGACATGGGAAAATGCTCCGTGATGCATAAAACTATGCCACAAACCATCGCGAAACACCAATTCATCGGCAACAAATGGTTGGTTCTGAATCATCCGCTTAATCACAGCGGATACAGATAGTGGATTATAAAGTATTCCAAAAGGATTTATATCCACCTGAAACTTGGATTTACATAGCTTGTGACCAATGTTTTCTGAAAAACAAGAGCCAAAAAGCAAAATCCTGTTCATGTGGCTTATCTTATAATCGCTAAACGGAATATCTATGCTTGTACTGAACTTCATAACTTCAGAAATTAGCTGCAAATTTAACACAAAAACAGCGGAGTTACAGAGTTAAATGAATTATAATTTGTGAAATGTAGATAAAGGAATTAAAAGCAGAAATAATCGTGTTTCAAATGAGACCTATATAAAAAAGGAATGGTTGTCTCACGACAACCAATCTTCATTGTTAACCTTAAATCTAATACCATGAAAAACACAGTGCAAATATAGAGGTTTTTCTGATATACGCAATGCATTTCTCAAAGAAAATTCAGCTATTTAGCCATTTTTAACCGAATTGTATTCATTTTGGTGTAATTTATACACTTTTTCAGACTTATTCAATATAAAGAACAAGACCTTTCAAGTATTCTCCTTCGGGATGATATATGTTTATTGGGTGATCGGCTGGCTGAGAAAGCTGATGCAAAATGCGCACTCGCCTACCGGCCAAAGCTGCTGCACTGAATACTGCTAAGCGGAATTGCTCACGAGAAATCACCTGTGAACATGAGAAAGTGAATAATAAACTTCCTTTTGGCATCTTTTCAATGGCTGCAAGATTTAGTTTTTTGTATCCTTGCAATGCATTATTAATGGCTCCGCGATGTTTGGCAAATGCAGGGGGATCCAAAATAACAAGATCATAGGTGTCGCCGTCAATTGATTTCAAAAACTTAAATGCATCTTCTGCCTTTGATTCATGTCGAGGATCTTCACCAAAATTAAATCGGACATTATCATCAGTTAGCATCACGGCTTTTGATGAACTATCAACTGACATAACCTTCTTTGCGCCTCCTCTTAAAGCATAAACGGAAAAACCTCCTGTATAACAAAACATGTTGAGAACATTTTTACCGACTGAATATTTTTCAAGTAGACTTCTATTCTCACGTTGGTCTACAAAAAAACCGGTTTTCTGACCGTGCAACCAATCAATATGGAACTTCAAACCGTTCTCTAAAGCGGTTTCTTCTACAACTTCTCCGCCCATAACATAACTGTCTTCGCAATCAATGTCTGCCTTAAATGGTAAGGTGCCTTCTGATTTATAATAGACATTTTCCAATATTCCTTGGGGCAAAACTTCTTTGAGGGCATCTATAATAAGATTCTTGTCGCAGTGAATTCCTATTGAATGGGCTTGCATCACAGCGGTTTTCCCGTAAATATCGATAATCAAACCTGGTAAATTATCGCCTTCGCCATGCACCAAACGGAATGAATTATTGTCTGCTCTTATCAATCCTAACTTGAGACGAAGATTATATGCATCGGTAAGACGGTCTACGTAAAACGATTTGTCAATCAAAACGTCTTGAAAAGATAAAATCCTTACCGCGATACTGCCAATTTGATAGTGACCGACACCCAAAAAGGTGCCGTTACTGGCAAAAACTTTAACAACATCGCCTTCGGTCAAATCATCGGGCTTTCGAGCAATGGCACCGGAAAATACCCAAGGATGAAATCTTAAAAGGGATTCCTCTTTCTTAGGCTTTAGAATTACTTCATTATTATTTATCATTCTCATCAATTCTAATTAAATGATTATAGATTTTTAAACATGCCCACGCATCAATTGCGGCATAAGCTTTTTGTGCTTCAGAAAGAGTGTCTGCTTCCCAATTCGAAAGGCGCTGATTCTTTGATATCTTTTTGCCAAAGATAATTGCATATATCTTCTGAAGACTGTTATCATCAATATCATACTTATCTACAAATCCTTGAAGGTCGATAAAGTTTTTTGGCTTTTCATCTGACCTTTTATGAATTGCTGAAAAATCATCGCCTAAAGAAAGTCCTATCTTAACGATTTCCTGGCTACATAGTACTTCATTTAACTCCTTCGGAAATCCTATCTTATTTAACCTGAATAAAAAACAAACGTCTTCTGTAGAGAGTTGCATCAGGGCGACTTTGTGTGTCTGACCTCGCTTAAAAGAGGGCTTCGTTTCTGTATCAAATCCTATAATCGCATGTTCTTTAAGAAAATCAATTGACGACTGTACTTGCGACAACTTATCGACTACTATAATCTCTCCTTCAAATTTTTCAATTGGCAGTTCGGCAATTTGTAATTTTGTAATTGTTAATCCCACTTTTCCTCCATTTTTATTCCATCCATATCTTCTTCGTCTTGTTCACGATAAAGTAATGCGTGAAGGGGACGAAGCACGTTTACAAGCTTTTGACCCCAATAATTACGGAAATTTATAGTACACCTGTACAAAGCATCGTTCATCTGATCGGTCAACCCATATTGATAAATTGAAACAAAATTGCGAACATCTTGATAAATATCTGCAATATCTTCCGATATAAAGGAGGTTATGGGGGTGTCACTATATTTCATGTCTTCAACAAATACATCAAGATAAACATCTTCATCTGCCATTATCTGCGAAACATTGGTTGATACGCGGGCGTAATCGTCTTCAGAGACAAACACTTCGGGTATATCATCGCTCACAATTACTGTTTCTGGTAACAATGAGGCTTTGATATATATCAATGGCAATAAACGGGTCATCCTGTTTATCCAGTCCAAACGCGACGATGTTTCATTATTCTCAAGAAATGCACAAAATTCAACGCTTACAGTAACAAAATCAAGCACTGTCTGAGCGTATACACTTTTTTCAACTCCTTTATCAGGCATACTTTAATAAAATTTTAACCTATTATTTTTGAGGTACTATTAATTCATACAAAAGTACAGAATATTTTTGTATCCTGTACTTACAATAATATATTCTCAATAATTGGGATGTACGTCTTTAAACAAATAATATGTAGTAAAACTAATTAACTATTTAACATTGTTATACATATATTTGTTTTCGTTTGATATAATGCATGCACTATCCTCCTCTCACGCTCCTCTCACCATGGTCTCACTATGCTCGCATATAACCGTTGGAAATTAAATACGGATTTTAAGTTAAACAATGTAAATATAAATGTTTTATGCGTGATAAAATTTTATACTGAATCACAATAAAAATGATTAATTTTGCGTGGTTTTTATAACATCAAATCAAATGAATAAATTACACATTTTAATAGCAACTATCGTAATCCTTTTTTCTTCTTCAACTTTTGCTCAAAAAAGTGGAAAAAACAACAATGCAAACGTACTTAGCAAGGTTTGGGACAAAGTGTCAAGTGCTCTTCCACAAAAGGAACTGACAGGTACATGGGATTTTAAAAGTACTGCGTGCATGTTCGAAACGGAAAACCTCCTCAAGAAAGCGGGAGGTGCAGTGGTCGCGACTCAGGTCGAAAAAAAATTTAATGAGTATTGCGAAAAAACTGGAATACAAAAAGAGAATACTCAATTTGTGTTTAACACGGATAGTACGTACACCGCACGCTTGGGCAAACTGAAGTTTTCGGGGGATTACTCAATCAATCCTGAAACTAAACAGATTTCACTGAGTTATATGAGGGGACTGGGAAAATTGGATGCTACACCGGTTATTTCTGGCAAAAACATGAAACTTATGTTTGATGCGGATGGTTTCTTGAAATTGATGAAAACACTGAGCATGTTTACAAAAGATAATTCTATCGAGATCCTTGCGGCAATGGCTGACATGTACGATGGGATGTTGCTGGGATTTGATATGAACAGGAAATAATTGGACTGAATCAAAGAAACATATTTTTCTCCTACGAATAGAAGAATTAATATGAGCAATAAATAACCGCTATTCAGACTTAGATAAAACAAAAAAGCGAAATGTCTATAGGACTTTTCGCTTTTTCTATTTGTTTAATATGTATCAATCTATAATATCAAAACCGCAATAGGGTACCAACGCTTTGGGTATGCGAATACCTTCGGGTGTTTGGTTGTTTTCTAAAATAGCGGCCATTATTCGGGGAAGGGCTAAAGCACTGCCATTCAACGTGTGACATAACTGAGTCTTACGGTTCTCATCGCGATACCTGCACTTCAAACGGTTTGCTTGATAGCTCTCAAAATTTGATACTGAACTTACTTCTAACCAGCGTTCTTGTGCTGCGGAAAATACTTCAAAATCAAAGGTCAAAGCGGAGGTAAAACTCATATCACCACCACACAATCGCAGAATGCGCCAGGGTAGCTCCAATTTCTCGACTAATGTCTGAACATAAGCAACCATATCGTTCAATCGGTTATATGAATTTTCGGGCTTCTCAATACAAACAATTTCTACTTTGTCAAACTGATGAAGACGATTGAGACCGCGAACATCTTTACCGTAAGATCCGGCTTCTCGCCTAAAACAGGCTGAATAGGCTGTGTTCCTTACAGGAAGATCTTTCTCATCAAGGATTACATCACGATAAATATTGGTGACGGGAACCTCTGCGGTGGGAATCAAATATAGATCGTCCACTTCAGCATGGTACATCTGGCCTTCTTTATCTGGTAATTGTCCTGTTCCAAATCCGGATGCTGAATTAACTACATAAGGGGGCTGAATTTCAGTATAACCGGCCTCACGAGCATTATCAAGAAAAAAATTGATGAGCGAACGCTGTAAACGGGCGCCTTTCCCTTTGTAAACGGGAAAACCGGCTCCTGAGATTTTTACACCTAACTCAAAATCAATGATATCATATTTCTTAGCCAAATCCCAATGGGGTACGGCATCTGAAGATAAAACGGGAATAGTTCCACCACTACGCTCAACAATATTATCATCTGCTCCTTTTCCTTCTGGAACGGATTCGTCGGGTAGATTGGGAATAATAACAAGCAGTTCCTGAATTTTTTCTTCGGCTTCTTTCAATTCGGTATTGTACACGGCTGAGCTTTCTTTCAAAGATGCTACTTCTTCTCTTGCTGCAGCAGCTTCATCCTTTTTGCCTTCTTTCATCAGACTGCCTATGGATTTGGACAAAGAATTTATCTTTGCCAACGTATTATCCAACATCGTTTGCGAACTTTTTCGCTGGGTATCGAGGTCGATAATCTGATCAATTATGTCCTTAGCATCGAAATGCTTTTTGGCTAATTTGCGAACGATTTCTTCGCTGTTTTCGTTTATAACTTTAAGTGTAAGCATAGTTCAAAATTATGTAACTTTCTACGACTGCAAAGGTAACAAAAATATAGATTAGATGAGTATCAGAAGAAGAATAGCTGCTGCAATTCCTATTCCTCCATACAAGAAAAATTCTTTATGATGCTTCGTCCCTGGCTTATACATCCAATAGGAGGATACGGCAAGAAACAAAAGTACAATACCATAGATTACTCCAAAAATATGTATTCCATTACTACTCACGCTTTTATGCAACCTGCTGAACTTATTGAATGGAAACACATAATCTGTTATAACATAATTGACTTCTCCGGTAACTGAATTATAACTACCTGTATTGAAATTGACAATATCACCTGAAATTTCTGATACTTTAAAACCTCGTAATTGTAATGCTGTGCCTAATTCTTCAGGAGTCAAAGCAACTGCAATGGTTTTTACAACTTGCTTATCGACTTTCATAAAATTGGTATTTCGGTAGTTTAATACAATACCACTTAATGCATAAACTAATGTAATTCCTATTGCGAAATATCCAACAACACGATGACAAGTACGCATAAAACAATAAATGCCTTTGTTCTTTATATTTTGATCCATAATTCTTATTTGTTTGTTTAAAGATACCACTTTTTTATTTCAACAAAAAAACTAATCGACATTCAACGGAAATGTGTCTGCAAAATCAACGATTTAATCAACATAACTGATTTGTCGATCTTAAACATCGAAATCTTCTACTTTTTCAATTTTCACATGTCAATAATCATTGCTGATTTGTAAATGCTTATTCATTCAATTTGTGTTCGTCGATATTTATCGGGCGTTTGTCTATAAACTAATATTTATTGTCTATTTGATTTGTGTATGGTTTTTCTGGTTTATACATTTGTCGCTAAGAATTTCATTCATTTAAGTTCTTTACAATTAGGTATTATACATGGATTAAAGATGAAAAACGGTCTCAGTGATGAGGCCGTTTTTTCTTTCTTATTGATTTGCAGTTGTCAAAGAATGACTACTGACTGCTTTAGTTATTGTTTGTATCGATTATTCCCAGTTGAGAATTACTTTTCCACACTGACCGCTTTCCATAACATCAAATCCTTTCTGGAATTCATCAATATCAAAACGGTGGGTAATTATCGGTGATAAATCGATTCCGGATATAATCATCTGCTCCATCTTATACCAGGTTTCCCACATCTCACGACCATAAATGCCTTTCAATGTCAAAGCCTTAAAAATAATCGTGTTCCAATCAACGGTTGTGGAATTTGGCAAAATACCTAACAAGGCAATCTTGGAACCATTATACATATTGTCAATCATTGAACGAAAGGCGGCGGGAGCACCTGACATCTCTAAACCGACATCAAATCCTCGCATTCCAAGGTCTTTCTTTACTTGCTCAATGGTCTCTCCTTTTGCCAAATTAACGGTGCGGGTGGCTCCCATCTCTTTTGCAATCTCTAATCGGTATTCACTCATATCGCTTACTACAATATAACGTGCACCGGCAAAACGACATATAGCAGCGGCCATATTACCAATCAAACCGGCACCCGTAATTAACACGTCTTCTCCTAATAGCGGAAAGGCTAATGCGGTATGTGCTGCATTACCAAATGGATCCATAATAGCTGCGAAATCGTCTGAAATTCTCGGATCGAGCTTTACAACATTGGACGAGGGTAACGATAGATACTCGGCAAATGCTCCGTCACGATTTACACCTATCCCAACCACATTCTCGCAGACATGAAGCTTGCCTCTTCGACAATTCCTACAGTGACCGCAAGCTATGTGACCTTCTCCGGTAACTCTGTCGCCAATGGATAAATTCTCAACACCACTACCCATCTCAACAATCTCTCCAACATACTCGTGACCAATGGTCATAGGGGTTTTGATGGTTTTCTGCGACCAGTCATCCCATTTATATATGTGCAAATCGGTACCGCAAATGGCGGTCTTCTTAATCTTTATAAGTACATCGTTTACACCAATTGTGGGGATAGGAACTTCTTCCATCCAAATACCCTTTTCGGAATGTAATTTTACTAATGCTTTCATATTTCGTCTAGATAATCTTAATTATAATCTTAGAAATAATGCGTTTATGCACATGAATTACTTCATTTCAAACTACTCATCATTGGACTTTTCAGGGTTCAACTCATAATATGCGAACATGAACTACTCCAATTAAAACTCATTACTCTTCCCCCTTCTTTTTATACAAATGATTATTCTATCACATTTAATTTCTTGCCGATCTTAATAAATGCGGCAATTGCTTTATCTAAATGGGCTCGTTCTTGACCTGCGGATAACTGAACACGAATGCGAGCTTCTCCTTTAGGAACTACTGGATAATAAAAACCGGTTACGTAAATTCCTTCTTCTAACAACTCGGCAGCAAACTGTTGAGATAACTTTGCATCGTACAACATTACAGCACAAATTGCTGATTGGGTTGGCTTAATATCAAATTTTGCTTCTTGCATTTTGCTCACAAAATACTCTACATTATCATGAAGCTTGTCTTGCAAAACATTGGACTCTTCTAATAGACTAAATGCTTTGATTCCAGCTGCGGCAACCATCGGAGGTATTGAGTTTGAAAACAAATAGGGACGTGAACGCTGACGCAACATGTCAATTATTTCCTTATGCCCTGTGGTAAATCCACCAATGGCTCCACCAAAGGCTTTGCCTAATGTTCCGGTGATAATATCTACTTTGCCCATGCAATTATATTGCTCGCTGACACCGTGACCGGTCTTACCTACTACACCGGCAGAGTGACTTTCATCTACCATCACCATTGCATCATATTTCTCGGCTAACTCCATTATCTTGTCTAATGGGGCAACATTTCCATCCATCGAGAATACTCCGTCGGTGGCAATTAATCTGAATCTTTGTTCTTGGGCTTCTTTTAATTTCTCTTCTAAATCGGCCATGTCTGCATTGGCATAACGATAGCGTTTTGCCTTGCATAAACGAACTCCATCAATGATAGACGCATGATTCAACGAATCGGAAATAATTGCATCATCGGCAGTCAACAATGGCTCAAAAAGACCTCCGTTTGCATCAAAACATGAGGCATACAATATGGTGTCTTCTGTCTTGAAAAAACTACTGATGGCGGCTTCCAAATGCTTGTGAATATCTTGAGTTCCACATATAAATCGAACTGACGACATTCCATAACCGCGTTCATCAAGTGTCTTTTTTGCCGCGTCAATAAGATCTTTATTGTTTGACAAACCTAAATAGTTATTTGCACAAAAATTCAGAACTTCCTGACCGGTCTCTACCTTTACTTCGGTCCTTTGAGGGGTCACAATAATCCGTTCATTTTTATAAAGGCCGGCTTCTTTTATTTCGGCTAACTCATCTTGAAGATGTTTTTGCATTTTCCCGTACATATTCTTTTGTTTTATATTTGTATATCTTTCGTAAACTTGCTTATATATTACAGCTTAATACGAATAGCATTTGAATATAGTTACTTCTTAGGATTCAATTTCATTCGCATTTTCTAACAGGGAATTGGGTATCGATTTCTTAGCTTTTACTCCCAATTCTTTCAACTTCTCTACTCGCCTGATTAAATTACCTTTTCCTTCAGCTAGTTGATTATATGCTCTATTATAGCTTTCTCCTGCTTTATCTAGATTCGTCTTAATATCTGTAAGTGATTCTACAAAATTAACAAATTTATCGTACAAAGCAGCACCTCTTTCGGCTATTTCTAACGCATTGCGATTTTGATATTCTCGCTTCCACAAATCCATAATCATTTTTAAAGCTGCAATCAGATTTGTAGGACTTATCAATAATATTTTCTTGTCGTATGCGTATTGCCAAATATCTGCATCGTATTGCAATGCTAATAAATATGCTGGTTCATTTGGTATGAACATCATTACAAAATCAAGTGTTGTAGCATAATTTTGATAGTCTTTATGACTTAACTCATCAATATGCTTGCGAACGGAACGAAGGTGATCCTGAATATGCTTTTTCTGATCCGCAACATCTTCAGACGATACATAATTCGTATAGGCGGTAAGCGACACTTTGGAATCAATAATAACTTTCCTTTCATCAGGATAGGAGATAATCACGTCGGGTTGCATCTTTGAACCGTTCTCGTTGATGTAATAGTTACCATCTACATCCTTTAAATACTCTTGGACAAAGTATTCTCTTCCTTTTGTTAATCCGGATTTCTCTAATATATTCTCTAATATCAATTGACCCCAGTCGCCTTGGGTCTTGGAATTGCCCTTGAGGGCTTTAGTCAGATTATTGGCTTCTTCACTCAATCTGTCATTCAATTCACGTAAATTCTTGACTTCCTGTCCTAACGAAAAACGCTCTTTTGACTCGTTTATATATACTTCTTCTACTTTCTTCTTAAAGGAATCGATATTTTCTCCTAATGGTTTCAGTATTACATCTAAGTTTTCTTTGTTTAACTTAGTAAACTTACTACTTTTTTCATCTAATATCTTGGACGCAATGTTCTCAAACTCTAAATTAAAACGCTTGTGAAGTTCAGCCATCTCTACCTTTTGAAGGTCTAACTTGTCTTGTAATGATTTGTTTTCAGCTGAATAGGTCGCCAACTGCTTGTTGACTTCATTGAATTCGTCTGCTGCTGTTTTTAACTCGAGTTTTAATTGAGCAATATCTCCCAAATAGGTCTTAATAGACTCATTTGCAGCATTCAAATTGGCAGTAGCAGCAGAATTACTCCTTTCCAAGCCTTGAATGTATTCTTGCAAATGCTCAATTCGTTCCTGAAAAATAGCTAATTCTGACTGATACTCAATCTTATCTTCTTGAAAAGATGAAACTTTTTCTTTGTGTATGATTAAATCATTAGAGAGCTCATTATTCTTTACAAGAAGGATATCAAATTCTTTTCTTGAAACGGTTTTTGATTTAGCATTGAGTAAAACAATCACCCAAGCAAAACATCCTCCTACTGCTAACCCAACAAGAAAAAACAAAAGCTCCATTATCAATATAATCTTATAAAATTAAAGACTACTTACTTGATATTTTTCAATAAGTGCCCCATTCTATCTTTCTTGGTTTTCATGTAAAACAAGTTGTACTTATTAGGAACTATTTCAATAGATACATTCTCTGCAACTTCAAGGCCAAACGACTCAAGTCCAATACGCTTTTTTGGATTATTGGTCATTAAACGCATTTTTGTGACTCCCAAATTACGTAGAATTTGAGCGCCAACGCCATAATCTCGCTCGTCTGCCTTATATCCTAAATGAAGATTTGCATCAACAGTATCGAGTCCTTCTTCTTGAAGTTTATATGCTTCGGCTTTTGCCATTAATCCAATACCGCGACCTTCTTGATTCAAATAAACAACTACTCCTTTGCCTTCTTTTTCAATCATCTCCATTGATTTGTGAAGCTGTTCGCCACACTCGCATCTATATGATCCAAAGATATCGCCGGTAACACATGAAGAATGAACACGTACCAGAATAGGTTCGCCTTGTTCCCACTTTCCTTTAATTAGCGCAACATGGACTTTCTTTGTTGCTTTCTGCAAAAAAGGAATCATCATAAAATCACCATACTGTGTTGGTAAATGAACTTCTTCGCCTCTTTCTACTAACGATTCAGTCTGTAATCGATACTTTATCAAATCGGCTACTGATATTATTTTCAGGTCAAACTGCTTAGCCATTTCCATAAGCTTTGGCATGCGAGCCATTGACCCATCTTCATTTTTTATTTCTGCTAATACACCAGCAGGATATAGCCCGGCAAGCCTGGCAAGGTCTATTGTTGCTTCGGTGTGACCGGCGCGACGAAGTACTCCTTTGGTTTGAGCACGCAATGGAAAGATATGTCCCGGTCGACCAAACTCTTCTGGCTTTGTGTCTTTATTTGCAAGAGCTTTTACTGTTTGAGCTCTGTCATATGCAGAAATACCAGTAGTACAACCATTGGCCAAAAGATCAATGGACACTGTAAATGGCGTCGCATGGATAGAAGTATTATTTGAAACCATCATTGGCAAGTCAAGCTCTTCGGCTCTCTCTTTTGTAATGGGGGCACAAATCAATCCACGAGCATGCGTTTCCAGAAAATTAATTCCCTCGGGAGTAATCGTTTCTGCTGCAGCTATTAGATCTCCTTCATTTTCTCTGTCGGCATCATCAACCACGATTACAAAATTACCTTTTTTTATTTCCTCAAGGGCTTCTTCAATCATGTTCAATTTGTAGTCTTGCATATCTTATTTTTATTAATTTGCTTTTGTATCTATATTTTGTATTAATTCCTTCATTTCAGCGTTCAATCGCCTAATATCTATTATATCTTTTCTGATCCTGTTCTCATATATACGTGAGAAAAGCTTTATTATAATTCCAATCGGGAAAACATACATGCAAATGGTTGAACCAATCGATCCTGTCTTGAATATTCTCATGTGAGAAATAAGTATAGGATATTCTTCTGCTTTTTCCAAAATATAACGCTTACGGGAATTGGATAACTCATTAAGCATATTCTCTAAACTGTTTTTGATTGCAAATAGTTTTGTATCGTAAACATTATCCATCCAATAGGCTCTGTAACCTAGTTTACTATATATCTGAAGATGTTCGTCCACCTGATCAGACAATTTATCGATATTCTTAATTATCGCTTCTGCATTTGGCTCTTCAATAACCACTTCTTTCTGAGGATAATTACGCTTATCCCTTACAAGAAACAATTTCTTGAAGAAAGCTATATAGGTGTCTCCGTTCATGATAGGTGCATCATTCATAGCCTTGTACGTTAAAAATATCCCTAGTGGCAACAATATCATAGAACTGAACCAGGAACCAAACCAATGAATCCACACTCCATCACGAGCCATCTTATAACCTACATTATCAAGGATATAATAAATAATAAACAAGATCACAGAAATAACAATGGGTAAACCTAATCCCCCTTTTCTAACAATGGAGCCCAATGGTGCTCCAATAAAGAAAAAGATAACGCATGCAAATGATAAAGTAAATTTCCTGTGTAACTCAATCCAATATCTGTTAATCGCTTTCTGAGTGCTGACTTTCGATAACGAACGAAATAGATAGTCATTACTATTATTCTCTGCTTTTACAATTGCATTTTGTAAAATAGTAAGCTTCACATTAAGCTCTTGTGAATCAAAAATCGTATCTGAAGATGGGACCTCAACAGTCTGAGCCTCAACAATTATGCTGTCATACCCCTTTTCAGGATAATTATTCCTGAACGATAAATAGGAATAATCTAACATATTCTTCCTATCAATCAGGTTAACACTATCCACAACACGTTTCATTGAATCAATAGAAAACGACAACTCATTTACATTCTTAGACACATACCCACTGGATGTGTTTTCTTGAATTACAGATTCATCCCATTTATTAAAATTAGCATTAAAGGGAATAACAAGCTGCTTTTGTTTGAACATTTCACGAGCATAAGGCATAAATTTCCCTTTATTCTGATTTATCCCTCCTCCTTGTTGAAAATTCTGAAATTGTTGCCCGCTATAAACATTAAAGATAATAGACATCTTATCAGCTGACGACATCATTTCAGCTGAATCACAAACAATAACACCCATGTCATTAATATTGCCTTTTGTTACATCGTAAATAAACACATCGTACATCATGCCTGTTTCACGATTCTTCTTGTCTACATACAAATTGTAACCGTTAAGCTCTTTATAAAAAGTTCCTTCTGGAATTTCAAGCTCAGGTGATGCGGTTCTAACTGAGTATAATAGGGTGTAAAATTTAGTTTGTATTGTTGGCATGGCATTATTCTGGAAAAAGAATGCACCAACGCTGATCAGCCCAATCAATACAATTAAAGGCTTCATCAACTTAATCAATGATATACCCGCCGCTTTAATCGATAACAACTCAAGGTTTTCACCCATATTGCCAAACGTCATCAACGATGCCAACAAAATAGAAAGTGGTAATGCTAAAGGAATAAAATTCAGCGCTGCATAAAAAAACAATTCTCCAAGGACGTCAATATCTAATCCTTTTCCAACCATATCTGCTATATATTTCCAGACGAATTGCATCATTACCAAAAAAAGGCATATGACAAACGTCATTATAAAAACAGGAATAAAGTTTTTAAGGAGATAATTATATAAACTTTTTATACTAAAATTGACTCTCATTTTTTATAGCATTGGGCCTTCTCAATTTTGTACGCAAAGATAATAAAATCAAATACACAAATGTCTTTTTTGATGGATAAAGAATTAAAACAAAAAACCGGATAGACTAAAAAATCATTATCCGGCTCAATAATATTGTTATGATTATAAAACAACAAAGCATCTTTTCAACGCCATTCCTTTCTTAACTCTACACAGACTCTACTTAATATCACACTCCTAAGTGTCTTTTTAACTCGTCAACTTGAGTTTCCCATAATGAAATTGCGTCACTTTTCTCGCCGGGTTCAGCAAAATCAGTTATCTCAAGCGTCATATCACCGGTAAGCTCAAGCTTATGAAGCTGAAACTCAAAATATACATCCTCATCTTCTTCGTCAAGCCAACGTAAACGGATTCTTGATTGTGGTTTTACATCTAGTATTTCTGCCGAATTCTGCTCTCTATTCCAATAAAAAGTATAGATCCTTTCATATAAAGTAACCTCGTCAGCAAACCATTCCGACAAACCTTCAATATCATAAATCATGGTCCAAAGACTCGACTGGGAAGCACTCCCCATCATAAATTCTATATGGTATTTCTCTTTTTTCATCAGATAAATTTAATGCGGGCTAAATATACAACATTATTTTGAATTCAACATAGTGATCATTAACTTTCTTAAACACAAAGAGGGTGAAATCATATGAATAATTTCACCCTCTTTAATTTAAGCGCTATTATGGAGTATTATGGCTTATCCCACCAAATTCTTCCTTCTGTTCTGTCATTCTTAGAACCGTAAGCTGCGTCAGATGTCAATTTTGTAATCGCATCATTGTAATTATCAATGTTTTCAGTATTTGGAATTGATAAAACTCCTCTTCGAGGAATAACCAAATCAGCTCCGGCACTTTTAACTGCCTCAAAGTATGCAACTCCATCTGCTGGAACTGGCTGACTCTTAAATGCAGGAAGACCTGTGCGTTTCCAAGTAGCCCACATCTCTTCGGGTCGCATAAACAAATTAACCCATTGTTGAGAAATGATTTTCTCTAAAGAAACTGTTTGAAATTCGGGCTTTGCCAAATATGCATCAATTGCTTCTGAAGTAATGGGATGATAATTATCACTGGAAGAATTCATCGCTGATGGAACTTTCATTTTAGAAGCCCATGTTTGATATTGCTCCATTGAAGCTCTGATACCGGTTCTAAACCAGGTCAAAGCATCTTTTCCTCCTTTTGCTGAACCATCTTTTAAAGCAATTTCAGCCATCATAAAACATACTTCTGGATATGTGATAAGTGGAGTGAAAAGACTGATGGCATCCTGAGAAACATCGTATTTAGCCTGATCTTCTTTATCACGCACACCAAGCGTATTGCTGACTTTTCCACTATTTTTTACAAAGTAACGGCTCTCAATCTGGCTATTGTGACGAATAGACATGGTTTTATCCACACCTTTACTATCCTTATATCCCAGGATATAATAAGAATCTGTCGACCAATCACTTTCGGCACTGTCTGGATTAGCGGCCATACCTACATAACGGTCCGTCCATTGTGGAAACTGAGTTAAATAGTTGGGATAGTATTTTGCAAGTGAATCTGCCCATGCATCATTAGTGGCATTGTTGTTACCTTTGCCAAAACCATTTCTACGAACCAATAATGGAAGACGTGGATCATCATATTCTTTTAAATAGTTTACTAATGCTCGCGATGCAACAAAATTCACATTAATGCCTTGCATATCATCAGTATTATTATTATGCTCATTTGGATGATGATAAACACATGATTCATCATTGCTCGAAATAATACCTCCTGAATTTGCTAATACTTCTGCAACAACTGCTTTATAAAAACTATTGTCGGCTTTCTCTAAACGTTGAGCCATCTTAATACGTAAAGTGTTTCCAAATTTAATCCACTTTGCAACATCGCCGCCGTAGAAATAATCGTTCTTTCCAAGATTGTATTGATTATCAGTAGAATTAATCAATAAGTCTACATTTGCTTTTATCTTTTCATCAAAGACCTTGTATAATGGATTGCCATTAATATCTTCCTGATATAAATCATATCGGGGTTTTCTTATACCTTCTGTATTCTGAAATGCTTCGGTATAAGGGGCGGCACCATATACATCAAATATTAACCATGCTTGATAAGTCTCTAATATATTCGCAAAAGCGGCTACATTCTGATATCTGTCCTTTTCTGGATTTAATGGAATTACAGTATTTACCAAGTAACGTAATTGCAATCCTATTTGATCATAATATTGCTCGTAATATGGAGTGTATGGCGATGGACGAGTATTCTTGGATGAGTTTACATAAACTCCTTCAGATGCGCCTCCTGATGATACAAGATATTGCATCATTTGCATAACTCCTGAAAATTTACTTGTCAAATGATGCCTTTCTCTATTATTGAAATTCTGGGTTGCACCGGTAAAGGCATTTTTAGGGTTTGTGGTTTCAAGAAGTTCTGGATTTGTATTTAATTCTTGATAATCTTCTAAACATCCGGTAAGAAGTAATAGCGACAAAACCCCTACTATAATATATTTCAATTTATTCATAATTATAATTGATTTAATGTTAGAAACGTACTGTTAAACTAAGTGAATATGTGCGAGCAAAGGGCACTCCACCAATGTCTATAGGTTGTAATGGGTTATTTGAAGAAATTGATGCAGGATTCAATCCGTCAGTCAATTTATTTACAATATAACCTAAGTTACGAGCTGTCAAACCTACGCGTAAATAATTCATGCCTAACTTATTTAAAACTTTTTCAGGCAGACGATAACCAACGCTTACTTCTCTCAGTGCAAACCAGGTATTGTCTTGAAGACCTAATTCTGCTGGCATTCCCCAACCTAAATTACCCCAATAATATGCAGCGGCTAACATAGGATTGATTAAGTTATTATCTACGGCTTCCTGATAGGTCATACCTCCTAAGTTCACCATATATTCTCCTCTGCTATTTTCATAAATGGAACCGTCATTGTTCTTAACAAGATATTGTGTTGGTACATTTTTGTTTTTAGCAGGGGCTTGAACATCTTCATCAAATACACCATCAAGCATAATACCATTGTATTGTGTTTCGCCTTTATAATTGATACGGGCAACACCTCCATGCTCTTGATCACGACCGTATAATGAAGATTTTAATGTTCCTCTCGATGATGCATACTTATATGTGTTTGAGAAGAAATTACCACCTACTCTACCATCTATCAATGCATACAAATCAAAATCTTTATAAGAAAATGAAGTGTTTACACTTAAAAGAAAATCAGGCTCTACTTTTCCAAGTACTACTCTGTCATTGATTCCTTTGTCAATATTTGTAACGTATCCGTATAATGGAACTGAATTTGGATTTCCATAATTTCCCCAATAAGTCAATACAGGTTTTCCATTTCTAGGGTCATTAGCGTCTTCTGCATTAGCAAAACGATAAATTGCCGCACCATAAGGACTGCCATAAGGTGATGTGATTACACCAAAATCTCCGTTTTCGTATGCCCAAATTTCAGGACCTCCATCATAAGCGCCAAAAAGTTGCCATTCTTTAACATTCTCATGCATGTTAATGATTTTACCACGATTTAAAGTGAAATTAGAACCCACTGTCCAACGAATGTCTTTAGTCTTTACAGGGGTTGCTTCAAACTGAATCTCAACTCCCTGGTTTTGAATATTTCCAGCATTAATCAATTGCTCTCTTGCTCCGGATTCAATTACTGCTGGCACCTTCAGAATCTGATTACGTGTATTGGTTTTGTAATAAGCAAAATCTAAGAAAATACGCTCGTCCAAGAATCGTAAATCGGCTCCTAACTCAATTGATTGCTGAATTTCTGGTCTTACATCTCTATTCCACGCTGTTCCAATTTGTGGCTGCGCCATAAGCACTCCATTTCTATCGGAATCAAGCTGATTGGTCTGACTGAATACACCAAATCCATTAGTGGTATTATAAGCGGAAGTGCCCATACCTACTTGAGAAATTGAAGCTCTTAGTTTTCCAAAAGAAAACCACGCTGGTAATTCATATGTATCGGTAAATACCCAAGATAGGTTGGCAGATGGATAGAATACTGTATAATTATTCATTCCGGCAACCATATAACTAGGATAGGTCAAAGTTGACAACCAGTCATTACGTCCGGTAAGTTCCAAATAGACTTGATCTCTCCATGACAAGTTTAAAATACCTGACAAACCAAATACCTGAAGATTTCTTTGAGTATATGAGTATGATGGAATAATTGAGTTCCTGGAGTTAGAGAATGCAAAAATAGCAGGAATATCTAAACCTCCGGAAGTAGACTTGCTCCAAGAATTACTTGGGGTGTTTCCATATAGCTCTGATGCAACAATAGCATCAAACATGAATTCTTCGTCACCAATTTTAAACTTATTTTCTGTCGATTGCAACATTCCCAAAAAGTTATATGATCCGGAAGTTTCACCTGAACGACCGTAGCTGCCTGATCCGGAAGGACCATAATTAGCTCCTGTACCATATACTTTATTAAGAAGATTCCAGTTATAGTAGTTGTAATTTCCCTTTATACTTGCTGTTAACCAAGGGGCTATTTTTGCTCGCAATGTTAAGTTGCTAAGTAAAGAATTCTCTGAACGCTGACTCAAATTCATATCGCGTGAATGGAGATATCCTCTTAAATCTCCCCAGGGACTATCGGTCTCAACTGCATGTGTAACTGGATCACGATACATACTTTCGTATGCTTTCATGTCCATATTTCTTGGAGTATAATAGGTACTCATCATTCCCAAGTTTCCACCCCAGTTCCAACCACCTTGGTTTGCACCGTTTTGAGCTGTTGAAAATGCATAGTTCAAACCTACCTCAATAGAGAAAACATCATTTAAATCAGTCAAACCTTTGAATGAAATGGTATTACGTTTGAAATTGTTTCGCTTGAAAACACCATTGTTATTTGTATAAGAATAAGATACACGGAATGATGAATTTTCTCCTCCTCCATTAATGGCCACATTGGTGTTGCTGTTTAAGCCTGATTGGTATAGGGCTTTCCAGTTGTCTGGATGTGGCACAAATGGAGTCTTTTCACCGTTTGGTAAATATTGATTAACCAATGATCCATCCATTTTAGGACCAAAACTCATTGAGGTCCTTTGTAATGTTCCATCAGCTAAATAATCTCCTTCATAACCATTACTCGGACTGCCTGCGCCATAAATATCCTGAAACTCAATGGGTGATTTGTAAATATCTGTGGTTTCAAGTGATTGCGACACTTCAACACCTAGACCCTTCTTACCAAACCTACCGCCTTTGGATACGATTACTACAGCACCATTAGCACCTCGAGATCCATAAAGAGCTGTTGCTGCAGCACCTTTCAAAACGGTTACACTTTCGTAATCCGATGGGTTAAGATTCTTTAACTGTGATCCCCAGTCGGTTCCATCTAATGCTCCGCGAATGGGCTCTTGAATAATCATACCATCAATTACAAATATTGGGGAGTTATTCTTGTCTATTGACTTAGCTCCACGAATTGTAATAGATGAACTTGATGTAACTCCTGATGCTCCAACAGCATTGATATTTACTCCGGCTACTTTTCCTTGCAATGCTGTAATCGGATTGATGGCATTGGTACGGGCAATTTCTTCAGTTGATACTTTAGAGGTTGCGTAACCTACAGATCGGGCTTGCTTTGTGATTCCCAAAGCTGTAACTACAACTTCTTGTAACACTTTTGTATCTGTAACTAAAACAACATTTATGGTCTTTTGTCCGTTAACAGGAACGGTTTGGGTTACCATTCCTACATAACTGAACGATAAAGAGGCATCAGATGGTACATTGTTTAAGGTATATTTATCATCTATGTCTGTTATAGTTCCATAGCTTGTATTTCCTGCTACAACCACGGCTGTACCGATTACAGACATACCTGTGTCGTCTGTCACTGTACCGGTTACTGTGATGTTTTGAGCAGAAATAGAAAGGACACAAACACTCATAAGCAGTGTAAAGAGCCCTTTAATGTTAAAAAAAGGTTTTTTCTTTTCATACTCTCTCGTTTTTAATTAATTAGTGGATCAAAATTGTTATTTAATCATATTTGGTATTTACTCGACAAAATTAGCATATATTTTTCATATAAATATTAATTATAGAAAAAATATTTATATGTTAAGAACTTCATGTTAAAATTTATAATTAAACAATAGGGGTTAATAAAATAAGAAAAGGAAGCAACGATGTTGCTTCCTTTTCTGTTAAACAAATACTTTTTTATTTATTTTATTGGGACATATTCTACAAATGCTTCTATTGCCTCATAAGATGCTAAACCTAATTTCCAATACATTTCGGCTGTAGCCTTATTTCTCTCTTCAGATCGCTGCCAGAAAAGTCGCTCATCATCACCTAAGAAAGGTGCACTCTCCATCTGAGATTGATGCTTTAATATTGAGTTTCTCTTTTGACGCAACTCCTCGGGCGACAAGGGAACGGCCATCTCTATATGGTCAATCTCCCACTCCATCCAAGCACCACGGTACATCCAAATGCGACAATCTTTAAACCACTCTTCATCTTTTAACAAATCAACTGCGGCTAAAACGGCATTCAACGCTACTTTATGAGTCCCGTGAGGATCGGCCAAATCTCCGGCTACATACATTTGATGGGGTTTCACAGATTCAATAAAATCTCTGACTATCTCAACATCTTTTTCTGAAATGGGGTTTTTCTTCACGCGTCCTGTCTCATAAAAAGGTAGATCAAGAAAATGAATGTTGCTGTCGGGAACACCCATATACCTGTCGGCAGTAGTGGCTTCTTCTCGACGAATCCGACCTTTCAAATACAAAATATCAGGGGTGTCTATATCGTCTTTTGTTTTTTCATGCAACAAGAAGTTTAACATCTTATTGTTTTGCTCTACCATATCTTGGTTATCAGCGCCAAATCTTTCACACATATGGTTCATTACAGAAAGATATCTGATTACTTCTTCATCACCTACTGCAATATTACCGGATGTTTCGTAAGCTACATGTACTTGATGACCTTGATTAATCAATCTTTGAAATGTTCCACCCATTGAAATAACATCGTCATCAGGATGGGGACTGAAAACAATCACTTTTTTGGGAAATGGTTTCGCTCTTTCAGGACGATAGGTATCGTCTGCATCGGGCTTGCCTCCGGGCCAACCGGTAATAGTATGCTGCAATTCATTAAATACTTTAATGTTTACATTATATGCCGATCCAAAAAGGGTAAGCAGTTCGCTTAAACTGTTATCTTGATAATCTTTATTGGTTAATTTTAATATTGGCTTTTCTACAATATTACATAACCAAACAATGGCTCTGCGGATCAATTTGTTGGTCCATTCACAATTGGTTACAAGCCAAGGGGTACTAATGCGAGTAAGATCCTCGCCTGCAGAGATATCTATAACAGCTGCAACATTCTCATGGGTCTGCAATAACGAGGCGGGAACTGTCTCAGTTATGGCTCCCTCAACCATGGCTTTTATACTTTCTGCTTTTTCTTCTCCCCATGCTACAAGTATAATTTTTTTAGCCTCAAGCATATCTGACAAACCCATTGTCAAAGCACTTGGGGGCACTTTGTCAAGTGTTCCAAATATCGAAATGGCATCTTTTCTTGAATCTCCATCCAACAATACCAATCGGGTATTGGAATTCCTATTTGAACCAGGCATATTCAAAGCTACATTACCTTTACTGCCAAGACCTACTAATAAAAAGTCTAAACCTCCAAGTTCATGCAGTTTTTGCTCGTACTCTTCACATTTGTCACCAATAAGGTCTTTTTCTACAGTAGCATCCAAAGAATAAATGTTGGCTGGATCAATATCAATATGATTCAAAAAAACTTCTTTGATCGATTGAATACAGCTTGTTACATCTACAATAGGATAAAATTCGTATGTATTAAAAACAACCAAATTACTAAAACTTACTCCTTCTTCTTTGTGAAGACGAATTAATTCTTCGTAAACACTCACCGGCGACGATCCGTCAGAAAGTCCAAGTACAAATTGTTCTCCTTTTTGTTGTTTCTTCTTTAATTCCTTTACAATCTCACTTGCAACCTTACGGGAAGCGCGACTTATATTTTCATAAATAAGTGTCGGAACTTTTTCGAAACGTGTTAATGAATATTCTTCAAAATCATTCTCAGGTCTGTACAATTTTTGCGGGACCCTTTCAAATGTAATGTTGGAGCTTAAGTCTAATCTCATAGTTATAATATTTAATTGAATTGCAAAGATAATAAATCAACCTTAAAACGTAAATTTAACATGATAAGTTTAATAAAATTGAAAATTATTCCAAATCAACCACAGTTATACCTGCTCCTCCAAACTGTACGTGCTCATCAGCAAAATGCGCAACTCCATTAACTGACGAAAGATAATCCCTGATAATTTGCCTTAAGGCTCCGGTACCGGTTCCATGTAAAATCCTTACACGCGACACTCCCAACTGTATGGCGTCGTCAATATAATACATAACTGTTTGCAATGCTTCGTCTCCACGCATTCCACGCACATCTATGTCTTGCTTGAAATTTAGTTTTTTCTCGTGAATAAGATCGCGTGTATTCGACATTGTAACTTGGGAACGGAACTCTTTTCTAATCTGATTATTACTTACGCGTTCAAGCTTTTCAATATCTACAGTCGATTTTATTGACCCAAATGCTACGACAGCTTTTTTTGACTGGATCAAAAGTATTTCACCAATGGCTGTCTGACCTTTCATCTTCACAGTATTGCCTACTTGCAATGGGCCTACAGATTTGTTCTCTGAACTTTGAACTTTCTTAATCTGAACCTTTTTTTTATGTTTTGTCTTTGGCTCATTTGTTGTCGATGCAAGAACGGTTTCGTGAAAGTCTTTTAATGATTGCCTAATCTCTTTGGTACGCTCCTTATCGGCTTGTGATTCACGAATTTCCTTAATCGTATTTTCTATCTTTGCATTACTCTCGGAAATCAATTTATTGGCCTCGGCATGGGCTTGTTCAAGAATTTCTTTCTTCTGCTTTTTAATGGCCTCGAGATCTTGCTCATAATGCGAAGAGATCTCTTCTAAACGTTTTTTCTCTTTCCTTATTTCATCACGTTTACGTTCCCAATATCGTTTATCACGTGAAATGTCCTGAAGATATTTGTCCATATTGATGTAGTCACTTCCCACTTTTTCTGAGGCATCTTGGATTACATCTTCGGGGAGACCAATTTTACGGGCTATCTCAACGGCAAATGAACTCCCGGGATTACCAATCGATAGGGCAAAAAGTGGTTGCATATGATTCCTGTCATAAAGCATTGCTCCATTAATAACTCCCTCATTTTCATTGGCGTAATGCTTCAGATTCTGATAGTGGGTTGTCATCACTCCGTAAGCTCCTTTTTTATTAAACCTGTCCAACAGGGCTTCGGCAATGGCCGCGCCAATCTGGGGCTCGGTTCCGGAACCAAACTCATCAATGAGTAAAAGAGATTTGGATGAACTACTTTTCACAAAGTATTTCATGTTGATCAAATGGGAACTGTAGGTCGACAGGTCGTTTTCAATGGATTGCTCGTCACCAATATCAATAAAGATATCTGAAAAAATCCCTACATGTGAATTTTCCCTCAACGGTATCAAAAGTCCGCATTGCACCATGTATTGTAATAATCCGACTGTTTTCAAACATACCGATTTACCTCCGGCATTGGGACCTGAAATAATAAGTATCCTGTTTTTTCCGCTTAATGTAATATCTAACGGGATTACCTTTCTGTCTTGTTTTTTAAGTGCAAGAAATAATAGTGGGTGGACTGCTTGAATCCAATCTATTTCCGTTTTGTCTTCTATTGCTGGCTTTATGCCATTTATCTGTAACGCAAATTTTGCTTTGGCACGGATAAAATCAATGTTGGCTAAGAAATCATACGACTCAAGTATGTCGGGCAAAAAAGGACGAATAAAATTGGTGAAATCAATCAGAATTCTAATGATTTCACGACGTTCTTCACTTTCAAGTTCACGAATGCGATTATTTGCCTCAACCACTTCCGAGGGCTCTATAAAGACTGTCTTACCGGATGCTGATTCATCATGAACAATCCCTTTAATCTTTCTTTTAAACGATGGATTCACAGGAATAACCAGCCTGCCGTCACGCATACTTGGCGACACATCTTTATCTACATATCCTTCGGCTTGGGCTTTGTGTAAAATAGAATTCAGACTCCTGGAAATGCCGTTCATTGTTATGGTCAACTGTTTCCTGATGTCTGCAAGATGTGGAGACGCACTGTCTTTTATTTGTCCAAAACTATCCAATATCCTTTCTAAACGTTTAGTGATTTCGGGATAAACAGCAATTGGCTCAGCTAATGCAAGCAGTTCAGGATACGGAGATTCCGACTCATTGCCTCTCTTTAAAAAAGCCACAATGGCATTTATTGTAAGCAACGAACGCTGCATCTCAAAAAGAGTGGACTGATCAATCCAGGTTCCCTCAATTCTGATATGTTTCAACGCTGATCGGATATCATAAAAACTATCCGATGGAAAAGAATCCTCTTCTTGTAATATGCGCACAAACTCCTCGGTCTGAGTCAACCACACATTAATATCTTCAAACGATTCAGAGAAATGCATCAACGATGCTTTCTCCTTCCCAAGTGTACTTAAACAATGGGCATCAAGGAGCTGGCGAATCTTTGAGAATTCTATTTTCTGTTCAAAATTATCAGGGTAAATCACGCTTCGTTTTTAAATTTGATTATTTCAAGAAACAAAAATACAGTTTTTCTTTGGAGGTTTCAAAAAGAAGTACTAATTTTGCAGTCCTATTTTGAAATGGATGGCGAGATAGCTCAGTTGGTTAGAGCGCATGATTCATAATCATGAGGTCGGGGGATCATGCCCCCCTCTCGCTACACTGAAAATCAAACACTTACCGCAAACTTCGGTAGGTGTTTTTTCTTTTTGGGTAAACATTGGGTAAACAGAGCGTATCTGTTATATACATGTCATATACTATGTTAAGCAATAATTATTTATAAGTGTATTTATTACATTTTTGTTCACGCGTGAACAGACTCACATAGCATAAAACCATTTCCCACAAACGTTTTCAATGATGTTCGTTCATGTTCACGCCTTTTTCGTGAACACCGTGAACACTTCCATCAAAATATATTATCCGCCCATTATTCATGAAGTATATGAGGTAATATTGATTGATGATAAAAAGGTGAAAATCATATAATACAATTGTTTTTTATCTTACACTGTATTAATTTTTATTCTTCTCCACAATGTTACAACTAAAAATACTTTGGTTGTAGGTTGTAGGTTGTATTTCATCTTTCCCTTTCCTATAAAGGATTACAAAGATTCTGGGCTACAACCATGTTTTTTCACCGCTTCTTTAATCGGTGTTCCGCTTTCAACTTCTTTTAGGAATTTCTTTTGGGTGGGGGTGTCGAAATCAAGAATGGAATCAGTGATTGTGTTGCTTATTTTATCGTCGCCACTCAACACGTTTCGTCTTGCATTGTCTGGCAGTATATCAACTACCTTTGAAAAGTTTGCGTTTCGGAGTATTGTGTTTTTGCCAACGCCATATTCATCAGCCAGTTTTCTGCTCGTTTTGGGCGTATCTGCTAAGTTCCCAACTTGGGAACTCTGCTCTTTCACATATTGATTGCTACCAGTTCCTCCCCAAATCTTCTTCTCCGTCTCATACCTCTTAC
>DHSL01000017.1:16317-16640 GCA_002411345.1 Bacteroidales bacterium UBA5287 | reverse complement strand
ATCCAGTTTAAAGCGTTTAAAGCACTTTTATTTTGGTGGTAGGCATCTTGCACACCACCACTATTTACATACTGATTGCCTTTAAAACTTGTAATCATCTTTTCCTATAAGAACCTCTGTTTTTATTTCGGCTGGTAATATATCAACGACTTGCGAAAACATTGAGTTTCTTGAAATGGTTGATTTCCCAACATTATATTCTTTTGCAAGAATCTCTCCTGTTTTGGGCTGTTTTTGGTGGTTCCCAAGTTGAGTACCACCACTATTAACATATTGATTTCCCTTGAATGTAGATATTACCTTCTCCGTCTCATACCTCTTAC
>DHSL01000017.1:0-16123 GCA_002411345.1 Bacteroidales bacterium UBA5287 | reverse complement strand
ATCCAGTTTAAAGCGTTTAAAGCGCATATATTTTATATGGAAATCTTATTAGATTGATAGATATATGTTCTTAAAACGAAAGGAAATGCCATTAAATGACGTTTAAAGACTGTTTGTTGTGGTCTGAGAATAGATTAATCAAGAATCTTTTCTTTTCCAATATATATTTAGTATTTTATAAAAAAAGAACATTAAACTTTGTTTAATGTATTATATTTAATACATTATTTAATATTCAATTCAATACATTATTTAAGGTGCTGTTATTTTGTCGTTAGGTTGTTGTGTTGGTTGTCGAAAATTCATTTTTAATCGCACGTTTTCTGCAATTTGTTTCTTCTTATTTTTCAACTGTTCAATCTTGTTTTTTTTATTCTTTTCTTCTGCAATTGTTATTAGTTTTTCGAGTGATATTTTGTTTTTATTAGAAACATAAATACCACGCATTTTATTCGAGGAATATAAATGAATATTCCATTCAGATTCAACAGCATTCAACAACTTGTCTATTTGATACCTTTTTGAATATTTCAAATAAAGTTCAGGTTTATTTTTCTCTAATTCTGTTTTATTTCTAAAGCCAAAAGCACGTGCCAATATCAAATCTTTAGTAGTTTTACAATATGATTTTTTCCCAAGAATAGAGCGAATTCCTAAATATACAGCAAACGTCATTAGTTCGAATTCCGTTTTGTTTTCATCCCTGAATTCAAAAACCTTATCTTTTTTAATCATTACCATTGGAGAATGATCAGGTATTTCCTTTTCAATTTTTTTTGCACGTTTTATTATATTCTCAATATTTCCTGTAATTCCTAAATAAGAATAAGTTGCGATTGATTTCGCAAAATCAAATAATTCCTTTTTAAAATCTTCATCTTTTCCAAAAATTTCAAAGATATTCTCTATTTCTAATTCCGGATTAAACTCAGCACCATGAAAACCATTATAATCCTCATCTAATAGTATGTCCCCTATTTCTACATATTTTTCAAACTTATTTAGCAAATTTATTGGTATTGTTTCAGTTTTACGATAGTATACATATAAAAACTGTTTCACGAGGTATTCCTCTAAATTAAAGTTAGGGTCAGTTTTTTTTAAATCTTGTGTTTGTGAAAAATAATAAACTCCGTAATCAATAATATTATTTAATACCTCATTTGGTTTTATTATTAGGTTTTGTAATAAAGAAACTGGTACACACAAATATCTTTCTTTCATTTTGTTTAGATTTGCATTATTTATATATCCGTGATTTATTTGTTTAGCGAATCGTAATTACGATTGTTTCGTAATCAAACGAATAAAACGCAAACAACATCTATTCTTAATCAATCAAATCAATCTGTAAAAATACAATTAATTTATATTCTTAAACCATAAAGGTTTTGTTTATTAATTCAATTGTTTTTTCGTCATTGTCTTGCAGTTCAAGAAAGTTTTCCATCGTTATGTTATTTTCAGCGATCCACTCCTTGCATTTTTTTAATATTTGTCTTTTCGCTCGGTTATTGTGTTCACACTTAGCTTTCTCATAAACGCCGTTATCATAATGACGTGAAATGTATTTATACTGACTTTCCCAACTCTTTTGGTGCTCGTGTCTGTAGTGGGTTATTAAGTTTGCAACAAGCCTTGTTTTTTCGTTTGGAATTACCACATTTAGGTGTGAGGAAAACTTAAACTCCTTATTACAAAGGGGACAAACCCCAAAACCGTAAATTCGTTTTTCATTCTCAATTCTACATTGCGGACAAAATTCCTCATCTCTGTATTTGGATGAGCCACATTTACACGTGTTGCGGTTATGATCACGGCAGTAAGCATATTCATCCCCGATGGGAACACCGCAAATCTCACAATAGTTGTTTTCGAAATAGCTCATAATGTTAATTATTTAGTGATTCCTTTTAATGTGTCAGAATAATAGGTGTGCTTGTAGCCACCTTTGTTTCCCATATATACCTCTTTCATGATAGCGGTTTTAAGACTCTCTATTAAACTTGATTCTATTTCGCTCTGATCTAAATACATAAGATCTTTTGTAATAAATGTGTTGTTTACAATCCAGTTGTTTTGTATCTCGCCCAACAGCAAGCCATTCCTACATGACCCAATAGAAAGTTGTTTATTATCTTTCTTTACAATCTTATAATCTATGTAACCATTGTTGATAAAAAAGTGTTTTACCTTCTCTTTCGGGCTGGTTAATCCTAAATTCATTCGATCATTATAGCGATTAAATAAGTGTCCTTTATAAACAGCTATTCCGCCAGATGTTAACGGTCTAAACACCCTTAAACCTTTCGTTGTGTGGAAGTAGGTTATCTCTAACACATTTATATCAGCACCGCTCCTATATTTTTCAACTCCATCCGCTTTACTCAAAAAGAGCATCCAGTTGTTTTTCTTATGGCTTTTAATTTCAAACGCCTTGCAGAAAATAGCATCATTTTTTATTTTCAGCCGTCGTCTCATTCTTTCATATTCAAACCCGATTCTTTCAGAACTTGTTTCCTGTATTTTTATTAAATCTGAAATAACTTCCATTGTTATTTCCTCTGGTGTCATTGTTTCTACTAACATATCTTTTGTTTTATTATTGCTTTTGGTATTAAATATTTTATAAGATATTTTTGCATAATACTCAATCCTACTCATAATTAATATTCGATACTATCTTTAAATTCTTCTCTCATAAGTTATACTAAATTCATAATAGCATCTCCTATTCTGTCACTGATATTGTTTATCAATTCAACATTTCGTTTACTATTTGTATAGCTTTCTAATCGTATTTATATTTCTGTCACATCTAATTTTTTTAAATTTTCATTAATTGTTTCAGTCATTAATAATATTATCTGATCTTGTACTTCTCCTATCGCTTCCCATAGTGGAGTCATTTTTTCATCAAAAAAGTCGTCACTAAGAGGTCCAAAATCTTTCTCCATCAATTTAGTAACATAATCCCCTGCTTCCTGCATCATTCTGTGAGCGACTAAAAAACCTTTTGTGTTTTCAGACAATGTTACATTTTTCATTTCTTCGGATTTAGTTGCTTTTTCGGTCATTAAAGACTGTTCTTTTTCTTTGGTTGAATTTTCTGTTTTCATAATTTTTTATTTTAAATGTTGTTATTAAATAATATTAATACCGCAAATATATAGCTATAACTTTATATATCAAAATATAAAACAACATAAAACTGTATTTTAACTTTATTTAATACAGATATAACTATATATGTCTACATCTTTAGCTAAATTTGTCCTATAAATACAATTATATGAGGATAAAAGAGGCTATTAAGGCTAAAGGATATACACAAAAAGAGTTCGCTGATAAGTTAGGAATAACATTGAGTGCATTAAATCAACGCTTAGATGGTAATCCAACCCTTGGATCATTAAAAGAAATGGCTGAACTGCTTGAAGTGGATTTACTTGATCTATTTGAAGATAAAAGAGAAAAGAATAACTCAATTAAGTGTCCTAACTGTGGTGCTGATATTATTATTGATGTGAGAAAATAATTAAACAACATAATATTTTATTGTAAGCCGTATATTAAATGTTTTTTTATTACATTTGAAGTCTTTAAATTATTGATAATGTGCTTTAAACGAAAAAAACAAACGAATATAATTAACCAACATGAAAAAGATCATTTTTTTATTATTTATTGCACTGATAATCGCCTCCTGTGCATCGATAAAACCAACAGTTGGACTATATCTATCAGACGTAAACGGAAATCAAATGGGAGGAATGTCTTATATTGATGATATGATAGCTGTAGATTGGTCATATATTTATAGAGCGAAATTGAATTTTAAACTTAAGAATAAAACAACTTCTACGATAAGGATAAAGTGGGATGACGCGGTTTATGTGAACGCAAGTGGATCGATAGACCGCGTCATGCATGCGGGAGTAAAATATATAAATAGAAATGAATCACAACCACCATCATCTATTCCTGCGGGTGCATATATTGATGATGCCGTTATTCCAACCTCTGTTATTTCGTTCGTTCCGTATGTCGGGTGGATTGAGGGTAATTTGTTTGGGGTATCCATGGATTCAAGAGAGGCTAAAAAACAACTGGAAAATACATACGGAAAAACAATAAAGGTGTTGCTACCAATAGAGTCAAACGGAATTATTACCGATTATGAGTTTTCTTTCACCGTTACATCACTAAAAAGATGAAAAGGTTTTTATTTATCTTGCTAGTATTTCCAAGTTTGGCTTTCGGACAGAGTGATAAAATAGGAATATATTACCAATATGAAGACTCTGTAATTAAAATAAATCCTATAAAGTCGTCAGGGTATAAAACAAATACTCTTAGTACAGCTTTGACGATGGGTATAGCCAGCTCCAAAATGGTCATTAAGTTTCGCGGCGAAAGTTCAATTAATAAATTGTCAGATCCTTCGTTTATATTCTTCTTTCAGCCAGCAGAGATAATTAAAGATATCACGAATTACTTTAATTTTATAACATCACATATACCAAACAATTTTATACTTGTTAAACTCGATAAAAAAGGCAAATCAAGGGAATTAAATTGGGGAAAGATTAATGTTTATTCAGGCACAGATATTGGCATTCCGGAGGATATTTTTATACCATTTGAGGCATATAATATTGATGAGTTTTCTTATGTTGTTAAGCCATCAATTCAACTGGAAGAAGGCGAGTACGCTTTTGTTTTTGACGGAGCAAACGGATCTGGCGCATTTATGCCTATATTCGACTTTAGTGTAAATTAAAGACGTCTTCCTTGTTTAGTCACCCACTTATATTTAAATAAGTGGAATTTCGCCTATTTAAAACCACTGCTCAACATTTAACAAAAAAAAAAGAGCACCGGATCATGACCGGCACTCTTTCCAACCAAAGGAAACTACAACCCTATTTAATGAATAAATAGGGAATTAAATACGTCTTATTCTTTGTGCCTGCTGATCCAAAACAGCAACCAAAGTTTTTCAAGGGAAAAATCAAACTCCGAAAAGGGTTTTTTAATAATTTTTCCGCTGTTATAATACTTTTAAGATTTAATTTCATTTTTATCGTGTTTAATTGTGTAATCTGCTTCTTGTATCAATATATCTTTCAAGTTTTCACATAAAACTTCGTCTTCTTCTCTCGGATCATAGGCTTTGATGTATACCGTCAAAAGTGCCTTAGCAACTTCATATCTTGACTTAAAACCATAGTCCGTTATAACTTTTTCTAACCGTTTACCTGATTCTTGGCTTATTTGTGTCTTTATCTGCATTTATCTGTCTTTTTTTGGTATATATTCCAGCCGTCTCAGTGTTTTCCCAGTGACGATGTCTCCAACTCCCGACCAGTCGAATTTATCATCAAATAAGGAGATGTTGTAATCTTCTTCTTCCTTTTCTTCAATATATTTATAGTTCTCATCGACTTGTTTTAAAAAATTCATCACCAGTTCTCGCAATAAAACCCCTTTAAATTTTACCCCCTTTTCTTCCATTATTTTTTCAAGTCTGGAATTAAGATCGTCACTTAAATCAACTTTTATCTGATAATAATCATAGTCATATTTTTTCATGATAAAGTTTTTATTTTTAATTGGTTTTTCTGTTTTTTTACCCCTTTTCGGTCTCTCCTTTGCTCTTTTATTATTTCGTTTCTCTGCTAAGGCTATGCACTCATTTAAGTCATACAAAAAACCATTATTAACTGCTATTGCGGGTAAATATTTAGCCTTTCGCCAAACGTCGATAGTATCAACATGTACTCCTAAAACCTCTGCCGCTTTTCTTCTCGGTATTAGAGTCATAATTTTTTTAATTTCTTGATTAATGTTCCAAATTGCCAATAAACCCCGACCCCCATGAATAATAAGTATTAAATGTTAATGTTTTTATACCCCCACAGCCAAAAAATACTCCGTGTGTGAAGAAGGGAGGGGGGTGAGGTTAGAGCCCTTTCGTTTACCTTTAAAAAAGGATACCCCACTGTCTCCACAACCCATTTTAAGCCGTTTTAAGACTGTTTTTATCCATTATTGAACCTTTCCTTGATACATATTACAAAGTGTTTTAAATGGGTGGTAATACTCTCATACCACCCTTTATTTATTACTTGTTGAGCTTGCCTATTGCTCTCCAATCCGGTTCAATTTTTCCATCAATTACTTTGAAAAATCCTTCAATAACTCTTGGGAGTATATCCAACTCTTTCATTCCTTCTACGATCTTCTTTACTGCTTTTTCCATCTCGTCTGGTATGGTGTAAGTATGAACTTCTTTGAAGTGTTCGTTTATAGCATCAAGGTTAATATCAAATGATCCGTCTTCAGCTACCTTCACCCACTTAGTTGGGAATTGATACTTGTTGTAAGCGTTAGACAATCCGTTGAATTTAGCTCTTAATTCATTCTTCACCTTTACATCGTCCCATTTCATATAGTTCTTTTCTGCCCATCTCTCGCAATACATATCCTGCAAGTTACCGCTTTGAAGCGCTTGGTATAGTAAGTCCCACCAAATGGGTAAGTTCTCCTCCTTTAACCATTTAATACTCGCTTTTACTTTAGCATATCCTGTTGCTGATCTCAATGCATCTATCTGCGCATTTTCTTTGTCGAATAAAGTTTTCATATATTTAAAAATTAATAATTAGTGATTCTTTTTTCTATAATTGTAATTTGCCCATCCCTTAAAATGTAAGATACATTCTCATTCATTCTGCTCTGAATCGGTAACGCATGGTTAAACAAAGGTCTCAACTCTAACGAAGTGAAGTGTTCGGCTTCGAATAACTTTCTTACTTGTTCGGTCTCAAAGATGTTCATATTTAAAAAGACTCTATATTGTTAATAATCTGCACATTGAATCCATTTGGGTTGTAGATTATCTCATGCTTCGTGTACCTTAGCATGTCAATGCATAGGTAAATAAGTCCTGCAATACGTTTCAAGTCTTCATTTTCGATTTCCAAAATCTGCTCTGGGTTCATCTCGACGAGACTTAAGGTTTTCAAATAGTCGTTAGTAATCGCTTGAGCTCGGTTTAAAAACTTTGCTAATTCTTTGGCTGTATTCATTTTATTGAAATTTTGATGGTTATATATATATTCTTTCTTAGTAGCTGTAAAATTTTGCTTTTCGTACATCTATAAAGGTTTTATTTTTGCAATACTCGTCAATGGGTTCCAGATTAAAACATGGGTCGAATTTTTCCAGATTTCATTGTTTTTGGTTCGCTCAACAAACTTAAAGTTTAGTGTTCTTATTAAAATTTCCTTCATTTCTATTTTATTTTTTAGTTATTATAAAAATCTTTGGTTGTAGCTCTTTTTCCATATAATCGTTTGTGGTAATAGGTTTCAGCGATTACAACTTACAACCTACAACCTTACTAATATATTGTTGTGATACTCCTAACATCTTAGCTACATCTGTTTGGGAAAGATTCGGGTTTCCCTCGAAAATATTCTGTATTAATGATTTTTTTGAAACAGTATTATCTTCTTTCTTGAACTTCTCCAGTGATACAATAAAATACCTCATCATTTCTACTCCTGCCTGCATGTCGATTCCTGATATTTTGTTATCGGGTTCATCAATTAATCGGGATATCTTAACAGTGAGTGCTAAACGAAGTACTTGTATCTTCGCCTTGGCATAAACGGATGCCCAAAAGTCATTAGATCGACTTCTTAATAGTTCCATCTCGTTGTAGAATGATTCATAAAGATTTTCGGCTTCTTCTGACAATAAGAATTCATCTTTGCCTTGATTTTCATATATCTTATCTATAATCTGATCATATATTTCAGTTGATGGTTTTTTGGTTGATTTCTTGTATTTTCTTGTAGGAAATTCCGGATACAAGAATAAAAATCTTTGGGCAAATCCTGATTCCTCAAAGTTGTTTTTTTCGAGTAATCCAGTTAATACGCTTGGTTGAATTGTTCCACAAATATTAAGAAAAGGTTCTCTTATGAGTTGGGGCTGTTCTTTCTTTCTGTTGATAGTCAAGACTTGGTTGTCAAATATGGAAAGGTAATGTCCAACCTCTCCGCTCTTGTTGTATCTGCCAAAATCTGCAAACCAACCGCTCAATTCATCTCTATACAATGTGAGTCCGTTCTCCGTATAAGAAAGACTACTGAATAACGCTTCGGGCGTTGTATCTCCTATTACTGTTTGTTTCCAGTGTGGAGCTGTCCCTTGTTTTTCCTGTTCCCATTCTTGAAATTCTGTCTGATAATCTAGAAAGTTTTTTGAATCAATATCAAGTAATTTCTTAAAAGCAACTCGAAACGCTTCACTCTTTCCGGTCCCTGATACACCAACAACCATTATCCATAATTGAGGGTAGTTAATGTAGTTATCGTGGTTTAAAAAAGCTCTTTTTCCTGTCGCTGATGCTATTCCTGCTAAAAAAGCGATTGCCCAAAGTTCCTTTGGTGTGTTATAACTTTGGCTGTGTTCTTCAATCGTTTCTCTTAACCAACCGGATAATAAATGTATCGGAAATATAGATTCTTCGGTTTTGGTCGTTTCTTCATTTTTAGGAATGTCTTTAAGGCAAATTCCCATATTTTTCATTTCTATCATAATTCTATTTTTTCAATTTGTCTTCCTGTCGTTTCAATTCCTATCTCTATCCCATCTATGGGATTATCTTTGTGAGGGTTTACGGTTGCAATCTTTATCGTGTTATCATTACTATCCTTTAGTGGTATCACCACAACAATAGCATTAGCATTGGCTTGTACGGCTTCAAGAATTTTAGTGTTAAGATGTTTTGTGATTTCTGAAAAAAGAAGTGTTGTCTCTTGAAGTACTATTGGCAGAATATCATTTTTGAGAAACAATATCTCTTTCTGGAGCTTTTTTTGTGCAAACTCTGGTTTCGGTCTGTTTAGCTCTTTTTCTTTTTCCTGAATCAACTTATAAAGTTGTTCGGATTCAAAACTATCTATCATTTTCATAGTTCCCATTTTTAGCTTTAGGTTACTTCAGTTTATTTTGCGCCCAGCTATCCAACTCGTCTGCGGAGAAAATAAGTTTCCGTTCCCCGAAACGTTTAAATGGTATGGTTGCATTCATGGTATGACGGTAAAGTGTGCTTTTGGTTATTGGAATTCCAATCTCATTGAGATATTCCACCGCTTCCGATATTGTCAGGTTCTTTCTTTTTTCAGGTTCTGAATCGGCTTCATGGTTTAGGCCCAACACTTCCTGGAGTTGCCCGACTGTCAGCATAGCTATTGGCGTATCTTTCGTTATTTGCATAATTAAAAAAAGTTAAATATTTTGTTACTATTTTCTTTTCCCATACTTTTATAAAATATTTGGTGGGTTGTATCCACATTAATAGCAATAAGCAGTCGTTTTTTGGTACCTTTTTCGGAACTTTTTTAACTAAATCAAACAATATTAGATAAAAAACATAAAACGTAATTAGTTGATAACCATAACCTAAAACAACTGTGGAAAACTTTTACCCTATTTTTTTCGACTTTTCACTTTTCGCCCATTTTTTACGGATCGTTACTATGCTTTCGCTCTCTGGTTCTATGGGTTCGCCGCTATATTTTTTGATAAACTCTTGTGTGATCTCTTTTACTACTTTGCAATGGGTCTTTTTTCGTTCTTTGCTTACTTCATCTATTGTTTTCGCTTCCCTGTTCGAAAGTCTTATCTTTATTTGTAGTGGTTCACCCTCGAGTTTTATTTTATCAAGCTTTTTTGTTCGTTTATTTGATCCGATCATGTCGCCTTTTTTTTTGCCGTCCATCTCATCTGGGTTGCATTCCTCACCATACTTCGGTTTAAATTCGTTCTCCTCTATGTCTTCATCCACATCTTTTTGTAACTTTCTAAGAGTTCGTGTGAAGTTTACCACCAGAGTTTTTAAGATGTCGGAGTTTTTAGAATAGTTCAACTGATTTTTTATTTCCAAAAATCGTGTCGCATCCGAACCGTTTAAGTAAATTTTTAATATTTTCATACATCTATGATTTATTCGTAACTCAAAGCAAAGATAACATAATATTTGATATCTGCAATTTTTTTGAGCAAAATGTTTTTCACACTTTTTATTCCGCTTTACAATCGCTACATCCAACCTAACGCATAAAATATGTAATGTTCACGTTTGTTCACGTGTTCACACATATGAACGTGAACATAAACGAATACCCTTGTAAACGTTTACTGTAAAAGGTTTAAAGAAATGTAAGCGTGTTCACGCGTGAACGTAAGAGTAAATAAAACACTTAATCTCTCACTTAGATATTATATATCAATTGTTTTAGAATAGTCCTTTGTGGGATTAAGCAACCTACTGTTTATTTCTCTTCTTTTTTCAGGTGTCAGTGTATTGTATTTTGATGTTACATCGCGGGTAGAATGTCCCACCATCTGTTTGATGATTATTTCGTTTAAATATTCTTCTGATATCATGTGTGTCATGTAAGAATGTCTTGCAAAGTTGGTGCTTAGGTCAGATGGTAGATTCAATTCACGTGCAACTGTTTTTAAATTAATGTTTATTCTGCCTAATAGCTCTGATACTCTTTGTTTAATTTTGGCTTCATTCTTTTTATTTGGTTCAATACCATTCAAAAACGGAAAGATATAACCGTTTAAATCCTTGTTACCCCATGTATTAATAATATTTATCATTGGTAGCAGTAATGGTATCTTCGTATGTACAATTCTTTTCCCCCTTCTAATTGCCTTCTCCCGTGTAAACTTAACCTCACCATTTTCAACATTTTCATACCTCAGTAAACACAAATCCTTGAAGTTTAGACCGCTCCCATAGAATTGAAAGATGAACATATCAATTGCAAATCTAACAGCATTGTTTTCAGTAGAATATTCCTCCATTTTCCATACATCACTTAGTTTGATAAATGTTTCTCTCGGTGCATCTTCTTGTATTACATAATTTCCTAATCCAAAAGGGTAACGTGAGCCTGTTAAATAAGGATCACCGCCCATGTTGTTAATTAAAGTCCGAAGTGTTCTCATTCGTATTGCAACTGTTGATATAGAAGATCCAGTTTCAAGTAAGAACGTCTCCCAGTCATTAAGGAATTGAGAAGTTATCTCATCCCATGTTATCTCGACCTCGTCTATTTTAAAGATATTGTTTCCGGTTGTAATACGTTTACGATTCTTGTAATCCTGTAAGTATATGTTCTTGCTGTCTCTGTTCTTAAGTTTCTTGTAATTTTTAAAAGCTAATAACGCCTTATATGTTCCTTTATATACGTCTGCTCCACCTACTGCATGTTTCTTCTCCATCTCTTTTATTTTTGCCTTAAAAGCATCGTTTACGCTCTTTAGATCACCTTTGTTTAACGCCATTAATAAACTCTCAAAAGAGAAGTTTCCATTCTCTACAAGTGTATTAATAGCTTTTTTTAAAACATTATCGAAGTATTTGTCTAACGTATTTTTTGTGTCTTTGTGTTTTAAGAGATTTCTATTCAAAAAATCATCCCATTCGTTTAATGTGAATGAAAAACCTGTTTTAAGGAATTTGTGTTTTCGGTTATAAGTGATTCTCCAAAAAATAGGTGCAACCTCATCATTTATATTTCTGACTTTACGAGTCAAATTTACTGTAACATCCCTGTTGGAATAACTATAAATTGTAGCCATTTTGTATATACTTTTTATAAGTGGGTAAACATTGGGTAAACAAAAATAGCAAAACAATACAAATTAAACAAATAAAACGAAAATACTTTTTTATTATATTGCTGTTTATCAGTACTTTTACAAATTAATAAAAACTATAAAAAAGTAGGTGCAATGATTCATAATCATGAGGTCGGGGGATCATGCCCCCCTCTCGCTACAAGTACAGCAAACGGTTTCAGGTAAAGTCTTGAAATCGTTTTTATTTTTAGTCAAACTATAGTCAAATAAAACGGTACAAGAATTACTTTCCCTTTATGTTCCACTTTAAATGGATATAATCTAACCATCGAGTCAAACTTTCTTTTTTTACAGCAATACTTTTCTCTTCTTGTCGTTTTCATCTTTTCATCTTCTTTTGGAATAACTTTTTTTGAATTAGGTTATAATATTTTGCTACCCTCTCGGCTTTCAAGTCCCGGCGTTTATTGGGATTAGGGGCAGGAGCCTCGGACGCTTCCAATAGCTCCTGCATTATCCCATTCAGTTGACTTGCAAGGTCGAGTAGTCTCTCACGAGTTATTTTCTTAGGTCTTTGCCCGGTTTCAAAATCCGAAAACTCTAGCATTGCCTTTATTATTTCGTCTTCATTTGTAATTATTTCAGCATCGCGTAAATGCTTTTTCAATACGTATTGCGCATTTATTTCTCTTTCTTTCACGTCAACGGTTCTTTTAATTTTATTTCTCTGTTTAACGTCATACGAAAAAGATTGTTTTGCATAATCAATCATAAGATATTGTTTCATTCATTAGACGCGTTGCATATGCCCCTTGCCTTTTGCTTTTCTATATCTTGATGATCCGAATCTTATCGCCACCCCTTTTTTATGGGTATACTCCCTAATGCGCAAGCTTCCACCTTTCACCTCAACTATGAGGCTGCCTCTTTATCCTTATTATTCGACTGCATTTCGTTCATATAATCACTCAACCGCTCTAATTCTTCTGCTGTTGTATACAATTCGTTCAAAATTGTTTCCATGTAAAGACCGTGTTTAATATACTCGCGCTCAAAATCTTCTCTGGTAAGTTTTTCCGGGGCGGCGCTTTCCATATCTTTTGAGGCTGCCCTAACGATGGTAATAATTGATTCTAAGCGTGCTTCCAATTTAGTGATTTGTTTTTTTGAATTTGTTGTCATAATCACTACTGTCCACTAAAAATTAGAAAAAGTTCTTTGAAATTATTGATATACTATACTTTACGGGTCATTTTTTAGCGTGACGATTTGAAATTATATTTTTGTTCTTTTTATTATGAAGGAACAATTACACTTGGTACGCCGTAAGCAGAGGCTTCGCAGAATACAATACCAAAAGCATCAAATTCTGTGGGTAAATCAGAAAATGAGAATGATATAGAATTTCGCACAGCCGATTTAAATCTTCCGACTTTGACTTATCCAAAAATGGGATAATGGTTAAACCCTCGTCTTCTTGCGGCATTTCGGGTGGCACGCTCCCGATAATAGTCAGTGTGCAGGGAAAGCCTTCGCTTTTTAGTTTACGGTATGCTCCTAAAACTTTGTCGCCGCCTTTTTTTTGCCAGTTCACTCCGACAAAAACTAAATTACATACATTTATGTCTATATTACGCTGCCAATCTTCTGAATGAGAAATATTGGCTCCAAATTCAACAACATAGATTTTATCTTTGTTGCACGAGTAATCGCAAATTGCACTTTCTTTTGCCCACTTGGATGAAAAAATAATACCGTTTGCATTGTCAATCATTCTTTTTTCTACATCATTTGCTATTTCTTCAAATTTTATAGATGGCAAGTAAATGTTTTTCTTAAATAATTGAAACGTACTATCTCCTATATATATTATTGGCACTTTTACTTTCAAATAAGCACCAAAAAAGTAGTCACGGACAATAATGATGTCATAGTCATATCTATTTATCCTTTCAGAGATAATTTTGCCATACATTTGAGCGTACGACTCAGGGTAAAATTTATTTTTTATGAAACATGAAGATGAATGAACTATATTGCTTTCAATCCATTCAATAGAGTTTTGTTTCATTAATGAATTTGTTATATAGTATAAAGTTCCAGACCAGTTTTTAATATCAAACGGATCTATAGATGAAAGGAATGCAATATTCATATTTTTATTTAATTTCTGTGAGAATTAATTTCCCTTGAACTGTGACCATTAAGCGATTGATTCAAATAAATAGTTTTTATTCTTCGTATTTATGGATTAAATGATATTTCTAAAATAGTCGAAGATAAAAAATTATATATATCGTAATTTAGAATTTATATATTATTTCTAATTAAATTCTTTTATCACCATAATGAAAAGCAGGCTAATGCTTACTTTTTCATTGTAGGTTTAAACGAAGATATGATTCTTCGTTGTGTACAGTATCAGGAAGGACAAAACAAAAGGAAGAGAATAATAGTGAGTATGTTGATCTTTTTGATTAATTCACTTTATTTTAAAGAGTACTCCAAAACTCTGCCTTCATCTTTTACAAAATCCAACTGCTATGCAGGTGGTTGTTTAATATTTGTCCGTCCTTTACTAGGTAGGTAGTTTATTGATGCATATTTTTCAACCAATCCAATATAGATTGAAAATATAACTCAGAACGCTTTTTTGTATAAGTTTTATTGTTTTCTTTAAAAGATATTGTATCATATGGTTCATAAAATCCATGATCTACATTTGGAATAACCTGTATTGTAAAATTTGTTTTTTTGTAAGTGTCAATTATTTTTTTTGAATTTTCTATACTCCCTTTCGCATCAATGTTTATATCATTCTCTGCAAAAAGCATTAAAGTAGGAACATTAATTTTAGGGTAATAGTCATTGGGCTCCCATTTCAAAAAGTCTATGTCTTGTGGGGTATACCAAAATTTTATTAATTCATCAACATATTCATCTGCAGTATAATTTCGAGGTTTCCCTGTCAAATTGAGTAGATTTTGCTGCGTTAAACTTTTCGTGTCGAAATTTTCCTTTATTAATTTTTTAGCATAATACTGAATAGAGTCATAATTATCAATTTTTGATATAATGTTATGATTTATAGTTCGTATACTTTCCCTAGCACAATCTTCAAACTGTTTTTCTATTGGATTTTTTTGAGAATTTACCATTACTTGGCCTTTATACGTAAAATAATCCTTTGGAAAAAACGTCCTAAATTCAGCAAATAAAGATTTGTAAAAGGGCACTGCTGATGTTTCTGGGTGGTTTGTCCATTTATAATCTGCTTCATCTATGATTGGAATACTCGGTGTGACAATAAGTAAAGCGAAGTCAATACAAGAGTCTCTTGCAGCAACCTTCGCCGCCACTACACCTGTTGCACTATACCCCATTACTCCTATAGGAACATGACTAAATTTCGGTTGCATTTTTAAGAAACGATAAGCTTTCTCTACATCAGTGGCAACGGTTTCTGTTGTTTGAGTTTTCATCAGCTCAATATTATTTATGGATTGCTTTACTCTTGGAGATAATAAACAAACTCCAGTTCCAGAGGAAACGAACTCTAATATTTCTCTATATCCGATAGAGTCTTTTTTTGATCTAAAATCAGGGAATCTTCTTTCTTGATCAATACTTAAGATATAAATAATTATACTTTTTAAATTACTTTGAGGCAGATACAATGTACTTTGGATGGGAATTGAATCTTCAGTATAATATGTTACTTTCTCTATTGTAATCTTCTGATTATCATAGGAATAACACGACGATATGAATGCCGTTAATAAAAGAAATATAATGTTATTTTTTATATTCATCAGAATAAAAGTTTAAAAGTGTATGAGGTATTATGTTATTACCTCATACACTTTTTTATTTATAGTCCATCAGCAGTATAGCTGCTACCAGAATAGTACTGATCCATATATTCTTGCCCTCTTTCACTGGCATTTTTTTCTGAAGGTATATCATAATAATCTACTCCTGAAAACGTGTATCCATAGGCACTACCTGATCCCGCATATGCTAAATATGCTACTGTACCCATTTCTTCTTGTTGTAAAAAATGTCCATATTCATGAATCATTGTGCCAATGTCAAAATTTGCTTCTGAATCTTCCCCTACTTTTATACCATTGAATTGATAAGCACTTCCATTCAAGCTTCCAGTGGAACAAGTAACCCCATCAAATACAATAGTACTTCCACTATCAGGTTGATATACAGTTAATTTCCCTAAGTCTTCATTCTCATAATCATAACTAATGAGGTATCCTCCATTAATTCTTATGGAAGTAACTATAGTCCCTCCCACAAATCCATTTTGACCATTTTTGTCTATAATAGGCATAATTACTGCCAATTCATCCAAACTTTTTCTTGTTAATTTTCTTGTTTTCATAAATAAATAATTTTAAATTTAAAAATTTATTTGATTAGTTAAGCTAAATGT
>DHSL01000049.1 GCA_002411345.1 Bacteroidales bacterium UBA5287 | reverse complement strand
TGTCCTTTTGGAACAGCCCCATTTTTTATCTATAATCTTTATTTGAGGTACCTGGCAGATTCGAACTGCCGTTGACGGTTTTGCAGACCGCTACCTAGCCACTCGGTCAAGGTACCAAAATTTGAAACGGTTGCAAAGATAGTACTTTTTTTTTATTAACGAAAGTCTATTTGATATTTCTTGAGAATAATCTATTCTTAAGCGAATAGTAATTGAAATGCATCACTTACTTTCTTTGCTGTTTTTATTTCAATCTTTACATTTGTATTAAACCCTCTCAGGTTATTAGCCGGAATAATAATTCGCGAAAAACCGAGTTTTTCAGCCTCTTGAATACGTTGTTCAATCCTGTTTACCGGGCGAATTTCGCCTGATAATCCAACTTCACCTGCCAAACATGTCTCTCTATCAATTGCAATATCTAAACTTGATGACAAAACAGCACTAATCACGGACAAATCTAAACCTGGATCACTCACCCTCAAACCACCTGCAATATTAAGGAAGACATCTTTTTGCGACAACTTGAAACCCGCGCGCTTTTCGAGAACAGCAAGCAGCATATTTAAACGTCTGTAATCAAATCCCGTTGAAGATCTTTGAGGAGTTCCATAAGCAGCAGTACTAACAAGCGCCTGTGTTTCGATCAAAAAAGGTCGCACACCTTCTATTGTAGCAGATATTGCTGCACCGCTTAATCCATCATGGTTTTTTGTCAGAAGTAATTCAGAGGGATTTGTCACCTCTCGCAAACCTGATTGATTCATTTCATAAATACCCAGTTCGGCAGTACTACCAAATCGATTTTTGATACCTCTCAAAATACGATACATGTAATGCTGATCACCTTCAAATTGCAGTACTGTGTCAACAATATGTTCCAGTATTTTTGGTCCAGCAATACTACCTTCTTTAGTAATATGCCCAATCAAAATCACCGGGATCCCTGATTGTTTAGCAAACTTTAGAATTGAAGCAGCACATTCTCTCACTTGCGAAATACTTCCAGGTGAAGATTCCAGCGAATCCATGAACATTGTTTGGATAGAGTCTATTATAACAAGTTGAGGCTCCGTATTTTTTATATGAGTGAAAATATTATCCAGATTTGTTTCACAAACAATCAAACAATTATCATTCTTAATCCCCACTCTATCAGCTCTGAGTTTCAGCTGTCTCGCACTTTCTTCTCCCGAGACATATAGTGAACGAATTGTTTGCAATTTCAATATTGTTTGTAAGACCAATGTTGATTTTCCAATCCCCGGTTCTCCGCCAATCAGTACCACCGAAGCAGAAACCAGTCCTCCTCCCAGCACCCGATTAAGCTCTTCATCTAACATATCGACTCTTTCCTCTTCTTCTGCCTTTATGTCATGCAGTGGCTGAGGTATACTTTTAACAGTGATAAAGGAGCGTGTATCTTCCTGTTTTGCAGAACCATCCTTACGAACCAATTCTTCCACAAAAGTACCCCATTCCCCACAAGAAGGACATTTACCCATCCATTTGGGCGATTCATTTCCGCAATTACTGCAAAAATATACTGATTTGAGTTTAGCCATTACCAATTTTATAAATATGAACAAATATACCATTTTTTTCATTCTTAAGGCATAAAAACCTTATTATAGAAATAACAAGTATATTAAAAAATAAACGCTTATTTTTGCATATTCTAAAAAACAAAGCATGTCAGAAATCATATCAATCATCTCCAAATCCCTCAACATTGCATTAAGGAATGTTGAAAACACTGTAAAATTACTCGAAGAAGGTGCAACAATTCCTTTTATAAGCAGATATCGAAAAGAAGTCACAGGTGGACTTGATGAGGTACAAATAGGACAGATCAATGAATTGAATGATAAACTCCATGAACTGATTAAGCGTAAGGAGTTCATATTAAAATCAATAACAGAACAAGAGAAACTGACACCAGAGTTAGAAAAACAGATAACAGATTGCTGGGATTCTATCCAACTCGAAGATATATATTTGCCATTCAAACCTAAACGACAGACTCGAGCAGAGATTGCCCGAAAGAAAGGGCTGGAAGGATTGGCAAAATGGCTGATGACACAACAAACAGGTTCTCCAGAACAAAAGGCGTTACAATTTATAAATGAAAATGTACCTGATACAAAAGAAGCGTTAAAAGGTGCATGCGACATTATTGCAGAATGGGTAAACGAAGACGTACATGCACGACAAACCATAAGAAACATCTTTGAAAAAGAAGCAACTATAACATCTAAAGTAATCAAAGACAAGGATAAGGAAGGCGAGAAATATGCGGACTATTTTGATTTTAGCGCTCCTCTATCGCGATGTCCTTCTCATAGAATTCTTGCTATCCGACGAGCTGAATCAGAAGGTATTTTGCGCGTTTCCATTTCACCCGATGACGAAAAATGTCTTGACAAACTGGTTCCAAAATTCGCAAAAAACAATACTGAAGCAGCCGATTATGTAGAAGATGCGATAACTGATGCATATAAACGACTACTAAAACCGTCTATAGAAACTGAATTTGCTAATTCATCAAAAGCAAAAGCCGATGAACAAGCAATTGCAGTATTCGCCGAAAACTTACGTCAGCTACTTTTAGCACCCCCATTGGGACAGCAAAGGATTTTGGGAATTGATCCCGGATATAGAACAGGATGTAAATTGGTATGTTTGGACGAGCAGGGAAATCTACTTCACAACGAAACAATTTATCCACATCCACCACAGAACGAATTCACCAAATCCGCATCAAAGGTTTCAAAGTTGGTCACTACTTATAATATTGACGCTATAGCAATCGGAAACGGGACTGCTAGTCGCGAGACCGAACACTTTATCACTAATCTAAGATACGAAAAGGCTGTAAAAGTATTTGTAGTGAGCGAGAACGGAGCATCTATTTATTCTGCATCCAAAATAGCACGTGAAGAATTCCCTGAATATGACGTTACGGTTCGGGGAGCCATTTCTATTGGTCGAAGATTAAGTGACCCACTCGCGGAACTGGTAAAAATTGACCCTAAATCAATTGGAGTAGGTCAATATCAACATGATGTTGATCAGTCGATGCTCAAAAAATCACTTGATCAGACTGTCGAGAGTTGCGTGAACCTGGTAGGCGTAAACCTCAACACAGCCAGCAAACATTTGCTCACATATGTTTCAGGTTTGGGTGAATCGTTAGCCCAAAATATTGTAAACTATCGCACTGAGAATGGAGCTTTTGAGTCCCGGAAAGAACTTAAGAAAGTATCCAGATTAGGAGAAAAAGCTTTTGAACAGTGTGCGGGTTTCTTACGTATCCCCGGCGCTGAAAACCCTCTCGACAATTCAGCTGTTCATCCCGAAAGCTATCCAATCGTGACAAAAATGGCTAAAGATTTAGGATGCACACTTCAAGAACTGATTGGCAACAAGCAACTTATTCAGTCCATAAACATAGATAAGTATAAATCAGAAACTGTTGGACAAGAAACCTTGAATGATATTCTTCAAGAACTAGAAAAACCCGGGCGTGATCCAAGAACAAAAGTACAAGTTCTGGAATTCGATCCCAATATACGAACAATCAATGATGTAAAAGAAGGAATGGTTTTACCTGGTATAGTAACCAACATCACCAATTTTGGATGTTTTGTAGATTTTGGTATCAAGGAAAACGGACTTGTTCATATTTCAGAGCTCGCCGACCGATTTGTTTCTAATCCAACTGAAGTTGTGTCTCTTCACCAATACGTGAAAGTAAGAGTTCTTTCTGTTGACATGGACCGGAAACGCATTCAACTTTCCATGAAACAAACCGAATAATTTTGCACCAATTATCGAAGTCTGAATTTCCATATAAGATCCAAGCTGATCAAATGTTCGTATTTGAATTTGATATCCGGTTTGATTTGCATGAAAGTAGGTCTGTAAATTAATCCGGTGTGGAAATGCTTTCCGAATTGATAATACCCATTTAACACCACGCCTATCGACTGATTTATTTTTTCAGTCGCCGCACGTGTTGGAAGTTCATCTTCCTCTTCATTATTTTGAAAGCTCCATTTATTCCATGCATAATTCAGACCATAACCCAACGAAATATGATTTAATTTGTAATTATCCGTCAAGCTAAAATAAGCCGAACTCATTAATTCATATTCACCTCTAATATCCACAGCCCCAATAACCGGTAGAAAAAAATCCATTACTCCACTTGCTTTTAAGGTAACAAATTTATTATCTTTATAAAAGTAATCCAACCCCATTGAAGTCCCCCAAAAACCAGTATTAAACTTAGGGGTCTCACCTTTAGGACGAAGATAAAAACTGTTTACATATGGTATTGAATAATGTAAATTGATTTGTCCCTTTTCTGTTGAGTATCTTCTGTGCCAATAGGTCATAGGCTTTACAGTCGAATCGGAAGTACTGGAACTCAGATAAACAGATTCACCATAATAGTATCGCTTTTCATTTGTTAAATCAATTAAATAACCAATAGGCGCTCCAGAAATCCATAATAGATTACCCACCAAAAACTGATTTGTTAAAACAGGTTTAATTTCCAACTCCTTTACCTCATTATCATTCAGCAATTTCACCGGCAAGTTGTCCTTTGAACGGGATAACTGAATATAAGCCGGTAAAGGGTAAACGCTGTCATTAACCTGAACTTTTGCATCTGGCGCATCGGAATAAAAGCGGACTGAATGATCTGTTCTATTCATGAGTGTGGCACAAGAAGAAAGCAATAATCCGAGAAACAATATCAATCCAGAAATTAGTATAAGGTTTTTTGGTTTCATGATGATTTATTTAAAAAATGTTCCTCAATATCCAATAACTTATAAAGATAACGACAACAATAATACCAGCCCATTTTCCAAAGAAGAAACGCTCAAGTCGTGGATATTTTTCTTTTCCTCTAAAAAGGTCAAGATAGATTCCCAAAAAGATATATGGGATAGCAATGGGGACAACGGCATTTTGAGTAAATGCTTCGCCGATGCGGAAATGCAACAATTCATGAATAGCCCGTTGCGAGCCGCATCCCGGGCATTCCAATCCTGTTATCATCAAGAACGGACATTTAGGAAAAAACAAGTAATCGGCAGGATCCAAAAAATAAAATATAAAAGCAACTGCCACAAGCAATAAACTTATGGCAGCGCCTATGCTTATCTTCTTTCGTTTTGACAACAACACACTTAACGACTAATAATTATAGATACTTGCGCCATTATCTAAAGGGAGCATATCTGTTGAAACCTCCCCATTCATCATTTTCACAGTAACATAAATTATATAAATCAAGCCCAGCAACAAAGCTATTAATGTCCACAACCTGGCTGTTTTAGCTGATTTTGCCGCCTCATCAAACTGACCACTATCATATAAAGAATTCACTCTTGTCGCATATATTATACCGATGATTGCTAATGGTGAGCAACACAAAATTGTTACAACAATTGATTGCCACAACCAGTTAGCAGGACGCATAGGAGGTATGTCATATTGATTTTCATCTTTATTATGATATGGATTCTCGGGTACAGGCGGTGGCATTCCTACTTTTTCGTCTTCGCTTTGAGAATTAAACTCCTCGTTTTCACTATTTTGATATTCATTCATAATCTTATAATTTTAACATTGCTGTGTTAAATGAGTTGTCAAATATATCCGATAATCCAATGAACGAACCTGCAAAAACAAGAGTTAAAACTACAGCAAGTACGATAAGAATCAACCAAGCGACGGAAATCCAGAATGTTATCTTAGTCCATCTTCCGGCGGAATTTGATGCTGTTTCTGCATTAGCAAAATCTCCTCTGTTATAATTTGACTCTACTTGGGATGCATAAACAATAGCAATAATTCCTAATAAACTGAGAATGCTTCCACAAAGTACAAAAGGAAGTATAGTCACTAAAATAGATTCAACTAACCAATTTCTTGGCACAGGAGGTTTTGCTGTATAAGCTTGTTGTTGAAAAGTCTGTTCTTGTGAGTAAGTTTCTTTTGGTTGAGGATTAGGGGTTTCCATTTGGAACAGATACTGCAGTTCCGAAACCTCTTCGGCCTTTTTCCACTCATTCAAACCTTGAGTCCACACCAGCGTATCATGTTTGATATGCTCTTTTCTTAATTCTTCCGGCGAGAACGTGCCTTTTTGTTTCCCTTCGCCATCAATGTAGAAATACCTGTTCATAATTGCGGTTTGTTAAAGATTAATTATAATCCTCGGGCGTCACTTTTATGGTGCGTACCGGAGAACCTGTTGAGTCACTATATATGTATTTGATTGTAACCTTATTTTCTTTGAAAACGCGTAACCTTTCATCTATTTTAAATGACTTTTTAATACTGGAATTAAGCTCAACCTCTAAACTATCCATCAATGCGACAGGTTTTTCGGCATTTATAATTGTATAATAATAGATGAAGACATTATCTGCAGAAACCACTGCACTGTCTAACTGCATATTTTGATTCAATATTAAAGGAGTGGAAACATTCAAATTATCTGCCATTTCATTAAGCACCTTATTTAGGCGCTCTTTTTCTGAGGTACATTGTATCAACAACATACACAGAAAAACGGTAAGCAGACGTTTTGTAATCCTACGCATATAAACAAGTAAATATTCGTACAAATATAAACAAAAACAATGAATTATAAACAGATATATTAAAAATAACAAAAAGAATAGCAGTGTTTCTCACGATACACTGCTACCATTGTTAACCTTAAATCTAATACTATTATGAAAAAACCACATCGCAAATATAAATAAGAAACTAAAACTATCCAAATTATTTCAATAAAAAATTAAATAATCTTTTTTTATTTCAAAATGAAAGTAATTCTAGATATTTGGGATACTCATACCTGTGATTTTTCTATATAAGTCTAACGCATATATATCTGTCATTCCTGAAACGTAGTCAATCACTGTTTGAAGTCGCCCATACACAGTATCAGCATCAATTTCATACTGTTCCGGAATGCGACCAAGCAACAATCGCGAATAAGCATGATTTGGATTTTCTATCGCGTTCACAAACTTATCAAGCAGAAAACCAATGATTCTATAACCAGCTAATTCAATATCTAATACTTCTTTTGCACGATATATATTCTTATATGCAAAATCAGAACAAGTTTTATATGCTTCATCCAATAATACAGGCACTTCTTTTATTAAGGTGCTGTTGAATTTGCCATTAAGTATTGTTTCTTCGTTTTCTATAAAGACATTCGCACATGCCTGAACCAATTCACCTATCACGCTAGCTCTTAAATAAGAAATTTGCTCATTCACATCTCCCACTTTTTCAAGAGTTTGCAATCTTCTCTCTTGTTTTTCTTTATTAAAAAAGCCAAGCAATAATTCTTTTGCTTTTTCTGTAGTTACTATATGAAGTTTATGAGCATCTTCAATATCCATAATTTGATAACAGATATCATCAGCAGCCTCAACAAGATAAACCAACGGATAGCGGACAAACCTTAGCGGGTCCTCACTTACACAATCGATGCCAAGTTCTTTGGCGATCGACTTGTAATCCGGTTCTTCCGATTGAAAGAAGCCAAACTTATTTTTACCGGTACTCAGTTCTGATGAAAATGGATACTTTACGATTGACGCCAATGTGGAATATGTGAGTGCAAATCCACCTTTTCGTCTTCCTCTAAACTGATGCATCAATAGGCGAATGGCGTTAGCATTTCCTTCAAAACAAATAAAATCCGACCATCGACCACCTTCACGTTCAACTTTTTCATGATATTCACTTCCTGCCCCTTCTGAAAAGTAGGTCGATATAGCCTTCTCTCCGGAATGTCCAAATGGAGGATTTCCTAAATCATGCGCCAAGCATGCAGTTGATACAATCGAAGATATTTCTTCAAGATGAGCCGGTAAATCAGGATATTTTTTACGTAATGAGCTGCCGACTATTTCTCCTAACGAGCGACCCACGCTTGACACTTCCAGACTGTGAGTTAACCTGTTATGGACAAAAATACTTCCAGGAAGAGGAAATACTTGCGTCTTATTTTGTAATCTCCTGAATGGAGAGCTAAATATCAAACGATCATAATCCCGTTGATATTCCGTTCGCTGATGATTACGATCATCATGGAATTGCTCCATACCAAACCGTTTCGTAGTCAATAATTGTTGCCAGTTCATACTTTAATTCATTATACACAAAGATAAAGTAAATTTAGTTAAACACTGAATAATTTACATAAATCGAAAGGGATTTTTATTTAGAACTATTTTAAATAGCGATAAAGTAATTATCTTTGCAAGCTAATTAATAAAACAAATAATCGTCTATGCGTCTTTCTGAATTAAAAACCGGGGAAAAAGCCTATATTGTAAAAATCAATGGGAGCGGTGCATTCAGAAAAAGGATCCTGGAAATGGGATTTGTGAGAGGCAAGAGAATTAAATCCATATTGAATGCTCCGCTCGAAGACCCCATAAAATACGGTATCATGGGGTATGAGGTATCTCTCCGAAGGAGCGAAGCGTCAAAGATTGAGATTTCTTTACTGAAAGAAGATTCGCATATCAAACTGTGGGACGATTCTGCAGTTGAATCCATTACAAGAACGGCAAAAGTACTAAATCAGGATAATATCAGTTACCCATCACATCAAAAAGTATCCAAAACAATTCATGTAGCATTGGTAGGAAACCCCAATGCCGGAAAGACTTCCATCTTTAATATTGCATCAGGCGGTCATGAACATGTAGGTAATTACGGAGGTGTTACAGTAGATTCAAAAGAAGGTACGCTTCACCATAACGGATACACGTTCAGGCTAATCGACCTGCCGGGCACCTATTCACTTTCAGCCTATACACCGGAAGAATTATATGTTCGTCGTTATATTCAGGAGGAACGACCCGATGTTATCATTAATGTCGTTGCAGCTTCAGCTTTGGAACGAAACTTATATCTGACCACTGAACTGATTGATTTGCAAGTCCCCATGGTTATTGCTCTGAACATGTATGATGAACTTCAAAATAGTGGCGACCAATTTGAATATCAAACACTTTCATCATTATTGAATGTCCCCATTATTCCCACTGTCGGCAAAAAGGGAATTGGTATTGCCCAGATGCTTGAAGAAGTGATCCGCATTTTTAAATCTGAGAACCTACAGAAAAAAGAATTTATAACAATACCCTACGGCAGGGTGTTGGAAAAGTCCATTGACGCTATTGAACGAGAGCTTCGTAAAGAAGATCTTTCGAAGGTACATTTTCCTCTCAGATATTTCGCAATCAAGCTGTTGGAAGGAGATAAAGAGATTGAGAATCATATTCACCATCTCTCTAATTATAAACACATTATTAGTCAAAGGGACAAAGAACGAAACTATATCGAAAGTCTTTTGAGAGAAGATCCAGAATCAACTTTCACAAACGCTCGCTATGGTTTTATCGCGGGAGGACTGAAAGAAACATTCACAAAAAAAGAGAACAAAAAAGACATCACTGCAAGTATTGACAACATAGTAACTCACAAATACCTAGGATTCCCAATTTTCTTTTTGTTCCTGTTTCTTATGTTCGAAGCCACCTTCCAACTTGGCGAATACCCCATGCTTTGGATTGAAAATCTAGTTGGGTTTATAGGGAATTTGGTCCAGAACAACATGGCTGACGGTCCCCTTAAAGATTTAATTGTAGATGGTATCATTGGAGGAGTCGGAGGTGTGATAGTGTTTTTACCTAATATTGTCATTCTCTACCTCTTCATTTCTTTTATGGAAGATTCCGGTTATATGGCACGTGCAGCTTTTATAATGGATAAAATAATGCATAATATTGGGCTACATGGCAAATCTTTTATCCCCCTAATTATGGGATTTGGATGTAACGTACCCGCAATAATGTCAACAAGAACTATCGAAACGCGGAGCAGCAGAATGATCACAATGCTGATTGTGCCTTTCATGTCATGTAGTGCCCGACTTCCTGTATATCTTCTGTTTGTCGGTACTTTTTTTGCACGACATCAAAGTCTGGTGCTGATTGGTTTATATGCGACAGGCATACTAGTCGCGATATTGACAGCCCTGTTATTACGAAAGACCGCTTTCAAAGAAGAGGGGACACCATTTGTAATGGAACTCCCACCATTCAGAATGCCCACGGGTAAATCTATCCTCATCCACATGTGGGATCGATCAAAACAGTACTTGAACAAGATGGGCAGCACGATTCTTATCGCCTCCATTATCATTTGGTTTCTGGGATATTTCCCAAGAAATACCGAACAGAGCAAAATTTATGATCAACAAATAGCACAAATTGAAACCCAACAACTGGACGCGACGACAAAACAACAGCATATAACTGAATTAGAGCGACTAAAAACGACAGCACAACAAGAGAGTTCTTTTATTGGGATCATTGGAAAATTTATGGAACCCGTAATGCGACCATTAGGATTTGATTGGAAAATATCGGTAAGCCTTTTATCCGGAATGGCTGCTAAAGAAATCGTGATCAGTACAATGGGCGTTATTTATACCGGTGACAGCGACGATCACGAATCCCTCCAGGAGCGAATCACAAAAGAAGTACATGCAGATGGCACACCCGTATTTTCTCCAATGGTAGTCATAGCTTTTCTGCTATTTGTACTCATCTATTTCCCGTGTGTAGCCACTATTGCCGCTATAAAAGAAGAATCAAAAACATGGAAATGGGCATTATTCAGCCTGTTTTATTCAACTGCATTAGCGTGGATCATAGCATTCATTGTATATCAGGCAGGTAGTCTTTTTGTTTAAACATCAACTTTTTCACGATAAAAATGTTTAAAGATTTATGAATATACAGTACATCATAATAATCCTGATTGGTCTTGCCGTAGCTGCAAGATTAGGATACGGCATATACAAATTCTTTTTTATCAAGAGCGACAATCCCTACTGCGGAAGCTGCTCCGGATGCGATATATCATCAAAAAATATCAATCCCAAGCATACTCAGCAGATCAAAAAATAATTGCGCACAATTTCCACACGCTCTTTTGAACCAAGCACGATTTTCGTGCAAGATGATCGCCTCATTTTGCACACATTGCAAATATTCACTCCAAACATTCTTTGCTTATTCACTCCACATTCTTTGCAAATTCTTTGTAAACTGCGCCATTATAACATCCAACCAAGCGCGATTTTTCTTATGTAATGATTCCACACAATTATATTATGACTCGATATAGTGTCTAAATCGATTGCGTTTTTCTTGCATGATAATTGCACTATTTACCCACCAAACCTAGACGCTTTTTTTATCAATTATTCGGTTTATTTACAAACATTAAACCAAAATAAAGTTCACTTTCCATTTTTTGGCGTTAATTTTGTAATTAATATTGTGCAAATTACGCGCTTTACCGTTTTCGGTTAATCAAATCACACAATTTAAGTTAATGTATTTCACAAATCAACAAAACCCTCATGTAGGCATAGACGTAGGTTCAACAACACTAAAGTTAGTGGTGATGAACGCACAAAATGACATCATATACAAAAACTACAGACGTCACAAAGCAAAGATAAACGAAGTATTAACAGACGAGTTTCAAAAGATAAACGAACTGTTTCCCAATACATTTTTCAGTATTCATATAACCGGTTCCGCAGGAATCGGTATCTCCAAACGCACCAACATCCCTTTTATTCAAGAAGTAGTCGCTTCTGTCAATGCAGTGAACTATAAATATTCAGCTGTAAAGACCATGATTGATATTGGTGGCGAAGACGCAAAAATTGTACTCTTTGAAGAGAACCGCCAACCCGAAATTCGCATGAATGGCAGTTGTGCCGGAGGTACCGGCGCTTATATTGACCAGATGGCCGACTTGCTGAATATCTCTGTTTCGGAGATGGCCGTCCAGGCCGAGAGTAGCACCCAAACCTATCCAATTGCATCAAGATGCGGAGTATTTGCAAAGACCGACGTACAAAACCTTATCGCACGTAATATTCAGGTGCCCGATATTGCCGCTTCAATATTCTATTCAGTCGCACTTCAAACCCTTACATCATTAGGTCACGGCAGTAAGATAGAGTCGCCCGTAATGTTAATAGGCGGTCCCCTTACTTTTATTTCCACCCTTAGAGAATCTTTTCAAAAGATCCTAAATTTGGAAGAAGAAGATTTCATCCTCCCCCAAAACAGTCAATACTTCCCTGCAATTGGTTGTGCAATTGCCAATGAAGAAGCAACCAGCATTTTCACTCTACCCCAAATTCTTTCACAATTAAGTGATGAAGGACATTTTGAAAGCGACGAAATAATGCCCGTTCTTTTTGAAAACGACGATGCTTACACCACTTGGAAGATGAACCGTAAAATTAAACACGTTAATATCGCACATATCGGTGAAGTGAAAGTGCTCAAGTGTTTTATGGGAATTGATTCCGGTTCAACCACCACAAAAATATTGATTATTGACACACACGGCAATTGTGTATTCAAATATTATGCCCCCAACGAAGGCGATCCATTAAGAAAAACAGCAGAAGGACTGAATGAGTTCTTTGCTTTAACAGAAGAAAAAGGCGTTCATCCCGAATTTATCTCCTCTGCCGCCACCGGTTATGGTGAAGACCTTATCAAGTCCGCGCTCGGATTAGATTACGGAATCGTTGAAACGATGGCACATCTAAAAGGAGCCCAGTTTGTCGACCCAAACGTATCGTTTATACTTGACATTGGCGGACAAGATATGAAGTCCATCTTCACAAAGAACGGAGTCATTTCAAAAGTCGAGTTGAACGAAGCCTGCTCCTCCGGTTGCGGATCGTTCCTGCAGACCTTCGCCTCAACTGTCGATATCAAGATAGAAGACTTTGCCCGTATAGCCTGTCGAGCCAAATACCCATACGATTTAGGTACCCGTTGCACCGTGTTTATGAACTCCAAGGTAAAACAAGCCCTCAGCGAGAATGCCAAGTTAGAAGATATATCAGCCGGGCTAGCCTATTCCGTCGTACGCAACTGCCTTTTCAAAGTACTAAAGATAAACAATTTAAACGAGTTAGGCGACAATATTGTAGTCCAGGGAGGCACGTTTAAAAACGATGCCGTATTTCGTGCACTCGAGCTATTATCCGGGAAGAAAGTAAGCAGTACCGACATGCCAGAGATGATGGGCGCACTCGGTGCCGCACTTTATGCACAATCCATGTATCGTAAAGACCAGAAGTCGACACGCTTTACCGGAATTGAGTCGTTGCCCCACCCCGAGAACATCCAAAAACGCGAATTGAATTGTAAAGGCTGCACCAATCGTTGCAAAGTATTAAGATTCAGTTTTGAGAACGGGAATATCAGTTATGCCGGCAACAAATGCGAAAAGATCTTTTACAACAAAGAATCAGCCCCAAAAAAAGGCTACAACGCCTTCGAAGTCAAGAACAGAATCCTCTTTGAAAAAGAATTAAAGCACCACGAAAACGCCATTAATATCGGTATTCCGCGTGTGCTCAACATGTTTGAGAACTATCCATTCTGGAGCACGCTCCTCAACGAATGTGGTTTCAACATCACCCTATCACCCGAATCCACCTATAAGCTCTATCAAAAAGGTGTTGGCAGTGTAATGTCAGAAAACATCTGTTTCCCCGCAAAATTAGTGCATGGACATGTACAGTCGCTCATTGAAGAGAAAGTCGACAGGATCTTCCTTCCATTAGTAGTAAAAGAAGAAAAAGAGCAGAAAGGTCAAAATAACTCCTATAACTGTCCCATTGTCACCGGTTATTCCGAAGTAATTAAAAGCTCTATAAACCCCGAGGGCGAATACAATATCCCTTTAGACAAACCCGTTATTGTTTTCACCAACAAAACTGCGTTGCGAAAAGGCAGTTACAGATATTTAGAATCGTTAGGTGTTTCAAAGCAAGTATTTGACAAAGCATTCAACCTTGCCCTTGAAGCACGTAAAAAGATGAAAGAAGTTTTGGTAAATGAGCAGAAAGAGAAATTCGAGAAAGCCGTAGAATCAGGAGAATACTGCTTTGTAGTAGCCGGAAGGCCCTATCATTCAGATCCATTGATACATCAAAAAGTCGGACAAATACTTTCCGATTTAGGAGTTCATGCATTTACCGATGACATATTCCGAAACGAAGAAAGCATTCGTTACAAAGACCTCAATATAGTTACCCAATGGTCGTATCCAAACCGTGTGATCCAGTCCGCCTTGAAGATATCCGAGATGCCCTCTAATGTTCAGATGATCCAGTTGAATTCCTTTGGTTGCGGACCCGATTCATTCTTTTTAGACGAAGCCCGTGAGATACTTGAATGCGGAGGCAAAACCCACACTGTGATTCGTATAGACGAGATTGCCAGTCCCGGTTCCATTCGATTAAGGCTTCGCTCCCTCATTGAGTCGATCCACGCCTCCAAAGATGAGCAAAAGGATACCAGAGCCCCATTTGACGGATATCAACGATTCTATAATAAAAGCGACCGTCAGAAAACGATTATCGCACCTTGGTTCTCAGACTACTTTTCCCCCTTTGTACCCGCGTTAGGAGAGGTCGCCGGATACAAGATTGTCAATCTCCCCATTTCCACAAAAGAGACAGCCGAATTAGGACTTAAGTACGGTCACAACGAAGTATGTTACCCCTCCACATTAGTATTAGGCGACATAATAAACGCCTTTCAATCTGGCAGCTACGATCCAAAAGACACTGTAGTCGCCATCACCCAAACAGGAGGACAATGCCGTGCCACCAATTATTTGGCACAAATTAAGTCCGGTCTTACAATGGCAGGATATTCCAATGTACCTATTGTTGCAATAGGCTCTACCACTCAGCACGATCAAAAAGAGTTCAGTTTCAACATTTGGAAGATGTTAGACATAATAGTCTGCACCGTCGACTATTCCGATGCATTGCAAGAAATGTACAACTCCACTAAAATCAGGGAGATAAACAAAGGCGATTGTGACAGACTAGTCAAGAAGTACATAGAAAAAGCAGATAATATTATCCGTAGAAACAAAACCAAAGACCTCCTTCGATTGTTAGAAGATACAATTCAAGAATTCAATCAAGTAGAGATAGACGACGAAGAATATACTCAAGTCGGCATAGTTGGTGAGATCTATGTCAAATACAACAGTTTTTCACAAGGCAATGTCTCCAAATGGTTGAGAGATCAGAAGATAGAAATTGTGACACCCGGGATTATGAGTTTTCTATCCGAGCGGATCATCAATAATCCCGTCAATGAAAGCAACCATATGCGCAAAGGCAGTTGGATTTCGAACCGTCTCACCCCTTTTATTGAATCATATGTAGATTATTGGAATGCCCAGATAGACAAGCGAATGACCAAGTTTCGTTTTCGCAGGAAGCGTACTTCGATCCATACACTTGCCGAAATGGCATCAAACGTGTTAGATTTAGCCAATCAATTTGGTGAAAGTTGGGCCTTAGCCGGCGAGATCTCCAATATGGCAAAAGAAGGAATTGACAGAGTAGTCTGCATACAACCATTCGGTTGTATTGCCAACCATGTCATAGCCAAGGGAGTAGAAAAAAGATTGAAAGAGCTCCATCCCAACCTCAACCTTCTATATTTAGATGTTGATGGCGGGACAGCCCCTGTAAATTTACAAAACCGACTTCATTTTCTTATTCCAAAGAATACAAACGAAACCTTTAATACGAAGCATATTATCGGTCTATCCCCTTCCGTCAGTAAGAATAAGAAGAAAGTCTCTATTGATAAAATTAATTAACAACTTATGTTGAGAAACAAAGATAGTTATTTTTTAGTAACTTTGCACCCGATTTATGAGTAAGGCAAGTGTTTTAGGTAGTAGTACAAGTGATCCCCATTTATTAGGTACAGGCGACATCAAGAAATTATTGTTACAATATTCATTACCGGCAATTACCGGTATGATTGTCACCGCGTTGTACCATATCATAGACAGTATTTTTGTAGGGCATGGAATTGGTTCATTAGCCATATCCGCCATGGCCGCCACATTCCCAATAATGAATATTATGGCCGCCTTTTCGACGCTTATTGGTGTTGGAGGAGCCACACTCACCTCTATCCGATTAGGTAAGAAAGACGAAGAAGGCGCTGCCTCCATCTTGGGACATGTAGCCCTTTTAAACACTATAAACTCCGTTATACTAAGCGGTGTAACCATTATCTTTCTTGACCCCATACTTCGGATGTTTGGAGCGAGCGACGCCTTGTTACCCTATGCACGTGATTTCATGGAAGTTATTCTTATTGGTTACCCCATAAGTTTTGTATTTCTTGGATTGAACAACATTATGCGTGTGAGCGGATATCCCAAGAAAGCCATGCAGTCGTCATTTCTGACCGTAGCCATCAATGTAGTTCTTGCTCCCCTCTTCATATTTGGTTTTAAATGGGGCATGAGAGGAACAGCCCTTGCCACCGTTATATCCCAATTTGCCGGACTTGTTTGGGTAATGTCTCATTTTCTCAATAAAAATAATTATATACATTTCACAAAAGGATTCAAATTCTCATTCAGTACCGTCAAGCAGATGTTAGCCATCGGTCTTTCCCCATTCCTTATGAATATGGCCTCCAGTTTGGTAGTATCCATTATCAACCTCAGTTTAACCCGTTATGGCGGTGACTTAGCAATTGGAGCATACGGCATTATCAATCGAATTCTCACATTGTTTTTGATGATTGTTGTTGGAATAACAATGGGTATGCAACCCGTAGCAGGATATAATTACGGAGCGAAAAAGATGAATCGCGCCTTTTCCGTACTCAAATATTCTCTAATAGGCGGTGTAACTGTCACCACAATAGGATTTCTTTTATCCGAGTTATTTCCCAGGACCATTGTCAGCATGTTCACCACCGATCAGGAGTTGATAGACATATCCGTAAAAGGATTGCGGTTAAGTTTTGCCATGTTCCCATTAGTCGGTGCCCAAGTCGTTATAAGTAATTTCTTTCAGACCGTAGGTAAGCCCAAGATTTCGATCTTCCTATCACTTACCCGTCAGCTCATATTCCTTATTCCATTCCTGTTTATTTTGCCCAAGTATTTTGGATTAGCAGGAGTATTCAGCAGTATCCCCAGCGCCGACTTAATCGCATTTATTATTTCAACATCCACATTATTTTACCAGTTCAACAAAGTTAAAAAAGAGTACAATTTTAACGGGAAAGCGAAGATATAAAGAGCTTGCGAGAGAGGAATTAAAGTTCTGAGAAGACCCAATTTTGATTAGGGAAGTAAAGATTTAATGTAAGGAAGAACATATTTATGTTCGTAAAATGTTAATATTCTTAAAACTCCATGTTAAGTTTTTGCACCATTATTTTGAAAATAACTTGCAAAAACGGTCAGGATAAATTAAAAAAATATTGAAAAGCTAGTAAGACCATAGTCGGACCATCACCGGACCATCGTCGGACCATCACCGGACCATCGCCGGACCATCGCCGGACCATCGCCGGAGGTGAGTCGGAGCATAGTCGGAGGTAGGTGAGACCATGATGCTAAAAAGTTGTGTTTAGCATACTCAGAAAAACAGAATAATACAGAGATGAGGCTGTCTCAAAAGATTGACAGC
>DHSL01000006.1 GCA_002411345.1 Bacteroidales bacterium UBA5287 | reverse complement strand
TGTCCTTTTGGAACAGCCCCTTACAATATTGCGCCAAGCTTCGTAAAAAAGCCTCATGTTTTTGATGTTTGCAGCAGAAAAACCTCTAAGACCGGGTAATTCCTGCTGAAGTTGATTAGAGATAAAGTCAATAGCTCCTGTTCCCCAAGTTCCTTCTCTTGAGTTTTTTGATACAAACTCTCCAATGCCATAGTATAACGACAGTAATTCTTTGTTGGCTAAGGCAGCAGCACGATAACGACTTTGTAAAATTGCATTTTTTATTTGTTTGACAATATCGCTATAATTAATTGACATACTTTGTTCCATATATAGCTATTTTTTTTAAATTCGAATGCAAACTCATCATTGGCAAAGGTAAACATTTTCCAGTATATGAGATACTCTTTCTGCATCAGTTTAGGGTTATCAGTACTTTTCCCGTCCAGTTTTGCCATTGTATTCTTTTTTTATTTACTTTGCAAATATAGAAATAGAATCTTGATTTCTGGGGTGCCCAGGGCGCATCCAAACCAACAGAAAAGGGTGAAAATAGACAAAAAACTAAAAATACTGGAAAGTTGTAATATGTTGATATTTAGATATATAATTACTTTTGTGTTCCCTTGTTTCAGGGGTTGGGTACTCGCTCCGAGTACTACTTATTTAAAAACCCTAATTGATTCTTTAGTCAATTAGGGTTTTTAATTTGAGAAGATTGTAAAGGATTAGACCTATTTACAAATTTTGATAAACGCCGCTCTGGTTATTGATTTTGACAGATGCGGTTTTTGTTTCACCACCAGTTAAGGTATAATTAATAGTGCATTTTGTATATTCACTATTGATGAATTCAAAATTTACATTTTTTATTATTGCATTGTCTGGAACGCTTTCTATTTTGCTGCTTTCCCATAAAACATTATCTGTTTTCAAATTATGTCGTTTGATAATATTCTTTTCTAATAATAAAGATTCTTCGTTATTTATGGGCAGGTACTGGTTCAATGTATATGAAGTAACGTTTTTAGGTTTCACTGTGTCAAATTGTACATTTCCATTGAAATCATAACATCTAAGTACTTCAATTCCTTGATTATTGCTAAAATCAATATAGGTATTTATTAGAAAAGAATCTTCGTACCACATAGTAATATTTTTACCAAAAGTCAACTGATTGTTGAAATCTGTAAGATTGAATTCTTTTAAGACTTCGTTCCCGTTTGAAACAAACAGTAATTTCTGATATATATCACTATTCGTCCCAATATTACACATTAATAGGAAGTAATCATCTTGATCTTTATATACCTGATCTATAATAACTTCATTTATTTTGTTTATAGCAAGGTTGTTACTGGTATTTACCTCGGTTTTACTTGTCCATGTCCAGAAGTTTTGTTTATTTTCTTTTTTAAATCCTTTTACAAATAACTTGTTGTCCTTTGAACCATAAACATAAATCAAGGTTGTATCCGTACCAACAGTATAATGTTTATATAAATCTAGTTCGGTACCGGAAACGTATTGTTTGACGACTTTTATTTCTTCTGTTTCCGGTTTGTTCGGATTACTGTCAAGATTGATTTCTTCGCAGCCGAGAAATATTATTCCCAATAATGCTGATAAATACAAATATTTTCTCATTGTAGTGTATGAATTGTTTGAATGAATTAAGTGCGAAGGTACACTAAATATTTTGAACATGTAACAAATTCATACAAAAAGCTTTGGTTAAAAATCAATTTAACATTCTAAGTGTCCTTTTTATGTAAAAATGTAAGCGTTTATCTGTAATTAATTAATTTCACTATATTATCGTCGTAAGACTTTTACAGTAGAAAACTGAAATCATCTTCGTTTGAAAGTTCCATTGGTTGCTGTCCATATTTAAAAATGCGTGCTTTACGATTTCCAATCAAAGTGAGCTCGTCTTCTTCAAGAAGTAACATGGTACCTTCACGAAGCCCGACAACAAAAATATTCCTGTTTATTTCAATAAACTCGTTTATGCGCACTTCACGGGTTTCTCCACCATGATTTGCGGGATTATCATCAAGGTAATGCGGGTTGATTTGAAAAGGAACAAGCTTCAGCGTCTTAAACTTTAGAGGCTGCACAATAGGCATATCGTTTGTTGTTCGAAGAGTGGGACAGGCAATATTTGAACCGGCACTCCAACCAATATAAGGGGTGCCTTTTTTTACTTTTTTCTTAATTACTTTCATCAGACCTTTTTCTTGAAGCATTTTCACCAATTGCCAGGTGTTTCCACCGCCTACAACAATCGCGTCGGCATTTTCAATCGCTTCAACAGGATTAATGAAGCGGTGTATGCTGGTAACATGATGACCGATCTCTGCAAATCGTTGATTCACCTTTTCTTCATATTCTTCATAAGAAAAAGTTACCGCGGCATAAGGTATAAACAGTGCGTTCTTAGTTTTTTCTCCTAAAAAGTTCTTAATCTGTTCTTTTGGGTATTCCAGATATCCTTCGCCGGGATTTGTGGAATTACTGATTAACAAAAGTCTCATCTTTTTAATATTTTTGGTTTATACAAAAATAAGGCTTTTGGTTGAAAGATTAGGTAAGAATTGGGCTTTAATTTATCTTTGTAAGATTAATGATATGAAGAAATGGAGGAGTTGATTAAAAAAATTCGTACCGATCTGCGTTTGTCGATGAACGGAGTGGTTTCTACGAGCATGCGCGAGAAAGGGTTGAATTACCGAATGAATTTTGGGGTTAATATTACTGCGTTAAGGGTGATGGCAAAAAAATATACTCCCGACAAAGAACTTGCGGCAAAATTGTGGCGCCAAGATGTTAGGGAACTAAAGATTTTGGCAACTATGTTGAATCCCGTTTCTGATTTTACTTTAGAGGACGCGCAACAGTGGGTAAAAGAGATTCCAAATCAGGAGATCCGAGAACAAGTGTGTATGAACTTGTTTCAAGAACTCGTTTATGCTGATGAGTTGGTATCCAAATGGATTCAAAGTGCAGATGATGAGATACGCACAACTGGGTATTGGCTGTTTGTACGTTTGTTGATGAACCAAAAAACAAAATTGAACGATCAGAAAAAAGAGGAGATTGTTGATAAGGCAATTTTAGACGTCGAAAATTCTTCATTCTTTTTAAATAAAGCTGCATTAGAAGCTCTGAAACGTGTTGGAAGAAAAAATCAGTCTTTAGCCGATAAAGTGCTCGAAAAATTTAGCGACTACAAAAACGCAGATGATTTAGAAAAAAGAGAGATTTACGATAGTCTGATGTTTGAATTTGAACTCTTTCGGGATAAATAAGGGTTTTCATAACAAAATTTAACTTTAGGACTGCTGCCTTACAGGTCTTACCATGCTCTCACGCTCCTCTCACTATACTCTCACTCAAATTTGAGAAAAAAGGAAAAGGGGCGTTAATGATATTTAACATGAAAATAATGCCAGTCCACAAGTTATTTCGTTATCACGTAACAAAAATATATTTAATGTGCAAAGATCTCAGTTAATTTAGTACTTTTGTACCCATATTCAGGAGTTTATGGATAAGGACTCCAAATCGTTTTAAGTATGAAAGTAGAAGAGTTAACAGATCGACTTATAGATCTTGCATTCGCTGAGGATATTGGTGACGGTGACCACACAACCCTTTGTAGCATTCCCGCTGCAGAAATGGGAAAATCTCAGCTCTTGGTTAAAGAGGAAGGTATTCTCGCCGGAGTAGAAATTGCACGAAAAATCTTTAATAAATTTGATCCTGATCTTAAGATGGAGGTGTTTATTAATGATGGAACGTACGTAAAACCGGGTGATGTGGCGTTTATTGTGTCTGGAAAAGTGCAGTCGCTTTTACAGACGGAACGCGTTGTTTTGAATATTATGCAGCGAATGAGCGGCATCGCAACAACAACAAATCAGTATGTAAAACTGCTCGAAGGTACAAAAACAAGGGTGCTTGACACAAGAAAAACAACACCGGGAATGCGTATGCTTGAAAAAGAGGCAGTGAGAATTGGCGGGGGTGAGAATCACCGCATCGGTCTGTTTGATATGATTCTTCTTAAGGATAATCATGTGGATTTTGCCGGAGGGGTCGAAAACGCTATCCGAAGGGCACAACAATATCTTAAGGATAATGGAAAATCATTAAAGATCGAAATCGAAGTTCGAAACTTCGATGAACTAAATGAGGCGCTACAAGTAGGGGGGGTAAATAGAATAATGCTCGATAATTTTTCTGTACCGGATACACTAAAAGCTGTTCAATTAGTAAACGGAAGGGTTGAACTGGAATCGTCAGGCGGTATCACGGATAAAACAATTCGCAGTTATGCGGAATGTGGAGTGGACGTGATTTCTGTTGGGGCGCTCACCCATTCTGTGAAAAGTCTTGACATGAGTCTAAAGGCTGTTGAATAAGGTAGAGCCAGAACGCAGACTTTCAAAATAAATAATCCCTTATATATAAAAGTGAAATAAACAGTAGGCCTTTTCGTGGTTGCTCGTTTATCAAAATATTATAATGAACGAAAAAGAGAAAAAACAAGAACAGCTTGATAAGCGTTATATGCGCATGGCATTTATTTGGGCTGAGAATTCTTATTGCCAACGCAGAAAAGTTGGGGCTTTACTGGTCAAAAATAAAATGATCATTTCTGATGGGTATAATGGTACTCCGGCAGGTTTTGAGAATATTTGCGAGGATGAAATGAATGTAACAAAACCGTATGTGCTGCATGCTGAGGCTAATGCAATTACTAAAGTCGCTCGCTCACACAATAGCAGTGATGGGGCTACTTTATATGTTACGTCTTCTCCATGCATCGAATGTGCAAAGCTGATAATTCAGGCGGGGATAAAAAGGGTGGTGTTTGCCGATTCTTATCGGCTAAGCGATGGGGTTGATTTGTTGAAAAGGGCTGAAATTGAGGTTGTTTCCGTAATAGCGGAACAATAGAATTTGATTATATGGATAGCGAAAAGAAAACAAGAACTTGGTTGCCTCTTTGGATTGGAGTGGGGATAGCAATTGGTATTTTTATTGGTAATAAATACTCAATGTACACCCAAACAGGGGCAGAAGGTGGAAAAAATAAATTGAGCGCAGTGCTTAGTTATATCAATAGTTCATATGTCGATAAAGTGGATATGAATGAATTGGTCGAAGATGCTTTGCCTAAAATTGTACAGGAACTTGACCCGCATTCGGCGTATATCTCTTCAAAGGATATGAAACGGGTGAACGAAGAACTGGAGGGACAATTCTCTGGTATCGGGGTGAGCTTTTACGTGCTCAGAGATACTATCGTGGTTACTAGTATAGTGCCGGGAGGACCGTCTGAAGCAGTGGGCATAGTACCGGGAGATAGGATTGTCAAAGTGGGTGATTCTATTGTGGCTGGGAATGGTATAACAAATGATAAGGTGCTCAAAATACTTAGGGGCGAAAAAGGATCGGAAGTGACACTGGGAATAAAAAGAAGGAACCAGATGGATCTGACTGACATAATCGTTACAAGGGGTAACATTCCGGTGAAAAGTATTCCTGTTTCATATATGCTTACAGATAAGATCGGATATATCAAGGTCGAAACTTTTGCTTCTACTACTTTCAATGAGTTTATTTCGGCTATCTCTAAACTGAAAGCCTTGGGCAGCGATTCGTTTGTGATCGACTTAAGGGGGAACGTGGGTGGTAAACTGGATATCGTTATCGCAATGGTCAACGAGTTCCTGGATAAGGGACAGCTGATTGTTTATGCCGAAGGAAGAGACTTCCCAAGGGTTGATAATTATGCGGATGGATCGGGGACTTGCAAAAAGGATCAAGTGGTGGTGCTGATCGATGAGATGAGCGCTTCGGCTAGTGAAATATTTAGTGGGGCTATTCAGGATCACGACAGGGGATTGGTCATGGGACGAAAATCTTTTGGAAAGGGACTTGTGCAAAGCCAACGTGATTTTCCTGATGGATCGGCTGTGAGATTGACGGTCGCAAGATATTATACGCCAAGTGGCAGGTCGATTCAACGGAAATTCGAAAAAGGTCACTACGATGAATATGAGATGACGGCCATAAATCGCTATATTCAGGGGGATTATGCAAATGTGGACACAACGATGAATCTTCAATCGGCTCAAACGGATGGGGGAAGAACGGTCTATGGTGGCGATGGTATCATGCCGGATATTTTTGTACCAAGGGATACAATTGGCATCAACTCATATTATAATGTGTTGGTAAATAGAGGATTGGTGCTGGACTATGCAATGGTGTATTCTGATTTGTACCGAGATAAATTGGAGAAATTCGACTCTTGGTTCGAACTTTATAAACATCTGCTGCGCCAACCTTTGTTGGATAATCTTGTAAGTTATGCTGATAACAAAGGGGTGAGACCACGCCCATACTATATTCAGGAATCAAGCAAATTACTGGAAACGCAACTTTATGCTTTTATTATTCGTAACTTCTTCGACGAAGAGGGGGTGTACTCGGTTCTATTGAAAGATGATACACTTATGAAAAAGTCGGTTGAAATGATCGAAACAGGAAAAGCTGCTCCGCAGGCTGTGTTGAGTGAGCAATATTCAGGGGCTACTGCGTTTAATGATTCTCGACTTTTTAGATTCTATAATGATATGAATTCGCTTTCTTCTTCTAACTTTGTATGAGATGAAGAAAACTTATAATAATAAAGAGGACGTCAGAGCTGACATTAAATTGAAAAAGAGTGAATTATCTCCTGCTCAACTCGATGAGTTATCGGAAGAGGTTATTGAGGTGCTTGAATGCATGGAGATGTTTGCTAATGCAAAATGTGTTTTAATCTATTATAGCTTGCATGATGAGGTGCAAACGCATCGGTTTATAGAAAAATACTTTCAGGAAAAACGGTTCTTGCTGCCTGTGGTAAAAGGGGGCGAATTGGAAATTCGTGACTTCAACGGTCTGCATCAAATGGAGAAATCGTCTTCATTTGGTATATTGGAACCTGTTGGAGATGCATTTGTTGATTATGATAAGATTGATCTGGTCATAGTACCGGGTGTCGCATTCGATAGGGAACTGAATCGCCTCGGCCGTGGAAAAGGATATTATGATATGTTGTTGCCTAAAATAAATGCACCAAAAGTGGGACTTTGTTTCGATTTTCAACTGCTTGACACTATACCTAATGATAATTTTGATGTGAAGATGAATATGATCGTCGCTCAAAATGAAATAATAATGGAGTAATCTACTTCTACAATAATTATTACGCTAACTCTAATTTGCTTCCAATGTTTACTCAATATATGGTAACATTGGAAGTAATTTGTTTTGCAACAATTATTACTCGTCCTTCAAAGTGTACTCAAAATTAAATACCATAGGAATAGTTTCCTTTTGTAATAACATTTACTCAACTTCCAAAGAGTTCTCAAAATAAGGCAATAATAGAATAGTAGTTCTTTAATTAATATGATGTTGAGAAACGACTGTCTTTGTCGTATTACTCAACATCACAATAGCTCTTATGTTATGAATATGATGATACATTTGTCTGTACATCATATAACTGGGTGTACTGACCTTTTAGTTCATATAATTCATCATGTGTTCCATGCTCAATAATCTTTCCATCTTGCATCACATAAATTTCATCTGCATTTTTAATGGTGGATAACCTGTGGGCAATGATAATTGTAGTTCTATTTAACATCAGATTCTCTAAAGCTTCTTGAACAAGTTTTTCGGAATTCGTATCTAACGCTGAGGTTGCTTCGTCTAATATAAGTATTTTGGGATCTTTTAATATGGCACGGGCAATACTGATGCGCTGACGCTGACCCCCGGAAAGTTTTCCACCTCTGTCGCCTATGTTTGTCTGATATCCTTCTTCGCTTGCTATAATGAATTCATGTGCGTTTGCAATCTTTGCGGCTCTTTCTACTTCTTCGGGTGTGGCATTCTCAACGCCGAATGTAATATTATTGTAAATGGAATCATTAAATAGGATCGCTTCTTGATTGACATAGCCCATTAACTTTCTCAGATCATATAACTTTACATCTTTAATGTTTGTACCATCAATATAAATTCCGCCTTTCTCAATATCGTAAAAACGTGGTAATACATCTACCATTGTGGATTTTCCGGAACCGGAATGACCGACAAGCGCAATGGTCTTGCCTTTGGGGATGTCTAAATTGATTCCTTTCAATATCCATTCTTGTTGATAACGAAACCAAACGTCTTTATATTGTATGTTTTCATTGAAATGGATCTTTTGCGGATGCTCGGGATTTTCAATGTCGTTTTTGGCATTTAAGATCTTGTCAATTCTATCCATAGAGGCTAAACCGCGCTGAACGGTATAGGCGGAACGTGAAAATTCTTTTATAGGATTAATGATGCTGTAAAAAATAGTTAGATAATAGATGAATGTGGCGGCATCGACTAATCCGTGACCTCCTAATATAAGTGAACCTCCAAACCACATGACTATGGCAATCGTAACTGTTCCCAAAAATTCGCTCATGGGGTGGGCTAACGACTGACGCCTGAATATTTTGTTCGACATGTATCTGAAGGTGTTGTTGCCGCTTTCGAATTTTTGAGATACCTTTCTCTCTGCGTTAAATGCTTTGATAACACGCAATCCACTTAATGTCTCTTCTATCTGCGACATTAATTCACCCCATTTGTTCTGAGCTTCAAAGGAGGATCGCTTCAGATTTTTACCAACAGTGCCCATTACATATCCCATTATTGGCAATACTACTAGAACAAATAATGTTAATTGCCAACTTATAATGATCATAGTGGTAAGATAAATGACTACAAGTATCGGGTTTTTTAATAACATGTCTATTGAACTCATTACTGAATTCTCAACTTCATTTACGTCTCCTGATATTCGAGCTAAAATATCACCTTTATGTTCTTCTGAAAAAAAACCAAGTGGAAGTGTCAATATTTTATTGTTGAGCTTGTTCCGAATATCCATTACTACTCCTGTTCGGATCGGTATAATATAGTATGACCCTAAATAGGCTGTTCCTGTTTTAAGCAAAGTCATTATTATTAAGATGATCGAAAGGAACATGAGTGTCTGACTGCCGCCGTATGTCTCTATTAATTGTGTAAGTTGCCAATAACCATTATTCAATAATATGTCAAAATACGAAAAATCAGTTGAGTCCCATGGTATAAAACTGTATGAAGTTTCTTTGATTTTGAAAAGAACTTGAAGTATAGGTATAATTGTCATCAAAGAGAATACGTTTAAAAACGCTGTGAGAATATTGAATATAAAAGAAAGGATGACAAACTTTCTGTATGGGGGTAAAAAGCGCTTAAGAATTTTAATAATACTTTTCATAAATGATTTTTAAAAACTGGGTGCAAGTTACTCATAAAATATGGTATTTGATATTAAAGTGTCATTGAAAATAGCTGTAAGGATGTTTTGTTTAAAAAATTTCAAATT
>DHSL01000040.1 GCA_002411345.1 Bacteroidales bacterium UBA5287 | reverse complement strand
AACGGTATTTTAGGACGAGACATAAGATATTTAAAAGAAAACCGCCTTTTTTAAGGGCGGTTTTTTTAATAATTTTGAATATGAAATTTAATTTTCTGGTTCTCCAATTTCTGGAACGATTAGTTTATAACCTTTTCCATGAATGTTGATTATTTCAATATTTGGATCAGCTTTCAATAATTTTCGTAGTTTAGTAATGTAAACATCCATACTTCTAGCGTTAAAATAGCTATCTTCTTCCCAAATTTGTTTTAATGCATGACTTCGTTCTAAAATATCATTTGCATTCATACAAAGAAGTGATAAAAGTTCTGATTCTTTTGTTGTAAGTTTTGTTTGTTCTCCATTAATTGTAAGTAGTTGTTTTTGAGTATCAAACACCATTGTCCCAAAATTGTAAACATTTTGTTCTTTGCTCTTTTTGCCTTTTACACGACGAATAATAGCTTCTATACGAAGTACAAGTTCTTCCATACTAAATGGTTTTGTTATATAATCGTCTGCGCCAGCTTTAAACCCTTCAAGAACATCTTCTTTCATGTTCTTTGCTGTTAAAAAAATGACAGGAATATCGGTATTGATTTGTCTAATTTCTTTAACTAGCGTAATTCCGTCTTTCTTAGGCATCATAACATCAATGATACATAAGTCGTACTTTGTCTTTGTAAAGCCTTTTGCTCCAGCTTCACCATCAGGATATAAATCAGTATCATAACCCTTTACTTGGAGATATTCTCTAAGTAACATGCCAAGATTCTCATCATCTTCACATAAAAAAACCTTTAATTTTTCTTCCATATTATTTTTGTGTTATTGTGGGTAAACTAATAATAAATTTTGTTCCTTTTCCTATTTCACTTTCAGCACGAATTGTTCCATCTAAGTCTGAAACAATTTTATATACATATGCTAATCCCAAACCAAATCCTTTTACATCGTGTAAATTGCCAGTTGGTACACGGTAAAACCGTTCAAATATCTTTTTTAAATCTTCTTTCTTAATACCAATTCCATTGTCTTCAATTGAAATTGAAACTTTATTACCTTCGTTCTTGGTGCGAATCATCAATTTCGGAGGGATATTTTCTCGTTTGTATTTTAGAGCATTATCCAATAAATTAAATAATACATTAGTAAAATGCATTTCATCTACTTTTATTATAGAGTTTTCCGCTTGTAAATCAATATCCAAAGTGCCACCTAGCTTTTCCACTTTCAATACATGTGTATTAGCAACGCTTACAACTAAATCATTAGCATCCAGTTCTTTAAGTTTTAGTGTCGCTTTTTGTTTGTCAAAAAGAGACATTTGAAGTACTTTTTCTACTTGAAAACTCAACCGTTTTGCTTCATCATTAATAACTCCAGTTACATGTTTGTATACTTCCGGAGATTTAATCATTGAGTCGTCTTTTAACATCTGAGCTGCAAGTGAAATTGTAGAGACCGGTGTTTTCAGCTCATGAGTCATATTATTAATAAAATCGTTTTTCATTTCAGACAAACGCTTTTGTCTAAATAAATTGTAAATAGTGTATACAAACGTAATTAATAAAATAAATGTAAATATAAGAGATGGAACAAAAAAGCCCAATTCACTATAAACAAATTCCCTTTTTGTAGGAAAGTATACTCTCAAGGTGTTTAGTTTTGCTGGTGGATCATTTGGAAAAAGTATTTGGGTATAAATAGCTTCTTTGATTTCTTCAAATCCAGCCCTTTCAAATACAACAATGTTATTATTATTGACAACCTGAAAACTATATGGTACATTAAGTCCATTATTTAATAACTCATTTCTTATATTGTTATCTAATTGTTTAAAATCTATTCTGTCCTCAACAGGCTTATTACTTGGCTTATACATAACATCAGCGATAACTTCATCTAAAAGTTCTTTTTCGTGTAAATATCTTTCAGACAGTGCCTGTTGCATATCGTATTGGGTTTTAGGAATTGAATTTCCTTCCGTTCTTGGTGTTATAAATACATTCTTTTCTTTTTCAGGTCGATTACTGGAAAATATTTTTCCAAATCGCTGATTAATTATTGTTTGAGTTCCGTCAGCATTTGTAATAGTTGTAGTCCTAATTTGCTGATTCATAATGTTGTTTTGTCTATTTAAACTACTATAACCAATTAAACTGGAGTCAGCACCTATCACTTTTTCTTCCAAATAGTTATAAGTTTGATCATACTCCAGATTTTTAACTACTTGAACTAAACTTCTTTTTGCAGCTTCATCAAATTGGCTACTCCTTGCTGTTAAAGTAATTCGCATATACCTAACCTGTAAAAATAATAATGCGAAGAATGCAATGAACATAATTAAAGCAAGTAACCAAATGGTTGATTTCTTCATATTTTATCTTCTACTATAACCTACAATTTGTTTTAAAGATTACTATCCTAATTCTTTATTTTAACAAATAAACTACTTTTTTGTTTAACACTTCATCTTAAAATTAAAAAAATAATTAAGATTCTGTCTTTTCAACATTTTTTAATTGAAATTGTTTATGTGTTGAGTTGTTTTATTGATGTTTGTTTAAAATTATATTCTTATATTTAAATGCGATAATAATCATTGACATGCAAATATACTTGAAAAAAAAGTACAGAGAACAAATAATTTATTCTCTGTACTTTTGGATTTTTTTTGAATCAAAGCTTAAATTCTAATCTATAACATGCAACATTTCATCAAAGAAAAATACTTGTTCTTTTTCTTGAGAATCGATTTTGTATTTGTGGTCAATTTTAAATGCTCTCATTTGATAACTCTGTTCCAAATACTTTGATTTTCCTTCAAATTGTTTCATCAATTTTTGTATTCCTGCAATTGCTGCCTGATCACCAGCTGCACGATTCAAAGAATCACGATAAAACCTAATTGAATCTTGCACTAATTTAAATTCAGGATCATCACTTACATGTGCTTCAGTAAGAGTTCCAAAGGAAATCGATTCATAAGAATTGGGATTTTCCAAACTTTTCTTTACATATTTTTGCACGTTTCTTTCCGCTTTACTTTGCGGAGTTGCGCAGCTACTAAATATAAATATTGCTGCTAGACTGATTGATAAAAATAAAATGAGCTTTTTCATGTTTTAAAATTTTATATATAAAGCATTAATTCAAACAAATATACAATTTATTTTATAAATAAAACAAATATTGAAATAATTAAGTTTACTTTTTTAAATATAGACTTCTTTTTTACCTGCCAATAATGTATTTCGCAGAAGAGAAACGATTGTCATTGGACCAACACCACCAGGAACTGGTGTTATAAAAGAACATTTTGGTGCTACTTCATCAAAATCTACATCACCTGTTAGTTTAAAACCTGATTTAGTTATATCAGAAGGAACTCTTGTTGTACCTACATCGATAATAACTGCATGATCTTTAACCATATCTTCTTTTAAAAAGTGAGGAACGCCCATTGCACATATTATTATATCTGCTTGTAAACAAATTTCTTTTATATTTTGTGTTCTACTATGACAAACTGTAACAGTACAGTCTCCAGGATAAGCTTTTTGGAGCATTAACATAGCCATAGGTTTTCCAACTATGTTACTTCGACCAAGAATAACACAATTTTTTCCACTTGTTTTAATGTCATATCTTTTAAGCAATTCCAATATTCCAGCTGGTGTGGCTGATAAAAAGCATGGAAGCCCTAATGACATTCTTCCTATATTTATAGGATGGAATCCATCGACATCTTTTTTATAATCGATAGCATTTGTGATTTTATTCTCTGAGATATGTTTAGGAAGAGGTAGTTGAACTATAAAACCATCAATATCTTCATTATTATTTAATCGATTTATACAAGCCAATAATTCTTCTTCTGTAACATCTGCTTCATATCGAATAAGTGTAGAATTGAAACCCACTTGTTCGCATGCTTTTACTTTGTTTGCGACATATGTTTCACTACCACCATCATGGCCAACAAGTACAGCCGCTAGATGAGGAATTTTACCTCCTGATGATTTTATTTGATTAACTTCATCCTTTATCTCTTTTTTTATTTGATCAGATACTGCTTTCCCGTCGATAATCTTCATTTTAGTTCTTTAAATTAATTAGTTTCTAGTATTGACAAAATACTTATTATATTTTTATGATTATCTTTTTCTTATAGTTTTCTTCATCATAGCTTTTGCACCACCAGTTGTCATTTTATGCATCATCTTGCGAGTTTCATCAAATTGTTTAATGAGCTTATTCACTTCTTGAATATTAGTCCCACTTCCTTTAGCGATACGGGTTCTTCTACTTCCATTCAATATCTCTGGATTAGAACGTTCTGAAGGTGTCATTGATTTGATTATAGCTTCAATACCTTTGAATGCATCGTCATTAATATCCAAATCTTTAATTTGTTTTCCAACACCCGGAATCATAGATGCTAAATCTTTCAGATTTCCCATCTTTTTTATTTGTTGTATTTGAGTGATAAAATCGTTGAAATCAAATTGATTTTTAGCTATCTTTTTTTGTAATTTTCGAGCTTCTTCTTCATCATATTGTTCTTGTGCTTTTTCTACTAAAGATACAATATCACCCATACCCAAAATTCGATCAGCCATACGTTGAGGATGAAAAACCTCTATTGCATCCATTTTTTCTCCAGTACCGACGAATTTAATAGGTTTATTTACAACAGAGCTGATAGAAAGTGCAGCACCACCGCGTGTGTCGCCATCAAGTTTAGTTAAAATAACACCGTCAAAATCAAGACGATCATTAAATTCTTTTGCAGTATTTACAGCATCTTGTCCTGTCATGGAATCTACTACAAAGAGAATTTCCTGAGGATTAACAGCTTTTTTAATAGCTGTAATTTCGCTCATCATTACCTCATCAATAGCTAAACGACCTGCTGTGTCAATAATTATTACATCATTACCATGTTGTTTAGCATATTGAATTGCGTTTTGAGCAATTTTTATGGGATTTTTATTCTCTTCTTCGGCATAAACAGAAACGTTAATTTGAACACCTAATACTTTCAATTGTTCAATTGCGGCAGGACGATAAACGTCGCCAGCAACCAACAAAGGGTTCTTAGCACGTTTCGATTTTAACATATTAGCCAATTTACCCGAGAAAGTAGTTTTTCCTGAGCCCTGAAGACCAGACATCAGTATTATAGCCGGATTTCCTTTGATGTTAATATCGACAGAATTACCACCCATAAGTGTTGCTAGTTCGTCATGAACTATCTTTACCATCAACTGTTCGGGTTTTACTGCAGTAAGCACATTCTGACCTAATGCTTTTTCTTTAACAGTTTCAGTGAATTCTTTGGCTGTCTTGTAGTTAACGTCTGCATCAAGTAGTGCACGACGGACTTCTTTTAGGGTTTTGGCAATATTTATCTCTGTGATTTTGCCTTCACCTTTTAATATCTTAAACGATCTTTCAAGTTTATCACTTAAATTTTCAAACATAATCTTTGTGTTGTTTATTACAATAAAGTTACAAAGATACTAAATTTGGAAATATTATTTATGATTATAAGAATAAAGTGTAAAATTGCCTGAATGATAATTATTTATCTTTATTCGAATTTATTTTAGAATATTTCTTCTCGTGGATATTTCTCTTCAATCTTACTGAATAGATATGATAAAACTGTACCAATTATTAGAAGTAACACACATAACAATATTGCACTTCCAATTGAAAGTCCAGTAATAGCTAATTGATCTGGAAGGAAAGAAGGAAATACAATTGTTGGAAAAATTGCTAAAGATGATCCTATAACCATTCCAAGTATAAAATGGTACATTCCTGAATAATATTTTTTAAATAACCAAGCAGCTAATTTTGCGAATAATAGAACGCAAATCACAAATCCTAAGAAAAGTGGAATTATAACACCGAAATCGAAGTCTTTAATTCCTGTTGCCATTTTATCATACAAACCGAAGTAAATAAGAAAATTTGATGGACTCATTCCCGGAACAATTACTCCCAAGCCTATGAGAGCTCCTGAACCTAGCCATGCAAAAAAAGTTGGAGGAATCTCTGTAAGTTGTTGTTTCCCAATCATCATCAATGCAAAAATAATTACAGTTGAAATCGTAAGAATTATCATATCTTTTGATGAACGACCATGAGAACCTGCAGTTTTATAAAGTGATGGGAAAGTACCAACAACAAAACCAATGAATAGGCATATGAATTGAGCTGCATAATTTCCAAATGCTTTTTCAACAAGAATAGCAAAAAAAACAATTCCAATTAATGCACCAATAATAATTGGAATGAAATAAAGAACATTTTTATAAAAATCCTTTCGAAGATTGGAAAGGAACTTAATAATTCGGTCGTACACCCCAAGAATTACAGCTAAAACACCACCAGATAGTCCAGGTAAAATAAAACCTATTCCTATAAGAATACCTTTAGTCAACCTTATAAACCAATCGGAAATTGCATTAGGCTTCTTTGTTGAAAAATTTATTTTAGGTTGATTGTCAACTTTGTTCTTTTTTATCATTATTCGGTTTTTTTTAAGAGTTCAAAGATATTGTTTTTTGGCCAAATATTTCATTCCATTATTTTACTTTTCCAAATATCTTTTAATAAAAGGTGCGAACTATATCTAATTTGTTTGAAGTAAACATATCTGTCGGATTAGTCCCATTTTTACCTTCTGGAATTTCCAATTCCATATTATTGTAAATTTTAATCCAAAATGGGTCGAATTGACCAGTTTTTTGATTTTTGAATGTCATGGCTATAGGATCGAATAACAAACATCCGATAGAATCTTTAAATGAAAAACGTACTAATTCGCTGCAGTAAATATTGACGTTTTCTTCATCATAAGCGTAATCATAAGATCTGCCCAAATAATTCTTAGCATTTATGATTGCTTGAGGAATAACATATTGATATTCTGGTTTTAGCCTTCCAACTGCTAGAAGTTTTTTATTGTTTAATGTTGCTGTTTTATCAAAAAACTTTCTAATTGGAGTAATAATAACTCCTTCAGGTGCAGTCGCTTCTATAACTACAGTATCATTCATGTCTGTGATTTCCAAAATCCCAACATGTGTAAAAGGTAATTGTTTATCTTTTGCTGTGCTGTTTTGAATTGCCGAAAGTAATTCGGAATTTCCAGCACCTACTATAAACAAAAGGTCACCATTATTAAATTCGAAAGATTTATTATTAGAACATCCAATTAATAGCGTCAAACCGATAACTATGTACAATGACATTAAATGTTTCATAAAGAATAAATTAGAAGTACACCTGGGGGGAATCGAACCCCCATCGTCGGAACCGGAATCCGGTATTCTATCCATTGAACTACAGATGCAGATATTTTATTTATATTTTGAATTATCCCAATTCAAGACGATAGACTCTTTTAATATAAAAGGTTTAATCTTATTTATATTATATTGAGATACGTAATTTTTATAATCAAGTTTTAATTTTAAATTATTTGAATTGACGTCGAATTCAGCTTCAATAAAGTTTATATCAAATAGTGATAAAGCTTTACTGTAATCTTGTGTCCCTTTTTTTGATTGGTCAAAAAATAATTCGGCATATATTTTAGGAAGTAATTCAGACGAATTTATTTTTTGCCAGTATACTGTATAAAAAGATATTTGACTATTACAGGCATTTCCGCAAACCGTTTTAATTACACCTATAATAGGGTTATTATTTTCTATTTGTATTATTTTTAATTGAGTCGTACCGATATCTGAAGTTTGTATTTTTAGATAATCATCATAATAAATCAATCGTTTTATTTCTCCAAATGCATATGGAATAATAGTTGAATCAGCATTAGCGTTTATCAGAAATATAGTTCTGTTATCATCTGAAAGTCCAGGTATAATAGTATTAGGCATTGTTTTGAATACATCAACTATTTTTTGTCCATATGATGATAAGCAAACAAACGAAAATAACACAATGAAAAGTTTCTTCATTTATTTTATTTTGTTAGAAGACCTATTTGATTTGATTTAACTACAGGTTTGCCACCCTTTGTACCCCTAATCGTTTCAAATTTAAAATATTTTGTTTTATATTTTTTATCGAACCTTACAAATTGAGGTATTGGATTGTTTTCAATATTACTAAATTCACCATTACTAATTATTTTAGTCCAATTTATATTATCATTGCTTACATAAAAATTATATATAAAAGCATTTTCTTCATTAATAGGTGGATTATAGGTAAATCCACTTATTTCATATTCCTTTCCAATATTAACTGTTAATGGTTCATTAAGTAAAACCTCAGCCCAATCAAATCCAACGTCACTCAAAGACTCTTTTTTAGTTATTTCCTCAGTTGGTGGTGCATAAAAAGCTCCAATATTTTTAATATTTGCTTTATCTCGTGAATTGATAATTGTTACACGAATTTTTGAAATAACAGCATCTTCAAATTGAAGTAATCTTTTATATCCGATTGTTGTTCCTTCAGTTAAAATTTTCCATTCATTATCAAACAGACCTTCCACTTTAAAATTTTCTACTCTTTGTCCCTTTTGAATATCTTCTTGAAGCATTATTGTATTGATAGTGTCTGTTTTTTTTATGTCAAATTCTTTTGAATCGCCGATATTAGCTTTCCAATAAACAGAGGTGTTACTTAATTTATTGTCCTCAAAAACCGTTTTTAGATAAGAACTAAACTCTTTCAAACGCAATATATCCGTTTCATTTATTAGTCCACGAGTATCGGGAGGTATATTAAGTAATAAAACAGAGTTCATTCCAACAGATTTGAAATAAATATTAACCAACTCCCGAAGTGATTTTACTTGTCCATCTTGATCAGGGTGATAAAACCAGCCCGGTCTAATTGAAACATCAACTTCTGAAGGATACCAATATAATGTGTTAGCTTTTGAAATAAGCGTTCTACTACCTAAATCATCAGATGTAGGTTTTAATTCAAGGCGATTGTTTTCATTAATAATATTTTCGTTTATATCAGGATTAAGTGGGGTAACACTCCATTCTGTTTCTCTTCCTAGTCCTTTTTCATTTCCTACCCAACGAATATCATTCCCCATAATAGCCTTAACTGCTTTTGGTTGAAGACTGTCAATAACATTATAGAAACTTTCCCAGTCATATTCCTGTCTTTTTCCATTTGGTCCTTCACCATTTGCGCCATCAAACCATATTTCATGAATTTCGCCATAATTTGACAATAATTCAGTTAATTGGTCGATAAACATTTGATTATAGACGGGAGAGTCGCCGTAGCTTGGGGCGTTTCTATCCCATGGAGAAAGATAAACTCCAAATTTTACATCAAATTTATCACAAGCATTTTTTACTTCGCGAACAACATCACCCTTACCTTCACGCCAAGTAGAAAACGCAACTGAGTGATTTGTTGTTTTGGTTGGCCATAAACAAAAACCATCATGATGTTTAGCAGTTAAAATAACCATTTTAAATCCAGTTTCTTTTAAATTGCTAATCCATTGTTCTGCATTGAAATCCGTTGGATTGAATAAATTTGGGTCTTCAGTTCCTTCTCCCCATTCACGATTTGTAAAAGTATTCATTCCAAAATGAATGAAAGCTGTTAGTTCCATTTGTTGCCATGTATATTGTTGTGCTTTTGGAACTACATGTGCTGCAATTTTTACCTTTTCTTCTTCTGATATATTTTCAGGAAAATCAACTATTTTCGTAAAAGATGTATTCTTGTATTGAGAACATGACGTAAACAGTAAGCCTGCAAAAAAGATAAATAAAAAAAACTTTCTCATTTAATTGCTTAATTATTTTAAACAAAGATACATGCTTTTGTTCAAAATACAAATAAAAAAAGCCACCCGATAGGGAGGCTTCATACACTTTTGTGTAATTTCTTTACTTACTCAACAACAGCAGCAAGAGAATCAGCAGCAGCATTTAAAGTGTCAGCAGCAAGAGCAGCGATGCTGTCTGCTTGAGCTTGAGCTACACTATCAGCATAAGCAACAGCAGCAAGGCTGTCAGCTGTAGCTTGTTCTGCTTGAGCTTGTTTGTTATTATTGCAAGAAGCTAAACCAATAGTAGCAGCAATAACTGCGAATAACAATACTTTTTTCATTTTTCCAAAATTTAAACGATAAATAAATATTTATTTCTAAAAACGATGCAAAGTTACTTCAATTTTATGTTCTACAACATATTTGAGGCTATTAATTATGTTAAATAAAGTTAACATATTGTATCGTTGGCTATTAATTTTGTAAAGCTTCTATCATATAGTTTCAAAGAGAATCTTTTATCTTTTTAATGACCTTTTTTCCCAATATATGAAGTGAAAATTAATCCTGATATAGGTATCTTTTTATACTATGTTTAGGAGTTTTTTCAAATTCATTTTTCATTAATTCGATATAAGCAATTTTTTCAAATCTAGATAAACTATTATTTATACGATCAAGATTTTCTTTCATTACATTATCAATTGCTTCAGGAGAATTTATATCGTTTTCTTTTAATGATGCATAATCAGGATAAATAAGAGCTATTAACTTTTGATCTTTATCTATTACTAGGCTATCCTGAACATATGGGAGATTATTAAACTTAGCTTCAATTTCTTCAGGATAAATATTTTGTCCATTTGCACGTAAAATCATTGTTTTAATGCGACCTTTAATAAAGATTGTTTTGCCTTTCATTATACCAAAATCTCCAGTTTTGAGCCACCCATCTTCAGTAAATGTTGCTTTGGTTGCTTCCGGGTTTTTGTAGTAACCCATCATTACATTTTCACCTTTCACTTGAATTTCACCAGGAATATTCTCTCCGTCAGGAGAATCTATCCGAGCATCCATAACTTTATCAAGAACAGAACCACAAGAAGTAGGAATGTATTTTGTATTATTAGTATAAGAAATGAGTGGAGCACATTCTGTCATGCCATAACCAACTGTGTATGGAAATTTAATTTTATGAAAAAAATCTTCAACTTCTCTGCTTAAAGGAGCACCACCCATAATAACCTCTCTAAAATTACCACCTAATGCAGTAGTTAGTTGCTCTTTTATTTTTTTGTGAATGATTTCACGAATAACCGGAATCTTTAATAATAGCCTCATTTTTGGAGTTTCAATCACAGGTAAGATGCGTTTCTTATATATCTTTTCCAAAATGAGTGGAACGCTGATGATAAGGCTCGGTTTTATTTTTGCAAATGCTTTAATAATATTTTGAGGTGTAGGTTGGATTCCTAGCAACGTTACATGAACTCCTTCCGAAAGTGCATATAAGAAATCGAATGCACAACCGTAAGTATGAGCAAGTGGTAAAAATGCAAGAATTCGTTCACCTGGCAACAAAATATATTGTTTGTGCGACCAAGTTAATATACTTGCATAATTATTTGCCGAAATCATTACTCCTTTACTAAAACCGGTAGTACCTGAAGTATAATTAAGACAGGCTAATTCGCTATTGTCCACATATGGATATTTTATATCTTCTTTAGAAAAACCATTTGGATATGTTTCGCTAAACAATTTGTCGATTTCAAGAAATTTCTTTGACGTTTCTTCTGAATCAGTTTTCAAAAGCTCAAAAGTTGGTATTTCAATTACATTAATATTCGTATTGTCAATAGATAATTTATTCCAAATATTTCCATTGATAAATACTAACTTGGACTCAGAATGTTCAATTATGTTCTCCATGCTCTCGGGGTTAAATTCATGCAAAATAGGTACAATAACCGCTCCATAGGTTATTGTACCCAAAAATACAATTCCCCAAGATGTGTGGTTTTTACCTATAAGTGCAACTTTGTCACCTTTTTGAATTCCAAACTCCTTAAATAATATATGTAACTTTGATATTTGAGCAGCTAATTCCCCGTATGTATAAGAATTACCATCCTGATAGTCTTCTAATCCGGGAAGATCCCAATTCTTTCGGAAGCTTTTCTCAAATAGTTCAATAAAATTTTGTTCAATCATCTGTAATGAAATTTTGATTTAATGTTTTTTGAAAATTGCACGCTTTCGATGTTTTTGTGCAAAAATAACATCAACTTTCATAAATGACAAGTAAAACGATCAATAATTCACTAGAAAAGTTGTAATTTTGTGTTTTATATTTAAATTTCATGATAGATAATACTATTTTTCAAAATAAAACTGCAGCATATTATACACTTGGTTGCAAATTAAACTTCGCAGAAACATCATCAATTGGTAGACAGTTAGCCAATTCAGGAATTGTAAAAGCAGAAAAAGGACAAAAAGCTGATATTTGTGTAATCAACACCTGCTCGGTAACTGAATTAGCTGATAAAAAATGTAGACAAGCAATTCGTAAAATGATTAATCAACATCCTGATGCATTTGTCATAGTTACAGGATGTTATGCTCAATTAAAACCTGAAACAATAGCTGATATTGAAGGTGTAGATTTAGTCTTGGGATCTGAACAAAAACTTGATGTACTTCAGTATCTCGATAATATTGAAAAGAAAGAACATGGAGTCATAGAAACTTCTAAAACTACACATATTAAAACTTTTGTACCCTCGTGTTCTGCTGATGATAGAACTCGCTATTTCTTAAAAGTACAAGATGGATGTGATTATTTTTGTTCATATTGTACAATTCCATTTGCAAGAGGTAGAAGTCGTAATGGCTCAATCAATGATTTGGTGAGTCAGGCTCAAGGAGTTGTAGCAGAGGGAGGTAAAGAGATTGTGTTGACAGGTGTAAATATAGGTGACTTTGGACAGACAACAGAGGAATCATTTTTTGAATTGGTAAAAGCACTCGATGAGGTTGAAGGAATTGAACGCTTTAGAATTTCATCAATTGAACCAAATTTGTTGACTGACGAAATCATAGATTTTGTTGCTCATTCAAAACGATTCGCACCGCATTTTCATATTCCTTTACAAGCAGGAAGTGATGAAGTATTAAAACTAATGAAGCGAAAATACGATACAAAACTATTCAAGCACAAAATAGAAAAAATTAAAACTGTTATTCCTGATGCATTTATTGGTGTTGACGTAATTGTTGGCGTTAGAGGAGAAACTGATGAATATTTTGCAGATAGTATAAAATTTATAGATTCACTCAATATTTCTCAACTTCATGTGTTTACTTATTCGGAAAGACCTGGTACTCAGGCTTTGAAAATCGATTATGTGGTTGATCCTAAGGCGAAACACACACGTAGTAAAACATTACTGGATATATCAGACCAAAAACTTAGACTATTTTATGAATCACAAATAGGAACATCACGAAAGGTGTTGTTTGAAAATACAAGACATGGAAAAATGATGCATGGTTTTACTGAAAATTATGTAAAACTATATGCTCCTTTTAACTCCAAACTCGTAAATAAAGTAATTACAGTCGAAGTAGGAGAGTACAATAATGAAGAATTAGCCATGCAAGCCATTTACTAAAAATATATTAATCGTGAGTAATAAATCATCAAAAAAAAGTTTCGGATTTTATGTGATATACATCTTTGCATATTTACATGCACTTTTACCATGGTGGTTATTATACATATTTTCTGATATTCTTTTTATACTTATTTATTATGTAGTGAAATACCGCAGGAAATTAGTAAGTTTGAACTTACGTAATTCTTTCCCCGAAAAATCAGATAAAGAAATTAAGAATTTACAGAAACAATTTTATCATTTTTTGTGTGATTATTTTGTTGAAACTCTTAAAATGGTAAGAATGACCAAGGAAGAAATTGGTAAGAGAATGAAATTTACAAATCCAGACATGATTAACGAACTTACAAAAACGGGTAATTCTTGTCTCTTGAGTTTAGGACATTATGGTAATTGGGAATGGGTAACTTCAATCGGACTCTATATTGAAAACAATGTGAAAAAAGGACAGGTTTATAAACGATTGAATAGTAGGGCTTTTGATGAGTTTTTTCTTCTAGTAAGAGAAAGATGTACAACGAAATGTATAGAAATGAACGAAATATATAGGACAATAATTCTTAATAAAAAAGAAGGAAATGCAATGGTTATTGGATTTTTAAGCGATCAGCATCCTCCTCGTTATCAAGATGAATATTGGACAACATTTCTTAATCAGGACACACTTACACTAACAGGATTAGAACAAATAGCGGCTAAAATGGGTTTTGCAATTGTTTATTTAGATGTAAAGCGCATAAAAAGAGGATATTATGAAGGTGCTTTTAAGTTGATTACGACTGATGCATCAAAAGAACCTAAATTTTCCATAATGGAAAAATATATGCGTAACCTTGAACAAACAATTTTGTACGATCCTGCATACTATTTATGGTCTCATAACAAATGGAAGTTTAAAAAACAAAGAACCGAATAAGCATGAAAACGGCAGTAATAATTTTAAATTGGAATGGTAAGAAATTGTTGGAAACTTTTTTGCCAATAGTGATATCTCATTCTATATCAGAAAATTCAACAGTGATAGTAGCCGATAACGGTTCTACAGATGACTCTGTATCGTTTCTTAAACAAAACTTTCCCCAAGTACCACTTATCCTGTTTGAAAAGAATTATGGATTTGCCGAAGGATATAATAAAGCTATAGAACAGGTCGATTGTGAGTATGTTGTACTGCTAAATTCCGATGTAAAAACAACAGATGGTTGGCTTTCTATATTAATAAATCATTTGGATTCACATCCCGAAACAGCCTGTGTACAACCAAAAATTAAATCATACAATAACCCCGAACGTTTTGAATATGCCGGAGCGGCAGGAGGATTTATCGATAAATATGGATATCCTTTTTGTAGAGGTAGATTATTGAATCATGTGGAAATAGATAATGGTCAGTATGATGAAACAATTCCTGTGTTTTGGGCTACTGGGGCATGTTTATGCATACGCAGAAATGTATATTTGGATGCAGGTGGATTGGATAAAGGCTTTTTTGCTCATATGGAAGAAATTGATTTGTGTTGGAGGTTGAATTCTAGAGGATTAAGAATCGAATGCATTCCAACATCTGAAGTCTATCACATTGGTGGTGCATCGCTTAACAAAGAAAATCCACAAAAAACTTACCTCAATTTCCGAAATAACTTACTGATGCTATATAAAAATGTACCTCAAAACCAATTGAAGAAAACAATGTTTGTACGCAATTTACTTGATTTATTGGCAATGATACATTTTGCTCTTTTTGGTAAATGGAAAAATGCGTTAGCAGTTTTGAGAGCGGTACGGGATTTTCGAAAAATGAAAATAGATTATCTGACTTTGCGCAATCAAAACCTTAGTAAAACTACAGTTTTAAAAAGTCCTTATCAATTAGATGGCAGTTTTTTGTGGCATTTCTATATAAAAGGAGAAAAAACATACAAAGAAATAACAAAAACAATTCATAAATAATAGGATAAAGACTATTAATTGATTAATCTACAATTAAAAATGATATTTGTAGTCAACTAATTAATCTTTATTCTCTCAATTATTTTAAATAACCAATATAAGTTTGTGTTATTTTTGAAAACTAATTATCTTTGCATAGTTAATAATATTAGCAATTTACAATTATTAAAAATTATCATTATGGCTTACGTAATTAGTGAAGATTGTATTGCTTGCGGTACTTGTATTGATGAATGTCCCGTAAGTGCTATTTCTGAAGGCGATATTTATCATATCGATCCAGATGTATGTACAGATTGTGGCACATGTGCAGAAGTATGTCCTACCGAAGCAATCCATCCGGCAGAATAAAATACCGGTTCTACAAAAGAAAAATTGAAGACTGAATATTGATTCGGTCTTCAATTTTTTTTATAATACAATTTCAGAATAAGGCATATATTGTAACAGAAAACTAAATTTCTGATATTATATTAAGAATGATTCGTCATCCTAAAAATGAATATGATGAGTTTGCAATCGGTATCTATTTTAATGATATAAAAATAGAGTGGGTAATGCAAGAACTAAACCAAGTAATCTCCAGACTAATGGATGCAGGAAAAGTATTCTTTTGCCGAATCATTTTACTAAACGATAAAAAATCAATGGATAAAAATAAATGCTAAGATTTATATGGTGGAGTGATAATAATAAAACTATCACATAATATATTTATCAAATACCTCCTTATAACCGTTAACCATTTTTGCCCAAGAATAATGTTCCATTGTATATTTTCTACCTTTTTCTGATAATGTATTTAAAAGTTCTTTATCACTTAATAGTTCGTGAATCTTATCTGCCCATGCTTGTGCATTTCCGCTAGGTAAAAGATATCCATTTTCACCATCAATTACAGCATCTGATATCCCCTCAATGCCAGAAGCAAGTACATATGTACCTCTCATACTGGCTTCAAGTGCTACAAGACCAAATCCTTCAATATCACCATCAAAATGAAGGTTAGGCATAACAAACAAATCTGCAAGTGATAAAACTTGCAACAAATCATCATATTTGATCTTTCCCAAGTGATACGCATTTTCCTGTAATTTCAGTTCGTGAGCAACATTTGTCGCGTCTGTAGACATTCCAAGCATCAATTGCACATTTTGATGTAACGAATTTTCTAGCCCACGCATTGTTTTTTCTAGTGCGTTAGGATCATTTTTCAACGGTCCTATCATCAAAAAGATAATATCTTTATTTAATAAAGGCATTACATTTTTTAGGAACCACGAAAAACCTTTCCTTTTTACAGGACGTCCAGTTGATACCAGAATATGTTTTCCTGTAACATCAATTCCATATTTATTTTTCATCCTTTCATAAATCGTTTGATCAAAAGGAACTGATGCCATACTACAATCAACACCATTCCTAACAACAAATGTCGAATCTTCTGGAAAACCTCTTTTCACACATTCATTTTTTGTAGATTCACTAACGCTTATGGATGCCGTATATTTAGTCAACCTTGGTACCAGTTTATGCTGAAAAAAACCTAAAGGATAAACTATATCAAGACCGTGAATAGTAATCACGATTGGAATCTTTGTATATTTTTGTAACCAAAGACTAATAACGCCCATAGAACCATCATTCAAATGAATCAACTTGATGTTTGGATGGTCTTTTAGCATTTTTATTACCTTTGAACGCAAACTAAGAAACCATGCAACTATATGACTCTCTTGTTTATAGGCAATTACATGAGTGGTATAGTAATACGATAATCCATGGATTAATTCGTAACTTTGTTTTTCCATTCCACCAATATTTGGAGGATATTTATATGTGATGCACAGAATTTCCGTCATTCAGTTCTTTATTATTTGATGTTCTTGATGTTACCAACCAAAAAATTCCCGCTACTAGCACCCAAAATAATTGCCTTGCTCGTCTCATAAGTGAAACAACAAGCCAAACCTCATTACTTTTTATACCTATAGCATCAAGCATAACTTTATTTCCATATTCTTCAATACCCAATTGTCCCGGTACAACAGATCCAATTGTCTTAAAGAGGATAACACCCATTTCCACAGCAATAGCATCAAGAGGTGTCATATGTACGTTTAGCATATTCAATATGATATAAAATTCCATTGCACCAAAAATCCATTGAAATGCGGATAACAAAAAAGCAAATAAGAATTTACCTTTATTGTCAATAAAGTATTCACGAAGAATATTATTTATGTCATAACAAGATTCAATAACTTTGTCAGTCAAGATAGACCAATTAGTTTTAATTCTTAATTTATCCATAAAATTACCGAAGAACATTTTTGGATGCAGAAAGAATCTTGCTATTAAATAAATTATTACAATTAAAATAAGCGCTAAAAGCACAATATATAATACATTTTGATTATTTAATTGTCCCACAGTAAGGTATAACAAAGCAAATACCATCAGAATAATAGCAGAAATAATAGTAAGTGCTCGCAATAACAAAAGAGAACTTAATCCATGTTCACCCGAAATTCCTTTCTTTTTCAAATAAACTATTTTAACTCCATCACCTGCTAATATACTCGTAGGATTAAAAGCTGCAAGCATATCTCCAACATTTTTAAGCATGAAAACTTCATAGAAATGTGTTTTTTTCACTTCTTTTCCCATGCATAACATCCACGCGAATGTTGTGGATACATAACTTAACAAAGAAAAGAATATAACCCCAATAATCATGCCGGGAGTTTCGTATAGATAATCTTTTAAAGTATTAAAATCTATACTTGAAACAAAACGAGCAAGTAACAGAAATACAAAGACCAAAAAGCCAATGATTATATGTTTTTGATATTTATTTATAAAATCTATGAATTTCATCTCACTCTTTAATGGCTTTATTCTCAGCTAGATTAGTAATATCTTTGAAATAGACGTCTGTCAGATTATCCCAACTCATATGAGAAGTAAATTGATAACCTGCTTGTTGCATTCTGGCTTTCAATGCTTTGTCATTCAGTAATAGTTTTATTTTTTCTATATAGTCTTTTGGATTATTTGGTTCACATAGTAAACCTGTAACCCCATCTTCAATAAGAGCTTGAGAACCTCCGCCACGAGCAATAACAGGAACACATCCACATGCCATTGCTTCGATCACGACATTACCATAAGATTCAGATATTGAAGGGAATACAAATACATCTGTTGAAGCATAAACATCACCAAGAAGCTCATGATCTAGATATCCCAGGAATATAGCATCCGGCATCCTTTCTCTTGCAGCATCCTCAGCAACCCCATTTCCTGCAATGATAAAATTTACATCTAAATGTTGAGCTTTAATCTCATCGTAAATATCAAAAAGTGTTTCAATATTCTTTTCCCACACAATACGGGAAGCATATAAAAGTGAAGGCTTGTTATTTCCAGTCAATTTTTTTATAGCTTCTTTATTTCTCTGATTTGGATTAAATAATGTGACATCTAAACCTCTATGCCATTGTTTTAAAGGTTTCTTGTCTACACCGCTTTCTTCAACCAGTTCATTAATCATAAATTGAGTAGGAACATAAACAATATTACAGTTATTATAAAATTTACGGTAGTAATCAGAAATAACTTTTTCTATAGGCTTAATTAAAAATGGTAGCCGCTTGAAATAATATTTTATATAAGAGATAAAATGCGTGTGATAAATAGACAATACTGGTATTCCATTTCTCTGCGCATAATTCAAAGCGAAAAAACCAAGTACTGAAGGCGTGGAAATATGAATAACATCAGGTTTAAACTCATCCAACTTCTCCAATATCGTTTTTTTTCGAAAACCAGGTAACGCCAATTTGTAACTAATATTAAAAGGAATAACGACAGAAGGAACTTTAAAAAGATTATACTTAAATTCATGCTTAGGTGGAGTACCACAAAAGAACATATACTCAAATCGATCTTCGGGAATTCTATCAATCAACTGATACATTGTCTTAATAGCGCCGTCTAAATCTTTTATAAGTATATCTGTAAAAAAAGCTACCTTTATCTTTTTCTGGACAATCATATTTCTTTCTCAATAGATTTTCCCCAACACATAAAATAAGAAATTTTGTTGGGTAATTTGATTTTCGTTTGTATATCCTGTCGATATAATACTTCCTAAAAAATTGTTCAAAGTTACAATTTTTTGTTTAATCATAAAACAATATGTAAAACTAAGTAAAATTAGTAGTTCGGATTACTTTTCTTGACTTACATGCATCTCACATGTTTTACAATCAAAAGTAAGTTTCAGTCGCAATCTGTTATTTACTAAATAAAAGGGTTCTTGATATGGCAATTTGTCTTTTATTTCTTTTGGACACCAACCTAAAGCATATTTCAAACAATGTTTTGTAAACATTAAAGGAACATTTTGTTGAGATTGAACTTCAAATGCTGGTTGGATGACTTCACTACCGTGTTGCATGTAAAAAGAGCGACTCTTTTCATTAGAAACATTTCCTAAATATGTAAGCTGTTTTACAGGATATGTATGTGATGTAGGCAGTATCTGTTTTATTTCCTGACGATAATTAACTTTCCTGGCTTTAATTAACAACTCAACTAATTTTTTTCGCCACTCACTTAGCAATGATGAAGGTATAAACCAATCATTTGTAAAATCTATTTCAATATCAGTTACGTTAAAAATAGTGTTCCCAGTTTTTGAAAGTTGATTTCGTATATTATCTTGTTGTGGTTTCTTTGCATTACTTTTCTCTAACATAATAGTAAATGAAACTCGATTATCGTCTTCATCTGTTGCATGCAACACAAATCCGTTTGAAATTTCTCCAAGTAGAATGCTTATAGAAACTTTTCTTTCAGCTGTCGGTTTTGTAAGCCGGTTTTCGAATTCATGATCATAATTACGATACACTTTTGTACCAATTGCAATATTTGGCATTTGCGTAGGAAATATCAAATTCCCTTCAACCCGGTTAATCCTGAATCCATTTAGTCCATTTCTATCCATAAAACATAATCCATCACCATTGTGAAGAACGTGTTTTGTGTTGAAAGTCAGATTGTTTCTTCCTGTGGATTTTATTGTTCCTATATATTCACCCAGCGATTTTGGTGAATCAAAAGACCAAATATTCTGTTGTCTGCCATGCGAAAAATAATCGGTGAATCCTCTATTGAAACTTTTTGATAAATCTGGTTTAAAATCTATTCTACTTGTTCCCGATGAAGAACGCATGTATTGTGGTTTTTTCTCAAAAATCTTATCTAGTTTTTGTCGATAAACGGAAACTACATTTTTTACATATGAAATTCCCTTTAAACGACCCTCAATCTTTAAAGAGGAAACTCCTGCTTCAAGTAATTCCTCAAGATTGTCATACTGATTAAAATCCTTCAACGACAATAAATGTGTGTCTTTCTTGATAATACTTCCATTAGCATCTTCTAAGTCATAAGGTAAGCGACACATTTGAGCACATTCACCCCGGTTCGCACTCCTGCCGGTAACTGCTTCACTCAGATAACATTGTCCACTGTATGAAACACACAAAGATCCATGAATGAATACTTCCAGAGGAACACTCACCTGAGATGCAATTTCAGCAATATCTCCAATTGAAAGTTCCCTTGCTAACACAACCTGAGAGAAACCGGCCGATTCAAGAAATTTTACCTTTTCAGCAGTTCTATTGTCAGTCTGAGTGCTTGCGTGGAGTGGGATAGGAGGCAAGTTTAATTGCAGAATACCCATATCCTGAACAATTAATGCATCTACATTAATACGATACAAATTCCATATAAGTCTTTCAACTTTAGGTAATTCATCTTTGTATAAAATAGTATTTAAAGCAACATACACTCGCGCATTGAATAAATGTGCAAACCCAACCAATTCAGCAATATCATCTATAGAATTACCAGCGGTCGAACGTGCACTAAATCCCTCAATACCAATATAAACTGCATCTGCACCATGAAGAATAGCTTCTTTCCCTACTTCTTTATCTTTTGCAGGAGCAAGAAGTTCAATTTTTTTTACCGTTTTCAATTATAAATCTCCTAAATATTTAATTTCTTCTGGATTATAAGGTGTAGCTTGATATACAAAATAGTTCAACCAGTTGATATATAGTAAATTGGCGTGCGCTCTCCATTGAACAACCGGAGCATTGTTAGGATCATTATTTGGATAGTAATTCTTTGGAATCTCAACTGTGTCTAATCCTTTTTTTAAATCACGCATGTATTCTTTATGTAGTGTGAGGGGTGAATACTCTGAATGTCCTGTTACATAAAACTCCCTTCCTCCTCGTGACGAAATAATATAAACTCCGGCTTCATCAGATTGAGATAAAATTGTAAGTTCCTTTATTCGCTCAACTTCATCTGTATGAATGGTTGTATGGCGACTATGTGGAGCATAAAAAACTTCATCAAAACCTCTGAATAACGAAAATGAAGGATCATTAACAGAATGAGAGAATACGCCAAACAGTTTTTTATCCATCAAAAATTTCTTCACTCCATAAAAGTGATATAGTGCAGCTTGAGCAGCCCAACAGATATAAAATGTAGAAGTTACGTTAGTTCGTGCCCAATTAAAAATCTCCGTCAATTCAGCCCAATAATTTACTTTTTCAAACGATAACAATTCAACCGGAGCACCCGTAATAATCATTCCATCATAAAATTTGTTCTTAACTTGAGGAAAAGTGATATAGAATTGTTGCAAATGTTCAAGTGGCGTATTTTTTGGTGTGTGCGATTGCAATCCCAGAAATTCCATTTCTACCTGAAGAGGAGAATTGGATAATAACCTGATTAAATCGGTTTCTGTAGCTACCTTCAACGGCATCAAATTAAGAATCAGTATTTTTAATGGACGAATATCCTGAGCATTTGCTCTGAAATCGTTCATTACAAATATCTGCTCCTTTTCCAATAGAGAAATTGCAGGCAAACCATTTGGTAAATTTACGGGCATATTAATAAACTTTTATCTGTTAATCATTTAAACTAACGCAAGAGAAATATTTAATAACAAAAACTATGATTTATAAGAAATAAAGTCCTATTTCTTTTGAACACTCCAACCGAATTTTCCAATCAGATCACCCAATCCATAATAATGACCATGAACATAAACAAGCGGTTTAGCAAGTTCCAGACTAAACTTTTCAGTTATTGGATCAAAATACTTTTCATCAGCTTTAACATTCACAACATCAGAAATAAACATGTCGTGAGAACCTAACGATATAATCTCTTTAACTCTGCATTCAATACATAATGGAGACTCCTCAATGATTGGTGCTTGCACAATACTCGCTTTGCCTGGCGTCAAACCCATCTCTTTGAATTTGTCGTAATTTTTACCCGACCTAACACCACACCAATCTGTGGCTTGTGCCAAATCTTCTGTTGTCAGATTAATTACATATTCCATATTACGTTTAATAATTGGATAAGAATATCTTTCTGGTCTAACAGAAATATAACACATAGGTGGATTGGTACAAATTGTACCTACCCAACTAACAGTTAATATCGAATACTCTTCGGGTGAACTACCGCAAGTAATCATCACTGCAGGCAGTGGATAAATCATAGTCCCCGGTTTCCAGTCTTGTTTCATTCTTTTCTTTTTTCAGAACAATCTAACAATAATAATTATTGTAGAATAATTTCCTCTTTTTGAATTTTAACTTCACAATAATGACACTGAAGTTCCACATTTTCTTTATCAATAACATGAAATCGAGTCTTCATAGGTTCATTATTCGTAATACACTTGGGATTATTGCATTTTACTATTTCAATAATTTCGTCAGGTAATGTAACCTTCTTTTTTTCAATTACTTCATAGTCCTTTATGATGTTTAAGTTTACATTTGGTGCGACTAAAGCAATTCGATTGATTTCATTCTCTTCAAAGAATTTATTAGACACTTTGATAATTCCTTTCAATCCCATCTTGCTGCTTTTTAGGTTATTACCAATCGTGATCCTATTGTTGAGTTTCTGCAACTGAAGCAACGAAACCACATTAAAAACAGCTTCTGTAGGAATATGATCAATAGCAGTACCGTTTTCTAATGCGGCAACTTGTAATTCTTTTCTCATAACTTTATTTTGTTACACTTATCCCCATTAAATCGCAAATAACAGCCTGACGTACAAACATACCGTTTTTGGCTTGCTGAAAATAATAAGCTTTAGGATTATCATCCACATCCTGATCAATCTCTTTTACACGCGGAAGTGGATGCAATACCTTCAAATTATCTTTTGAATCTTTTAACATCTCATTATGTAAAACATAAACATTTTTTACTCGTTCATATTCCATTAAATCAGTGAACCTTTCCCGCTGAACTCTCGTCATATATAAAATATCTGCCGAATTTATAGATTCAGGCGAAAAATCTGAGTACTCATTATACGAAATATTCAGATTGTCACAATAAGATTTATACTTATCTGGAATACGCAACTCTTTTGGAGCTACAAAGTTGAATGATGGATTAAAATGTGAAAGACCTTGAATCAAAGAATGTACTGCTCGTCCATACTTGAGATCTCCCACTATTGTTATTTTTAGATTATCTAATGTACCCTGCGTTTCGAATATCGAAAACAAGTCAAGTAAAGTTTGCGTAGGATGCTGATTAGAACCGTCACCTGCGTTTATAAACGGTACAGGAGATATTTCCGAAGCATATCTTGCAGATCCCTCCAGATGATGGCGCATGATTATCAAATCGGCATAATTACTTACCATCATAATGGTATCTTTCAGTGATTCACCTTTTGTCGAACTACTTGTACTGGCATCAGAAAAACCAATAATACGACCTTGCAATCTGCTGACAGCAGTTTCAAAACTCAAACGCGTTCTTGTCGAAGGTTCGAAAAACAAAGTAGCACAAATTTTCCCTTTCAATAAATCACGATCTGGATTTTTTTTGAATTCTGCTGCTAATTTAAGCGTATGCAAAATATCATCCTTATCATAATCATTGATATTTACTAAACTTCTGGGTATCATATATTATATTTTTTACAGTTCCAGATCAATATCAAACAATTCATGCCATGGCAAACCTTGTTTATTCAATTGATCCATAAACGGGTCCGGATTAAATTCTTCTACATTGAATACACCTGGCTTTTTCCAAAGACCTTGCAAAAACATCATTGCACCAATTGTTGCGGGCACTCCCGTTGTATAGCTGACACCTTGAGCTCCTGTCTCTTTGTAGGCTTCTTCGTGGCTGCAATTATTATATACATAATAGGTACGCTCTTTTCCGTCTTTTATACCGCGGATTCTACAACCAATTGATGTTTCACCTTCATAATTTTCACCCAGGTCCTGAGGATTTGGTAAAACGGCTTTTAAGAATTGTAGAGGTACAATCTGTTGACCGTTATAGTCAATCGGTTTAATACTTGACATTCCAATATTTTGGATTACTCGTAAATGGGTCAGATATTCTTGGCCAAATGTCATCCAAAAACGTGCACGTTTCAAAGTTGGAAAGTTTTTAACAAGACTTTCTAATTCCTCGTGGTGAAGCAAATAACTTTCAAATTCTCCAACACGTGGGTATGTTAATGTTTTATGAATCTCAAGAGGTTTTGTTTCAACCCATTGACCATTTTCAAAATATAAACCTTTTTGAGTAATCTCACGGATATTTATTTCAGGATTAAAATTGGTGGCAAATGCTTTATGGTGATTTCCTGCATTACAATCCACAATATCCAAATATTGAATCTCATCAAAATGATGTTTTGCTGCATAGGCAGTATAAACACTGGTAACTCCGGGATCAAAACCGCAACCTAAAATAGCTGTAATTCCTGCTTTTTCAAAACGTTCTTTATACGCCCATTGCCAGCTATATTCAAAATGAGCTTCATCAAGTGGTTCATAATTGGCTGTATCCAAATAACTAATACCACATTCAAGACAAGCATCCATAATAGTTAGGTCCTGATAAGGCAATGCTACATTAATCACAATCTCTGGTTTAAATTCTTTGAATAATTTCACCAGTTCCGGAACATTGTCAGCATCAACTTTAGCAGTTTGAACAGACACACCAGTACGTTTTTTTACATCTTCTGCAATAGCATCACATTTACTTTTCGTACGGCTTGCCAGCATAATTTCGGTGAATACGTCGTGGTTTTGCGCAACCTTATTCACAACAACGGTTCCAACACCGCCTGCGCCTATAATCAATACTCTTCCCATATTTATATAGATTAAATCGTTATTTGATATGTACAAATGTACAACGAAAAAATGATTTATCAATTCAATTTAAGTCCCAACCTAACGAGCTTTTAAAAATATATTCAATTATTAAAACAATTGGTATTACTCTTTTTTTTTAGCCCTTATTTTGTGGAATTCTAATAATTATTGCTACCGCAGACAAATATATATTTGTATATTTGTAACTTCAAATTGAACAAAAATGAATGACGAAAATATAAAACAAGTTGAAGAACACACTGGTATTATTAGTAACTGGTCCCAAAATTTATTAAAAAACATAGGTTTTGGCGATGATTGGATCAATTATATAAATATGATTTTCCTACTTGTCCTGACCATTCTAGTAGTAGCAGGTGTTCAGTGGATTGTCAAATGGATTTTGACAAAAATCATGAAAAAAACCTCAAGCTTCAAGAGATTAAAAATCTTTGGTTTTCTCATTAACCGACATTTTCCCACTTTTTTGGCAATGCTGGTATCTTATGCCATCATCAAAGGTACGGTTCCCATCATTTTCGAAGCATTCCCTAAAGCCCTAAACGTATTCGATAAATTTGCCGATATTTATCTGGTTTACACAATAGTACGATTGTTTGCTACCATTGTAAATTCTTTTGGAGATTTATATAAAACAAAACCCAAATTTCAAGATAAACCCATAGATAGTTATACTCAGGTAATTAATGTTATCAATTACATTTTTGGTATTATAATAGCTATCTCAATACTCTTGTCTCAAAAATTTGGAAATGTAGTAACAGGCTTAGGTGCTATGTCTGCAATACTAATGTTGGTCTTCCGTGATACAATACTCGGATTTGTAGCTAGCATCCAAGTATCAACCAATGACATACTGCGTATAGGCGACTGGGTAACAATGCCGGGTAGAGGTGTTGATGGTGATGTAGAACAGATTACTCTTACAACAGTAAAAGTTCGTAATTTCGATAACACTATTTCAACCGTTCCACCATACGCATTTGTATCGGAGACATTTCAGAATTGGAGAGGGATGCAAGAGTCAGGCGCACGAAGATTCAAACGTACCATATATATCAAACAATCTTCAATCAGGTATATACAAAATGATGAACTGCCTCGCTTCAAAAAGATTCAAGGGTTGACAAAATATATTGAATCTCGCCAAAAAGAGATAGATACTTACAACCAAAATATGATGGTTGATACAAGTATTCCGGTAAACGGACGTCATCTGACAAATGTGGGTATATATAGGAAATATCTGGAGATTTATCTTCAAAATAATCCAAATATCGACCATCAAAAAACTGTAATGGTACGTCAACTCGAATCATCAACAAAAGGATTAGCTCTTGAACTATACGCATTCAGTGCAACTACAACTTGGACAATTTACGAAAATATAATTGGCGATATTGTGGATCATGCTCTGGCTGTGCTGCCATTTTTCGATCTCGAAAGCTTTGAAGAGGCTTCAGGACCTTTAGTAAAAGATATAAGAAATATTGAATCATCTCCAAAAGAAAATACTGAATTATAATGAACCAACATCCAACATATTTTGTAAACAAAAAACGATTCTTTTTATTGTTTGTCGTTTTCTTGGCAATCGTTTTCTTGACAATTTTCGTGGTACGAACAGAATCAATTAATTGGACTATAGCAACCATAGAAGGAATCATTTTTGCATGCTTTTTCCAACTATTTATCCAATGGAAATATGAAATTACTGATGAAAACCGTTTGATCGCTAAAAATATACTTGGCATAAAATTGAACAACATTGATATAAAAGATATTAGTATGATGCAAGTGGCTGGTGAACGCGAAGTTCAACTTTATCATTCAAGGGGGATGTTCACTCCAAACGTTGCATCCAATGCAGACATGAACAGCTTGATGGAGGAAATTAAAGACCGAAACCCAAACGTAAAAACATTTATTCAGGATATACAAGAATAAAACTAATTGAACAATTTTCCAGGTAATTAATAATATTAATTTAAATTTATATCTTTGCAACGATAAATTAAACAATAAGATAGTTTGATCATTTACGAAAATACAAGAGATTAACATCAGAGTTTATTTTAAGATAATATAAAGTCATATGAAAAGAATATATAGTGTCATTACCGGTACCGGCAGTTATGTACCCACCAAAAGAATGAGAAACGAAGACTTTCTCTCTAATGTGTTCATGGATCCGGATGGAACAATAATCGACAAAACCAATGAGGAAATAGTCTCTAAATTCGAAGAAATAACTACCATTGCCGAACGTCGTTATGCCGAAGATGATCAAACTACATCGGATTTGGCGCTTATAGCTGCACAACAAGCTATTCAATCAGCCGGAATTGACAAAGAAGAGCTTGATTATATCATATTCGCACATAATTTTGGTGAAACACAGGTAGATAACAATCGCATGGATATACTCCCAACATTATCTTCACGTGTAAAGCAAAAACTAGGCATCAAGAACCCCAATACCATAGCATACGATCTTTTATTTGGATGTCCCGGTTGGGTTCAAGCAGTTATTCAAGCCGATTACTATTTAAGGTCTGGCGAAATGAATAAGATACTTGTAATCGGAGCCGATGTACTTTCACGTATTTCTGACCCGCACGACAGAGATAGTATGATCTATGCCGATGGTGCAGGAGCAGCTGTAATAGAAGCCGTAGAAAGTGAAACTCCCGTAGGAATACTTGCACATGCAACCAGAAACGATGCTCTCGAATATGCACAAATGTTGCACATGGGATATTCTTATAATCCGGAATTGGCAGAAAAGAAAGAACTTTACCTGAAAATGAATGGCAGAAAACTATATCAATATGCGTTGACTTACGTGCCGGAGGCCATTAAAAGTTCACTCGATAAACTTAATATGCCAATAACAGAAGTAAAAAAGGTTCTCCTTCACCAGGCAAATGGTAAAATGGATGATGCAATCCTCAAAAGATTATACAAACTATATAATTTGAATATCACTGAAGATGTTATGCCAATGACTATTTCATGGCTCGGAAATTCATCAGTCGCTACAGTGCCTACTTTATTGGATTTGGTTAATAAAGGGGAGTTTTTACCTCACGAATTAAACTCAGGTGATATAATAGTCTTAGCATCTGTAGGAGCAGGAATGAACATCAATAGTATTGTATATAAAATTCCATAAGCAAATACACGAAACAAAATACACTACAACAATGGCCGGACTATTAAAAGTCCGGTTTTTTTGTTGTCTATCCAATTAAAACGGAAGTCATAGATAAAGAGCCTCCCAAAAATCCTTCATTGAACAGTGTTATTTTATCATTCTCTTCTTTTAATGCAACGGCATACAAAAGAGGTAGATAATGTTCTTTAGTAGGAATAGCAAAACGAAAATCGCCGCCACGGTCAGGAAAAGAGATCAGCGCTTTATGATTATCTGTTAAAATGGCTCTTTCCATATCTTGTGCTACATCTTTTGTCCAACTATACGCATAGTCAACATTGATATGATTCCAATCCAGTATACGAAGATTATGAATCATATTGCCACTCCCTATAACCATAACACCTTTTTCCCTAAATGGAGATAACTGTTTTGCTACATCATAATGCTGTTGAGGTGTCAAAAAATGATCAAGACTCAACTGAACAATCGGAACATCTGCTTCAGGAAAAAGATATTTCATAACTGTCCAGGTTCCATGATCTAATCCCCATTCAAATTCATCTTTTACAACAGGAAACATCTTAATCGTTTTGGCAATTTCATCCGCTAAACCGGGAGAGCCGGGCGCAGGGTACTTTTGCTCATATAATGCTTTTGGAAATCCACCAAAGTCATGAATGGTCTTCGGATGCTCCATGGCAGTAACGGCTAACTCACTTGTTTCCCAATGTGCCGAAATACAGATAACAGCTTTCGGTTTCGGAAGTATCTCAGCAATCTTTTTAAATCCATCGGTAAAACGATCTTCATTAATTGCAATCATCGGACTGCCGTGCCCAACAAACAATACTGGCATTTTCATATTCATAAAGTTCCTAAGATGATTTGATATACATTTAAACGGTTAAATTAATAGATTGTTTACTATTTTCCGGAATTCTCATTTTGTAATATGTACGCCATACAAAATACAAAGCGATTGCCAAAAAAATAATTCCGATCCAAACACTATAATCGGATCCGATACCTATTGATGCATTGATTTGCATGTTCAAAGCAATTTCTGTCGCTAAAAGACCGAATAATGACGAGAACTTAATAATGGGATTCAACGAAACAGAAGTGGTGTCCTTAAATGGATCACCCACTGTATCACCCACAATAGTAGCTTCATGCAATGGGGTGTTATTCTCTTTCAAATCCACTTCTACAACCTTTTTCGCATTATCCCAGGCTCCACCGGCATCTGCCATATAAATAGCTTGAAATAGACCAAAAACAGCAATGGAAATCAAATAGGCTACAAAGAAATTACTGTCAAAAAAAGCAAATCCAAGAGTAAAGCACATTAACGCGATAAAAATGTTCAACATGCCTTTTTGTGCATAATTTGTACAGATTTTTACTACTTGAACAGAATCTTCTTCATCTGCCTTTTTCTTGTCTAACTTAAATGTTTTCTTAATAAACGCTACAGTTCGGTAGGCACCGGTAGAAACGGCTTGCATAGATGCTCCACTAAACCAGTAAATCACAGCTCCACCAAGTATCAATCCAAGTAAAACCGGAGCAGAAGTAAGCGAAACATTTAACCTGCCCACACTTTCCAATAAAAGAATGATGGAGAAAATCATGGTGGTTGCACCCACAACGGCAGTACCAATCAATACGGGTTTGGCCGTTGCCTTAAATGTGTTCCCTGCAGAGTCATTCGACTCAAGATAGTATTTGCCTGTTTCAAAATCTGGAGTAAAACCAAAGTCCTTTTCTATCTCTTCGCTAATGCCCTCAATTTGCTCAATCTGCGATAACTCAAAAATGGATTGAGCATTATCTGTCACTGGTCCATAACTGTCCACTGCAATCGTCACTGGACCCATACAAAGGAATCCGAATGCTACCAATCCAAACGCAAAAATGCTGGCATGGCTACCAATAGTCGATTCTAATCCTGTCGTACTGATAAAATAGGCTGCAACCATCAAAGAAACTATAAGAAGACCTGTCCAAAATGCTCCGAAATTTCCCGATACAATACCGGAAAGGATATTCAATGATGGACCTCCTTCACGAGAGGCTTTCACAATTTCTTTTACATGGAGCTTTCTCGAACTGGTAAAACGTTTTGTGAATTCAGGGATAAGCACCGCTGCTATTGTTCCACAGCTGATAATTGCTGCTAACTTCCACCAAAGATTAGGATCAACCATATCACCCAGGAGAATATCACTCATAAAAAATGAGGTGGAAATACTCAAGATTGCCGCAATCCAAATCATTCGCATTAATGGCGACTCAAATTCAAAGAATTTTTTCCCTTTATATTTTAATTTTGAGATGGCTTGATTAATATAATAAGAAATTCCTGAACATAAATCCATCAAAAAACGCATTCCAAATATCCAAACAATGAGTTTAGCTTGAATGGCAGGGTCGGGGATAGCTAACGTAATAAATGTAATCAACGCAACTCCGGTAACTCCGTAAGTTTCAAAAGCATCTGCGGTGGGACCCACACTGTCGCCGGCATTGTCTCCGGTGCAATCAGCAATAACTCCGGGATTCCTGGGATCGTCTTCTTTGACTTTGAAAATTACTTTCATTAAGTCTGATCCGATATCGGCAATCTTTGTGAAAATACCCCCGGCAATCCTAAGAACACTCGCGCCAAGCGATTCACCAATGGCAAATCCTAAAAAACACATGCCTACAATATGTCGCGGGACAAAAAGCAAAATGGATACCATTATAATCAGTTCAAGCGAAATCAAAAACAAGCCTACACTCATCCCTGCTCGTAATGGAATCTCTACAACTTTCCAGGGATTGCCTTTTAATGAAACAAATGCGGTTCGGGCATTTGCATAAGTGTTTATCCTGATCCCAAACCAGGCTACGGAATATGATCCCAAAACGCCAATAATAGTGAACATCAGTACGTGTAGCAGCGAAACAATTGACTGATTTGCAATCGATAGAAAGTAATAGGACATAATCGAAGCTATAAAAACAAACAATATCAATAAAAATTTACCCTGTTGCTTAAGATAGGTGCTACAGTTTTTATAGATGATTTTAGATACTTCTAACATCGATCTATGTGCGCGAATTCTCTTAATATTGAAAAAGAAGTACAAACTAATTCCAAGGGTAATGGAAATAATTAATGCACCCCAAAGCAGAAAATTCCATGCGGAAATTGTGTCCCCAAAAATATGAAACGTACCTTTGTGCAAATCTGGTATTAAAATATCAGCCTCACTCGCAAAAATATTGCCAAATGAGAGAATAGAAACAAATGCAATGGTTAAAAACCTTTTCATGTCATTACAAATTATTTTACGATTTAAGTTATACAAAATCTAAGTTACGAAAAATATCAATAAATCATATCCTTTCACTAACTAATTAACACGACTTCTGTTTTTTTCGTCAATTTTCAACAATTAATTTGATTTGGTATTATAAAAGACTTATCTTTCAAGACGATAGGCGGCGTCGCTGCTTATCATCTTATTTGCCGGAATTGACAAATTCTGATGGATAAGAAACTTTATAATTAATGGTTCCATCAAGCAGATGAAGCCAACTATCAAATTCTCGCTTTCCTTCTTTTAAAAGAACTACTCTTACTCCATTGGTCTCTGGGGTGTAGGTGGTTTTCCAACCACTGAATTTTCCGTAGGCAAGGGCTATGTCATGATAATTCACAATATAATTGTTTACATGGTCGTGTCCTACAAAAACACCCATTACATCTCCCATCTCTTTCATCGATAAAAATAATCCTGAATTGAGTTCCGATGAACATTCTTCTTCTTTTCTCAAACCATATCGTATATTTTTTTCATCATTAAACGCTAACTTGAATTCTGGTAAAACAATATGGAAATATGCCAAAGCGGGGAGGGGCTTAAAATTGTTTGAAAGTGTGTATCGTAAACTTTGCTTTTTATACCATTCTATCTGATCGGTAGTTATCCATCCATATCCTTTTACTCCTTTAATAGTGGAATAGGCTCCTGAATCAAAACAATAAATGAGCGCACTGACTTCTAAATTCTTTTCACTTGAATAAATGGGTAATACGTCATTCATAACACCGGAAACATCGGGTACCGATGGGGTATTCATGTTATATGGATAAGAGGTGATGAAACGGGCAATCTCTTCACGTGTTACTCCTTGCTCATGGTCATGATTGCCCAAAGTAACAGCAAATGGTGTCTTGCGGTCAATAACAAATTTAGTTATATCATCCCAACTTTCTTTAACTGGATTTCCTGTAACAATATCTCCGGTAAATATTACTAAATCGGGTTTCTCGGCGTCAAGGACCCTGGAAATGAGTAAAAGTGTTGTGTCGGATTGTGGATTTCCTTTCACATAATGCATGTCGGTAAATTGAACAATTTTAAATGTTCTGTCTTTTTTAAAAGTGAGCTTTTGGGCGTTCAACGATATTGTTATTATGTTCAACAATAAAAGAATAATAAATTTGTATTTCATTTCAATTCTGTTTTTTAGTTTTTGTCAATTATAGACAGCTAACTTAATCAATTACTTTATATTATTTATGTTTATATATTTTATTTTAATGCTTTGCTATATGATTCAAACGCTCTCTCTCTTGCAAATTTATGATCGACAATTGGCTTGGGATATGCGTCTGTGCCAAATTCAGGCACCCATTTTCTTATGTAATCAAAATTCTTATCAAACTTCTCTGCTTGAAGGGTAGGGTTAAACATTCTGAAATAGGGAACGGCATCACAACCGGATCCTGAAGCCCATTGCCAATTACCATTATTTGACGATAAATCATAATCGTTCAATTTCTGAGCGAAATATGTCTCGCCCCATCGCCAGTCAATTAGTAGGTCTTTACATAAAAAACCGGCGACTACCATTCGAACGCGATTATGCATGTATCCGGTTTCATTAAGTTGCCTCATTCCGGCATCTACTAACGGAAAACCGGTCTTGCCATTGCACCACATATCAAATTCTGATTCATCATTGCGCCACGCAATAAAATCGTATTGTCTTTTAAAGGAATGATTCTCAATACTGGGAAAGTGATAAAGGATCTGCATAAAAAACTCTCTCCAAATCAATTCGGATAGCCATGTCTGATTATGAATAATAGCAAAAGAAACGCAACTACGGATGCTTATTGTGCCAAAACGTAATGCAATACCTAACATTGATGTTTTTTGTAATGCGGGATAATCTCTGTACTTATCATAGTCATCAATAATAGCTGCATCAAGCTTGGGTGGTACAAAAAACATTTCGGTTTTCTTAAAACCAATTTCATCTAATGAATGTATTTCAGAAAATGTTTGTTGGTAAAAATTATGGATATCTGGGTTGAATATTTCATGATTTTCTAACATCAACTTTTCTTTCCATTTTTTTGAATAGGGGGTATAAATGGTGTATGGGGTTCCGTTGTTCTTTATAATGTCAAACTGGTCAAAAATTACCTGGTCTTTATAAGTTTTAAACTGAATGTTTCTATCGTGCAGATATTGATTTATTTCATTATCTCGCTCAATGGCTCTTGGCTCATAATCACGATTGCAGAAAACTACTTGAACTTCAAACTCATTCATAAGTTGTTTGAAAATATCAAGTGGACTCCCGTAATAGGTTTTTAAAGTGGATCCTGATAACTTCAACAATGAATTAATATGTGTGAGTGCCTGATGGATATAATCTATCCTTCTGTCATTCTTATCTGATAACTTGTCTAATATGTTTTTATCGAATATAAAAATGGGCAATACAGGATAACCGGAAGATAATGCATGATACAATCCTGCATTATCTTCTAAACGCAAATCTCTGCGAAACCAAAATATTGATATTTTACTTCTTTTCAAGATATGGATTGTCGTTTTTATCGTGTTTAACCCAAATTAAACGGGATGTATCATAACCAATATTTTTAGCTATTTCAAGATAATCTGCTTTCACATCATCTGGAATTTTTTTTTCTCTGGACAAAATCCACAAATAATCCAAATCTTTACCTGCAACTAATGCATATTGATAATCGTTGTCCAAAGCAATTACATTATAGGCTGAATAGAATGGACCAAAAAAACTGACTTCTAAAGCTCCAACTTTCTTACTGTCGCGAAACTTGGCTACTCCTTCTGCTTTTTTCCATTTGTTTTCTACATAATTGAATCCACTGTTCAAAACAGTTATGTTTCCATTTTTATTCAGACTGTATTGGGCGGTTGTATTATCCATATTCCTCTCAAAACGAAAATCAAATCGAGCAATTTCATACCAAATACCTAAATATCTGTTGACATCAAAATATTGTACTGGCTTCGCATTCTTGGGAATGGATGCGCAAGAACTAAAAATAGAGGCGAGTCCAATTAATAACATTGTAACTAAAAGTTTATTCGTTGATTTCATAGGGTTATATTTTATAGTCTAAAGTATATTCTTTTTTTATATTTATCAAATATTTAAGATACGCCTACAAACATTTTCTGCACTGATAACTGCCATAGGGAGTACTGCACCGGGTGTCGTAGATGATCCTGTGTAAAATAGATTATGATACTGTTCGTCAAAATTCTTGGGACGAAGTCCGCCTATTTGATTCATGCGGTGTGATAAGCCTAAACCACTGCCCATATAAAGATTGAACTCGCGCTCCCATTCTTTTGGCGTATAAACGGTACGGGTTACAATATGGGGAATGATGTCGGTACCAATACGCAAAGAAAAATCGGCCAAAATACTGTCTACAATTTCATCACGGTCGCTCCAGTCGGACTTGTACTGGAGACTGGGAACAGGACAGACAAAGAAAAGACTCTCACATCCTTCGGGAGCACACTCGGGATTGTGCTTGGAAACTACATTGATATAATAATAGGGTTTCTGAAGGGAATCGGGATTCTTCAAAACATTGTGGGCGTATTCTTCATAATTGGAACCAAGAAAATAGTTGTGCAAATCAAGATGGGGCAGCTTACAATTAACTCCTATATAGATAGTTAAATAACCCATGGTCCATTCCATCTTTCGTAAATTCGTCTCTGAATATTTTTTTCGGTTAAGAACACGTCCTCTGAAAAGGGCTGCATCGGCATTAATCAAATAGATATCGCCTTCGTAATGTTTACCTTCTTTGTCCACAACTCCAATAATCTGGTCGTTATGGGCTTCTACACTTGTAATCTCTTTGTTAAAATGGAAGGTGGCACCGCGACTTTTCAACAGATCTACAATCCCTTCTACAATCTTATACATACCGCCTTCAACATTGTGATATCCGTCATAACGGAACTCTACATTCGAAAGAAGACTGTAAATTCCCATCGTGTCGAAGGGGGTGCGACCAAGAAAAAAGGCTACAAGGGAAACAATCTGACGTGCTTCATGGGAATCAAAATATTGGGTTACTTGCTGCCAAAAGGTTTTCATCAATACTGGGATATGAACGGGGTTGACTTTCATCAGTGAAATAAAAAAGTCTAACTTGGTGTCGAAATTGTTCCGAATAACAATGTCAATAGTGTCGTTATACAGGGCACTGGCTTTATCTAAATATTTCTCCATCTTGATCTCAAAATCGGACTCTATGTCGCTAAATTGTTCTGCTAACTTCTTGATGTCTTTATTCAATCGGAAAATACGACCGTCAGGAAAATGTACTGAATATAAAGGGTCTAACTCAATAAAACGAAAGGGTAATTCTAATCCGCATTCTTTCATGAAGTCTTTAAAGATGTAGGACATGCTGAAAAAACTGGGACCGGTGTCAAAAGTAAATCCTTCTTGCTCGAAACGGTTGAGGCGACCGCCGGGACGATCGTTTTTCTCAATAAATTGTACTTCATAGCCTTTGCTTTGTAATAAAAGTCCGCTGCACAATCCTCCTAAACCGGTGCCTACAATAATAACTTTCTTTTTCATAACTTATTGTGTTTCTTTTTAAATGCTGGATATAACTGGTCTCGTACCCAAATAAAATTTGGGGAAATGGAAAGGGTTTTACGATAATAAAAATCGGCTTTCTCAAGGTTGCCTGTTTCTGAATATACAGTGGCTATCTGTACCAAGAGGGCTAAATAGTTCCAGTCGTATTCACTGATTGGATCCATTAAACGCTCTGCTTGTAAATAGTTCTTAATGGCTTTTTCTTTCGATCCGCCAAAGGCTGGTGGCATAAAATAGTCTATATTCCCAAGCTGAATATAACCCATGGCATTTTGATTGTCTTTGGCTACCGACTTCTTAGCGAATTCAAGACTGCGGGGACCAAACTTTGGGGCTCTCAATGGTTCTAAACCTATCCTGAATCCGTAAAATGCTGATGTATAGGCATCGACTAACGGAAGGTGTTGCTTTGCTGTATCTAATCGCTTTATCCGTTCTAAACTTCTTGATATATAGATCTTTGCTTCTTTCTTACGCTTGTTGCCAATGCACCAGCCGACATAGCCGTACTCATAATTGAGCAACTCTAACTCGCGCTGATTGCTCTTGCCTTTCTCTGCATGCATGTCGTCAATAATTTTTTTCCAGGTTGACATGTCGCTCAATAAATAGGAATTATATATAGCACGCTTCTCAACCATGGCGCTTGAAATCATCACAAAGCTAAAATTAAATAGTACAAGCAAAAGAATGTATTTTGTTCTATTCATTTTTCTTTCTGTTTTTTCTTATTATACTTTTCGCCCTTTCCAGATGATCTTTTTCTTTTTGTAAATTAATGAGTAACCAATAATTACTCCTAACATTAGCTGTTGAGGAAGTAATAACAAAAGACTCTCAAACACATTAATATGTGCGGTGAGGGATACGGAAACGCGACTGATAACGGTTGCACAAATCCAAATCCAAAGCATTCCATAGTTTCCTGAAATAGGGAAAATAATGAATCCGAAAGTGGTTATTAACCAATAAAAAACTGCGATAATGGATGAATTGCCAAAAAAACAAGCGACGTTTTTTGAAAAGCCATTGAATGCTTCTTTCACTGAATGATACATCCTGCAACGCACGGTGTCTATTCCGGTAAGACAGCTGACTCGTTTTCGCTGTTTCTTTAAGAAATGGGCAATGTCAATGTCTTCGGCTCTACTTGCCTTAAAGCGTTCATGGGGAAGAAATTCAGCATAGGTATTGCGCTTAAATAGCATGAACTGTCCGTTGGCGGCCGATAATGATGGGTAGTGCGAACGGAGTACAAGCGGCAATGGCAAAAGGGTTAACAGTATGGTCATCATATTGGGTACTGTCATTTTCTCGCCTAATGTTTGCATTTCCTGGGAGGGAAATATACTCATCAAATCGCAGTTTCTTTTCTGCATATAAACAAGGGAGCGTTCAATATGGCCTTCGTCTATTCGGACATCTGCATCAAGAAAAAGAAGATAATCGCCGCATGCTTTCTGAGATAACAGGTGACAGGCATGGTTCTTACCGGACCAACCGTCAGGAAGGTGCTCTGAATGGATGAGGTGGACTTGGGGATATTCGTTGGCGTAACGTGATACAACAGCTGCTGTTTGATCGGACGATTGGTCGTCGCAGACTATAATCTCTTTAATGGAATCAATAACGCGGGTCAAATCTTTAAGCAATAAATTAATGTTGGTTTCTTCGTCGCGCGCGGGAATAAGAACTGAAACGCTTTCTCTTATGTTACTGGTTTCAACTGATTGTTCTCTTTTTAATGGTAAACGTTCTTTGAATAGGAGGTTTGCCATCGCTACTAACATCTGTAACAGCGAAAATCCCAAAATCAAATATGCTAAATAATCTGTCATTCGGTACGCTTTTTTTGGGTTGTGAGACAATCGAAGTAAAAGGAATTGTATGATTCTTCTAGCGACTTTACAAGAAATGGTCCTTGGTACTCACGGAGATATATAGAGAGCGATGGCTTGCGATGTGCCAAATAGTCAATCATATTTACGGTCATCAATAATTGAACTTCTCCTTCTCGGCCTTTTAATATATATTCTATTCCTCTCTCAAAATGAAAATGTGTACTGTAGAGCGACTGTAGTTGTCCTTGTGGGTACATAACTACCATGTTTTGAGGATCACGAATGATTTTTGAAGCATATCTTAGCGATTCAATAATATCCTTACTTTTTCGGTTAATTGAAAAGGCTCCGGTATTGTTGAAAAAACGAAATCGCAAAAGCTGATCTTCTTGCATCATTACATAAAACTTGCGTTTTAATACTTTTATTTTAAGATACATGGCCCAAAAACCGTCCCACCAACCTATATGATTCCCAATAAGCAACACTGGCTTTGAATCATCAATAAATCTTCCTTCTATACTAACCTTCTGAAAATGTTTTTTCATTATTCTTAGGGTATAGAACTGAAAGAATGGATAAATAAAAAAGTGGTGCTTCGATTGGAGCATAAAAAATGATTAGTTTAATAGAAATACAAAAATGAAAAAGAGTAACATGATCGCAAAAAGTGGCAATGCTATTCTGTTTTTATCTGTTACTTTCATCACATATCGTAAAGCATGAAAAATTACAGCTAAAATTCCCCACATTACAAAATTCTGAAGTGGAATTACTTGATCTTGCCAACTCCACATATCCATTTTTGGGGCTGCTTGCTCAAGAATAATGTCGTAACCGACCATCAAAAGGGATGGAAACACAACATTGTTGAGGGGGTTGCGCCTTAATGAACTGAATATGGCGGAGGTGAGATATACCATAATTACCCAATTTAAACCAATTAACAGGGGTGTTCCTTCTATCTTGAATCCTAATCCTGATCCATAATGATAGCTGCCAAACAAATCACCGGTGTTCACGCCCCACATCTCTACCAAAAAGCCTACTGCAAAAACAATTGAATAGAAAATGATCCTTTTTTTCTGACTCTTGCTTGTGTTATAAATGTCATAGTTGTATAGAAGAATCAATGAGAGCGACAAAATCAATGGCGTAAGATGTAAAAAAATATTCTGTGTTAATGGAATACTAAAACCTATAATTCCAACAGTAAAGATCATGGCAATAGTGCGGATCATCTTTATTTCAGAAGGATTATATTTGACCATAATATTTTTTTGTCAATTGTTCGTCTTTAACATTTCTATGATTGCTGGTTGCTGAAAAAATAGTTTAAACCACTCGGTGAAATGCTCGGGATGGTGCTTAATCTCTTTCAATAATTCTTCGGTCGAGAGATACTTCCATTCGTCTACTTCATCGGGGTGGGGTTCGGGTAAATCATCACTGATTAATGTGAATACTCGGTCATACTCGTATTCGGTAAGTTCGTTATTTACCTTGGCTTGATAAACAAAATCCATTAAGTGGATAAATTGATCCTTGGTTAATATACCCATTTCTTCTTGTAGCCTTCTGCGCGCGGCTTCAGCATAATCTTCTCCGGGAAAGGGGTGGGTGCAACAGGCATTGGTCCACAATCCTCCGGAATGATACTTGGTGATGGCACGACGATGGAGCAACCACTTGCCGGAACTGTTGAAGACCAACACTGATACGGCTCTGTGGAGGGTGGAACTACGGTGTGCTTCAATTTTATCCATTATCCCTATTGGATTGCCTACTGTATCTACTAGTTGTACAAAGTTGATCACTTCATTCATACTGCTTTTTAAATTTGAGGTTTCAAATAGCTAATCTTCATCTAAATGGAATTTATTCCTGATGATCGAATATGTGAATAATCGCATTTTATCGGCGTTTGCTACGCGTATCCTGCGATTGATAATTTCTGAGGCTGGTGTCTTACTTATCTTTTCAAGCAATCTTTTATAATAACGATAGGCTGTAAATACGGCAAGACGGGAATTACTGGGGAGTTGTTTAATTCCTGTAAGGGCTTCTGAGAAATCCTTTTCTATATCATTGACTAACTTTAACTTGGTGTTATCATCAAAACTTGCAATTGATAAATCTGGAAAATAGATCCTTCCTAAATGGAGCATGTCTTCACGTAAATCACGTAAAAAGTTGACTTTCTGAAATGCCGACCCAAGACGCATGGCTGGGGTTAACAGCTTTTCAAAGAGTTGTTCATTGCTATCACAAAAAACTTTCAGACACATTAAACCTACAACATCTGCTGAACCGTAAATGTACTGGTCTGTTTCTAACTTCGTCGAATAGATATTCTTATCGAGGTCGCTGCGCATACTCGATAGGAACGATTCAACATATTTGTTGTCTATATTATAACGGTTCACTGTAACCAAAAAGGAGTGTATAATTGGATTACTGCTCAAACCTTGCTCACGTGCAAAATAGTAATCTTCTTCAAAACGATTTAAAAGAACTTTCTGGTCAAATCCTTGAAATGAGTCAACAATCTCGTCGGCAACTCTCACAAATCCGTATATGCTATAAATGGCTTCTTTCACAGCACTGGGAAATAACTGGGTCGCAGAAAAAAAAGAGGTGCTGTACTGACGGGTGACTTCTTTGCTTAAGCTAAATGTCAGTGCTTCATACTTCTTGTATGGGGTATCTTTCTCTTTCACAAGTTAACTTGTTATGTTGATTAAAGTATTAAATCCAATAATGTTTTATTAAATCTCAGTTCAATTGTCGTAAATGTATAATAATCTTTTCAATTATAAAAATAATTCTTTGGATAGTTTATATAGAAAAATTTCATCAATTTGTAGATAAGAATTATCTTTGTACTTCTTATGAATAAAATCACAAATGACAATCTGAAATATCACGTTCAGATTTGTATTGTTTTAGGTTATTAAAAACATGAATTATTATTCTCCGACGGAGGCTGCTAAAGCATTCGGCCTGTCGTCTATTGATAAATCGAAGCGTTCGTTTCCGGAATTCGCACTCATGGCATTTCTGGGGGGCGCTTTTATTGCTTTCGGTGGACTGCTTACGGTAATGGTAGCGGGAGGAATGCCGGGGGTGCAATTCGCAAATCCGGGTATCGTCAAGTTTGTCGCTGGGGCTTTGTTCCCGGTGGGACTAATCATGGTGTCGGTAACGGGTGTGGATCTGTTTACCAGCGATTGTGCAGGACTTATTTTCCCGCTACGCCAAAAAGAGATTTCGACCGGCAAAGTAATTCAATTGTTAATAATTTCCTACTTATTTAACTTTTTCGGTTCGCAACTTATTGCTTTTGTACTATCTGCAAATGTGGGACTACTGGATAATGAACCATGGAGGTCTTATCTGCATAATCTTGCGGAACATAAGGTGTATCAGAATTTTATGCCGGTATTCTTGAAGGGGATAGGGGCCAACTGGTTGGTATGCCTCGGGATGTTCATGGGATACACGGCAAAGGATATTGCGGGAAAAGCTATTGCTATATGGATCCCGGTAATGCTCTTTGTAACTCTGGGATATGAACACTCAATAGCAAACATGTTCTTTATCCCTGCGGCAATATACTCGGGGGCTGATATTTCTTGGATGGATTTTCTACTTAAAAATCTATTGCCGGCTACACTGGGAAACCTTGTGGGGGGAATGATCATGGTGGGCTGGGCCTACGGTTGGCTGTTCCTCAAAAAAAACAATAAAGAAAGATTTAACAAATAATATTAATATACTTATCAAAAATAATAGAGATGAATAATAAACACGAAGCATGGGAAGGTTTTCACGGTGAGCTATGGCGTAACGAAATCAACGTGAGAGACTTTATCATGAATAATTATACTCCTTATGAAGGTGATGATAGTTTCTTGAAACCTTCAACAGATCGTACACAAAAAATATGGGATAAACTGACTGAAATGTTCCGCGAAGAACAGGCTAAAGGGGTGTACGACGCTGAAACAAAATATCCGCAGGAAATTGATACTTACGGACCTGGATATATCGACAAGGATAATGAGGTGATTGTTGGACTCCAAACGGATGCTCCGCTGAAACGTGGAATTTTCCCGAAAGGGGGTATCCGCATGGTGGAAAATTCCCTGAATGCGTATGGATACCAATTGGATCCTTTCACAAAAGAAATATTCACACGTTACCGCAAAACACACAACGAAGGTGTGTTCTCTGCTTATAACGATGAGATGATTGCGGCACGACGCTCGGGAATTATCACGGGACTACCGGATGCTTACGGACGTGGACGAATCATCGGGGATTACCGACGTGTACCTCTCTACGGTACTACAACACTTATCGAGGAACGTAAAACTTTCTTGAAAAGACTGGATATACAGGAGTTCACAGAAAACTCTATTCGCAGTCGCGAAGAGGTGAGCGAACAGATAAAGGCGCTTAAGGCTTTCGAAAAGATGTGCTTGTCTTATGGTTTTGATGTTTCTCAACCTGCAAAAAATAGCCACGAAGCGGTGCAATTCCTGTACTTCGCTTATCTGGCTGCAGTGAAAGATCAGGATGGAGCGGCTATGTCTATCGGTCGTACTTCTACTTTCCTTGATATTTATATCGAGAAAGATATTAAAGCAGGTGTGATCAACGAATCGGAAGCACAGGAACTGGTCGATCAACTGATCATTAAACTGCGTATTGTTAGATTCTTACGTACTCCTGATTATAATGAACTGTTCTCGGGCGACCCGGTATGGGTGACTGAATCGCTGGGGGGACAAACAGTGGACGGAAGAACTCTTGTAACGCGTACTTCATTCAGATATCTGCATACTCTTTATAACCTGGGACCTGCGCCTGAACCAAACTTAACTGTGCTTTGGTCACAACAGAGTCCTGAGAACTGGAAAAAATTCTGCGCAAAAGTGTCGGTTGATACTTCGGCTATCCAATATGAAAACGATGATCTGATGCGTCCCGACTATGGCGATGATTATGGTATCGCTTGCTGCGTTTCTCCAATGAAAATTGGTAAACAAATGCAACTTTTCGGGGCAAGGGCTAACTTGGCAAAATGTTTGCTTTATGCTATAAATGGTGGACGCGATGAAAAATCGGGTGTGCAGGTGGCTCCAAAATATGAACCAATAACCTCGGAATATCTCAATTACGATGAGGTAATGGAGAGATTCGAACAAATGATGCGTTGGCTGGCAAAGGTATATGTTAACGCACTGAAGATTATTCACTTTATGCACGATAAATATGCGTATGAGGCTTTTGAAATGGCACTGCATGATGGGGATGTGCAACGTATACGGGCTACGGGTATCGCTGGTCTGTCCATCGTGGCTGATTCTCTTGCGGCAATACGCGACACAAAAGTGAAGGTAATTCGTGACGAAAGGGGTATTGCGGTGGACTTCGAAAGGGAAGGGGAATATGTTCCTTTCGGTAACAATGATGATAGAACGGACCAAATCGCAGTGGATATTACAAAGAAATTCATGGACTATCTGCGTCAACATGAGACTTATCGTAATGCTATCCCTACACAATCTATATTGACCATCACGTCAAACGTGGTTTATGGTAAAAAAACGGGGGCTACTCCGGACGGGCGACCAGCAGGCACTCCTTTTGCTCCGGGTGCTAACCCTATGAACGGACGCGATAAGAAAGGGGCTGTTGCTGCTTTGGCTTCTGTGGCTAAACTGCCTTTCCAGCATTCTCATGATGGTATATCTTACACATTCGCTGTTTCTCCTGGCTCACTGGGCAAGGAACGCGACACACGAATCTCTAACATGGTGGGACTCCTTGATGGTTACTTCACTCCTGATGGGGGACAACATCTTAACGTGAACGTGTTCGATAAGGAACTGTTGCTCGACGCAATGGATCACCCGGAAAAATATCCGCAACTGACCATCCGCGTTTCGGGATATGCTGTTAACTTTATTAAGTTGACTCGCGAACAGCAATTGGATGTAATCTCACGTACAATAAATCAGTCATTATAAATAGAATGACAGGAAATATTCATTCAGTAGAGAGTTTTGGCACGGTGGACGGACCTGGAATTCGCTTTGTGGCGTTCCTCCAGGGCTGTCCACTGCGCTGCCTCTATTGTCATAACCCGGATAGTTGGGAAAAGGGAAATGGCTCTATACAGATGTCGCCTTCTGAACTGCTCGCCGAGATGCTTCGCTATAAAAGCTTTATAGTAAAAGGGGGTGTCACACTCTCTGGTGGGGAACCACTGATGCAGGCGGAGTTTGTAAGGGAGTTCTTCCTGCTCTGTCGCGAACAGGGAATTCATACGGCACTGGATACATCGGGTGCTTTGTTTTCTCAGTCGGTGTGCAATGCACTTGACGCAGCCGATTTGGTGATGCTCGATATTAAGTCTATTGACACCGAACAGCATAAGGCTCTTACCGGTGCAAAAATCACAAACACGCTCAAATGCCTCAATTACCTTGAGGAGAAACAAATTCCTACATGGATACGCCACGTACTGGTGCCGGGGTGGACGGACAATGATCAATTGCTTCAAAAGCTGGCTGCATTTCTAAAACCTTACAAATGCATCCAAAAGGTTGAACTTCTTCCTTACCACACCATGGGTATTCGAAAATATGAACAGATGGGACTCAACTACCGATTGACAGATACTCCTCCTCTTTCGGAAGAACGTTTGCAAAACGCTCGCGCCATCTTCACAAATGCAAATCTTAAAATATAATATTATTCCAATATTAATATCCTTTTGATATATAAATATTTGCAGGGACTAAAACCGGTCGGTAATGCTTATCATCATGCTTTACTTCAGAAAGGGTCATATTAATTTCATAACCACTATTTCCTGTGTCCTGAATATAATCAGTTGGTATTCCTGCAGAAAAATCCCAGCGGGTAAACAGGTTTTGTGAATTAAAATCTTTCAACTTCCACATGTTTTCTTTGATTTGCTGTTCAGAACGAGCTGTTTTCCAAACACGAACTTCAGAAACAGCGCCCAATAAGCGGCACCAATATTGATTCGTAGCCCAACCAACAACAAACTTATTGTTGTCGTCACTTGATGCAAGATTTACTACTGTATGAGGTTGTGATATGTTTTTAAAATTCATATTTTCATCTTTAATCCCGTTGATATAGAGGATATATTTTTCTTTTATATCCTGTTTGTCGCAATCAACTACCAAAGCAATATGCATCCATTCATTCAATTTGAAACTGATGGAACTTTCAATTTCCAAACCGTTTCCTACAATTGCAATAGGGTGTGTTGGTCTATAATCATCATTTGGACCTCTCAATAGTAAATTGTTGCTAAGTCCCATAAAAGTCTGGCTCCCTCTGTAACCGGTCATGTAACAACTCATTTCAAGTGTTACTTGCTTACTTTTGGTCAAAGAGGGATCAATCTGTTCCAGATCTTTAAAATTTGCAAATCCATAATAATTTTCACCTAACATCATGGCAAATTCTTCACCATCTACAACAATTTGAAAAGGATCGGATTTCAAACCTTTTTTGTCTTGAACAACAGCATTTGTACTGCCATTCTTTTTCCCTTTAATTGCAATTGTTCCACCTTCTGTCACATAGCCAACTTTTGCTATTGTAGGGTCATCAAATATTACACTATAGCCGCCATTTCCATTATCTACTTTCAAAATTTCTGTGCCCTGAACAGCATTAATCAAAACAGACTTTTTATTTAGTGTTAACGTAGGGGTACCTTCAACACTTATCTTAAGATTAGCTGTTTTACCTTTATTGTCAGTCACTTTTAATTCTCCCGAACCGGCTTTAAGAGCCTTAATAACAAATTTTCCCGCAGACTCAAGATTTGTTTCATCTACTTTAATAAAACTGCTTGTCTCATTTAACAACTCAATATTATATCCAAAATTTCCGGTTTCAATATAGATAATCTTCTCATCACTACCTTTTTCACCATAAACTAAATTGATTTCTTCGTTGCTTAATTTTAAATCGAACTCTTTAGCTATATCTACATCTATCGAAGCTCTTTTAAAGAATTGATCCACCACAATAACCAATGCTTCTGCTTTATCAGGTATCTGTCCGGCTGTAAGTGTGAGTAAATCTCCCGACACCACTGCTTTCACAATGTTGTCATTGGATGATTTTACAGTATATTTTTCGTTACCGTTTGTTATCTTAATAGAAATTGTTTCACCTGGTAATAAAGATGCCTTTTCTCTTTCCAGAGTAAGTGACACAGGATTTATTTGATCATCTTTGTTATCTCCATTCACTTTTTCTTCGTCACTGCAACCAATGATAAATAATGAAGTTATGAATAACAATAAGGGAATAATATTTTTCATAATGATAATTTATTTTAAAACAATTACAAACCATCTCGTTCTAATGACGCAAGTCGAGCTAACATTTCAGTTGAAGCACCTTGATGTAATATTTCCCAACTATTTTGAGATGATCTGCCGGAATAATCTTCATTTAGCAAGTTATTAGGCTGCCTGCAATTAGAAAGCCATGCATGAGATAAAGACTTTTCGTATGCGGTAATATAAGTTCTGTCAGCTTCTCCATTCAATTTCATTTCAGCTTTATAAAGTTCAATGAATCCTCTAAACATTATTGCATTAAACCAGGTATGTCCCGAAATCATCCTGATACTTTCTTTTAGTGGTGCAGAATAAAATGGGCTGAACCATCTTCTGTAAGCGGATTCCGCTATTTCCTGTGCATCATTTAAATAAGATAAATTGCCGGTAATATTATAGAGAAGTACAGCTGCTTGCATTGGTTGACCTGAGTTATATGAATATTTATTTTTTTCAATGACAATCTTTCCGTTCTCTTCTTTTGCATTATCCCAGTATAAATGATCAGTAGGATCCTGTAGAGTATTCTTCAGCCAACTATATAGCTCCAATGCATTATTTAAATATTTCTCTTCTCCGGTGGCATTATATAGCTTTGCGGCCAAAACAACTCCAGGTGCAGTGGAACAGGTGTGTTTAGAGCTTGTGGGAGGTAATTCCCTCCAATGAATACCTCCACCTGCTATATTATCTGTACCTTTTTTCAGATATTCCCACACATTTTTTGCTTTTTCCAGGTATTGAGGTGCCGTTTTATAACTTAATAAATACAAATCAATCATATCCAAACCTACCCAAACATTATCATCATAATACCGATCGTTACCGCTTTGAGGATATACTGCATAAGCCCAAATGCCATTGTCATAAACAAAAAATTTATTTATACTTGTAAACATTCGATTATCCATTCCGGCGTACTTTGATTCAAGCTGAGTACCAACTGTTGCTTCTCTTATGGCTGTAAAAGCAGAGAATCCTGCTCCCTGTCCCCATACGAGTGCATCACCATCCCAATACGGACCGTTAGCTTTGGGGTAACTTGAATTCCATACATCACGCGGACCGCCCAGGTATAGATTAACCATTGCCGTCATAATTGTGTCTGCTCTGCCCAAAAATACCGGCATCGTTATTTTCTCTTCTGCTGGTTTTAAAGGGGTTGCTTCCACGGTTTTTTTTATTGAACGAGCTCCCGCTCTGTTAATTGCCGTCAAACTTATTTTATATGCATCATAATGAGGAACAGTAATAAGATACGTTACATTCTCACCTTTAACTGCATCAACCAGTGTTGGATTGGCAGAAGACCTGGTTTTAGTTCCTGTCGCTTCGTAAATAATCTCTATCTTAAAAAGATCTTTATCAACAGGATTTTTCCAGCTTAAGCTAATCTCGTTTTCCAACAATGTAGCATCAGCCTTAAGATTTGATACTGGCGACATTGAATTACTTACCTCATCTTCAATAATTATTTCATTACCATTATCATCCTTTATATCATCACTGCAAACAATCACTGTAAACAGTAAAAATATAAAAATGAATAGTTTAGTCGTAATCTGTTTCATTACTAAATTCGTTTTTTAATTCAGTGGTTAAAGATAAAGAATGAAATTGATTTTTTAAACATTTATTGATAATTAGATACAATATGTGTATTAACCTTTGTACATATAGTTCCCAAACTATCTAATTATGTGAGATTGATCAAATCTGGTGTTTACTAAAACCTTTCGATTCAATTAAATGTTATAAATCAGATACACGTTATTGCGAAATACCGTGTACTTTTCGTTTTTCAATTAATTATTTTCCTAACATTTAAAAGAGTTGCAAATGAAAAAGATTAAAATCAACGTTTTTGCAGTTTTATTAGTAATGATAGCGGCAGCGTTCATTACTAGTTGCACGTCTGGAGGTAATACTTCTAAGCTTCAAGCTAAAGTCGATTCCTTAGAAAACGAACTCAAAAGGTTTACAGAAGAGAAAGCTCTTACAATGATGAGGCTTGTAAGGTTCGACTCTCTTGATTTTGAGATGTACAACAAACAGGATTGGAAAAAATTCAATGTAAGCCATGCGGATAACATAAAAGTATATTATCCCGATGGTACAATTACAGAAGGTTTATATCCACAGCACATTGACATGCTTACACCAATGTTTGTTTTTGCCCCTGATACAAAAATAACAAGTCATCCTGTAAAGTTTGGAAGTGGCGACTGGACTTGTGTTATTGGAGAAATGGAAGGAACATTTACCAAACCGATGCCAATAGGAAACGGTAAAACAATTGCACCGACCAATAAAAAGTTCAAACTTTCTATGGCAACTATAGGACACTGGAAAGAAGGCAAAATGATCGAGGAATATCTGTTCTGGGACAATCAGTCATTTATGAAACAAGTAGGATTAGCTAAATAATTACCATAATCGTACTTTTTTAGGTTTAAGTTCTAAGTATCAAATTTGAAAAAAGTGAATTAGAGGGAATTTATCAGTAATTCCCTCTAATTTCCTTCTTAATTAATATTACAATTTTCAACATGTCAAAGATCGCTTGTTTTTAATCGATGACCATTTTAATGAAATATCTTTAATAAAGTGTTATGATGCTGTATCACACTCGTGTAGATAATATCATGGTATCAAATCAACTAATCTTCGTTTTCAAGTTGTAAGGAAACTTTCAAACGAATTCTTAGATTTAAAAACTTTACAAGTTAACAAAAAAAATCTAAATGAACAGTAAGCATTCGGTAAAGTACGTA
>DHSL01000005.1:532-3264 GCA_002411345.1 Bacteroidales bacterium UBA5287 | reverse complement strand
AATATAGAAATGTTCAAAAATTAAAATTTGACGGTCTACACCGAATGCTTACCCTAAAATAATTCTAATTGCTGATAGGGTGTATGAACCTCTTTTTCTTTTTTTCCAACAAACAACTCAATATTGGCAAATTGTTTGTCAGTTATACAAAGAATGCCAATCTCTCCTGCAGGTGGTAAAAAACTTTTTACGCGCTTTATATGCACTTCAGCATTTTCTCGACTTGCACAATGTCGAAGATAAATTGAAAATTGAAACATGGTAAAACCGTCCTGAATAAGTTTTTTACGGAAAGTCGCATAGATTTTTCTATCTTTTTTTGTTTCAGTAGGTAAATCAAAAAAAACTAAAATCCACATAATTCTATATTCACTAAACCGATTCATTTTGCAGTTTATTCGAATGTAGGATATTTTATTTTTCGGAGAGTCCCTGAAAAACACTTGTAGAGAGAGGCAGCTGTCTGTCCAACGGCAATCATTAACGGACTTCGTTGATCATCAATAATTACATCAAGAACCGGGATGTTGAGCAGTCTGAATTTTATTTCCTGAGATAGTTCTTCAATATTTGTCTCTTCTGCCATAATATTACAAACAAGTTTATCCACAAAAGGACGATATGGCTCCATGATATCATCTGCCAGACAATAGGCATTATATTTATTTCGGTGATGAATACCAAATGTAGGCAGTAATCCACTTGCGACCAAAGATCGTGCGACAATAGCTCGCAAAATCGCATAACCGTAGTTTAGCAAATTATTTGGCGGTATTCCCTCTCGATTACGAGAGAAACCTTCAATTTCGGTGAATAAATTTGCCCAATAGTATACGGCTGCCCGTGCTTCATAATTATCTGGATCGCCACTCTTTACATCAGTAGCCCAAACCTTCATATTTTCAATAATGGCGTTATTTTTACTTGATAATACGTAAGCTTGATTTCTGATTTTCGCCTGCACTGTCTGCTGCCATAACTGTTTTTTCAAAGGTAGAGAAGCGTTAATCTGATCTCGGAATCGCTCGGTTTGAGTTTTGTTTCCCGATAGCGGTAACATTAAACCCACCGGCATTCGTTCACTATTACAAGTAATTAGTGCAGAATTATTATCCAACAATGCTTCAATGACACCTTGAGTTATTGTAATCCGTTTATTGTCAAGGATTATAACGCCAATATCCTCCACGGGGATCGATCTCTCAGCTTGTTTTTTTAAATCATCTGGAATAGAATCATTTTTTTCGACCTCCGGTAGTTTTACTATTAGCTGCTTGTTTCGCAGGCTCAGGTAAGCCGGATTACCGAAATATAGAGTTTTTTTGATCATTGACTCAATTATTATCGTTCCTGAATCTGTTTACTTAGCTTGGCTACATTTCTTAAATGATCTCCTTTGGTGATAACTTGCTATTTTTTTCTACATCTATCTCATTCGCCTCATTTTGATCTATGAATGCCTGTAATTCATTTGAATATGAATATGCAATCGATTCTTTGAGAAAATTTCGGTCAGGAAAACTCATCCGGTTTATTCCCTCCCCAACTATTTTAATTATGTTTCCAAGGCGATCTGTTTCAAGCTTCCAACAAACTGATTTTATCATAATATCTTCAATCGATTTTTCCATTTTATTGAGTGCAGAAAACTCAAAATTGTTCACAATATTTGATGCAACATGGCTTTGTATAAAAAAAGCTTGATTGCCTGTACAACTTACAAATTTATAAATCCTTTTTACCTGATTTTTGTCTAAATTATTAAAATCTACTTCCCCAGGATTCGCAAGTTCTTCAACAGATGGGATATAAACCAAATCATTAGGAGAAAGTGAGAAAAGGAATTTGCCTTTCTCTCTATTTACAGGAATTATGGGCGTAATATCTTTCTCTTGTCTTGTTAAGGTTGCTCTCCATTTTTGATGCTCAATAACTTCATTCAATGGTATCGTCTCATAGTTCCGTTTACCATCCTCATCGATATAGACTGCGAAAAAAAGATTGGCACCGTCGGCTGCTTCAACAAATTTTTGCTTGTTGTTTCCAGTTGTTCCGACATTGAATTTTTTTCCAAATTTTTCGAATTTTCTCACTTTATATATCGTAGCATGTTTTTTCCCTCCGTTTAAATTGAGAATATTCTTATTAAGCTCCTCAATCCCGGTTGGAGAGAAAGCCGATGTCTCCGGAAGAATAGGTTTTCCGTTTTCATCCAACAAACCTTTATATTTTTCAAGATGTGCGAGCAATATCTTTCTGATTCCAGTATCTGTAATACGTTCAATTTTTTCTTCATTGAAACTTTCATCTAATTTTGCCCTTGAGGCAGCCAACTTAGTATTCTCTTTATCGTTGGTGAAAGTATAGATATCGACTTTCGAAATATCCTCTCCTGCCCATCTATTATCTAATCCTTTAAAGTATTTTTGAATTTGTTTTTTTTCGAATCCTTCGGATTTAAGTTCTTCTATTTTCTTTCGTAATAATTTGTTAACGATATCCTTTGAATTGTCCAAAGCTACAGATAGATTTACTGTTTTTTTCATTTGAAGATTTACAAGCGCAGAAACAGTTTCTTTATGTAACGGTTTTCGAATAGCCCAGTGGTCACCTTTCGTTTGTTCGACGTAAGCTTTTTTCATTGTTCCATCAGGTTGTTTTACCCACTTCTGATAATAGTTTACTGTTTTGTTAATGACACGATTATTCTTTTTAAAAGTGACAACAATACG
>DHSL01000005.1:0-133 GCA_002411345.1 Bacteroidales bacterium UBA5287 | reverse complement strand
TGTTTAACTTCAATAAATCAGGCTCTATTGTGTTAATTTGAAAGACCACTTTCCCATTTTTATTTTCCCAGGAACCATACTTTTCACAACCTGCCATTCTGTTTAATCGCTCAAAACGAGGAGTTATAAGGCT
>DHSL01000056.1 GCA_002411345.1 Bacteroidales bacterium UBA5287 | reverse complement strand
TCCAGTTAATGGGGAGTACTTAATAGTATGATCACACTAAATTATGGTAGCTCTATATTCTATGGAGCTAATTTATACGATTTAATATGTATACTCACACATGAATCTGATCATATCCAGAATTATAATAACGGTCAATCCTACAATACAGTTGCCTCAGAATTCTATGCACTAACCGCAGAAATTTACAGTGAATATTTTCAATATACATCCGAACGTTATAAAGAAGGTATTCAAAATCAACATCATTATTATGCCAATCTTTATTATAATCTTTATTACTAAAACCCATTTAAAAGTATAAATCACATGAAATTTCGTTTACTCTTTATTGTATTGATTCCTCTTTCACTCTTCTCACAGAACCGTGAATTTGTGTTGTTACATGATGAATTCTCTTATTTATTAAATACATCGGATGAACTATACATATATGGCGACAACTCAAATTATTTAATGAACAAATCCCCTTTGTCTTATTTCAAGGGCTATAAGAGTTTCTATTGCGACAACGATGGGCTGGTGATTGTAATCGAAGCAGATTTTCTCGGTGCCTCAGGAAGGAGATCCGAAAAAGAATATGAAGCCGTTTGGTTATTGATGAACAAACAGTTGTATCTATGTAAAATATTCTTTTGGTCATCAAGGCAAACTGATAAATCCACATATCGGAAGATGGAGAAATTTACCCGACAGTCTTTTAATAAAAAAACATTCAATATTTCCGCTCCCGAGGACATTTATGGATTAATGCCGGCCAAATGGTTTTCGGATACGTTGTATGTTAAAAAGGCGGAAAAATTACTTTCAAGGGCTTGGCAGGTAAAACCATATAAGAGGTTGATTTTCAAAAAAGGAAAGTTGGTTTCAATGGAAACAGTTGCCAACAAAACTTGGGAAGAAAAAGTATTGTGGAAACCACGGCAAAAAAGTTCAGATATAAATAAAAAGTAATTCAACATAATATTAGAATTTTTCAGAAATTTATCTAAACTAATATGATTATGACTATTAAACAATCCAGTACTAATATGGCTAAAAATATATTTTTAATCCTCTGCATTTTCTTGTCATTCAAGTTGTCTGCCCAAAATGGAAGATCTGAAACAGTTTCTTTTCTTATGGATGAGTTTTCCTCTAATCTGTTAAAAACCAACGATGATTTTTATTTCTCGGGAAATCATGACTATTACCTGATCAACAAATCACCTCTGGCACATTTTAGTGAATATAGAAGTATATACAGTGCAGACCCGAATGATATAATAACTTATCGTGTCCTTTATAACCCTCCCCGGCCTTACGGCTGGGAAGGGGTTAGCGAAAAGCAATACATCGCTACATGGGTATTATTCGATAACCAGTTATATTTGTGTAGGGTAGAGATTCACGGAGAACGCAAAGACGATAAATTTCTTTATCCGCCAATGGAAAAACTTGTCAGGAAAACTTTTTCAAAAAAGAACATCTCCAATATTGATATTCCCGACCCGTTTTATGGCCTTATGCCTGCTAAATGGTTTACAGATACGCTTTTTATAAAAAAGGCAAACCCGCTTGAAAATCCGCTTCCGGCGAATGAATGGCAGGTAAAACCATACCAGCGGTTGATTTTCAAAAAGGGAAAGTTGATTTCCACTGAAACGGTTGCCAATAAAACATGGATAGAATCAGTTACATTCGATTAATTATTTTCAAATCTTATTGATGTATCATTTTAAATTCAGGAATGATTTTATAACTTTGTACTCATTTTTAATTAGAAAGTAATAAAAAGTTTCATTAGATGTCTCAAAAAATAAAAACCGCATTGATTTCTGTTTATCACAAGGATGGATTAGATGAAATTCTTCGTGAATTGAATGAACTCAATGTTAAATTCATTTCAACCGGAGGTACTCAGGAGTTTATAGAATCACAAGGTTATGAATGTTCAACTGTTGAATCAATAACCGGATATCCATCAATTTTAGGAGGAAGAGTTAAAACTCTACACCCAAAAGTTTTTGGAGGAATTCTATACAGACGAGATAATAGTAATGATGTAGATCAGATAGGGGAGTATGATATTCCTGCTATTGATTTGGTAATAGTAGATCTTTACCCATTTGAAGAAACTGTTGCTTCAGGTGCACCCGACAAAGACATCATTGAAAAAATTGATATAGGCGGTATTTCGCTCATCCGAGCTGCAGCAAAGAATTTTAACGATGTAATTATTGTTCCTTCAAAGCAGCAGTATAAACCATTATTGGATTTATTAAAAGCTAAAAAAGGTGAGTCAGACATCGACGATCGTCGTTGGTTTGCCCGTGAGGCATTTGCTGTTTCATCGGCATACGATTCAGCCATTTTCAGTTACTTTGACGGTGGTGAGCATAATGCTTTGCGATTGAGTGCTGATCATGGTAAAGTGCTTCGATATGGTGAGAATCCTCATCAACAAGGAGTATTCTATGGTAATTTTGATGAGATCTTTGAGCAATTACATGGTAAGGAAATTTCCTATAACAATCTTTTAGACATAGAAGCAGCCGTTTCTCTCATTACTGATTTCGATGAAACATCTGTAGCCATTCTCAAGCACAACAATGCATGCGGCATGGCATCACGTCCTACTGTCAAAGAAGCATGGGAAACAGCTTTAGAAGCCGATCCCGTTTCAGCTTTTGGAGGAATTGTTATTAGTAACCGTATGATAGATAAAGCAGCAGCAGAAAAGATCAATGAGATATTTTTTGAAGTGTGCATTGCTCCTTCATACGATAAAGAAGCCCTTGATATTCTATTTCAAAAGAAGAACAGGATTATTCTTGTCCTCAAGTCAACTGAAAAAGTCGCAACATCGATGCAATACCGCTCAATATTAAATGGCGTTCTTGCACAAGATAAAGATAATAGCGTACAAAATGCAGAAGATCTGAAAGTAGTAACCGATAAAGTTCCAACCGACAGAGAGATAGAAGATTTGATATTTGCCAACAAATTGGTTAAGCATACCAAATCAAATGCAATTGTATTAGCAAAGAATAAACAGTTGATTGCCAGCGGAACCGGTCAGACATCGAGAGTTGACGCTTTGAATCAAGCAATCAAGAAATCTCACACATTCAATTTTGATTTAGCTGGTGCCGTGATGGCTTCAGATGCTTTTTTCCCATTCCCCGATTGTGTTGAGATAGCTCACAAAGAAGGAGTGACAGCTGTTATTCAACCCGGCGGTTCAATTCGCGACGATCAATCAGTTGATTATTGCAATCAGAATGGAGTATCTATGGTTACCACTGGTATAAGGCATTTTAAGCATTAAGAACTGTAATAATCAAGAAACATTCACTTAGAACAAATAAAAAGCATAGAGCTTTAAAAATAGATAAATATGGGATTATTTTCATTCACGCAAGAATTGGCAATGGACTTGGGAACAGCCAATTCTATTATTGTAAACAACCAGGGTAAGATTCTGTTGGACGAGCCTTCCATTGTTGCATTGGACAGAAAGACCGACAGGATGATCGCATTGGGTGAAAAAGCCCGTCAAATGCATGGTAAGACTCATGAAAATATTCGTACAGTAAGACCACTGCATGATGGTGTAATAGCCGACTTTAATGCTGCCGAACAGATGATTCGTGGAATGATCAAGATGGCAAATAAAAATAAAGGAGGAAGCGGATTGTTCGCCCCTTCGTTGCGCATTGTGATTTGTATTCCTTCAGGAAGTACTGAAGTTGAGATACGTGCTGTCCGTGACTCGGCGGAACATGCCGGAGGTCGTGATGTATTCATGATTTTTGAGCCCATGGCAGCCGCATTGGGAATAGGTATTGATGTTGAGGCCCCTGAAGGAAATATGATTGTTGATATAGGTGGAGGAACCACCGAGATTGCTGTTATTTCACTTGGTGGTATTGTTACGAACAAATCCATAAAGATAGCAGGTGACGATTTAACAGAAGACATTGCAGACTATATGGGTCGCCAGCACAATATGAAAGTAGGCGACAGAACTGCCGAGCAGATCAAGATCAATGTAGGTTCAGTATTAACAGAACTACCCAATCCACCCGAAGATTATGTAGTTCACGGTCCCAACCGTATGACCTCTTTGCCAATGGATGTTCCTGTTTCATATCAGGAAGTAGCGCATTGTCTTGAAAAATCCATTTCTAAAGTAGATTCAGCTATCTTGAGTGCATTAGAGCTTACGCCACCCGAATTATATGCCGACATTGTAAAAAACGGTATTTATCTGACAGGTGGAGGTGCGTTGCTTCGCGGATTAGACAAGAGGCTTTATGATAAAATCGGCATTCCATTTCACGTAGCAGAAGACCCATTGCATGTTGTTGCAAAAGGTACCGGAATAGCATTACGTAATATTGATAAGTTCAGTTTTTTAATGAGATAAGTGCTTTCAGATAAAGGAATGCACAGATAAATGTATCTATTTTATTTGATGAGGTAGTGAGTGGGAAATGAGAAACCTGATAAAATTTATCATACGAAGTAGTCACTGGATAGTGGCTACTCTTCTTGTTGCATTTAGTTTTTATCTTGTTTTCTCTCACAACTCCTATCAGCGCAGTGTTTATTTAACTTCAGCCAATCATGTAATAGGTACATTCTACAGTATTTCTGACAAGGTTAATTCATTCTTTCATTTACGAAAGAACAATACATTATTGTTAGAACACAACGCCCGATTAGAGACAGAAGTACAAGTTCTGAAAGAAACGATAAATCGTTTTGCATCCGATTCAATAAATGCTGCGATCTTCACCAACGATTCAGTAACCAGTTCCCAATTTAATTTCATACCTGCTGAAGTTGTGAATGTAAGTTTCTCAGGACCAAATAATTTCATGACATTAAATAAAGGAAAACTTCAAGGTGTAAAACCTGATATGGGTGTGATATCCCAGTCAGGAATAGCCGGAGTTATCCTTAGTGTATCCGATCATTTTTCGGTAGTTATTCCAATTGTTAATCCCAAATTCCGTGTCAGTGGTAAAAGGAAAAATTCTATCAATTCCGGTTCAATTGTTTGGGGTGGTATTGATATAAATTATGCAGAATTGCGTGAATTGCCGAAGCATGAAACCTTTTTAAAAGGTGATACTGTAGTGACAAGTTTTTCCCGTATTTTTCCGAAAGACATGATAATTGGTTTTATCAACAAACAAGTGCCATCTGCAGACGACAAGTTCAATGCATTTGAGATTAAGCTTGCAACCGATTTTCATTCAATTCGCGAAGTAATGGTCATAGAAGATATGTATTATGATGAACTTAATGCACTTGAAACAATCGTAGAAGAATGAAAACAGGTATTATTAAAGATATAATTTTATTCCTGTTATTGATTGCATTACAGGTGTTTTTGCTAGACCGAATCAACATATTTGGTGTAGCCACCCCCATATTATATATCTATTTTCTGATAAAGATGCCACTCGGCAGTAACCGATTTTACGTTATCATTTCAGGTTTTCTTTTAGGTTTAATCATTGATATATTCATGAATACTCCCGGGATGAATGCTGCAGCAACAACTGTAGTCGCTGCTTTTCGCGAGCCCATTATCAAGCTCATTTACACCCGTGATGCATACGATGAATTAACTCCCAGCATGAACACCGACAGTAAATCATTCATACGATTATCCATTAGTCTTGTGTTGTTGCATCAAATATTATTGTTTCTCATTGAATCCTTTACGCTGTTTAATATTGAACTCACACTATTGAGAATTGTTTCATCCAGTATTCTCACATTATTGATTATTTTTGCTGTTGATGCATTATTTGGTAAAAAAAGTGTTGTAAGTGAATTCTAATAATAATCCATATTCCTCCAGAAGATATATAATAGTAGGAATCATTGTAGTGGTTGCCATTATATATATAATACAACTGTTTAGTCTGCAGATCCTCAATCCGAAATATAGAGAATTTGCTGATAGTAATGCCTTTTATAACAGGACATTGTATCCCTCTCGCGGTAGTATTTATGATCGAAATGGTAAGATGTTGGTTTATAATCAGCCAACCTATGATGTGATGATGACAGTCCGTGAGATGGGTAAGTTTGACACCCTGGACTTTTGCGAAACACTTAATATCAACATGGCCACCTATCACAGGTTAGAAGCCGATATGAAAGATAAGAAAAAGAACAGAGGTTACACATCTTACACCCCTCAACTATTCATGTCTCAATTAGATGTTGAAGCATACGGAGTTCTTCAGGAAAAGCTGTATAAATTTCCAGGCATCTATATTCAAAGTCGTACCGAAAGGCAATATAATTACCCCAATATGGGACTGTTGCTTGGCTACATTGCAGAAGTCGATCAGCGGAAGATGGATGAAGATCCCTATTATAAGCGAGGCGATTATGTTGGAAAATCCGGTATTGAGTTGTCTCATGAGAAAGACCTTCGTGGTGAAAAAGGAGTAGAAGTACTTTTGCGAGATGCTCGCGGGCGAATTCAGGGAAAGTATCAAAATGGAGAGCATGACAGATCAGCTGTATCAGGTAAAGATTTAAAGCTTGGCATCGATATAGACCTTCAGGCGTACGGTGAATATCTCATGCAAAACAAGATAGGTTCAATTGTGATGATAGAGCCAAAGACCGGCGAAATTCTTTGCATGGTTGCTGCTCCTTCGTATGATCCAGCCATCCTTACCGGTAAGGATTTCAGTACAAACTATCTTCAATTAGTAAGAAATCCCTATAAACCGCTCATCAACAGAGCCATTGCCGGTAATTATCCTCCAGGATCAACATTCAAGCCATCTCAGGGGCTCGTTTTTCTTCAAGAAGGAATTATAAAAGAAGACACACGTTTCAGCTGTTACCACGGATACCCACCACTTGGCGGTCGCCCCGCATGTCACGGTCACGCTTCTCCTTTAAGTCTTCAATATGCATTAGCGACATCTTGTAATTCTTTTTTCAGTTATGGTTTAAACTATATGTTAAACAACCGTCAGAAATACAGCAACACAGCCGAAGCCTTTGAAGTCTGGAAGAATTATATGGTAGCAATGGGATTTGGGTATAAGTTAGGAGTAGATTTGCCCTCCGAAAGCAGAGGTTTTATTCCCAACAGCAAATTCTATACGAAAGTGTTAGGTCGCCAGAACTGGAACGCCCACAACATCATTTCCATTGCTATTGGTCAAGGCGAAGTATTGACCACCCCCCTTCAGATAGCCAATTTTGCCGCACTCATAGCCAACAGAGGATATTTTTATGCCCCCCATGTAGTTCAGGAGATCAAGGGAGGTCAGTTAGACACAATATACACAAACAGAAGAGAATCAGGTATTGATAGAGGATATTATGAGCTTACTGTAAACGGTATGGCCGATGCAGTAACCAGCGGTACCTGTCGTGGTACCTATCTTGGTCCCGAGCTAACTGTTTGCGGAAAGACCGGTACCGCCGAGAATCCCCATGGCGACGACCATTCATTATTTATGGGTTTTGCTCCCAAGGATGATCCACAAGTTGCCATTGTTGTAGTCGTTGAAAACGGTCGTTTTGGTGCTACAAATGCTGTTCCCATTGGGAAGTTAATGTTCGAGAAATTCTTTTATGGTGAAGTCCTTCCCGGCGATCAATATTTAGAAGACATGATTGCCAACCGAGTTATTTTGCCAAACGTATATATTAAGAATTCCCGTCCCAAGCCCATTATTCGTAAAGATTCAATTTCTCAAAATTCAGATTCAACCAAAGTAATTGCAATCAATTAACATGTATCAAGCAAATAACGAAAAAATAGAAAAAGGCTCAATCGATTGGATATCCGTAGGTTTTTACCTGTTGTTTATCATAATGGGTTGGTTTAGTATCTATGCCGCAAGTTTCGATCTTGATAATGCAACAAGCATTTTTGATTTATCCGGTCGTGCCGGTAAGCAGCTTATTTGGATGGGAGCTTCACTTATTGTTGCATTTGCAATAATGAAAATTGACACCAGTTTTTACGAAACCTATGCCTTGTTGTTTTATTCCATAGGTATCCTGTTGTTACTTATTACATTGGTGATAGCCCCCGATATAAATGGTTCCCGTTCCTGGTTTGTGTTAGGTCCCATTCGTTTTCAGCCAGCCGAGTTTATGAAGTTTCTGATAGCCCTTGCACTATCGAGGATCTTTAACATGTTCAATTTCAAGTTGATGACAACCAAAAACCTGTTATTAGTGAGTACCGTGATTTTGTTTCCAGCATTAATAGTAATCATGCAAAGTGAAACAGGAACCGCATTAGTTTATTTGAGTTTTATTCTTGTGCTCTATCGTGAAGGACTTCCCGGAGTAATCCTTTTTATCGGTTTAGCCGCAATCGCTCTTTTTGTAATGGGTGTAAAATTCTCGGCAGACCTAATGGGCATGTTTTCTTTAGGAGAGTTCATCAACATGATCTTAATCATCCTATTTATTGTAGTCCTCATTTGGGCATACGTAAGAAGGTGGAGGACAGCCGTATATGTTTTGGGTTTAAGTGGATCAATCTTCCTTGCAGCCTTTTTGACATCCCTGTTTGGTATAAAAGTAGATTATAGTTTAGTCGCACTGATAGCCTTAATCTCCGTAATCTTTTATGTTATATATCTCTTTTTGCGTTACCGTTTAAGAGATTATTTATGGATATTACTGTTTGCATTATTCTCCATTGCCTTTACCGAATCAATAGAGTTTGCTTTTAATGATGTTTTGCAGCCCCATCAGCAAATGCGTATAAAAGTAGCCCTTGGTATGGAAGAAGATTTACAAGGTTCCGGTTATCACGTTGGTCAGTCGAAGATTGCGATAGGGTCGGGCGGATTATCTGGAAAAGGCTATTTAAATGGAACCCAAACCAAGTTGAAATATGTTCCCGAGCAAGACACCGATTTTATATTTTGCACTATAGGCGAAGAATTTGGATTTATAGGATCGTCAGTCATTGTAATACTATTTTTAATATTTATCATCCATTTAGCGACAATAGCCGAACGTCAAACAACCATATTTGGTAGAGTTTATGGCTACGGAGTCGTCAGTGTTTTTGCGTTCCATTTGCTTGTAAATATAGGAATGGTTATTGGGCTAGTACCTGTCATAGGAATACCATTACCACTGTTTAGTTACGGAGGATCTTCGCTATTAGGATTTACCATAATGTTGTTTATCTTTTTGCGAATTGATCAAACCCGTCGTCGATTATAGAAAAAGGGTAGGTTGTAGGTGTAGTAGAGAGTGCGCGTTAAATATATGAGATACAAAAAACGCGTCCGAAGCACGATTGCGGACGCGTTAAGAACCTAAAAATCAATCTAAAACAAATTAATAATTTGTGAAATATCTATATTTCAAACCTATTCTTTATTCCAATATTATTATTGTATATATCATCATAATAATACTTGTTATTCCTTTACTTTTTGTTGTGTCCATCAATCCTTTCTATTTCATAAACATCCATATCCTCAAAAAGTTTATACATCTCCTTTTCGAGATCCCCGAAAATTTCCCTTAGTTCACCTTCCTTATCGCTCTATATATCCAGTAATAAAAACATGTTCCTTATCTTCAACCTAATAATTATTTATTGTTTTGTTATTACGTTTATGTTTTTTTGACTATTCAGAAATAAAAAAGTTTAATTTATAAACAAGAAAGTTTAGAAATTGTAAGAAAATAATGAGAGTTACTTGAAACCAACGTATCAAGTAACTCTACAAGCATAACTCTAAAAATTTATTCTTCGATGTTTGAATTATTATTTATTTTCACCGTTTCAAAATGCAACCCCATATTTCCTGTCAAGTCTACTCCCTGCAGGATCAAAATATAATCACCCTCGCTATCCGAAGTATAAAATGAGAATTCCGCTTCACCATTTTTGTCCGTGATAATATTTGGATTCCAGTAAATAGTATTTCGTAGATCAGGAAGTTCAGCATCCTGTCTCGGTCCCACGTATTTGGGTGTATAGAAAGATTTTGAAATAACCGGTATCAGTGGTTTATAAACATATTTATTTGTAGTTCTCATGTAAAATGGAGTATAACTGTGAGTTGTCACCTCAATAAAAACGCTTTTATCCTCCACCATTGATTGTTTATCAAACGGCAAATACTTTGCAATATACCGCATTTTATTTTTTGTGGATGTCATTACCTCAATACCCTCAATATCTTCAGCCCTAATACCCTCCAACATTGTTGTAAAATATTGTAAATACTCTCTCACGCTTGTGCCCTCACCAACCGGCACATCATCAAATCCCACGTAAAGTGAATGCATATCCACTCCATTTATCACAAAATAGACTTTATAACTTCCTATGGTATATTGTAATAATTCGTCCGCAAATCCAACCCCAAATCCGCTAACCTCTTCCGTTAAGATATCAAGCAAAGTAGATCCCGCCTTATCTTTCAGGTAATTTGCCGTGATCACCTGATCTGCTCCGCTATCATCATTCAAGTTTTTTGATCCCGCCACCATTGCCGGAGCCGATACAACAATTTCGTCCAGCAGTAAAGAGCTCAATCCATATTTAGCAAGCACCTCTTTTTGATCATCAGCATATTCTTTAGCAATTGTATCCGAACCCAGGTTTATGAGAGGAGTAGAATTTATCTCCTTAGTATATTTCGGATAAACCGGAAGATCCACATCAATAAAAGCATTAAAAGCCTTATTGTTTTTATTGAGAGCCTGAACAAGCATTGAAACGCTATCGTTCATGAAATAAGGGAACTGATTAAATTCAAAAAAACCGTTATTATCCGTGATTGTATCCATTACTACCGCTCCATTTTTCCCAATTTTTGAGAAGAGGCTAACCTTTGTATTTTTTTGCGGTTTATTTATCAGATTATCAACTGTTCCTGTAATAGTGAATTCCTTTTCGTAAGGATATTTTATTTCGATATTTTCCCTGTTGTAGTCGACCCATCCCTGTGTAAGCATCAATGCATCCACAATTTCTGAATTATCAGTATTCAAGTAAAAATAAGGATCTTCAATTTCCCCTTTGAGATCAGAGCTAAACAAGATATAGCTCAATATATTTTCCTGATATTTTGATACTTTCACCATAGATGTATCCAGAACCGTTGCAGAAAAAGTCCCCATTGGATTCATTTCAGCATTTCCTGTTTTCAAAGAAACATGCACACTATCCCTTTGACCGAACTCAGGTTTATTAAGTTTTACCGACATCGTTAAATCCTCGTTATTATTTCTTATGAAAATAATACGCTCATTCATAGGTAAATAGTTTGCATCATATAAAGTGACTCTATAGATTCCCTGTGGAAAATCATCTTTTGGAATCTCCAGTTTATACGGTTTATCCCTGAGAGTAAAAACCCCTTTTACCGCCGTCATCCCTCTTAAAGTAGTCGTTATATAATAAGGCTTATTAATCATATCATTAGTACCATCCACTGTAATAGTGAAACTATTTACATTTTGGTTGTTACTAACCTGCAATAAAGTTCCCGAGCTTTGAAGTTTTGGTAATGGGTAAACCGTTCCATCATCAAGATAAGCAGAATAAGTCTCCCCCCATTCCGGTGTAAAGCTTACTGAGCCAATCCCTTTATAAATTGAAGCAAACGCCACTATGTCAGCCCCTTTGCTATTCTTTATAATCCCTTTAACATCAGTTCCTTTTGCAAATTTATCGATAGCTTTGAAACCAATTTTCTGTAATTTTCCTGCAACCAATTTTCCCCCTTCCGGTAAAAACTGCAAATCAGTCTCATTTTTATCTTTTCTTTTTGTATCCCGTTTATTCTCTTTATCCGCCGCCGAGCCATTTTTATCATTATTTTTCTCGCTAACATCAGTATTATTTTTCCAAAGGTCAGACGCGACATCTATTATTTTGAATTTACTTTCAAAAAACAGAGAATCTCCAAAATTCCTCATGTAGTTAGTATAACTTCTCATTATGTACGCCCCCTGTTTAAATTCATTTGAAACCAGGGGAATACTTCCCGAGAAGAATCCCATGAAGCAAGGTGTACTAATTCTTTTCACCACACGTTTATCCGTGTCAATTATTTCAACATAAGCAATTCTTGAGCTATCCACCGGCACATTATCATTTGCCCTCAAGATATATCCTTTAAGCCAAATTGTATCGCTCATTGAATAATTTGGTTTATCATAATGAACAAAAATCTTTTCTCTAGGGATAAATTGATTAATGCTGTCACTTACAATCAGTTTTGTTTCCAAAGGTTTAAACTGAGCAAAACTTCCTGCGATGCAGAAATTGAATAAAATGAAGTATAAAATAGTCTTTTTCACGTGAAATTAATTTTTAACGATTCAAAGATATGAAATATAATGAAAAAGGTTGTTGTTTGGTAACTTTTTTTTATTAAAACACTTAAGATACCAGTAGATACGAGATTAAATAAAATTAACATTAAATATCAGATAAACAAGTAATAAAATCATTTATGAAAGTCAATAAATTATCATTTTTTATATATTTGTCGAATTAAATATAGTACAGATTAAATTTTTGATAATGAAAATGAAACACTATTTCATAATATTTTTGAGCCTTATAATCTCAGTAACCGAATTATCAAGTTCCAATATTCCAAAAAGATTTGGTATAAAAGAAAACAAATTCAGAAGTCCCGATAAAGATTATTATCCCGAAACCTGGTATCACTTTATTGGAGGCAACGTATCCAAAGAAGGAATTACCGCTGATTTAGAAGCAATAGCCCGTGCAGGAATTTCCGGAATTCAATTGTTTCACGGACAATTTGGAGGAGAATGGCCCGGTGTATCGTCCCAAATTCAATCGTTAAGTAAAGATTGGGACGATCTTGTTTTATGGACAGCAAAAGAATGTCAAAGATTAAATCTTCGATTCACCATGCAAAATTGTCCCGGTTGGTCCTATGCCGGCGGTCCCTGGATAGAACCAGAAAATTCGATGCGTCACTTAGTATATTCCCGTACAGATGTGTCCGGTGGTGCACAAGATAAAATCACCCTTAAGAAACCCGAACCCAGTAAGGAAGACTGGCGAACATACAAAGATCTGTTTGTAATAGCATTTCCCACTCCCGAAGGAGATGTCGGTAAGCGTGAAATACCCTTAAATATAACCAGTAATAAGCCCGATATACAATTCAAAGAATGTCTTATTAATCAAAAAAGAATAGTATTACCCCCTTCAATTTCAGGCCCGACCATTATAGATGTTGATTTTTCAGAGAAAACCACCATACGCACAATTGAATTTCCATCTATTAATTCATTTTCTCATAACTGGTGCTATTCGCCCGATATTTCCGTAAGCGTTTATGCCGTCACATCAAAAGGAAAAGAGAATGTTGCATCTTTAGAAATGCCCGCCGGTAGTTGGCAAGACGACAAACCCATTACCATAGCCTGTAAAGAAGTATCCTCAAAAACATATATCATAGAAATTAAAAATCTTCACGAGATGTCCTTATCATATATAAATTTCTATACAGCAGCCCGTCAGCAGAATTGGGAATCCGAGGCCGCCTGGACATTAAGAAGAATTGTAAGAGAAGATCCTCCACAGCAAGAAGTCCGTTCCTGGATTGATCCAGCTACAATTGTTGATATCTCCAATAATATGGATTCATTAGGCTATCTCAGTTGGGATATTCCTGCAGGAAAATGGACCATCCTCCGAATTGGTCATGTCAATACCGGTCTGAAGAATGGTCCAGCCCCTCCCGAGGCCACCGGTTGGGAAGCCACGAAGTTAAATGTTAGTGGCATACGAACCAATTTTAACGGTTATATTGGTCGCTTAGTCAAAGACGGTGGAGTTTTGGAAGGCGGATTATTACAAGGTGTTTTGTTAGACAGTTGGGAATGTAAGACACAGACCTGGACTTCCGATTTAGATAAGATTTTCGATAAAAAATGGAATTACACCCTCCATTCCATGTTTCCAGCCCTGTTTGGATATGTAGTTGATAATCCCGAGAAAACCGCCCGTTTTCTTCGTGATTGGCGTGTCACTTTAAACGATTTGTTAGTCGCGAATTTTTTTGGAGAAATGAAGAATCTGGCGAGTGAAAACGGATTGAAAGTCTCCTTTGAAACAGCCTCCGGTGATGTTTTTCCCGGTGATATTCTTGAATACTACAAATACGCTGATATACCCATGTGTGAATTCTGGCAACCACGTTCAGATTCCTATGTTGGCAGTATCGAATTCAAGCCCGTCAAGCCCGCCGTATCAGCCGCCCGAGGATATGGAAAAACGCGAGTCGCCGCCGAAGCCTTCACCTCCTTTGAGCTCACTTGGAATGAGCATCCCCGTTTTTTGAAAGACATTGCCGATGATCATTTTTCCAAAGGAGTCACCCATCTAGTTTTCCACACATACACCCATAATCCACGGACAGACTTTTTACCACCCAGTACATCATTTGGAACCAAAATTGGCACACCATTTTTGCGTTTGCAAACATGGTGGCAACATATGCCCCAGTTTACCGATTATCTTGCACGATGTAATTATATGTTAGAAGTCGGTAATCCCGTGTCCGATGTTTTGTTATATTTGGGAGACGAGCAAAATCACAAACCCTCACAGCTACTCCCTTTTCCCATAGGATATTCTTATGATTATTGCAATCCCGATATTTTGTTAAATCGATTATCGATTAAAAATGGTAAGATTGTTACCCCTGAAGGAATTCAATATCGCGTGTTGTGGTTATACGATTGTAAAAGAATGCTCCCTGAAACCTTAGAGAAAATTGCCATGTTTGTGGAGAAAGGATTAATAGTTGTTGGTGAGTCGCCATCAGGTTTAGCCACGTTGAGTGGGGGAGAAAAAGCGAAAAAGAGATTTGAAAAAGCAGTAGAAAAACTTTGGGGAAACAGTTCATTAAAAACCCATAAATTAGGGAAAGGCAAAGTTTATAATACATCATCAATAGATTCCGTATTGATCGCAGAAAATATCCAACCAGATATTCTTTTCGACCATTCCGAGCTACGTTGGTTACATCGTAAAACCGATGAATCTGATATCTATTTCCTTTCTGCCATGCCCGAAAACGGTTATCAAGGAGTATTATCCTTTAGAAGCAGAGGAAATGCAGAAATATGGGATCCAGTGACCGGAGAAGTTTTTGCATTAGATTCCAAATCAAGCGGTGATTATACCAATTTAGAGATAGATATACCAGCCGGAAAATCCTGTTTTGTTGTATTTAGCAGCAAAAAATCAGATCACCCACTCATGCCGTCGTCACCCATCATTAAATTAGATCTCAGCGACACACCCTGGCAAGTAAGATTCCCTTCCGGTTGGGGCATAGAAAACGATCCGGTTTTAACAAACCAATTAGTTGCATGGAAAGACCTTCCTTTATCAGCAGAAGGAAAATCATTCTCAGGAACAGCGACTTACGAAACAAGTTTTACTTTAGAAGATATTTCGAAAGCCACGAGTTATTTTTTAAATTTAGGACGCGTAGAAGTAATTGCTAAAGTCAATATAAATGGTCATGAAATTGGAACCTGTTGGACAACCCCATACGTTTTAGATATTTCAGAATACCTTAAGCAAGGAGAGAACAAGTTGCAAGTAGATGTAACCGGAACCTGGTTTAATCGATTAGTTTATGATGCCGGTCTTCCTGAAAAAGACAGGAAAACGTGGACCATTGCAGGTCCAGGAGCCGGAGACTCATTAAAAGATTATGGTCTTTTAGGTCCAGTTTCTATTGAAATAGTAAATTGAGTAACGTTAGGAATCACTCAGATTAAAGCCTCTTTAATAGATTGAGCCAAAGTTGTTGTTGAACGTCCAATTAATTGAGACAACTGTTTACTGTCATCAAACAGATCGTTTCGGGATGCCGCCGCGTCATATCCGGCTATTGCTTTAGCCAATTCGTCCGGCATACCAAAACTTGTTAAAGTCGCAGCATATTCTTGTTCTGTAAGATTCTTATAGTGAATTTTTATTCCAGTTTGACGAGAAACCTCAGCAGCCAGTTCTGTTAACGTATAGTGTTTATCACCAGCCAATTCATACACTTTTCCTTGTTGGTTTACACTTGTTAAAACAACTACTGCCGCTTCTGCGTAATCATCACGTGCAGCCGATGATATTTTTCCATCACCTGCACATCCGATAAAAGCCCCATTTTTCACAGATGCAGTTATGGAAGCAGTGTAATTCTCAGTGTACCAACCGTTACGCAAAATGGTATGCGCTATTCCGGAAGCCTTTAAAGCAGCTTCAGTAGCCCTATGCTCATCCGCTAAACTGATCGTTGACTTGTCGGCATGTAATAAACTTGTATAAACAATCCACTTGACACCAGCCTGTTTAGCTGCTTTTATCACGTTTTCATGTTGTTGTATGCGTTTTCCGACTTCACTACCTGATATGAGCAACAAATGGTCGATGCCTTCCAGCGATTTGCTCAAATTATCCGGTTCATCGTAATTAAACCGTCGGGCTTCAATAGCATTATCAGACACCTTTTCCGGTGTACGCACGAGTGCCACAATGATTTTCGGATCTACTCTTTCTTTCAATTTTTCTACAACCAATCGTCCCAAATGTCCAGTTGCTCCTGTAATTCCTATTTTCATATCATTTAATTTTATCAATTAGAATCTATAAAATACTATATATATAACATTACCCAGTGTTTTAAGTTTCAATTACATTAGACTTTTTGATGCATTTAAAATGGTTCCAATCATCCTTTTTTTATTGAGTAAGTAATTAATAAATGAAAATTATATAAAAATTATTTGAGAGAATCAATAAGTGTCAAAATGGATCAAATGCAACTATATGCAATTTATTTTTAAAAATAAATGATATTTTTATAATTAATTTTGTTAATATATCTAATAGTTGTTTCTTTGTCGCGTCAAAATAATAAACATGGAAATAAAGTTTTTCAAGTCATTTAATCCAGGACTAAGTTGTTCAAAATATACGGACAACAGTAATTTATTTTACTTCTTATGGAATAATTCAAGTTTAATTTCCACAAGTAAAATACCACCAAAATAAGAGTAATCGTTTACAAAACTATTTAAGAGTTTTAACGAATTTGAGTTTGACAACAATCCGTTATATACCAAAAATATTCGACCGTAGTATTATTGGTTATAGACAATTCATGTATAAAAGTCGATAAAAGTTGACGAATAATTAGAAAACTGTATTAATATATTAGTGAAGTGAGATTCATTTTTATTATGATAATGAATTCCATATTCAAAGTTCTATCTTTAAATTATAAAAAATCATGCGAATTAAGTTCTTATTTATTTTAGTAATTCTTTTTATCCAGTTAGGCACACTCCAAGCCCAGACCATTACCGGAATTGTAAACGACGAACAAAGCCAACCCGTTGAGTTTGCCAATGTAGTTTTATATTCACTTCCCGACAGCTCGATGATATCAGGAGCCGTAACAGACAGTATGGGACTTTTTGCTCTGAAGACCAATCAGACAGCAGAAAACACCTATCTTCAAATATCGTTTATGGGTTACAGAACTCAGATTGCACCCACTATGTCCCATCAAACCATTGTTTTGAAATCCGAGTCCACCGAATTGGGAGAAGTAGTTGTTAAAGGCACTTTACCCGTTATACGTATTAAAAACGACGCATTGGTCACCACAGTACAAAATTCCATATTAAGTAAAGCCGGTACAGGTATTGATGTATTGAAAAGGCTTCCATCACTCACTTATAAAGACGGTGTTTTTTCAGTTTTTGGCAAAGGTGAAGCCAAGATTTACATCAATAATCGTGAGATGCGAGATATCACAGAGTTGGATAATCTCAGTTCAGCCGATATTCGTGATGTTGAGATCATCAATAATCCAGGAGCACGCTATGATGCATCCATAAAAGCCGTAATCCGAATAAGTACCATACGTAAAGAAGGCGACGGATTCAGTTTTGATGTCCGTTCCAGCTATTATAAATCGCAGCGTACAAATTTATACGAACAACTCAACTTGAACTATCGCAAAAAAGGCTGGGATATTTTTGGCACATTCGATTATGGACTCAGTCAATGGTTTTAAGACAGTAAAATGTGGCAAAAAACATTTGTCGATACCCTTTGGACCCAAGACAACACCCTTTTTATAGAAGGCAATTCAAAATCCTTAACAGGCATTACCGGCGTCAATTATGAAATCACCCCCAAGCAATATGTCGGTATAAAATACACCATTACATCCTTTCCTCCCAATAAGTCCGTATCCAGCATGAGCAGCACCGTGCTTGCAGACGGAAAATTATATGATAAATGGTCCAGTCAAGAAGAAAGTTCATATAATAATAACCCCTCACACAGGTTTAATGCCTATTACAACGGTGATTTCGGTAAACTCAAAATCGATTTCAATACCGATTTATATGCCAATAAACAATCAAAGCGTTCCCATGTTACCGAAACAAGTCAGGAGTATGATAACCGTACAGTTAATTCAGAGAACAATGTCAGCAATCGATTGATTGCCTCAAAACTAGTGTTGACCTATCCCGTTTTCAGCGGTAATCTATCATTTGGAAGTGAGTACACAAATACCCACAGAACAGATGATTACTTGAGCGAGGAAAAATTTGTACCATCGTCCAACACCACCATTCACGATCAGAACAATGCCCTTTTTGCTGAATATTCCATACTTACGCCTGTTGGTCAGCTCGGTGCCGGACTTAGATATGAAAATGTCTGTTCCGATTATTTCAGCAACGACATAAAAGTAGAAGAACAAAGTCGCAAGTACAACCAGTGGTTTCCCAATATCTCTTTCGGCACCCGTTTAAAAGATGTGAGTATGCAGTTAAGTTACACGGCAAAAACCAAACGTCCCACATATTGGCAATTGAGTAATAACGTGTTTTACGGCAATCGTTTTACTTTGCAAACCGGGAATCCCTTTCTTCAGCCCACTATCACCCATGATATCACTTTAGTAGGGGTATGGAAATTTGTGCAAGTTATGTCAAGTTACAAAAATGAGAAAGACGCCATTATTTATTGGACCGAGCAGATGGAAGAAAATCCAGCAGTATCAGTTGTTGCCTATCGTAATTTAGAGAAGTTGCCCAGTTTGACCACCTTGGTCACCCTTTCCCCCAAATTCGGTATTTGGTCGCCCCAGTTGACCGGTGGATTTATCAAGCAGTGGTTAACTATAATGAGTCACGATACCCCCATCACTTTGAACAAGCCATTATTTTTTGGATCGTTCAATAATTCGTTCCAATTACCCAAGAATTTTGTTTTTACTGTTGACAGTCGTTTTCAGCGAAACGGCAATTATCAGAATGTTTATGTTACAGAGAACCAATTTATTGTAAATGCCGGAATAACCAAAACCTTTTTTGATGAACGGCTTGGCATTCAAATAAAAGGAGAAGATATATTTTACGGATTACGAGACGGCAATTTGCTTTACAACAGCAAGATGGAGTTATGGCAGAAAAATCGTTATGACACCCGCAAGTTTGAATTTACCGTACGATATAAGTTAAATGCTGCCCGCAGCAAGTATAAAGGAACCGGTGCCGGCGACAGTGAGATTGGCAGGTTTTGATGATGAAATATTCGTTGCTAAACTTTATTTTTTGTAAATTTGTCCAAATTCAATGTTGATGAATTTACAATCTATAATATCAAGAAACTAATAAGCAATCATATAAATGACTAAAGAACAAGAAAGAGATGAGTTGCACAGAACCATCTGGAAAATTGCCAATGATTTGCGCGGAAGTGTTGACGGTTGGGATTTCAAATCGTATGTGTTGGGAATGCTGTTTTATCGGTTTATATCAGAAAATCTGACAAACTATCTGAATAAAGAAGAGCAACGAGCCAACAACGACGATTTTGATTATGCACTTATTTCTGACGAAGATGCCGAGTTTGCAAGAGCAGAAACTGTTTTAGAGAAGGGGTTCTACATCCTTCCGTCTGAACTGTTTGAGAATGTTCATAAGAAAGCAAAGGACGACGACAATCTGAATGAAACCTTAAGTACTGTTTTCAAAAACATAGAAAACTCAGCCAAGGGTACAGCCAGTGAAGACAGTATGAAAGGTTTGTTTGATGATATTGATGTGAATAGCAACAAGTTAGGTGCGACAGTTCAAAAGCGCAATGCCCTGCTTGTAAAGATAATGGATTCAATTGCAAGTCTTGGTTTGGGAGATTATCAAGATAATAACAATGACACATTTGGTGATGCATATGAATATCTGATGACCATGTACGCCAGCAATGCCGGTAAATCCGGAGGAGAGTTTTTTACCCCTTCGGAAGTCTCGGAACTATTAGCAAAAATAACCGTAGTTGGTAAGACAGAAGTAAATAAAGTCTATGACCCAGCCTGTGGTTCCGGTTCGTTGTTGTTGAAATTTGCCAAAGTGCTTGGAAAAGACAAAGTACGCCAAGGTTTTTTTGGTCAGGAAATCAATATCACAACTTATAACCTTTGCAGGATCAATATGTTTTTGCATGATATCAATTATGAAAAATTCGATATTGCACATGGCGACACATTGTTGGAACCAAAACATTGGGATGACGAGCCCTTTGATGCCATAGTTTCTAATCCACCTTATTCCACCAAATGGGAAGGCAATGACAATCCCCTTTTGATTAATGATCCACGTTTTTCGCCAGCCGGAGTATTAGCCCCAAAAAGCAAAGCCGACCTTGCATTTACGATGCATATGCTGAGTTGGTTATCAACTACCGGAACCGCTGCCATCGTTGAGTTTCCGGGTGTTCTTTACAGAGGTGGTGCAGAACAGAAAATCCGAAAATACCTTATTGACAACAATTATGTAGATGCAGTGATTCAATTGCCACCCGATTTGTTTTTTGGTACCACTATTGCCACTTGTATCATAGTGTTAAAGAAAAGCAAGACAGAAAATAAGACACTTTTTATTGACGCATCAGCCCAGTTTGAAAGAGGTGGAAACAAGAACAAGTTAAGCGATGAGAATATTGAAACAATAGAAAGCGCATATATTGAACGAAAAGATATAGATCATTTTTGTTGTTTAGTAGATAATTCAGATATAGCCGACAACGATTACAATATAGCAGTAAGCAGTTATGTAGAGCAAGAAAACACGACAGAAGAAGTTGATATTGAAAAGCTCAATGCCCAGATTGCAGAAATTGTTATTCGTCAGAACAAACTTCGTGTTGCCATTGATGAGATTGTTGCGGATTTGGAAGGATGAACATTATGAAAGAAGAGCAAAAAGGTGAGATTATAATTTACCAGTCGGAAGAAGGCAGGACCAAAATCGAAGTTAGGCTCGAAAATGAGAATATATGGCTTACACAAGCTCAGCTTGTTGAATTATACCAATCGAGCAAATCCAATATCAGTGAGCACATTAAGTACGTTTTTGAAGAAGGTGAATTGTCAGAAAATTCAGTTGTTCGGAAATTCCGAACAACTGCCACTGATGGCAAAGATTATAATACAACCTATTTTTAATTATGGCGAATTCGCCGAAATTAAATTAATATATGGACAAGATTAAAATAAGACAATATAAAATTTCGTTTGATGATATTGTTCATTACATTGAAAACGAAGATAAAGAGCAAGTAGAAATTTGGTTTGCAAGAGAATTGCAAGTTGTTCTGGGATATGCTCGTTGGGAAAACTTTATTGTTGCTATTAAACGTGCTGTTACATCTTGCAATACTCTGGACATCAATGTTGATGATCATTTTCGTGAGGTCACGAAAATGATCGAGATTGGTAAAGGAGGAAAACGTGAAGTAGAAGATTATATGCTTACTCGTTTTGCATGTTATCTTATTGCTCAAAATGGTGATCCTAAAAAAGAAGAAATTGCTTTTGCCCAAAGCTATTTTGCCATTCAAACAAGAAAGATTGAATTTATTGAAGAGCGTTTGAATTTGAAATCTCGTTTAGCTACTCGAGACAGGTTGCGGTCATCCGAAAAACAATTATCACAAAACATTTATGAGCGTGGTGTTGATGATAAAGGATTTGGTCGTATTCGTTCGAAAGGTGATACAGCATTGTTTGGGGGTTACACTACCGAAGATATGAAACAACGTCTCGGCATTAAATCTACACGTCCTCTTGCTGATTTTTTACCAACTCTGACCATTGCAGCAAAGAATCTGGCAACCGAGATGACTAACTATAATGTAGAAGAAAAAGATTTGCAGGGTGAATCAACCATAACTACAGAACATGTACAAAATAATAAAACTGTCAGGGAAATGTTGGACAAACGTGGCATTAAACCTGAAGAACTTCCGCCTGCTGAGGATATCAAAAAAATGGAACGCCGCGTAACAACTGACGAAAAGAAAATTGAACAATCAACAAAAAAGCTCCCTAAAAATGAATAAGATAGAAGTATTAATAGAAGAGTTATGCCCTGAAGGAGTGGAGTATAAAGAATTGAGAGAAATATTTAAAATATCTCGTGGTAGAGTGATGTCCAAAGAATATCTAAGAGATAATGTGGGTGAATACCCTGTTTATTCTTCTCAAACAGCAGATAATGGTGAAATTGGGAAAATAGATACTTATGATTATGATGGAGAATATTTGACATGGACCACCGATGGTGCAAATGCAGGTACAATATTTTATAGATTTGGCAAATTTAGTATAACAAATGTTTGTGGTCTATTGAAGTTAAAGGTAAAAGATATAATCTCAAGATTTGCTTATTATTATCTAAGTATTTCTATGAAAAGTTTTGTTAGTTCTGGAATGGGAAATCCAAAATTAATGAGTAATGTTGTTCAAAAAATTCAAATTCCCATTCCTTCTCTCGAAATTCAGCAAGAAATTGTAAATATCCTCGATAAATTTTCAGAGTTGGAGGCAGAGTTGGAGGCAGAGTTGGAGGCAGAGTTGGAGGCACGTCGTAAACAATATGAATTTTATCGAAATCATTTGCTAACACCGATAGAGGTTGATGGTAAATGGTTCATGAATGGGAATGAGGTGGAGTGGAAAAAAATAAATGATATTTGTATGAACATTTCTTCAGGTGGTACTCCTTTATCAACAAATTTAGAGTATTACAAAGGGAGTATACCATGGCTAAGAACTCAAGAGATTAATTGGAACGATATCCAAGATACAAGTATGAAAATTACAGAAGCTGGATTAATAAATTCTTCAGCAAAATGGATTAAGGAAAATTGTGTGATTGTGGCTATGTATGGTGCAACTGCTGCAAAGGTAGGAATAAATAAAATTCCACTAACTACAAATCAAGCATGCTGTAATTTAGAGATAAAAGAAGATCAAGCAATGTTCCGATATGTTTTTCATTGGCTAAGTAAAGAATATTTGAATTTAAAAGCACTGGGAGAAGGCTCCCAATCAAATATCAATAGTAAAAAGATTAAAAATTATCTCATCCCTATTCCTCCTCTCTCCGAGCAAGAACGTATTGTAGGAATATTGGATAAATTTGATGCATTGGTAAATGATATATCGAAAGGGTTACCGGCGGAAATTGAGGCAAGACGTAAACAATATGAATATTATAGAAATAAACTATTGACTTTTAAAGAAAAAGAATGATTAAATAGTATATTATGAGTGACTTGAATATAATAGCGGAAAATCCGGAATCGACTATTGTCGCGGAATATAAATCGGCATATAAACGAGCATCGGCATATCAGTCGGAGGCAGATTTGGAAAAGACGTTGATAGCACAACTGCAAAAACAGGCATACGAGTATATTCCTATAAACTGTGAAAAAGATATGATTGTCAATCTTCGTAAACAGTTGGAAAATTTGAATAAATACGAGTTTACGGATAACGAATGGGACCACTTTTTCAAAAATAAAATTGCTAATCAAAACCTGGGCATAGAAGAGAAGACATACATCATTCAGGAAGATCATATTCAGCTTTTGACACGCGATGACGGCACAACAAAAAATATCTATCTGATTGACAAAGCCGATATCCATAATAACCGTTTACAAGTGATCAATCAATATGAAACATTGAACGGTACACATTCCAACAGGTATGATGTTACAATACTGGTGAATGGTTTGCCGTTGGTTCATATTGAACTAAAAAAACGGGGAGTTGACCTAAAAGAGGCTTTTAATCAGATTAACCGTTATAACAGGGAATCGTTTTGGGCAGATTCCGGACTATTTGAATATGTACAGCTTTTTGTTATTTCCAACGGAACGTTCACTAAATATTACAGTAATACTACTCGGTTTACACATATCAAAGAAAAAGCTGAAGGTACAACAAAGAAAGGGAAACAGACGAGTAACAGCTACGAATTTACCTCGTGGTGGGCAGATGCCAACAATAGACCTATTACCGATTTAATTGATTTCACAGACACTTTTTTTGCCAAACACGCGTTACTGAACTTACTGACAAAGTATTGCATTTTTACTTCTGAAAAATTGTTGCTGGTGATGCGTCCTTATCAGATTGTGGCAACTGAACGTATTTTGGGAAGGATAAATGTATCATTCAATGCTAAAACTTATGGTACCATAAAAGCCGGAGGTTATATTTGGCACACAACAGGGAGCGGTAAAACATTGACATCATTTAAAACCGCTCAGATTGCAAGTAAATTGCCATTCATTGATAAAGTGCTTTTTGTTGTTGACAGAAAGGATTTGGATTATCAAACAATGAAGGAATATGATAAGTTTGAGAAAGGCGCAGCAAACAGCAATACGAGTACAGCGATATTGAAAAAGCAGATTGAAGATTCCAAAGCACGAATTATCATAACCACCATTCAAAAATTATCCATATTTGTAGAGAAGAACAAGAGACATGCGGCATTTAATCAACACATAGTAATCATATTTGATGAATGTCATCGTTCGCAGTTTGGTACGATGCACAAGATGATTACCAAGAGTTTTAAGAAATACTATCTGTTTGGTTTTACTGGAACTCCTATTTTTGCCGTGAATGCCGGTAGTACCGGGAGTGTGGATTTGCGTACAACAGCTCAAGCTTTTGGAGATAAATTACATACCTATACCATAGTAGATGCTATCACAGATAAAAATGTGCTGCCATTTAGAATCGATTATGTAAGCACGATGAAAGAGGATGAAAATATCCGAGATGAAAAGGTTTGGAATATCGATAGAGAGAAGGCGTTAGCCTCTCCCGAAAGGATCAGAAATATTGTCACTTATATTATTGAGCATTTTGATCAGAAAACAAAACGAAACAGTTTTTATAAACTAAGAGAGCGAAGGTTGGCAGGTTTTAATTCTATTTTTGCTGTTGCGTCGATTGAAGCGGCAAAGATTTATTATGCGGAGTTTAAAAGACAGTTGAATGATGTGCCGAGTGATAAAAAGCTGAAGGTTGCGACAATATTCAGTTATGGAGTGAATGAAGATGATTCTACATTAAACGGAATACTTGGTGATGAAAATGTGGATGACACCAATGGTTTGGATATGAGTTCGCGCGAATTTTTGGATTTAGCAATTCAGGATTATAACGAAATGTTCAAAACCAATTATGACTCAACAAATGGGAATTTTCAGAATTATTATAAAGATGTATCGGAAAAAGTAAAGAAAAGAGAATTAGATTTGCTTATTGTTGTAAATATGTTCTTGACCGGATTTGATGCTACAACAATGAACACGCTTTGGGTAGATAAAAATTTACGTTTACACGGACTTTTACAAGCCTATTCGCGTACAAATCGTATTCTGAATTCTGTGAAGACTTTTGGGAATATTGTTTGTTTCCGCAATCTGGAAGATGCCACCAATGAGAGTATTGCGTTATTTGGTGATAAAGATGCCGGGGGTGTGGTACTATTGAAAACATTTGGTGAATATTATAATGGTTATATAGACGGTGAAAAACCAATACCCGGTTATGCAGAGCTGGTGGATGAATTACAGAATAAATATCCTATTGGAGAACCAATAATTAGTGAACAACAAAAGAAAGAATTTATCAGATTATACGGTGCTATTTTGAAAGTAAGAAATATCCTATCGTCGTTTGATGAATTCAAAGGCAATGAAGTTTTAACAGAAAGAGATGTTCAGGACTATCACAGTATTTATATCGACCTATATAAAGAATTTCGTGAAAAGAACAGACACGATTCAGAAAATGTGAATGATGACATTGTGTTTGAAATGGAGCTTATCAAACAAGTTGAAATAAATATTGATTACATTTTGCTGTTGATAAAAAAATATCATGAAGATCATACTAAGAACAAAGAGATTAAAACGGATATTTACAAAGCGATTGATTCCAGTGTTGAATTGAGAAACAAAAAAGATTTGATTGAAAATTTCATTGAATCTTTGACACCTTTGGCCGATGTAGATGATGATTGGCAGAAGTTTGTTGAGGAGAAAAAGATTGAAGAGTTGAATCTGATTATTGAAGAAGAAAAACTGAACAGAGAGGCAGCTTATAAGTTTGTAGACAATGCATTCAGAGATGGATATGTTCAGACCACTGGGACAGCATTATCAAAAGTGTTGCCACCAATGTCAAGATTTTCGGCAAAAAGTGAACGTCCGAAAAAGAGGGAAAATGTGCTTGCCAAGATAAATGCCTTTTTCAACAAGTTTTGGGATATATCCGGAGGGCGGTTATTTAAATAATATAATTTAAGTATGAAAACAAAAACAATTTTTTCAATACTTGTTTTGACAATTAACGTTTTCTTTTTATCAGCAAGCGGTCAACCCATAAAAAAGCATTTCACTATTTATCCGGCACCATCAGAAGAGTCGTTAAGTAAAGATTACAAAGTCTTTGTGGAGGGAGAAAATCTGCCTGTATATAGCGTTAAAGTAGCACCCGAAGACCAGGAGTTACGATGGAAAGCTATGGATGACAAAGAAAATCTTGGGAAATATTATGATGAAGCAGCGTTTGCATATTTTGATATGAATGATGAAGTAGATATTAAAGTTACAACGGATGAAGAAATTCGTTCTGTGAAAATATTACCAAGTTCAGCCGGAATTGTTGCTAATATAAAAGGCAAGTCTGTTTTGTTTAAGATAAACTCACCCATGAATGTGACTGTTGAAATTAATGGCAATTGGGTTAGTGCATTACATCTTTTTGCAAATCCGATAGAAGAGAATGTCCCTGATAAGAATGATCCGGATGTTATTTATTTTGGTCCGGGAATTCATTATGTAAGTAATCTTATGGTCGGCGATAATAAAACCGTTTATATAGCCGGTGGTGCTATTGTACGAGGAATTGCCCCAGAAAAAGCCGAGGCAGTTTTTGATCTTAGAGGCAAGAATATTTCTTTCCGTGGGCGAGGTATTATTGATGGTAGTTTATGTCCTTCATATTCTCGCATGATGATTGCAGTTGCCGGTTCCGATATAGAACTTGAGGGTGTTATCATAAGAGATTCCAGTCATTGGACAATTCCTGTAAGATGGTCGTCGGATCGTGTTCATATTGATAATTTAAAAATTATGGGGTATAGAGCCAACTCCGATGGAATTGATATTTTAAATAGTAGAAATTTATTGATAGAAAACTGTTTTATACGAACACTTGATGACCTTGTGGTTATAAAGACACTTAAAAATGAAGGTAAAGCAGAAAATATTATTGTCAAGAAATGTGTTTTATGGAATGAGGTGGCACATGCCTTGAGTATTGGAGCAGAAATAAGAGAAGATGTGGACAATGTAATATTTGAGGATTGTGATATTATCCATGATAAAGGCAGAGAATGGACCTTGCGAGTTTTCCTGACAGACGCCGGACGTGTATCAAATGTTATATTTAAGGATATAAGGATTAAAGAGAGTCAGCGTTTTATTTCACTCTTTATTAACAAATCGATTTGGTCGCAGGATGAAGAGCGAGGTCATATAAAAGGAGTTGAATTCAACAATATCTCAGCCATAGGCAATAAACTAAATATTGAGTTGCAAGGATTCGATCAAGAACATTTGGTTGAAGATGTATTCTTTAGAGATGTAAATTTTAACAACCAAAAGATTACAACAACCAATGTTGTAACTAATGACTATGTAAAAAACATAAATTTTGAGGATACTTTACGTAATCTTACAAAATAATATTTCTCTATTATGACAATAAAATTGATCGTTAAGTTCGAAAAAGTCAGAATATTTTGATTTATCGGAACATTTCAGTAATTTAGCGAAAAAATAATCCGATGAAAAGAAAAGTAAGTGACTCTCTTATTGAATGGAAAAACAACCCCCAAAGAATGCCTTTGATTATAAATGGCGCCCGTCAGGTTGGGAAAACATATATTGTGTTAGAGTTTGGAAGAGAATATTATGATCAAGTGTTATATCTTAATATGGAGATAGAACATACATTGGACAAATATCTCGAAACAGAATTATCACCTAAAAAAATCTTACAATATCTTGAAGCAGTAAAAGGAGTAGAAATTTCAGCCGGAAAGACTCTTATATTCTTTGATGAGGTACAGGCAAGTGAAAGAGCCCTTACTTCATTGAAATACTTTTGCGAACAAACACCAGAGCATCATGTGATAGCAGCCGGATCCTTGTTGGGAGTAGCAATTAACCGACAGAAATATTCATTTCCCGTAGGTAAAGTTAATGAAATAAATATGTACCCACTTGATTTTGAGGAGTTTTTATGGGCAATGAATCGAAAAAAATTAGTCGAAGAAATAAAAAACCATTTTGCCGGCAACGAGGCTATGCCTGAAGCATTGCATAAAATCGGATTGGAAATGTATCAACAATATTTAATTGTTGGTGGTATGCCTGCCTCTGTAAATACTTTTGTTGAAACAGAAAGTTTTGTACAAGTACAGCCAGTACAAAATAACATTATTAACGAATATATTTCTGATATGGCAAAATATGCCGATCCGACAACAAGCGTTAAAATAAGAGCTTGTTACAAATCTATACCAGCACAATTAGCTAAAGAAAATGCTAAGTTTCAATATAAGGTTGTACAAAGAGGAGGTACAGCTACCATTTTTGGAGAAGCAATTGAGTGGCTTCAATTTGCAGGAATTGTATTGAAATGCCAACGCTTAACACACGGATACATCCCAATAAATGTTTATGCAGATTTAGTCAATTTTAAGTTATATATGTCTGATATAGGGATGCTTACACTTTGTTCAAAGACACCTTTGCAAACCATTTTGTCACCAATTGAAGTTGACAATATTTTTATTGGAGCCATGACGGAAAACTATGTGGCTCAGGTTTTTACAAACAAAGGATATGAATTATTTTATTGGCAAAGTGAGGGTAAAGCAGAAGTTGATTTTATACTTCAGAAAGAAGATGTTGTTATTCCTGTAGAGGTAAAGAAAGGAGAACGTAATCGTTCAAAAAGTTTAGGTATTTTTGCTAAAAAATATAATTCACCTTATGCAATACGCATATCCAAAAAGAATTTTGGATTTGAAAACAACATTAAATCAGTTCCATTATATTCTGCCTTTTGCATTTAAATAAAAAACTAAATATTCACTGAAAAAGTGCATAAATAAACGATTTTATATTGATTTTTCCTTGATTATGTCGGGAAAAATCAGTATCTTTATATACCTTGTAAAAGAGGATGTTTTGCTTAATTTAACCAAATTATATTTCTATATCATGGAGGAAATAAATATACTTTAGTTAATTATTATGTGGAGACAGATATCTTTAATGATATCTTTATTATGTTAAAATTGTTACCTTTTAAGTTTGATAATATTATTGCATAAATTAATAAAAAGTAAGTAAAGTGTGATAAAAATATCTCAATTTCATGTTAAATGTCTTTTTATTTAAAAAAAAAAGTGCAAAAAAACATGTAATTAAAATAATTGGTTTATATTTGTCAGCTGGAATGATTTCTATATAAATGTTAATTGGATTGGTTAAACCTGAACAAAATTTTTTATTTAGTCATTACCGGCCAGTTTTTAAAGATAAACCACATTCCTCACTGTTAAATTAATTAATTAAATTAAATAAATACTAATATTGAAAATTATGTTTGCACTTAAAAAAAATTATGATCTGTTCTCCAAATTTTCTTGGGCATTATTATTAGTGATGTTTACAATGTTCAGTTGTGAAAAAACTGAAATAGTTGATCCTGAGATTGTTATTAAATCAGAAAGTACAATCACTTTCCATCCTAGTGATTCTGAAACAGAGAAAATAGTAAAATTTACTTCGACAAAAGCTTGGCAATTAGCTCCAGTTGATGCTACCTGGTTGGATGTATCACCTAAACAAGGTGAAGCCGGGGAAGCGACTTTAGTAATTAAACTGACAGAAACTACAACTACTGAAGCACGTTCTGCTGAGATTAAAATCATATCAGAAGAAATCAGTAAAACAATTCAAGTTAATCAGGCAATTATTGAATTGACTAACCTTGAATTGGTGACACCTCCGAGTTCGATGAGTGTTGGTGATAAGCTTAAGTTAGAATATACGCTAACACCTGAGAATGCAACTATTAAGAATGTTACCTGGACTTCATCGGATGACAAGGTTATTTCTGTAGATCAAGAAGGTAATATTGAAGCTTTATTTGCCGGAACTTCTGAAATAACATTAACTGTTAACGACAAAACAACTACTTGTCAGGTTGAGGTTATAGAACAAGAAAATGTGTTTACATTCAGAAAATTAAGTAATATTGAAAATTCCGGTGTAACAATTGAAGATGGAGCTTATGTAGTAAGTTCTAATTTTGAAATTGTTGAAGGAACAATTTTACGATTGTTTGATAACGAAACCGTAAAATTAAAAGATGGAATTGAAATTAAAATTAGCGGTACGTTAGATTTTACTCCAAAGACAAAAGCAACAATAACACGATATGATGAAGATAATACATCACAACCAAAAAGTATCTATATAACCGGTGATAATGCTGGTGCTGAAATAAAGAACGTAACTTTTGTTGATGTGCCAATCAGATTGTATGCGCTTCAACCAGTTAAAATTGACAGTTGTGAATTTAAAAATGTTACATCTAGAAGAGCAGCAATAGACATGGGAAAAAATTTAGATGTAAAAGTAACAAACTGTAGATTTATTGAGAATGGATATCCCGCTATTAACGGATCAGCAAATGGATCATCTCCACTTGTATTTAAAAACAACTACCTGTATAAGAATTCAGCTAATGCAAGTAATCGTCCTCAAATAAATGTTACTGTTGGAGGTATTGGTATAGTTGAAGTTTCGGATAATGAAGTTGTTGGACCTGCTGAAATTACCATGAATGGTGGTATTGCTGTTAATAATTTTTTAGGAATTTCTGGAATTAACAAAGTTATAATTAAAGGCAATAAGGTTAGAGATTGTCGTTATGGAATCACTACAAACGGCGTTATGGATGTTGATATTATCGGTAATGAAATTCTTGATAATAAATATGAGTCTAATCCTATGAACGGAGGAAGTGGTATCAGTATTTATAACACTAATGGTGGTCAGAAAGTAAAGATATCTGAAAATATTATTAAGAGAAATCTTTGGGGTATTACCATCATAGGTAGTTCCACAACTACAAAAGGACCTATTGTTAATATTGGTAATTTAACAGAAGGAGCAGATTACAATGTAGGAAAGAATATTTTAGCTGAAAACGGTCATGATGGTGTTTTGTATGAATTATATAATAACTCTCCCCTTGATTTATCGGCAGTGAATAATAATTGGGGATCATTTGAGCAAAGTGAAACTGAAATAGAGAAAGTTATCACTCATAAAAATGATAATGAATTATTAGGTAAAGTAACGTTTATGCCTCCATATAAACCATAATTCAAATATGGATTTACGGGTAATATTACACGATATTGCCCGTAAATATATGAAAACAAGAATAATTAATGAAAGAGATATTTTAAAAAATAGAGTTTAAGATGAGGAAGCTAACTATGTTTTTGACCCTATATTTAGTTGGGTTGATGGCACTTGTAGCTCAAACACAGATAAAAGGTACTGTGGTTGATGATACAGGAGAGCCAGTTATTGGAGCTACAATACGAGTTAAGGGTGGTACTCAGGGTGCAGCAACTGATATTGACGGTAAATTCACCCTATCTGCTCCATCCGGAGGTACATTAACTGTTTCATATGTTGGAATGGTTACACAAGAGGTGAAAGTAGCACCTGTTTTACAAATTGTATTAAAGCAAGATTCAGAGTTATTGCAAGAAGTTGTTGTAACCGGTATGACTGTTACAGACAAGCGTCTTTTTACGGGTGCTACAGATAAGTTATCGGCAGAAGATGTTAAACTTGACGGACTTGCAGATGTGAGTCGTGCTCTTGAAGGACGTTCTGCCGGTGTATCAGTTCAGAATGTTTCCGGAACTTTTGGAACCGCCCCTAAGATCAGGGTACGTGGAGCCACATCAATTTATGGAAGTTCAAAACCCCTTTGGGTTGTTGATGGAGTTATTATGGAAGATGTAACAGAAGTATCTGCCGACGCATTATCATCGGGTGATGCTGTAACATTGATCAGTTCTGCCATTGCCGGTCTTAATGCAGATGATATTGAAAGTTTTCAAATTTTGAAAGATGGTTCCGCCACATCAATTTATGGTGCAAGAGCCATGGCAGGAGTGATTGTTGTTACTACTAAAAAAGGAAAAGCAGGAACGAACAAAATTTCTTATACTGGTGAATATACAATGCGTTTGAAGCCAAGTTATAGAAATTTCAATATAATGAATTCTCAGGAACAAATGGGAGTTTATCGTGAATTAGAAGCTAATGGATATCTTAACCTTGCTGAGACCTACAGAGCTTCTAACAGTGGTATTTATGGAAAAATGTATCATTTGATTAATACTTATGATGCAACTAAAGGTACTTTTGGTATTCCTAATACAATAGAAGGAAGAAATTTATATTTAAGAGAAGCCGAATATAGAAATACAGATTGGTTTGATTTATTATTCAATAATAATATTTCTCAGAATCATGCTGTCAGCATGTCATCCGGTACGGATAAAGCATCTTATTACACATCATTGAGTGTGATGACAGATCCAGGATGGTCTAAGCAAAGTTCTGTAAATCGTTATACAACAAACGTTAACGCGTTATATCGTATCTTTGACAATTTGACTTTGAATCTTATAGGAAATGGTTCTTATCGTAAGCAAACTGCTCCCGGAACATTAGGTCAGAATGTAGATGTTGTAAGTGGTGAGGTGAAGCGTGATTTTGATATTAATCCATATTCATACGCATTGAATACATCGCGTACATTGAATCCCGATGAATTTTATGTTCGTAATTATGCACCATTTAATATTGTTTCGGAACTTGAAAACAATTACATTAATTTAGATGTGGTTGATTTGCGATTTCAGGGTGAGATGAAATGGAAGATTTTGAGAAATTTAGAAGCATCAGGTTTGTTTGCTTATAAATATTCATCGACAAATCAGGCACATTCAATTAAAGATTATTCAAATCAAGCATTAGCTTACAGGGCTATGGATGATGCAACTATGCGTGATGCCAACCCATGGCTTTATACAGATCCTGATAATCCAAACTCTTTACCAGTGTCCGTTTTACCAAATGGAGGATTTTATAACGAGACAAAATATTCCATGAACAGCTACGACTTCCGTGGAACATTAAGTTATAATGACGTATATAATGATATTCATATCATGAACCTGTTTGGAGGTATGGAAGTCAATTCAGTAGATAGATTAAGTACAAGTTTTGACGGTGTTGCAATGCAGTACGAAATGGGTATGCTTCCAGCATTTGACTATCTGTATTTTAAGCAATTGAGTGAAGAAAACGCTCAGTATTATGGCGTTAATGAAACAAGAGCTCGTCAAGTATCATTCTTTGGTACAGGAACCTATTCATATATGGGAAAATATACCATTAATGGAACCGCGAGATATGAAGGATCAAATAAATTAGGAAAGAGTCGCAGTGCAAGATGGTTGCCAACTTGGAACGTTTCAGGAGCATGGAATGCACATGAAGAAGAGTTTTTTGATCAATTGAGACCAACCTTATCAAATTTAACTTTAAAAGGTTCATATTCATTGACTGCAGATAGAGGTCCAGCTTCAGTTACAAATTCACATGTAGTAATTGGCAGTTATAATCCATGGAGACCTTTTACCGGAGTTAAAGAATCAGGTTTACAGATTATTGATCTTGAAAACAGCGAGTTGACATACGAAAAGAAACATGAGTTAAATTTAGGAGTTGACGTAGGATTTTTGGATAACCGCATTAATTTGTCGGCAGACTGGTACAAAAGGAACAATTTTGATTTGATTGGATTAATAAATACTATGGGTATAGGTGGTCAGATTACAAAATTTGCGAATGTAGCTACGATGAAATCCAATGGTATTGAATTTACTTTATCGACAAGAAATATCAGCACACAAGATTTTAAATGGAATTCAAATTTCATTTTTTCAAAGTCAAAGAATGAGGTTACTGAACTTGATGCAAATACTCGTATCATTGATATGATTACAGGAACTGGATTTACCATGAAAGGTTATCCGGTACGTTCATTATTTTCTATGGATTTTCAGGGACTTAATGAAGAAGGTTTACCAACCTTTATAAATGAAGATGGTGATGTAACAGTATCTAATCTTGATTTTCAAGAACGTGAGATTAAGGATCATTTGAAATATGAAGGTCCCACTGATCCAACCATTACCGGTAGTTTTGGAAATATTTTCACATATAAGAAATTTACATTAAATGTATTCATGACATATTCATTTGGTAATGTAATACGTTTAGATCCTGTATTTAGCAACAGATATTTCGACTTAGACGCAATGCCAAAAGAATTTAAAAATCGTTGGACATTGCCTGGTGATGAAAATACCACAAATATTCCTGTTATTGCTGACAGACGTTTAAATCAGAATGATTCAAAATTAAGTTATGCATACAATGCTTATAATTATTCTACGGCACGTGTAGCAAAAGGAGATTTTATAAGGATGAAAGAGATTTCATTGAATTATGATTTCCCCAAATCAATAGCCTCTGCAGCCAAATTGTCTGATTTGTCGTTGAAGTTACAAGCAACCAATTTATTTTTGATCCATGCAGATAAGAAACTCAACGGTCAAGACCCAGAATTCTTTAATACTGGTGGAGTTGCTGCACCTGTTCCAAAACAATTTACGCTGACATTACGATTAAGTCTTTAAAATTATGATTATGAAAAGATTAAATATATATATTATATTATTTACTTTAATAACCGGTTTATTTCTGTCGTGTGAAGATTTTCTTGATACGATGCCTGATAACAGAGCAGAAATAAATTCCGTTGAAAAAGTTACAAAGCTTTTGGTAGCTGCTTATCCTACCAATAGTGCCGCATTGATTGCAGAAATGTCGTCTGATAATACAATGGATAATGGTTCTTTGTATTCACCATATAATCAAGAGCAAGAAGATGCTTATTTATGGAAAGACATAACAACTACAGGTAATGATGCTCCCAAAGCAATATGGGATGCTCATTATGGTGCAATTGCAGCAGCCAATCAGGCTTTGGATGCAATAAAAGAAATGGGAGATCCTGTTAATTTACAAGCACAGAAAGGTGAAGCACTAATTGCGAGAGCTTATTCTCATTTTGCATTAGCAAATCTGTTTTGTATGCCTTACAATCCAGAAACAGCAGAAAGTGATTTAGGTTTACCATATTCGGAAAAGCCAGAAACATTAGTTGATGTGAAGTACGAAAGAGGAACGATGAAAGATCTTTATGAAAAGATCAATGCAGATATTGAAGCAGGATTACCATTGATCAATGATGAAATTTATTCAGTGCCCAAATATCATTTCAACAAAAAAGCCTCATATGCTTTTGCCGCTCGTTTCAATTTGTTTTATCATAAATATAATAAAACGATAGAATATGCAACAGTGGCATTGGGAGATTATCCTGACAAATTACTTATAAAGTGGTCGAAAATTGTAGGTTTAGCAAGTAACTGGACTGTTCGTACAGATGCTTATATAGCAGACAATGATCCTGCCAATTTTATACTAATGACAGCTTATTCAGCTTGGCCATATGTTCATGGTCCATATACTATTGGTCAAAGATACGGACATGCGAGACCGATTTTTGAAAGAGAAAGTGTTAGAGCAAATGGTCCTTGGGGTGTAAGACAAAATTTATTTGTTGCCAATTCTGTTTGGGGTTTAGATCAGAAAATGGTAGCTTCAAAGTTCGGCGCTTATTTTGAATATACTGATAAGGTAGCCGGAATAGGTTTTTTACATTCAGTTATGGTTCCATTTACAGCAGGTGAGACTCTATTATGCCGCGCAGAAGCATATATCTTACAAAATAATTTTGCGGCAGGTGTTGCTGATATTAATTCTTGGATTAAAGGCAACTGTTTACCTTCTGTTGGAACGTTATCTCAGGAAGCACTTGTGTCTTTCTACGAAAAAGTTTCATATATGCCTATAAAACTTAACAGTGATAATAATAGATCTGTCAAGAAAGTAATCAATCCTCAAGGATTTAGTGTTAGTGAAGGAGTACAAGAGAATTTGATTCAAGCAATTCTTCATATCAGGAGGATCGAAAATGTTCATGATGGTCAACGTTGGTACGATATTAAAAGGTATGGTATTGAAATTGCTCATAATAGAGATGGTATAGAGCCAGATGTATTATTAAAAAATGATCCGAGAAGAGCAGTACAACTTCCTCAGGATGTAATTAATGCAGGATTACAAGCTAATCCACGGAATTAATCACAATTAAATATAAAATAATCGTATGAAACATATAAGATTCGTTATATTACTAATTATTGCTTCTACATTTTTGTGGTCATGCAGTGAAGAGGAGTTGGATAGTAAAAGTATTTTTGATACAGAGACTCCACAACAAAATGAATTTGACAAATGGTTGTATGTGAATTATACAGTTCCCTACAATATTCAATTTAAATATAAATTCGACGAGAAAGAATCGAATAATACTTATAATTTATCACCAGCTAAAAGTGAAAAATCCGTTGCTTTGGCTATTTTAGTTAAACATTTATGGTTAGATGTTTATCAAGAATTGTTAGGATCTGAGTTCCTTGCAAAGTATAGTCCAAGACTTTTTCATCTTGTAGGTTCACCTGCATATAATTCGCAGGGATCTATTGTGCTAGGTACAGCTGAAGGCGGTCTGAAGATTACATTGTATAATGTAAATATGCTTGATGTAGAAGATCCTGATGTTGATATGTTGAACTTTTGGTATTTTAAGACAATGCATCATGAGTTTGCCCACATATTACATCAAACAAAAAATTATACAACAGATTTTAATTTAATATCTGCTAAGGATTATCAATCATCAAGTTGGGTAAATGTAAGTGATGATGAAGCACTTCAAATGGGTTTTATTACTCCATATGGAAGTTCTGAAACACAAGAAGATTTTGTGGAATTAATATCTGTTTATGTTACTAATACAGAAGAGTATTGGCAATCGTTGTTGACCAGAGCAGGTGAGACTGGTGCCGGTAAGATCGAAGAAAAATTTGCGATAGTTAAAGATTATATGATGGTGAATTGGAATATTGACATTGAACAAATGAGAACCATTGTTCTACGTCGTACTTCAGAGGTTAAAACGCTCGATTTAACATCATTAGATTAACATTACAACTAATTTATAATAAGTGAATTATGAAAAAAATATTCAATATATTTTATCTGTTATCGGCACTAATGCTATTTTCCTGTACTCCAGAGGTAGAGGATTTGTTTGATGATTCGGCGGCGAATAGAGTAGATGCCGCTTTAGAACAACATCAAGATGTTTTGAAAAGTGCTAAAAATGGTTGGCTGATGGAGTATTATCCAGAAGCTCAACAGTTATATGGAGGTTTTAATTTATTGGTATCTTTTACTGATGATAAAGTTACTTTCTCGGGTGAGAACGCTGAACCCGAAGACAAGGTTACCAGTTCTTATTCGTTAAAACAAAGTGCCGGTCCAGTTCTTACATTCGATTCATATAATGAAGTTTTTCATTATTTTTCTAATCCAGATGCATCTGTTTCTGGTTTTGGATCAAATGGAATAGGTATGGGTGGAGATTTTGAGTTTCTCATAATGAAAGCAACTGCTGATTCTGTAATACTTAAAGGAAAGAAAACAGGAAATAAGATTGTAATGACTCCATTTCCAGAGTCGGTTAATTGGGCAGAATATCTTTCGAAAATAGTTCAAGTAAAAGAGAAATTTTCATTTACAAATTTTGAATATAAGTCACAAGGTAAATCAATTCCTGTTAAAGCTGTAAACCGCTTGTTATTATTTACATATACTGATGAAGATGGTGGCGAAGTAACAGTTAAGGCTCCATTTATACTGAAAGAGACCGGATATAAATTATATCGTCCGTTGACAATATTAGGTGACACAATCAATGAGTTTACTTTTAAAAGTGAAGGAGGTCAAGACTATTTTGAAGCAGATAATGGTGTTTCAAAGCTTCTTGTTGTTTATCCTCCTCTGAACGAATTATTGGTTGGTGGTGACTGGTATTTCAAATATAGTGGGCTTGGAGATTTTGGTAAGACTTATTGGAATTATTCAAAAACTAATGGATTAGATAAAATTGGGGAACAGTTGTATTATGCATATATGGGAAAATATATGGTTGATAATCAGACTTATGGTTTTACTTTTGGATCGACTGATGGTACAAGCTTATATGTTGGCGTACTAATATATGAATATGATTTGTCAGGTAATGATGAAGTTACCTTCACATTTGCTGCAAGAGGTTTAGGAAATGGTGTTTGGTATTACAGCAATGCAATGTTTAATTATTTAATAAATCCAATTTCATTAGCATCATCCAGAACATTCATATTAAGTTCTGATAATGATAAGAAACCAACATGGATAAAACTAACAGATATAGATACTCCAAATAATACAATAATTTTATATAGAGAAGAGGTGATACTACCTTACAATAAATAAGATATGATGAAATTAACAAAAATAATTGTTCTATTGTGTTTAATTTTTATAGTAGGTTGTAGTGAAGATGATCAAATAGCTACAAATGTTTCATCTATAGAAACATCATACAATAGTTCGGAAAAAGCTGTAACAAATGGTGTAGGCACATTTGATTTACAGTTCAAAAATAATGATGGAATGTTAACTGTTCAACTTGTTGGACCTGTTGGTTCTGGTTCTGAGTTAACTACCGGAACATATGTTTTTAATCGTGATAAAAATATGGAATATTCTATTACTCCCGGAGAAAATGTTTCATATTGGGTTGATGGTTCTTCTGATAAACTTCATGTAATAACATCAGGTAAAGTGACCGTTGTTACCGAAAATGGCAAATCGTTATTGATAGGTAAATTATATGACAGAAATAATAATGTTTTTTCGTTTGAAGCAAAAGATATTTCTTTTAATGAATTGAATATTAAAGATGTGACATTTTCTAAGGTGCTTGATGCAAGATACGGAGTTGTTTATGGACAAGGATTGTATCGGATGATTATTGCAAATGAAGATGAAAGCATTGTTGCTTCTCTGGATTTTTATAACGGTCCATCGAAGAATGCCAACATTCCAGTAATGCCTTCAGGGCAATATTTTGGAGCAAATTCAGGTATTCATAGTAGTCTGTTTATGAATGTAAGTTATTGGTTAGATGTAAAAAATAATGTAAAACATGAACTTGCATCTGCATCTTGTAACATTGTGGATGGAATATCTGCAACAAAAATAAATGGAGTACTTACTGATAAACAAGGCAATTCAATTCGAATGATATTTGATGGTAAAATAAAATTTAATACAAGTCAAGGCAATCAGGATATATACACTTCCTTGATGGGAAATTGGAGAATGATATCATCAGAGTGGATGGTTTATGATACAGTTGCAAAGCAATGGGTATTTCAAACAGAACCGGACAATAATACAAATTGTGAAATGTCTTGGGTAGGAATCCCTGATTATAGTAGGTTTTATGTTTCCGGTCTATGGTCTGCCTCTTCTGGTATGTATTTTCGCACAGACAATGCAGGTGGATTTTCCATTCCTTTCGGTTATTCAGCGAATCCTTCTTTTGTAGCACGTACAACGTCGGATGAATATGTTATGTTTCCAACTTTTTATGATCCCACATCTGGTTATTTTCTAAGTGGTGGAGCTTATACATTAGCATTAAACGATGATCAGACAACATTTACAGGTAACAAAATTGTAATGACTGATGATAATGGAGAAGAGATAATTTTTGAATATTTCGGTGTGATGGGTTATGGCTTAAGCACAGGTAAATATGCTTTCTTTTCAAATTGGTCTTTTAGTAAAGTTCCAAGTTTTACGAAAATTGCAAATCCAAGTGCATTAAGTTCTGTTGTTAAATCGAATAGCATTGCAGGCATCAATAATTCACTTTCAAATAATGCTGTTGATAGTGAGATAATCATGATAAAAGCAGATAATATTCCTACAGTTAAAGCTGAGTCTGTGATGCCATATACAATAAATCGATAAATAAATTATTTAAATGATGAAATATAACTATTTATTAATTATAATATTGGCTGTTTTCTTTGGACTGACAGCTTGTGATAATGAAGAACAGATAATTGAACAAGATATTCGTCTTTCTGCTGTTTCTGAAAATACGACTATAAGTGAAAATGGGAAGTCTGCCAGTTCAATTATTGATGCTACCGGTGGAACTATCGAATTTGATATTCAATCAACTGTAGATTGGTTTGCTGAACCTGAAGATGCTCAATGGGTTGCATTGGTTGAAAATGAAAATAAGTTGTCGATAAAGATTCCAGGAAATCAATCTCAACAGGATAGATCAGTAAGAATTGATTTAAAAAGTACTGAGGGACAAAATACACTTGCTTCAGTGTTACTTAATCAAAAAGGTCGAATTCCCGGAGCATATGATTTATCAGTAGAATTAATGGAAGATGATGAACAGATTTTTTTACCCGGAGATAAATCGGAATACACCGTAAAAGTAAATACTGACAGTAAATGGACAGCTGATGCTATTGAGCCTTGGATAAATATAGTTGAAGATCAAGAGAGCAATACATTCACTGTAATAGCAGATGAGAACATTACATTTTCTGACAGAATTGGTTCTGTAATTATTAGGTATGGTACAGACAATATTAATGAATCGAAGTATGCAATTAATGTGAACCAATTTTGTACTACTGATGCTATGGTAATGGTAGTCAAAGTTGGTGAAGAGACAGGAAACACTGTGATGTTGCCTTTTCATGATCAGGATGGCAGTAACAAATTAGCCAATATCAATTGTCTGGTTGATTGGGGTAATGGTAAAATGCAACGCGTTTTTTTCGCAAGACCAACACATAAGTATGATAATCCCGGGACTTACGAAATTCGAATATATGGTGAAGTTGAAAGCTTTGCGTCAAATCAAATGGAGTTAGGAACAAACGATGCATATAAACGATGTTTCATTGCTGTAAAGAATTGGGGAAATATTGGGCTAAGAAGTTTGAAATATGCTTTTGTTAAAGCTTCAAATCTTGCATATGTAGCTGCACCAAAAGATGATTCATTTAATAAACTAGAATCAGTTTACTATGCATTTAATCAATGTGAATCTTTAACTGAAATACCTGATGGATTTTTTGCTAATGCACCTTTTTTAAATGAAGGTTATGGCGCTTTCGAGCAATGTACGAATCTTAAAAAAGTACCAGATAGTTTATTTGCAGGATGTGATAAATTAACGCGTGTGACTCGTCTCTTTTGGAAAACCGGTATTGAAACAATTGGGAATAATATATTCGATGGTTGTGTTTCTTTAAATGACGTGGGTCAAATATTTTACCAAAATGAAATGCTGACAAGTATTCCTGCTGACTTGTTTGAAGATTGCGTTTCTTTAACAGGTTTTTCAAATGCTTTCGGTAATTGTGCTTCGTTAACATCCATTCCCGCTAATCTATTTGCAAATTGTGTCAAAGCTGAGAATTTCTCATATACATTTAGAAACTGTACAGCGTTGACTTCTATTCCGGAAGGACTATTTTCAAATAATCCGAAGGTGACAAATTTTTCAGGAATCTTTTATGACTGTACGGCTCTTGCATCTGTACCTGCAAATCTTTTTGCTAAAAATACAGAGGTGACAAATTTTAGTAATATGTTTAGAAATTGTACTTCATTAACTGCTATTTCAGTAGGAGTTTTCGATAATAATGTCAAAGTCACAAGTTTCTCAAACGTATTTAATGGTTGTACTTTACTTGAAGGCGAATCACCCTATACAATTGTTGACGGAATAAAGGTACATCTTTATGAACGTGATTTGTATCCTGAGCTATATACAATGCCAAAGACAGTAACTGGTTGTTTCAAAGATTGTGTGAAACTAACAGATTATACTAATATAAGTGAGAATTTTCCCTTATGGATTTAATTGAGAAAGGAAAAGTGATTCGAAGCTAATTTTGATTAGTTTTTGAATGAGTTTATAAGATTTGGTGTGAGTCAGGAAAACCTGACTCACACTGTTTTTTATTTTGAGATAGTTTTATAAATGAATTTAGAATGATTGGATTGTTGTGGTCTATAATCAGAATTTCAATCAGTTTAGAATTAGAACATATGTATAACAGAATCAGTATAAAAGAGAATTAATCTATATCTGCGAATAATATAACTTATTATGAACTTGATTAAGTAAGTATCATAATTGAATATGGACACCTAATTGATATAAATTATTTAAATCACCTTTTTGGTATGCTACATCTAAAGATATAAACTTGAAATTACATCCTAATCCCATGGTGAGATAATTCATTTCTTTGCTCCAATAATAACCAGTTCTTAAAGACACTTTATTGAATAATTCGTATTCAAGACCTAATCCACTAGCAAATTCACTGTTGTTTGAAGGAAACATGTAATATCGAGTAGTTAAAGCAACTAAAAGAGATTGATTTGTTTGAAATGGATATCTGAAACTTCCACCTAAACCTAATGATGCAGGAAGTGGAGATTCCATACCATCTTGTCCATATTTTACCTTACCACCCAAATCGGTTAATGATATTCCTATAGTGTAGAATCCGTAATTGTTTGAGAGTTGGCATTGTCTATGATAATAAGCACCAGCATTTAATCCATAAGTTTTGGCTATTTTTCCGAGATCAGAATGGATGTAACTTCCTCCCAAATAGGCTGATAAATTAGATGTAAATTGCAATGCGTATGCAATGTTTATTGCCTGATCTGCAGGTTTAATTGATTCAAGTGCTCCTTCTTGGTTCATATTCATTACTTTATATCCGGAAAGTGACCGGAAACCTATCATTAAAGCTTGATTATCTGTTAATTTAAAACCTGTAGAGAATGCATGGAAAAGTTGTTTGTTATTCTCGATTTCAGGATAAATTCCTAATGCATAAGAACCATAGAATTTATCTTTTTTTTGTAAAAAAGATGTAGGGTTAGTGTATAAATACATACTCTCGGATTCACCCATATTAGTATTTCCCATTCCAAAAGTCCTTGCATCAGCATTTACTTCTAAAAATGGTAATGAACGATTAGTTTGACCAATTATTGTTGTTGTACAAAAGGATATATATAGTATAACAAGCAGTAACTTTTTATTTGTAATCATTTTTAGTTAGTATTTGATGAAAAGTTGTTTATAATTTGCGCCGTTTGCATCTACTTGTAAAACATAAGTTCCTCCAGATAATCCGGTTAAATCGAGTTTAACTAAACGTTCATTATCATTATTAATGCTAAAGTTTTTAATCAATTCGAGTCGCCCTGTATTTGTGCTAATAGTTATTTTTGCATTAGTAATTATATTTCCTAATCGAATATTTAGAATGTCAGTTACTGGAACTGGGTAAACAATATACACCAAATCATTTGAAACTATTTGAAAAGTGGCAGTAGTGGTAGTTCTTAAGTTATGTGAATCAATTGCTGTTATTTCAATCTTTGATATTCCAACTGCCAAAGGATTTAAATGTAAAATATTGTCGGAAATGGATGCTTGTACAATATTTGGATTTAAAGATTTTACCATATAAGAAACATCATGTCCATCATCATCAATGAAATAATCTTTTAGGTTGATAGAATAATCTTTAATACTTATTGGGATATACTCTTTCTCAAATGTTTTCATTAATCGAGGTGGGTGATTCTCATAAATCTCGTATGGAATTTCAATGGTTGCAGTTGCTTGATATATATCTTTAACAGTGATTGTAAGTTTATGTTTTCCTATTTCTCCTAAAGCAGTAAAACTTAGTGTAATGATGTTATTTTCTTGTTTAAATGTTACACCATCAGAATCTCCAGCAACAGTATAATCCCATTCTTGTCCATCAGGTTCAAAGATCTCTATCATAACTTTTGAAATATCATAGCCAGTAATTCTTACATGATCTACTCCACTTCTAGTTAAAACAGGAGGCAAATTTACTTTTGTTTTACCAGAAAATAAAAGTGGTGAAGATTGAAGTCCCCAACGATCTTCTGCTATTAGTACGAATGAATAATGAGTATCTAAGCTTAGTCCTTGAAGTGAGTAAATCACTTTATCCCCAGGTTTATATACAGAACCGTAGATCTCGATTTCTTTACCTTGTTGATAATTGTTTTCATTTAATATTATTGCATCAGAATAGTATAATTTATAATATGAGGCTGTTCCATCATCTTCATCTAATACTGCTCTCCAACTTATATCTATGGATTTATAACTTTCGGATAATTCAACTGAAGGTATGTTACCTGGAGACTTGTTAGAGTTATTTGATAGCGATTTTTCAGCATCAATATAACCTCTGCCTAATTTTCCTTTAAATTCGGGATTCATTTCGTTAATATCTACAGGAAGTAATGATAAAGTGATGTGTTGTTTTAATTTTTCATTGGTAAATCCCTGGCCACCATATTTTGAAATAATTAATGCTGCGATCCCTGATACATGAGGACATGCCATGGATGTTCCTTGCATATATCCATAACTGTTATTTGGTAATGTGCTAAGTACCATACCGCCAGAAAAATTATGATCTCCTCCCGGCGCCATAATTGTTATCCATTCCCCTCTATTTGTATACCATGACTTCTTAAAATTTGGAGCCATTGCTGAAACAGATATAATTGGAGGATATGCAGCTGGATAAGCGAAGTAATCTTTATTATCGTTCCCTGCGGCAAAAATTACCACTCCACCTTTCATAGGCGAATTGGGGAGTTGATTTCCGTCATTATCACATCCAGCATATTTAATGAAATAATCAACAGCAGCTTTTAATGATGCAGGCATGATACCTGAACCGGGATATTCATATCCCCATGAATTTTGGCTGATGACAGCACCGTTGTCTGCACCATATTTAATAGCAGCCGGTGTATTACCAGAGCGATCCTTTTGTGGATCACTTGTATGTTCGAAAATTTGACAACTAATCATTCGAATACCGCTATTTGGTGTTCCATTTCCACCAGCAACCCCAGCAACACCTTTGCCGTTGTTGTTTCGTGCTGCAACTGTTCCGCCTACATGCGTACCATGTGAATGAGGTTGTATTATGCTTTGTTCTGATACAAAGTTATATCCATATATATCATCTTTAAAACCGTTATTATCATCGTCAACATTTGGAAGACCGTTTAGCTCTGACTGATTAATCCATAAATTATCTTTTAAATCTTCATGATTAGTATCTAATCCACCATCTACTATTGCTACGATTACTTCAGGTTTTCCACTTTCTATTTCCCATGCTTTAAATAGGTTTATATCAGCTCCGGGAGATGAGCTTTGAATGTTTCCTGTGTTGTGATAATGCCATTGTGAGTTTAAGAAAGGATCATTAAAAATAGCATTTGAAGATGAAGACCTTTTTAATGTAGCTATTTCTATTTGTGTTGGTGGAAGGGTAGGATTATATATTTCTTCAACTATATCAACTCCCGGCAGCTGACGTGCATCTGAAGTAGCACGGGTAACAGGTTTTGTTTTGTCGAAAGTGATATCGTACCATAAATGCAATCCTTCTTTACGTGTACGTTCTTCGAATTTACCTGCGTAAGGAAAGACTCTTTTTATACTTTCTGCACCTATGCTTTGAAGAAAAAGTTCTATTTCTGTCTTTTTGCTTTTCAATCGTCCAGATTGTGTATCAAAAAAGAAATTATCTTCTTGCTCATTTGAAAATTTTACACGTATTATCCCTTTTTCTATTTCATTTCCACTACTTGTATTTAATAATATTTCTGATAAGTTTGATTGATTTGTAGATGGAAGTTGAAAAATCACTTCTTCAGTATTACATCCTTGTATAAGGAAAATGACTAATAAAAAGACGACTTTTATTATCGTTCTCATGTATAAAAATGACCTATATTAATAAAATAAAACAAATTGATTGCTGATTTTGCAGGTTTTAAATTTGTAATGGTTTCCTGTTTGTTTTAGCTTAACTTTTACAGTAGATATTACTTATTTAACCATAAAACAACTTGTCAACAAAGATACTAAAATATACTAATTTATGAAGTAAAAAACAGAAAATCACATTGTATTAAGCAACAAATATCCCATTGATATTTAATGTTATTTTACAAATATGTTAGAATCAATAATTATATTGAAGATTTTATATTACATTATATGATGGATTAAGTAAATATTACGGAATCATTAAGTGTTGTTCATGCTAAAATCAATTATTTTTGAAGTTTAGACCTCAAATATAATTTTAAAGTACTATTTTTGAATAAATATTTAGAATTTATGCCAGACAGCATTGTAATTATACCAACATATAACGAGAAAGAAAATATCGAAAATATTATTCGTGCAGTTTTCGGATTGAACAAGTACTTTGATATTTTGGTTATAGATGATGGTTCTCCCGATGGGACAGCTTCGATTGTTTATAGTTTGATGAACGAGTTTCCGAACAGGCTTTTTATAGAAGAACGTAAGGGTAAACAAGGGCTGGGTACAGCTTATATTCATGGTTTTAAATGGGCATTAAGCAGAAATTATGAATATATATTTGAGATGGATGCCGATTTTTCTCATGATCCCAATGATTTGCCTCGATTGTATAATGCTTGTGCTCTTGAAGGATATGATATGGCAATCGGTTCTCGTTATTCTACGGGTGTGAATGTTGTGAATTGGCCGATGGGACGGGTGTTAATGTCATATTTTGCATCAAAATATGTTAAGATGATTACCAGGTTGAAGGTTCATGACACAACTGCCGGTTTTGTTTGTTACAAACGTAAAGTACTTGAAGCTATTGATTTGGACAATATTAAATTCAAGGGTTATGCATTTCAAATAGAAATGAAATACAGTGCTTTTGTTTTAGGTTTTAAAATTAAAGAGGTATCTGTAATTTTTGTAAATCGAAGATTGGGCGTATCAAAGATGAATACAAGTATTTTTGGAGAAGCATTTTTTGGAGTAATTAACTTAAGATGGAGAAAGATATTTGGTAAAATTAAGCCAAAACAGCATTAACAACATGATACTGATACATAAAGCTATAATTATAAACGATGGAAAAAGGTTTGTAGGATCTGTCCTTATTGAACACGAACGTATTTCTCGAATATTTATAGATGATGTTCCTGAACAGATTTTTAATCATTCAGAAGTGTTTGATGCACAAGGATTATATCTGATTCCAGGTGTGATTGATGATCAGGTTCATTTTCGTGATCCAGGATTGACATATAAAGGAGATATTACAAGCGAAAGTAGAGCAGCTGTTGCTGGAGGAGTAACATCTTATATGGATATGCCCAATACAAATCCTCAAACAATTACCATTGAGGCACTTGAACAGAAATTTGAAAGTGCTGTAGATCGTTCAGTCGCCAATTATTCTTTTTATATGGGTGGAACCAATGATAATATTGCGGAACTCAAAAAGATAGATACCAAAAAGGTATGTGGAATTAAGGTCTTTATGGGCGCATCCACTGGGAATATGTTAGTCGATAATACAAAATCACTTCAACAGATTTTTGCAGAAGTAGATACATTGATAGCAACACATTGTGAAAAAGAGGAGATCATTCAAAATAATATTAAAGAGTATAAACTCAAGTTTGGAGAAGAAATTCCAGTAAAATATCATCCTTTGATTCGTTCTGCTGAAGCGTGTTATGCATCATCAGTACAGGCAGTGGAACTTGCCGATAAATATGGATCAAGATTGCATGTACTTCATCTTTCTACTGCGCACGAAATGAGTTTGTTCAGTAATTCCGCAATAGAAGATAAAAAAATAACCTCAGAAGTATGTGTTCATCATCTTTGGTTTACTGATGATGATTATAGTCGAAAAGGGGCATTAATAAAATGGAATCCGGCTATTAAGACCAAAACTGATAGAGAAGCATTACGTGCAGCTTTATTAAATGGGAAACTTGATGTTGTTGCTACTGATCACGCCCCTCATTTGTTGAGTGAAAAAGAAGGAGGTTGTTTGAAAGCAGCTTCAGGTGGACCACTTGTTCAACACTCGCTTCAGATTATGCTCGAGTTATGTAAACAGGGTTTATTTACTGTAGAGTTTGTTGTGGAGAAAATGTGTCATGCAGCTGCCAAACTATTTAAAGTAAAAGATAGGGGATACATTCGTGAAGGTTTTTTTGCAGATTTAGTATTAGTAGATCCGAATAAAGATTATACAGTTTCAAAAGATAATATTCTTTATAAATGTGGTTGGTCGCCTTTTGAAAGTGAGACATTCTCACATTCCATTGTCTCCACTTTTGTAAATGGAGAGTTGGTATTTGATGGAAAAGCAGTATCTGAAAAGAATATAGGACAGGCACTTGAGTTTAACAGATAGTGTTTACTGTAATATTTTGTTTTTATTGGCGCTTATTGTATCGACTTTGATGCAAATATTTTGTACTTTTGTATTAAATACAAAATAAATTTATCTGTGAGGTTTTTATTTACAGTACAAGGAGAAGGAAGAGGGCACTTCACTCAAGCGCTCTCGTTAGCCTATTTATTGCGGAAACATGGTCACGAAGTTTCAGCAGTATTAGTCGGAAAAAGTGATTCCAGGGAGATTCCTAAGTTCTTTTTGGAAAAGATAGGAGCTCCTGTTTTTGTTTTTAACAGTCCAAATTTCACCACATTATACAAGAATAAGCGTCCAAACATATTTGCTACAGTATTGGACAATGCTGTTCATTCTATGTATTTCAGAAAAAGTATCCAGTTTGTTAAAGATAAAATATTAGAATACAAACCAGATGCTGTGATCAATTTTTATGAGCTGATAACCGGTATGGCTTTTGCTTATTATAAATTTGATGATAAACAAGGAATAAAGTTTATATGTGTTGGACATCATTATGTTTTATTAAATCCTAATTATAAGACTTCTACTGAGCAAGATGTAAAATATTATTTCTTGCGGATGTTATCAAAAGCAACATGTCAGAGAGCCACTAAATTGCTTGCCTTATCTTTTCGTGATATGCCGGGAAGTAAAGAAAAGCGTATTGTTGTAGTTCCACCGCTATTGCGAAGAGAGGTTTTTGAAGTTGAGCCAACCCAAGGTAATTATATTCATGGCTATATGCTTAACACAGGATATTATGATGAAGTAATGGATTGGCATATGAAACATCCTGAAATTCCACTTCGTTTTTTCTGGGATAAAAAAGGTGCAGATGATGTAACTGTTATAGATGATAATTTGATATTATACCGATTGAATGATACATTATTTTTGAAAAGTATGGCAGGGAGTATGGCTTATTCAACCACTTCGGGATTCGAATCGGTATGTGAAGCATTATATTATCAAAAACCAATATTAATGATTCCCGTTCATGTAGAACAGGAATTTAATGCTTACGATGCAGGTTTGTCGGGTGCCGGTATTAGTAGTAATAACTTTGAATTGAGTAAGCTGATTGATTTTATTCCTAATTATCAACCAGATAAGCATTTTCGTGACTGGGTTCATCAGGCAGAAGATTTATTTATCAAAGAAATTTGCGAAGATTAATCATTCAATTTGTGCATTGTTGTATAAACTTTTAGGGAAGTTCTATTGAAGTTTTTAAGTATCCCATTCTGTTATTGGTTGAAGTGTTGAAATGTTAAGTTAAAAACACCAGTATAATCATAGATTGGCATTTTAACTGTCAAAAAGAGAAATACAATTAGGATACGAAGATAATCCATATATAATAAACAAGTATTCACTATTATATCAAAAACCGAACAAGGTAGGATTCGAGTATAATTTACAGATCATAAACAAGATCTAAAAATAAAAAGTCCCTTAAAAAGGGACTTTTGTATTGTTGTAATGTTGTAATGTTGTGAAGTTCGAATATGCAATAATCAATTAAATGATTATTCTGTTACATATACTTCGTCTGGATTTAGATCATTAGCGCGTTTAGCTTCATCTTTTCTTTTATCCAACTTTGTTTTGTAAGTTATCAACAGTTCATTAAGCTCATTAACCAGTGGCTCATAATCCAATTTACTGAAATAATAATTATTCTGATACATCTCTATATATCCGAATAATCCTCGTATGTCCATGTCCGCTTTAAAGCGTATTTCTCTATAGTTTAATCCCTCTTCGGATTTATGTCCTGTAGAGAGGAATTTCTTATAATGATAATCAAAATATGTGTTTACAGATTTCAACTCATTTACTAATGCGTCGAGGCTAAGAACATTAATTGCTTCAGAAATTTCTTTAGATGAACCAGCATCTTCGAGAAGTTCTTCAGTTCTTTTAGTCTGATCATTGTAAGCTGCCGAGGACATATTCTCGAATTGATGTCTATTTAACCAATCGATAATTACCTGTCCGTTTTTGACCATCTCCGTCAAGTTTGTTTTGGTCCATAAAGTTGCTATTTTGAAAAGAGAAATCGTTAAATTATCCCGTCTGTTATCCAGATCAACGAATTTCTTTGTAAAGCCATCTTCGACCATTTTCAATTTATTGACATCTGCGACATGTCGTTTAACTTTTTCGACAGCTTTTGTCAGATGCAATTCTTCCGGATTATGCTTTTCAGTAACAGCGATAATGAGTTTGAATAATTCCACATATTCATTGGGCCATAACTCTTGGTAGTTAAATTGAATAATTTTTTTCATATTAGATATTGTTTATCCTTTAAACATTTAAATTGAAAAAATGTTTAATAAAAAACAGACAACTCTTAAAGAATTATTTTTTTTACCTAAATGATTAGACCTCATTCAATTATCCCACACTTCCTTCCAGGCTAATTTGCAGAAGTTTTTGTGCTTCAACAGCAAACTCCATAGGAAGTTTATTTACAACTTCTTTAACGTAACCATTCACAATTAATCCAATTGCTTCTTCCTCGTTTAATCCCCTTTGATTACAATAAAAGATTTGGTCCTCGCTAATTTTTGAAGTTGTTGCTTCATGTTCCAGTATTGCTGTATTGTTTTGAATATCCGTGTAAGGGAAAGTATGTGAACCGCAATGATCTGTTAGTAACAAACTATCGCATTGAGAATGGTTGCGTGCATTTTCTGCTCTTTTGGATATTTTCACCAATCCACGATAACTATTTTGGCTGCTGCCCCCTGAAATACCTTTAGAAACGATTGTACTCTTTGTGTTTTTCCCCAGGTGTATCATTTTTGTACCAGTATCAGCTTGTTGAAAATTATTTGTCACAGCAACCGAATAAAATTCTCCAACAGAATTATCGCCAGCCAGTATGCAAGACGGATATTTCCATGTAATTGCCGATCCTGTTTCGACTTGCGTCCAGGAAATTTTTGAGTTATTTCCTTTGCAGATGCCACGTTTAGTAACAAAGTTATATATGCCACCTTTTCCTTTAGCATCTCCAGGGTACCAGTTTTGTACAGTAGAGTATTTTACTTCAGCATTATCCAGAGCAACGATTTCCACAATTGCCGCATGCAATTGATTTTCGTCTCTCATTGGAGCAGTGCAACCTTCAAGATAGCTAACATACGAATCTTCGTCCGCAACAATTAGTGTCCGTTCAAATTGTCCTGTATTTGCCGTGTTTATACGGAAATAAGTCGATAATTCCATTGGGCATCTAACACCTTTTGGGATATAAACGAAAGATCCATCGCTAAAAACAGCAGAATTGAGCGTCGCAAAAAAGTTATCCTTATATGGAACAACGCTACCAAGGTATTTCTTCACCAAATCCGGGTGATGTTGAACAGCCTCACTAAAAGAGCTGAAAATAATACCTTTTTCGGCGAGCACTTCTTTGAAAGTTGTTTTAACAGAAACACTGTCCATAACTGCATCCACAGCAACACCCGTCAACTGTTTTTGTTCCTCCAGAGGAATTCCCAGTCGGTCGAACGTTTTCAATAACTCAGGATCAACTTCGTCCAGACTTTCCAGATTCTTCTTTTTTGTCGGGTCCGCATAATATATTATATCTTGATAATTAATTTCAGGAATGTTAAGATGCGCCCAGTTCGGCATTTTCATTGTAAGCCAGTGTCTATATGATTTTAATCTAAATTCAAGTAGCCACTCCGGTTCATTTTTCTTTGAAGAAATCAGTCGAATCACATCTTCGTTGAGTCCCTTTTCTATTACTTCTGTATGTACATCAGTAGTAAAACCATATTTATAATCGCTATTAGCTAGTTCGTGTAGGATTTCATCCTGTTTTTGTTCTTGTTCTTGCATAACCTATATGTTGAGTATTTTGCATACTCTGATTGTATTTAGTCTTATAAACAACAAATATATTATTTTGTTGTAGCAAAAGTAATGGTTTTTTCTGAATACCCCATAATACATATTGTTAACATGACAAAAATGAACATTATTTGATATATAATGTTTATGTTGATGTAACAATTATAAATTAAACAAATATGAAAAGAACTATATTATTACTATTAGTTATTGCGGGATTTAGTCTTGGTTTATCAGCTCAATCAACCTATAAGACAGACCCTTATCATTCATCTGTAAACTTCAAGATAAAACATTTGGCTATCTCTTTTGTCAAAGGGAAGTTTGATAAGTTTGAAGGTACTTTAACAGGTAATCCGTCAGATCCAACGACAGCCAAAGTGTCATTTACAGTTGAAACCCCCAGTATAAATACAGGTGTAGAGGCGCGTGACAATCATTTGCGCAGTGCTGATTTCTTTGAAGTAGAGAAATATCCAACCATGTCTTTTAAGAGTACAAGTGTAGAAATGATTGATGATAAACATTTTAAATTAAATGGAGTGTTAACAATCAAAGACGTTTCAAAACCGACTACTTTTATGGTTACTTATGGCGGATTGGTTAAGGGCGAAGACGGCACAAATACTGTAGGATTTGTAGCCGAAAACACTATTAACCGTCTTGACTATAATGTTTCTTATGATGTTACATCTGGTATGATTGGCAAAAAGGTTGACATCACTTTATATCTCGAATTCAAAGGGCAATAATTTGTAAATGAAGAATGTCAAACGATAAAATAATGTTGATTATTCAAATTGAAATTTATACCTAAAACTGTTCAAATTACGAAAAAATGCCATAAGTAAAAGAGCCTGTGATTACACCAGGCTCTTTTTATTTATGTTACATGTCTCGTCCTAAAATACCGTT
>DHSL01000009.1:35288-100736 GCA_002411345.1 Bacteroidales bacterium UBA5287 | reverse complement strand
AAGGTTTTTTACAGAAAATTGAATGAAAAAAAAAGAGGCTTTCAATCTTTTGAGACAGCCTCTTTTAGTTATTTAGAAATTTGTTGACGCTACAAATTATTACCTACCGCTTCTGCTGTTAGATGATGATCTTGATGAAGAAGACCTTGAAGGAGTATCATTTGAACTGCGTGATGAGCTTCTGCTTGTTGATTCGTTTCTACTTGATGAGTTCTCAGTTCTTGAAACAGAGCTATTATTATTGCTAGAACGACTACTTTGTGAAGTTGTTGCAGTTCTCTCGTTATTACTTGAACGACTGCTTTGTGTTGCCGGAGCTGCTTTCTCGTTATTGCTTGAGCGATTGCTCTGTGTTGCCGGAGCAACCCTCTCGTTACTATTTGAGCGATTTGTTTGCGTGTTAGGAGCAACCCTCTCATTATTGTTAGAGCGACTGCTTTGCGTGTTAGGTGTTACCCTTTCGCTATTATTAGAGCGACTGTTTTGAGTGTTTGGAGCAACTCTCTCATTGTTGTTAGAGCGACTATTTTGTGTATTTGGTGTCACCCTTTCGTTATTGTTTGAACGACTATTTTGAGTGTTTGGAGCAATACGATCGCTACTGTTTGGACGAGAAGTATTTCTGTTTATGTCTGTGTTGCTTCGAGAATTTGTTGTACTGCGTGAGCTTCTTGACAATGTTTCAGGTCTGTAAACTCTTACAGAATTATTATTAACAGAAGTTCTACCTGAGCGACTTGCTGCTTCCATTCTCCGAACATTCACGTTTTTACCGGTATCTCTTCTATATTCATTTGCACTTGGGCCACTGTAATATCTATTGTTATTATATATGTGAGTATGATTAATTATAGTAGTATTGTTATAATAACGATTGTTATAATTATAATCACCATAATAACGATACATATTTCTGTTGTACATATATCTGTCAGGCAAGAAAGTCCAGAATCCTAATGGAATGTTTATATTGATATTGATGTTTATTCCAGGTCCTAAAGGAGCCCATCCGTAGTATCCTCCACCACTTCGCCATGAAACCCATGCAGGAGCCCATTCATATCCCGGAATCCATCCCCATCCACGATAGTCGTCATAGAACCATCTTCCATAGTGGAACGGTGCCCAACCCCAATCGTAGTTTGAGACCCATGTGTTACCATAATCTGTCATTACCCAATATCCATTTGTAGCGTATGGTCTGAAATTTCTGCTTACTCTTGGATACCAAACCCGTCCATATCTGTTATGATTTGTCCATGTTCCGTAGGGAGTCAGTTCCACATAAAATGTATTATAACGAGAATCGTAATAGTCACCATTATAATCGTCGTAATAATAATCATCGTTATAATAGTCATCGTCATAATTTCCATAATTATCATAATCGTATCCATATTGAGAATACGCTGCGCATGAAACCAGCAATGCTAAAATCAGGGATGAAAGGAAAATCTTTATTTTTTTCATAATGCTGAATTTTTTATAGTTGATACTCGTTTTATTCTTTGTGTTTTTGACATTAAAAGTTATTCAAGGTTTAACCCTATAAATGCAAAAATAATAAATAATACAATGAAAAGTCGTTTATTTCAAAATGAATCAAAGGAGGTGAGGTTTACTAAAAATACCTATATTTGTACTTTCAATCAAAATAATATGAAAAAGATTTATTTAGTATTATTCGTGAGCCTGTTCTCGTTCATAACAAATGCTCAAAATTACACATTAAATGATATACTAAGCGGTAAGTTTTATGCCCGTAGTGTAAGACAGATGGTTTCATCAGCAGATGGCATGTCTTATTATCAAACTGATCCAGCGAATTCCGCAGTGATCAAGTATTCTTATGATACAGGGGAAGTGATTGACACATTGTTCAATACACGTACAGCTCGTGATTGTACTTTTAAATCGTTTCAAGGTTTTTTGGTGAGTGATGATGAAAACAGAGTATTAGTTTATAGAGACAGCGAGCAGATTTATCGACATTCGTTTCGTGCGACCTATTATTATCACGATGTTCGCAGGAATTTGGTACGCAAGTTAACTGAAAACAGTTCGAAACAGATGATACCAACCTTTTCTCCAGATAGTAAGATGCTTGCTTATGTGATGGATAACAATATTTGGTTAGTAAAGTTTGATTTTGATACAGAATCGCAGGTCACCAAAGACGGGGAGTTGAACAAGATTATCAATGGCGCAACCGATTGGGTATATGAAGAGGAGTTTTCTACCACACGATTAATGGAGTTTTCGCCAGATAATAAGCAATTAGCATATATTCGTACTGACGAATCGAATGTTCCTCAATATTCTTTTCAACGTTTTGACGAGAAGTTATATCCCGATTTCTACAAATATAAATATCCCAAGCCAGGTCAAATTAATTCAACAGTTGAATGCAGGGTATTTGACATATATGAGAAAACCATCCGTACGATGCAAGTTCCTTTAGATAAAGACGGTTATATTCCTCGAATTAAATTTACAGAAGATCCCGATCAATTAGCTGTGATGACATTAAATAGAAATCAGAACAAGTTTGACATGTATTTTGTAAATCCCCGTACAACCGTTGCAAAGCTTGTGTTACGAGAGGAGAATCCATATTATGTAGATTCAGATTGGTTGAATTCCATATATTTTATGTCCGATAAATTTACATATATATCAGAGAAAGATGGATTTAGTCATATTTACATATATGGAATTTCGGGATCGTTGCAAAAGCAACTTACAACAGGTAATTTTGATGTGACAGAATTGTTAGCTGTGGATCCTCAGACTCAGACTATTTATTATGAAGCAGCAGATGAAAGTCCCCTTCGCAGAAATATTTTCAAAGCAAATATATTAAAAGGAGCACCAATTAAGTTGTCCACTCAAGCAGGTTATAATTCTGCAACGTTTAGCAATAAAGGGAAGTACTATATTAATAGATGGTCGGATTCAAAAACTCCCAATGTTATAACTATGCACAATGCTGCCGGTAAGACTTTACGATTGTTGGAAGATAATGCACAGTTGAACAAGCAGTTGGCGGAAATCAGATTACCTAAAAAGGAATTTATTACCCTTACTGCCGGTGATGGAGTGACCCAATTGAACGGTTGGATTATTAAGCCCTTGAATTTTAATGCCAGCGAGAAGTACCCCTTGGTTATGGTTCAGTACAGCGGTCCAAATTCTCAAGAAGTGCAAGATAAATATTCAGTAGACTGGTATTATGAATTATCAAACAGGGGAATTATTGTAGCCTCTGTTGATGGTAGGGGTACCGCAGCTCGTGGCGAGAAATTCCGCAAACAAACCTATCAAAATTTAGGTATTATGGAATCTGACGATCAAGTTGCCGCAGCAAGACATTTTGGTACCCTCCCATATGTAGATAAGAGTAATATTGGTATTTGGGGTTGGAGTTATGGCGGCTATATGGTTTTAATGAGTATGAGTCGCGGTGAAGGTATTTTTAAAGCCGGTGTAGCAATTGCACCTGTCACCGATTGGCGTTATTACGATACTGTTTATACCGAACGGTTTATGCGTACCCCTCAGCAGAATCAAAGTGGATATGAAAAAGGATCCGCAATAACATTAGCAAATCAATTACAAGGTAATCTGTTGCTTATTCACGGTACAGCGGATGACAATGTTCATTTTCAGAATTCTATTGAATATACCCGAGCTTTGATTGCCGCAGATAAGCACTTTGATATGTTCTTTTTCCCAGATAAAGATCATTCAATTTACGGTGGAAATACCCGGAAATATTTATATGACAAGGTTATTTCATACTTTGAAGACAATTTTAAATAATTATTTATTGTTTTAGACATTAAGAAATGGATATTCAATCTCTATATAGTTCAGGTAAAAACGACAAAAGCGATTCCGATGTTGAAAATGTGTTTCAAAAGTCTCACTTAAAAAAGCCTGATTGGTTGAAAATCAAGCTTGGTGTAACTGACAAGTTTACTCATACCAAAAATATTGTTGATTCACATCATCTTCACACCATTTGTTCAAGTGGCAGATGTCCTAATATGGGAGAATGTTGGGATAGAGGTACCGCCACATTTATGATTGGAGGAGAAATTTGTACAAGGTCGTGTAAGTTTTGCAACACGCTAACCGGTAGGCCGTTGCCCTTAAATGAGCTAGAACCCAAAAATGTTGCACAATCGGTGAAGCTGATGAAATTGAAGCACGCTGTTATCACCTCAGTAGATAGAGATGATTTATCAGATTTAGGAGCCAATCATTGGGTACAAACCATTGAATCAATTAGAAGAGAAAATCCTGATACAACCATTGAAATTCTTGTTCCTGATTTTCAGGGTAGGGAAGAGCTTATTGATTTGGTGTGCAATTCAAAACCCGATGTTATGTCTCATAATATGGAGACTGTTAGCAGGTTAACCCCTATTGTGAGGAGTGCGGCCAGATACGATATAAGTTTAAAAACCTTAAATAGGATTGCTGAAAACGGTGTCTATTCCAAATCAGGCATCATGGTAGGTCTTGGTGAAACCCAAGAAGAGGTGTTGTTATTGATGGATGATTTAATTGCCGTTGGTTGTAAATCATTGACGATAGGTCAATATCTTCAGCCATCACGAAAACATTATCCCGTTAAAGAATATATTCATCCCGATATATTTAATTATTATAAAGAAGAGGCATTGAGAAAAGGATTTTCTAAGGTTGTTAGCGGTCCTCTTGTCAGGTCGTCTTATCATGCTGATATTTCGTTCTCTTCATAAACAAAAGTTCTTTTTTGTTGTTATTAGCATGAGTGATTGAAAGGATGTTTTAGCGAGCACTTTCAATCACTAATCTTTGTTTATATATTTATATGAATACAGCTGCAAAAATATTGTTGTTTCTGAGGAATCCTGCTTTTGGTCTAATTCCACTTTTTGTTTTTTCAATTCTAATTGGGAGAATTGATTTAAATGTGGCATTAGTTATAGCGTTGTTGTTATCAGTAACCGGAATATTTATTTCGAAAAGGCAGACCCGTTTTCTTTATGATATATCAATTTTTACTTTTATAGCTGCTTTAATATTAAATTTGTTGATTCCTAATGCCATTTCCATATTTACCTTTTTTATTTTGATTGAAGTTCTCTTTGTTCTATCATTAGTTTTTGTTAGAATACTTCGTTCAAAAATCATTATGAAACTCTTCAAGAGGAATAATCCCTCCATTAGAAATTTTCTTAATGAATCTTTTAGAGTTTTATTTCAAGTACAATATGGTTTTTTCCTTCATTTACTAATAATTCTATTGATATTTTTATTTACCGTTGACACAACGCCATATTTTAACAGGACTATTGTTGTTTTTATTCCCCAGTTAATTATGCTTGGAATTATTATTTTTGAGATAATCAGGCTTAATTATTTTAGAAATAAATTAAATAAAGAAGAGTGGTTACCCGTAGTAAATGTTTCAGGCGAAGTAACAGGTAGATTAGCCAAGTCTGTTTCTGTAAATTTAAAAAACCGATATATGCATCCAGTTGTTCGTATTGGTATAATTTACAAGTCGAACATTTTTTTAAAAGTACGTGAAACCACCCGTATTCTTGATCCCGGCAAACTTGATCATCCTCTTGAGACCTATATTGGTTATAAGCAAGATGTTAAGGAAGCGGTAAATGATTTATTGCTTAAGGTATCGAATAAGGATAAATTACCGATTAGATTTTTGGTTAAATATGAGTTTGAGAATGAGATTACCAAGCGTTTGATTTATTTATATATTGCCACAATAGATGAAGAAGAATCCTATAGTCATCTTCATTTATCAGATGGAAGACTTTGGTCGATGAACCAGATTGAAGACAACCTTGGTCGCGGAGTTTTTTCTGAGAATTTTGAGCTTGAGTATGATTATCTTAAAAATACCATATTGCTTGTACAGCAGTTAAAAGAGAAGAGAACTACTAAATTTTAGTATCTTGGACTTTGAGGATCAATAAAATTCAATAAAAAGCAATAGACGGCTAAACTCTCGTTCGGCCGTCTATTCATCGTTTAAATATAAAAAAGAAAAAAGTTATTTATAAAATAACATCAAATCATAGTTGCTATTCCTTATGGGTTAAGCTATCTTCTGTTGATGTTAAGTTTTTATCATATATAGAATTAGATAATTTTGAAAATGATTCTAAATCAATTTTACCTGACACATTGATGATGCTTAGTTTACCTTCTTCGTCCAAAGAAATCAGAATTATATCTGTATTATTATTTTCTTTCTTGAGTACTGTGTTAATTTTGTTTTTAGGATCGTTTACAGAAACTATTTCGTCGTAATCAGCATAATTTTCTTTTAAAAACTCATTTGCTTTATTGAAATAAAATCGTGAATCTTGAATATTATCACATGTAATGATTCTAATGCTATTTAAGTTTCGAAACAATTTTGCCAGATCTTTATCGCCAATTTCATCCGACATTTTGTCGAGCATTTTTTTTCCAATATTCACATTATTAAGCGTATTATTTTCTTCAGTGATTGTTCCCATGAATCGACTAACAAAATCACCCGCCATGAGTGTTGTTGCCGTCATTAATAATGTAAATATTATTGTAACGATTTTTTTCATAAGTTAGTGTCGTTTGCTTTTTGTTCTGAAATTGCAGAATCCATTTCAATATAATCTTGAATGACAGAGTCGATTGAGATCCAGTCTATTTCCATATCGTTTATATATTGCAATGATTCTTTTGAAGCTTTTTCTCCTGCATTTAATGCTTCAGAAAGTTTATCCAAAGCAAAAGTTGCCTGTTTTATTGCCGGTTTTGGATCGTTATATGTTTCCGCAAAATATGTTTCATTCTTTGCTTTCGCAATAAAGTAAATTCCCAGTCCCATTGCAGCTACCAGCATTGCTGATACGGCAATTCTGAGTGCAGGAGCAAATATTTTAATAATAATGTATTTTTTTGTTTTTTTATCAGCCGATTTTATTGCTTTTTGCAAATTGACATCGAAATCTTTGCTTAAGCATTTTGATTTTTCGTCGTTTTTATAAGAAAAAAGAGGAATATATTTTTGCAGGTCTTGTGAAACATTATTTCCGGAGAAGTAATCTTGCAGTTGATTTTCTTGGTCTGCACTGGTTTCGCAATTCCAATATTTTTCTAATAATATATGTATGTATGAGTTATCCATTTTTTTTCTATCTTTCAATATTTGATAGTAGTTCTTTTATCTTTTTTCTTGCTCTAAATAAGTTTACTTTAACTGAATCTTCTGTAATATCTAGAGTCTCTGCAATTTCTTTATAGCTCATATCTTCGATTTCTCGAAGTTGGAAAATCATTTTTTGATTTTCGGTAAGTTGTTCAATGCACTTATAGATATTTACCTGCGTTTCTTTTTTAGATATCAATGAAAAAGGTGTTTCTTGTTCTGAAATTGAAAAAGATTCCCTATCCATATCAATGCTTTCAGTTTTTCTTATCTCTTTAGCCGCCAATTTATCAAGTGATAAATTTTTAGTTGCTTTGAAGCAGTATGCCTCCAAATTTTCAATTTGTTCCCATTCATCTTTTTTGCTCCACAATTTGAGCATAATATCCTGAACTATATCCTCAGCCTCAGTCGAATTATATACAATGCTCAATGCAAATCTATATAATTTGTTTTTAAGTGGTAAGACTATGCTGTGGAATTTATCCATACTTATTTTTAATGACGGTTGAAAAGTTTAAATGTTACAGTTTAATGCAAATTTATTTTATTTATCTTATTTATTGGGTATGTAAATTATTTAATAATCGTTTTTTTTGAAAAATTATACTTAAGGTCCAATAGTGCAAACAAATATTGAAATAAAAACTATAAAAATGTTTGAATATACTTGCATATGTCGTTGATTCTTTGTAATTTTGTGCCGTTTTTAACTCCAATAGGAACTGATTCATTTAATTGATTGATTAATTGAATGTTATTTTGGAATTTGGACATAGATAGAATAAATTTATAATATAACTATAATTAAGTAAACAGAAAGTAGAAAATGCCTACAATTCAACAATTAGTAAGAAAAGGGCGCACAGAGTTGACTGAGAAGAGCAAATCTCCAGCTTTGGATTCTTCTCCTCAGAGAAGAGGTGTGTGTGTAAGAGTATATACCACAACTCCAAAGAAACCAAACTCTGCTATGCGTAAAGTTGCTCGTGTACGTTTGACCAATTCAAAAGAGGTGAATGCTTACATTCCCGGTGAAGGTCATAATTTGCAAGAGCACTCTATTGTATTGGTACGTGGAGGTCGTGTAAAAGATCTTCCAGGTGTTCGTTATCACGTCGTTCGCGGTGCTTTAGACGCTGCCGGTGTGAGTGGACGTACTCAGAGACGTTCCAAGTATGGGACAAAGCGTCCAAAACCAGGTGCAGCAGCTGCAGCAGCTACTAAGGGAAAGAAGAAATAATTTAAAAAGAAATTGATTAACAACTGTTGAATTTTTTGGATTAGGCTATTTATGGGTTGAGTAAATGATTCAGAGGAATCGTTGAAGACGGCAAACAGCAACCAAACACAACAAAATTTTTATTTAAAATGAGAAAGACTAAACCTAAGAAAAGACAGATATTACCAGATCCTGTCTATGGTGATGTAAGGGTAACAAAGTTTGTTAACCATCTTATGTATGACGGAAAGAAAAATACTGCTTATACAATTTTCTATTCCGCATTGGATACAGTAAAGGCAAAATTGCCTAACGAAGAAAAGTCAGCTCTTGAAATATGGAAAGCTGCATTAGATAATATTACCCCTCAAGTAGAAGTGAAATCTCGTCGAGTAGGCGGGGCTACATTTCAAGTTCCCACAGAAATCCGTTCAGATAGAAAAGAATCTATCTCAATGAAAAACCTCATTCTTTATTCACGTAAAAGAGGAGGAAAAACAATGGCTGATAAATTAGCTGCTGAAATCGTTGATGCATTTAACGGTCAGGGCGGAGCATACAAACGTAAAGAGGATATGCATAGAATGGCAGAGGCAAACCGCGCTTTTGCACATTTCAGATTTTAATTCTATAAAATAGAAAGGTAGAAAAGATGGCAAGAGGTTCTAAAGAAGCATTAAACTATACTCGTAATATCGGCATCATGGCTCACATTGATGCCGGTAAGACGACAACATCGGAGCGTATTTTGTTCTACACCGGTTTAACACATAAAATTGGTGAAGTGCATGATGGCGCCGCTACGATGGACTGGATGGAGCAGGAGCAAGAAAGAGGTATTACGATTACTTCTGCTGCTACTACAACCAGCTGGAAGTATAAAGACAATACATATAAAATTAATTTAATTGACACTCCGGGACACGTTGACTTCACTGTTGAAGTTGAACGTTCGTTGCGTGTACTGGACGGAGCTGTTGCCACTTATTGCGCTGTTGGTGGTGTAGAGCCTCAGTCTGAGACTGTTTGGCGTCAGGCTGACAAATATAAAGTGCCAAGAATTGGTTACGTTAATAAGATGGACCGTTCCGGTGCAAATTTCTTTGACGTATTGCGTCAGATGAAAGAAATTTTAGGTACAAATCCTTGTGCTATTCAGGTTCCTATTGGTGCCGGTGAAAGTTTCAGGGGCATTGTTGATCTTGTTAAGATGAAAGCTTATTTTTGGCATGATGAAACAATGGGTGCTGATTATGATGTAGAGGAAATTCCTGCGGACATGGTTGAGGAAGCTAATGAATGGCGTGAAAAAATGCTTGAATCGTTAGCTGAGTGTGACGATGTATTTATGGAAAAATTCTTTGATGATCCATCACAAATTACCGAAGAAGATATTAAATCAGTATTAAGAAAAGGAGCTATCGCTATGAAGATTGTTCCTATGGTTTGTGGATCTTCATTTAAGAACAAAGGTGTTCAACCATTGTTGGATGCTGTTTGTGCATATTTACCAAGTCCTGAGGACACCGAAGCTATTGTAGGTACAGATCCTTCTGATACTGAAATAGAATTGGTTCGTCACCCAGATCCAAACGAGCCATTGTGTGCGTTAGCATTTAAGATTGCTACCGATCCATATGTTGGACGTTTGTGTTTCTTCCGTGTTTATTCTGGTGAATTAGAAGCCGGATCATACGTGTACAATTCTCGTTCAGGAAAGAAAGAAAGAATTTCCCGCTTATTCCAGATGCATTCCAACAAACAAAATTCGAAAGAATTTATTGGTTGTGGAGATATTGGTGCAGGCGTAGGATTCAAAGATATTCGTACAGGTGATACATTGTGTGATGAGAATAATCCTATCACTCTTGAGTCTATGGACTTCCCCGATCCCGTTATTGGAATTGCTGTTGAGCCAAAAACTCAGAAAGATTTAGATAAACTATCACAGGGGTTAGCTAAATTGGCTGAAGAAGATCCAACATTTACAGTTAAAACAGATCAGGATACCGGTCAGACAGTTATTTCCGGTATGGGTGAGCTTCATCTTGAAATCATTATTGATCGTTTGAAACGTGAATTTAAGGTTGAAGCTAATCAAGGTAAGCCTCAAGTTTCATATAAAGAAGCAATTACCAAATCAGTTGAATTGCGTGAAGTTTACAAAAAGCAATCCGGTGGTCGTGGTAAATTTGCTGATATTATTGTAAGAATTGAACCTGCTGACAAAGAATTTGAAGGGGGTCTTCAATTTATTGATGAAGTTAAGGGTGGTAATATTCCAAAAGAATATATTCCAGCTGTACAGAAAGGTTTTCAACGTGCGATGCAAAATGGTGTTCTAGCCGGTTATGCATTGGATAAACTGAAAGTTACACTTCTTGATGGTTCATACCATCCTGTGGATTCTGACCAGTTATCATTTGAGATCTGCGCTGTTCAAGCTTTCAAGCATGCTTCTGAGAAGGCTGGTGCTGTTTTAATGGAGCCAATCATGAAAGTTGAAGTTGTAACACCAGAAGAAAGTATGGGTGATGTTATTTCTGATTTGAATAAACGTCGTGGTCAGGTTGAAGGGATGGAGTCTAACCGTTCAGGTGCTCGTGTTGTAAAAGCTAAAGCTCCACTTGCCGAGATGTTTGGTTATGTAACCTCGTTACGTACAATCACCTCAGGTAGAGCAACATCTACAATGACTTTCTCTCACTTTACTGAAGTATCTCCTTCGATAGCCAAGCAAGTTCTTACAGAGGTTGGTGGACGTGTAGAATTGATTAAATAATATATAAATATATGAGCCAAAAAATCAGAATTAAACTGAAATCTTACGATTACAGCTTGGTTGACAAATCAGCCGAAAAGATCGTAAAAACTGTAAAAGCGACAGGTGCAGTTGTTAGTGGTCCAATTCCATTACCCACTCATAAGCGTATTTTTACTGTGAACCGTTCCACTTTTGTGAATAAGAAATCTCGTGAACAATTTGAGTTGGCTTCTTTTAAGCGTCTGATTGATATTTACAGTTCAACTGCTAAAACTGTTGACGCTTTGATGAAACTTGAATTACCGAGCGGTGTAGAAGTTGAAATAAAAGTGTGATATAGAATTAAAGTAATGTATGGCAATTGCCATTTAAATTTAGGAATTTAATAATTAAAATAACAGAGAAATGCCAGGATTAATTGGAAAAAAAATCGGAATGACATCCGTTTTCAGTGCCGATGGAAAGAATGTTCCATGCACTGTTATCGAAGTAGGTCCTTGCGTAGTTACTCAGGTAAAAACTGCTGAAAAAGACGGTTATGATGCAATTCAGTTGGGCTTTGAAGACAAAAAAGACAAGCACACAACTAATGCTGCAAAAGGCCACTTTCAAAAAGCAGGGGTAACTCCGAAGAGACACTTGGCTGAGTTCAAAGGATTTGGAAACACCTACAAAGCAGGTTCAGAAATCACTGTAGAATTGTTTAGAGATGCAATTTTTGTTGATGTGATTGGAACTTCAAAAGGTAAGGGTTTTCAGGGTGTTGTAAAACGTCACCATTTTGCAGGTGTTGGACAAGCGACCCACGGTCAGCACAATAGATTGCGTGCACCGGGTGGTATTGGTGCATGTTCTTATCCTGCTAAAGTTTTCAAAGGAACTCGTATGGCCGGACAAATGGGTAATGAGCGTGTAACCGTTCAGAATCTTCAAGTAATTAAGATAATCCCCGAGCACAACCTTTTATTAATTAAAGGTTCAGTACCGGGATGTAAAGGTTCAATCGTAGCAATTGAGAAATAAGATGGAATTAAATATATACAATATCAAAGGAGAGGTAACAGATAAAAAGGTGACACTCAATGATTCCATCTACGGAATTGAACCTAATGATCATGTTATTTGGTTAGATGTTAAGCAATACATGGCTAACCAGCGTCAAGGTACTCATAAATCGAAAGAGAGAAATGAAATAACCGGAAGTACGCGTAAACTCATTAAGCAAAAAGGTAGTGGTGGAGCCCGTCGTGGTGACATCAAATCTCCAGTAATGGTTGGTGGAGGTAGAGCTTTTGGTCCTAAGCCAAGAGACTACAGTTTTAAATTGAACAAAAAAGAAAAGGTATTGGCTCGTAAATCAGCTCTTTCTTTGAAAGCTCAAAACAATGCAATTGTAGTAGTAGAGGATTTTAACTTTGAAGCTCCAAAAACAAAGAATATTGTTGATTTGACAAAATCTTTGCAACTAGCTGATAAAAAGCTACTTTTAGTTTTGCCTAATCAAAATAAAAACGTATATTTGTCGGCTCGAAATTTACCAAAAGTAAAAATTGTAACTGCTTCAGATATAAATACATATGGTATTATGGATTGTGCAACACTTGTGCTTGCAGAATCTTCTGTCGCTGCAATTGATAACTTATTTAATGCATAAGGAGGAAATAAAATGGGAGTTATTATAAAACCAATATTTACAGAGAAACAAACAGCGATTACAGAGAAATTTGAAAATCGCTATGGTTTCATTGTTCTTCCTGATGCTAATAAGGTAGAAATCAAAAAAGCAGTGGAAGAATTATATAATGTACACGTTGAGCGCGTGAATACAATGAGATACGATGGTAAGCAAAAAAGTCGTTACACCAAATCTGGTGTTGTGACCGGTAAGACTCCATCATTTAAGAAAGCTATTGTTACCCTGAAGAAAGGTGAAACAATAGATTTATTCAGCAATATATAATTAAGAAATGGGAATACGCAAATTAAAGCCCACTACACCGGGGCAGAGACACAAAATTATCGGTTCATTTGATAATATCACTGTACGTGAACCGGAGAAATCTCTTGTTGTAGGTATAAAAAGAACGGGTGGTCGCAACAATCAAGGAAAGATGACGATGGGTTACATCGGCGGCGGTCACAAAAAACGTTACAGAGTAATTGATTTCAAGAGAACTAAAGATGGTATTCCAGCCATTGTTAAGAGTATAGAATATGATCCAAACCGTTCAGCTCGAATTGCATTATTGCATTATGCTGATGGTGAGAAGACTTATATTTTAGCACCAAATGGATTGGAAGTAGGATCTACAGTGATGTCAGGACCAGAAGCAGCACCAGAGGTAGGTAACGCATTACCAATGTCTCGCATACCTTTAGGAACTGTTATTCACAATCTTGAATTACGCCCCGGACAAGGAGCAAAGATGGTTCGTTCAGCAGGTACATTTGCCCAATTAACTTCTCGTGAAGATGATTATGCAATTATTAAGATGCCTTCTGGCGAGATTCGTAAAATTCTGGCAGCTTGTAAAGCTACTATTGGAAGTGTTGGTAATTCAGACCATGCTTTGGAGAAATCTGGTAAAGCCGGTAGGTCTAGATGGTTAGGAATGAGACCTCACAACCGTGGTGTTGTTAAGAACCCCGTTGATCACCCGATGGGTGGTGGTGAAGGTCGTGCATCCGGAGGTCATCCAAGATCGCCCAAGGGCCTATATTCTAAGGGCTTGAAAACAAGAGCTCCTAAAAAGCATTCTTCTAAGTATATAATCGAAAGAAGAAAAAAGAAGTAATCTGATTAATTAAATTACAACTATGAGTAGATCATTAAAAAAAGGTCCGTTTATCAACCTTAAATTAGAAAAAAAGGTTCTAGATATGAATGAAAGCGGTAAAAAATCCGTTGTAAAAACTTGGTCGAGAGCTTCTATGATTTCACCCGACTTTGTTGGGCATACTATTGCTGTTCATAATGGGAATAAATTTATCCCAGTTTATGTAACAGAGAATATGGTAGGTCATAAGCTTGGCGAGTTTTCGGTAACACGTACATTCCGTGGTCATTCAGGAAATAGAAAGAAATAAACAGGCGCTAAACAGAATAATACAACAAAAATATGAGTTCTAGAAAAAGAATATCCGCCGAACAAAGAAAAGAAAACCGCAAAGAAGTTGCTTTAGCTGTTTTGAAAAATGTTCCGTCTTCTCCTCGTAAGATGCGCTATGTTGCAGATTTGGTACGTGGAACGGAAGTTTTCAAAGCTTTAGGAATACTTAAGTTTTCGAATAAGGAAGCTTCGGCAAAAGTTGAAAAGCTACTTCTTTCAGCAATATCAAACTGGGAACAGAAAAATGAAAGAAAAGCTGAACCGGGTGAACTTTATATTAAAATCATTTCGGTTGACGAAGGTTCAACTCTTAAAAGACTACGCCCTGCTCCACAGGGTCGTGGTTACAGAATTAGAAAGCGTTCAAACCATGTTACCATAGTGTTGGACACTTTTAAGAAAGAAGAAACAATACAAGAAAATGAACAAAATTAATAGGTAGATGGGACAAAAAGTTAATCCAATAGCAAATCGTTTGGGAATCATCAAAGGTTGGGACTCAAACTGGTACGGTGGAGATGATTATAGTGAAACTTTGTTGGAAGACAACAAGATTCGTAATTATTTGAATGCCCGTCTTGCCAAGGCTAGTGTTTCTCGTATTGTGATTGAGAGAACATTGAAACTTGTTACTATTACTATCTGTACTGCTCGTCCCGGTATTATAATAGGAAAGGGTGGACAGGAAGTAGATAAGTTGAAAGAAGAATTAAAGAAGGTTACTGATAAAGATGTGCAAATAAACATTTTCGAAATCAAGAAGCCCGAGTTAGATGCTGTTATTGTAGCAAATAATGTAGCTCGTCAGATTGAGGGAAAGATTGCATATCGTAGAGCTGTAAAGATGGCAATTGCTTCTACCATGCGAATGGGTGCAGAAGGAATTAAGATTCAAGTGTCAGGTCGATTGAATGGAGCTGAAATGGCTCGCTCAGAAATGTATAAAGAAGGACGTACTCCATTGCATACATTCCGTGCAGATATCGATTATGCGCTAGGTGAAGCTTTAACGAAAGTAGGTCTTATCGGTATCAAAGTATGGATTTGCCGTGGCGAAGTTTACGGTAAGAAAGATCTTGCTCCTAATTTTACATCATCAAAAGATTCTCACGGACATGGTGACTCTCGTTCGGGTAATCGTTCTGATGGAGGAAAGGGACCTAGGAGAAATAGAAGGAATAATAAAAACGCTTGAAATTTAATCGAATATGTTACAACCGAAAAAAACAAAGTTCAGAAGACAACAGAAAGGCCGTATGAAGGGTAATGCCCAACGCGGTAATCAGTTGGCTTTCGGTTCTTTCGGGATAAAATCTTTGGATTCTAAATGGATCACCGGTAATCAGATAGAAGCAGCCCGTGTTGCTGTAACTCGTTATATGCAACGCCAGGGTCAAGTTTGGGTTCGAATTTTTCCTGATAAGCCAATTACAAAGAAGCCAGCTGAGGTACGTATGGGTAAGGGTAAAGGTAATCCAGAAGGATTTATTGCGCCAGTTACTCCAGGTAGAATACTTTTTGAAATAGAAGGTGTATCATTTGAAGTTGCTAAAGAAGCTTTAAGATTAGCAGCACAAAAATTGCCTGTAACTACTAAGTTTATAGTCAGAAGAGATTATGATCAAACTCAAAATGTATAACGCTATATGAAACAGCTAGAAATAAGGGAAATATCAGAAAAGGATTTGAAGGAAAAAATGGAGATTGAGTTAAAAGAATTGAATCAATTGAAAATTAATCACACCATTACTCCACTTGATAATCCTTCTTCAATCAAAGTAAAACGCAGAGACATAGCTCGTATGCATACAGAGTTGCGTGAAAGAGAATTAAAGAAATAACTTTACATAAATGGAAACGAGAAATTTAAGAAAAGAAAGAATCGGGGTCGTTTTCAGCAATAAGATGGACAAATCTATTACTGTTGCTGTAAAATGGAAGGAGAAACACCCTATATATGGGAAATTCGTTAATAAAACGAAGAAATTTCACGTCCACGACGAGAAAAATGACTGTAACATAGGTGATACAGTTAGAATAATGGAAACACGTCCTCTGAGCAAGACAAAAAGATGGCGAGTGGTTGAAATAATAGAAAGGGCTAAATAATATGATACAACAAGAATCAAGATTAACTGTAACCGATAATAGTGGAGCCAAAGAAGCGCTTTGCATACGTGTGTTGGGTGGAACTAGACGACGCTATGCGTCTGTTGGGGATATCATTGTTGTTGCTATCAAAAGCGTTATCCCTTCAAGTGATATTAAAAAAGGTGCTGTATCAAGAGCAATTATCGTTCGTACCAAGAAAGAGGTTAGACGTGCTGATGGTTCATATATACGCTTTGACGACAATGCTTGTGTATTATTAAATACTGCAGGTGAATTGCGAGGAAGTCGTATTTTCGGTCCAGTTGCTCGTGAGCTTCGTGCGACAAACATGAAAATTGTTTCACTTGCACCTGAAGTACTTTAAACTATTAAACAATCACAGGCATGAGTAAATTACATATAAAAAAAGGAGATACGGTTTACGTTAATTCCGGCGAAGACAAAGGAAAGACAGGTCGTGTTCTTGAAATTGAAGTTAAAAAGAACAGGGCTATTGTTGAAGGCGTAAACATTATGTCAAAACATACTAAACCCAATGCTCAAAATCCAAATGGAGGTATAGTTAAAAAAGAGGCATCCGTTCATATTTCGAATTTGAATTTGGTTGATCCTAAAACTGGAGCTCCTACTCGCATTGGTAGAAAAGAAAATAAAAACGGCGAATTAGTTCGTTTCGCAAAAAAATCAGGGGAGGAAATCAAATGAGTAGCTATACAGTAACATTAAAAAATGATTATAAAGAACGTATTGTTCCTTCTTTGGTGAAAGAGTTCAATTATAAATCTGTTATGCAAACTCCAAAACTTGAAAAGATTGTTATCAATCAAGGATTAGGAATTGCTGTAGCCGATAAAAAAGTAATTGAAATTGCAATCAATGAATTGACTTCTATTACAGGTCAAAAAGCTATTGCAACCTACTCACGTAAAGATATTTCGAATTTCAAATTGCGTAAGAAAATGCCTATTGGTGTACGTGTTACATTGCGCAATGAGAAGATGTACGAATTTCTTGAAAGACTTGTAAAAGTCTCATTACCACGTATACGTGACTTCAAAGGTATTGGAAGTAAACTTGACGGTCGTGGAAATTACACATTAGGAATTGAAGAACAAATTATTTTTCCTGAGATAAATTTAGATACTACTCCTAGAATCTTGGGTATGAATATTACTTTTGTAACTAATGCTAAAACTGATGAAGAAGGGTATGCTCTTCTAAGAGAATTTGGATTACCGTTTAAAACAGAAAACAAATAAATAATGGCAAAAGAATCAATGAAGGCTCGTGAAGTAAAAAGAGCCAAAATGGTTGCAAAATACGCTGAAAAAAGAGCTAAATTTTTAGCTGAAGGAGATTATGATGCACTGCAGAGTATCCCAAAGAACGCATCACCAGTTCGTTTGCACAACAGATGCAAAATTACTGGTCGTCCAAAAGGATATATCAGACAGTTTGGTCTTTCCAGAATTCAGTTCAGAGAAATGGCTTCTAAAGGTTTGATCCCAGGCGTAAAAAAAGCAAGCTGGTAATCAGTAAGAAAATTAATTTTTAAGTTTTAAATATTGTCCCGAAGACGGGATCAATTTAAATTATTATAATATGACAGATCCAATAGCAGATTATTTGACGCGATTAAGGAATGCTATCAAAGCGAACCATCGTGTGGTAGAAGTTCCCGCATCAAATCTTAAAAAAGATATCACTAAGATTCTTTTTGAAAAAGGCTACATTCTTAATTATAAGTTTGTAGACGAAGGTCCTCAAGGTTCTATAAAGATTGCCTTGAAATATGATCCTATAAATAAAGTAAATGCAATTAAGAAATTAATTCGCATTTCTTCTCCCGGTTTACGTAGATATGCCGGACACAAAAATTTGCCAAGAGTATTGAATGGGTTAGGTATAGCAATATTATCAACTTCCAGAGGTGTAATGACTGACAAAGAAGCTCGCGAACAAAAAGTAGGTGGTGAAGTAATATGTTATGTTTATTAATTAGAGGAGGAGAATAATATGTCTAGAATAGGAAAATTACCCATAGCGATACCTTCAGGCGTTTCAATAAATGTCAGTGAAGATAATGTAGTAACAGTAAAAGGTCCAAAAGGTGAATTATTTCAACAAGTAAGCCCCGGTATGAAAATTGAGGTTGAAAATGGAACTCTTACTATTACACGACCGAATGAAGAAAAAGAGCAACGTTCGTTACATGGATTGTACAGATCATTGATACATAACATGGTTGTTGGAGTATCTGAGGGATATAAAAAGGAGCTTGAACTTATTGGTGTTGGATACCGTGTATCAAATCAAGGTCAGCTTTTGGAATTATCTCTTGGCTATACACACAGTATCTTTTTGGAATTACCAATTGAAATAAAGGTAGAGACCAAAATGGAAAGGAACAAAAGTCCTCTTATTATTTTAGAGTCTGCCGATAAACAATTAATCGGGCAGGTTTGTGCAAAGATTCGTTCATTCCGTAAGCCAGAACCTTATAAAGGTAAAGGTATTCGTTTTGTTGGTGAACAAATTCGTCGCAAATCAGGTAAGACAGCTGGTAAATAATTATTGTAAACGCAGATTACTATGTTAACAAAAGAAGAAAGAAGATTAAAAATAAAGACTCGTGTCCGCGGTAAGGTTCAAGGGACTACAGAATGCCCTCGTTTATCAGTGTTCAGGAGCAATAAACAAATATATGCTCAGGTAATTGACGATACAACCGGTAAAACTATTGCTTCAGCTTCATCTTTGAAATTGGAAGACAAGCTTCCTAAAAAAGAGATTGCTGCTAAAGTTGGTGAAATGATTGCAAAAAATGCAATTGAAGCCGGCGTTGAAAAGGTTGCTTTCGATAGAAATGGTTACTTGTATCATGGACGTATAAAAGAATTAGCCGATGCTGCTCGTAAGGGTGGGCTTAAATTTTAATAATTATGGCAGGAATAAATAATAAAGTTAAATCTACAAACGATTTAGAATTAAAAGATCGATTAGTTGCGATCAATAGAACTACTAAGGTAACTAAAGGTGGTCGCACATTCACTTTTGCTGCGATGGTTGTAGTTGGAAATGAAGACGGTATTGTAGGCTGGGGATTAGGTAAAGCAGGTGAAGTAACTACTGCAATTGCAAAAGGTGTTGAAGCTGCCAAGAAAAACCTGGTAAAAGTTCCAGTTTATAAAGGTACTATACCTCATGAGCAAACTGCTCGTTTCAGTGGTGCTGAAGTCTTTTTAAAACCTGCTGTTACCGGTACAGGATTGAAAGCTGGTGGAGCTATGCGTGCTGTTCTTGAAAGTGTTGGTGTAACTGACGTACTTGCAAAGTCTAAGGGATCTTCTAATCCGCATAACTTAGTGAAAGCCACTATTAATGCGTTAAGCGAGCTCAGAGATCCAATTACTGTTGCTCAAAATAGAGGTGTAAATTTAGAGAAAGTATTTAACGGATAAAAGGGATTGATATGGCAACAATAAAAATCAAACAGACAAAAAGCAGAATCGGAAGTTCTAAGGTTCAAAAGAAAACATTGGATGCACTTGGTTTAACAAAAATGAATAAAATTGTTGAGCACGAAGACACCCCACAGATTAGAGGACTTTTAAGCAAAGTGAATCATCTTGCAACGATTGTAGAATAAATAGTATAAACGATAAAAATTATAATAATGGATTTATCAAACTTAAAACCTGCTGAAGGTTCTACAAAAACCGGAAAAAGAATCGGACGTGGTCAGGGTTCCGGTAAAGGTGGAACTTCAACGAGAGGACATAAAGGAGCCAAATCTAGATCTGGATATTCTAGAAAAATTGGTTTTGAAGGAGGTCAGATGCCTCTTCAACGTCGATTACCAAAGTTTGGCTTTAACTCCCTAAATAGAGTTGAATACAAAGCTATTAATTTGGATAGACTCCAGGAATTAGCAGACAGCTTGAAAATTTCTAAAATTGATAAAGAAGTACTTATTAATGCCGGATTAATTGCTCCCAAGCATCTTGTTAAAATCCTTGGCAAAGGTACATTATCTGCTAAATTAGAAGTTGAAGCAAACGCTTTTTCAAAGTCGGCAGAACAAGCAATTACAGCTCTAGGCGGAACTATCGTAAAACTCTGACAAAATGAGATTTATACAAACATTAAAGAATATCTGGAAAATAGAAGACTTACGAAAGAGAATACTTATAACTTTTCTTTTTGTAGTAGTCTACCGTTTTGGCTCATTTGTTGTCCTTCCGGGAATTGATCCAGCTCAACTTCAGGCTTTGCAGACTAATGCAAGCTCTGGTTTGTTGAGTTTATTTGACATGTTTTCGGGTGGTGCATTTGCCAATGCCTCCATTTTTGCGTTAGGAATTATGCCCTATATTTCTGCATCAATTGTGATGCAATTATTAGGCATAGTTATTCCTTCTTTACAGAAGCTACAACGTGAAGGTGAGAGTGGTAGAAATAAAATGAATCAATATACTCGATATCTGACTGTCGGAATTTTGTTGTTACAGGGTCCAGCATATATTTATGGTGCTGTTAGATCTGCTATCCCAGGAGGTTTCTGGGATTGGGTTTTACCTGCAACAATTATTCTTGCCGCAGGAAGTATGTTCGTGTTATGGTTAGGAGAACGTATTACTGATAAAGGCATCGGGAATGGTATCTCATTTATCATTTTGGTTGGTATTTTAGCACGATTACCACTTTCTTTTGTTTCTGAATTTGAATTGCGATTTAAAAGTGAAGCAGGTGGATTAATTGTTTTCTTGATTGAGCTTGTTATCCTATTTTTGGTTACAGCTTTTGCAATTATGCTTGTTCAAGGAGTTCGCAAAATTCCAGTTCAGTATGCTAAAAGAATTGTGGGAAATAAACAATATGGTGGTGTTAGACAGTATATACCATTAAAGGTTAACGCTGCAAACGTAATGCCTATCATTTTTGCTCAAGCAATTATGTTTATTCCATTAACAATAGCTCAAATGATGCCTGAAGGTGGCGGCGGATTCTTGCGTGTTTTATCTGATCACACCAGTTTTTGGTATAATTTTACATTTGCTTTCTTAATCATTGTATTTACTTATTTCTACACAGCTATTACTGTTAATCCAGTTCAAATGGCTGAAGATTTAAAACGTAATAATGGTTTTATTCCTGGTGTTAAACCTGGGAAAAAGACAGCAGAATATATTGATACTGTAATGTCTAGAATTACACTACCAGGTTCAATATTTTTGGCATTCATCGCTATTATGCCTGCTTTTGCCAGTTTAGCCGGAGTAAACGGTCAGTTTGCTCAGTTTTTTGGTGGAACATCATTATTGATTTTGGTTGGTGTTGTATTGGATACATTGCAACAAATTGAAAGCCATTTGTTGATGCGTCATTATGATGGTTTTTTGAAATCAGGTGCTAAGATTAAAGGTCGTACCGGTTCAATGGCTGCTTATTAAAGAGGGATTTATTAATGCTGAATAGAGAGAAGATCATATTAAAAACGGATGAAGAAATCGAGTTTATGCGTCAAGCTAACCGCTTGGTAGGAATGACTCTTGGTGAATTATCAAAACATATTAAACCAGGAGTCACCACGCTTGAATTAGATAAGATTGCACACGATTTTATTCATGATCACGGTGCTGTTCCAACTTTTCTGGGATATGGTGGTTTTCCGAATTCTATATGCACATCTGTAAATGAGAATGTTGTACATGGAATTCCGAATAAAACCCCATTATTAGATGGAGATATCATATCGGTAGATTGTGGAGCTACAAAACAGGGCTATACTGGTGATTCTGCTTATACTTTTTGTGTAGGAAATGTTGATGATAAAGTAAAAGATTTACTTAGAGTAACAAAAGAATCATTATATATTGGTATAGAACAGGCCAAAGAAAATAATAGGATTGGAGATATTGGTCATGCTATTCAGCAATATTGCGAACTTCATAATTATACTGTTGTTCGTGAATTGGTGGGTCACGGTATTGGTAGAAATATGCATGAAGCACCTGAAGTACCAAATTATGGTAGACGAGGTACTGGTCCTATTATTAAAAATGGGATGTGCATAGCAATCGAGCCAATGATCAATATGGGAAGCAAGAATGTCATTTTTGAAAATGATGGCTGGACAGTAAGAACAAAAGATCGTAAACCATCAGCTCATTTTGAGCATACGATTGCTATTCGAAATGGCAAAGCCGACATTTTATCGACATTTGAATTTATTCAGTAAAGAAATAACAATTAATTAGCATTCTAAAATTTAATGGCAAAACAATCTGCAATAGAACAAGACGGAACGATCATAGAAGCATTGTCAAATGCAATGTTTCGCGTAGAACTTGAAAACGGGCATGAAGTAACAGCTCATATTTCCGGAAAAATGCGTATGCATTACATAAGGATTTTACCTGGTGATAGAGTTCGTCTTGAAATGTCGCCTTACGATTTATCGAAAGGCAGAATTACATTTAGATATAAATAAAAATAAAAGATATGAAAGTAAGAGCATCTTTAAAAAAGCGCACTCCAGATTGCAAAATTGTTAGGAGAAAAGGTCGTTTGTACGTAATCAACAAAAAAAATCCCAAGTTTAAACAACGTCAGGGATAATCAACTATTTATTGAAATTAAATAATATATAAAGTATATATGGCTATAAGAATTGTTGGTGTCGATTTGCCGCAAAATAAGAGAGGAGAAATAGCTCTCACTTATATATATGGCATTGGACGTAGTTCAGCTAATAAAATATTAGAAAAAGCTGGAGTGGATAGAGATATCAAAGTAAAGGACTGGACAGATGATCAAGCTGCTAGCGTTCGTGAAATTATTTCATCAGAATTTAAAGTAGAAGGAGATCTTCGTTCCGAAGTACAATTGAATATTAAACGATTGATGGATATCGGTTGTTATCGTGGAATTCGTCATCGTGTTGGTTTACCTGTTCGTGGTCAAAGCACAAAAAACAATGCCAGAACCCGAAAAGGAAGAAAGAAAACAGTTGCAAATAAGAAAAAAGCTACTAAATAATAATTAGTTAACGAAAATATGGCAAAAAGAACAGTCGCAGCAAAAAAGAGAAATGTAAAAATCACAGCGCAAGGACAGGCTCATATCTCTTCATCATTCAATAATATTATTGTTTCATTAACCAATGAAGAAGGTGAAGTAATTAGTTGGTCGTCAGCCGGTAAAATGGGATTTAGAAGTTCAAAGAAGAATACACCTTATGCTGCTCAAATGGTGGCTCAAGATTGTGCAAAAGTTGCATATGATCTAGGTCTTCGTAAAGTTAAGGCTTATGTGAAAGGTCCTGGAAATGGTCGTGAATCGGCTATAAGAACTATTTATAGTTCAGGAATTGAAGTAACTGAAATTGTTGATGTTACTCCATTACCACATAACGGTTGTCGTCCACCGAAAGCAAGAAGAGTTTAATCAAAATATTTTAAGTTTCATTTTATTGAAACTTGAGCTGTGATTTGATTACACGCTAACTTCTCTGTAATCGCGGCTGCACAGTTTAGGCTTCAGTAGTAAAAGTTTAATTTGTAAAAATGGCAAGATACACTGGTCCAAAATCAAGAATCGCCCGTAAATTTGGCGAACCAATTTTCGGTCCCGATAAAGTTCTATCTAAAAGGAACTTTCCTCCGGGGCAGCACGGAAATTCACGCAGAAAAAAAACATCTGAATATGGTATTCAGCTGCGAGAAAAGCAACGTGCAAAATATACTTACGGAGTGCTTGAAAAGCAGTTTCGTTTAACATTTGAGAAAGCAGAACGTAGTCGTGGTATTACGGGTGAAGTATTGCTTCAATTATTGGAATCTCGTTTAGATAACATGGTTTATCGTTTAGGCATAGCACCTACACGCGCAGCAGCACGTCAATTAGTTTCACATCGACATATTGTTGTTGACGGGCAAGTGGCTAATATACCATCTTATTTGCTGAAACCAGGTCAGATAGTTGGTGTACGAGAAAAGTCAAAATCGTTGGAAGTCATTACTAACGCACTTGCAGGATTTAATCATAGTAAATATCCTTGGTTAGAATGGGATAAAGGTACATTCAGTGGAAAATACTTACATTACCCTGAAAGAGCTGATATTCCAGAAAATATTAAAGAACAATCGATAGTAGAATTATATTCTAAACAATAATTACATGGCTATATTAACATTTCAAAAACCCGATAAAGTAATTATGTTACAAGAGGACGCTTTCTTAGGAAAGTTTGAATTTCGTCCTCTTGAACCCGGATACGGCATTACTATTGGAAATGCATTGCGCCGCATCCTGCTTTCTTCACTGGAAGGATTTGCAATTACATCGGTAAAAATTGATGGAGTTGAGCATGAGTTTGCTACAATTCCTGGCGTTATCGAAGACGTAACAGGTATTATCCTAAATCTTAAGCAGGTACGTTTTAAACGTATTGTGGATGATTTTGACAGCGAAAAAGTAAGTATTAATATTTCGGGAACAGAGGTGTTTAAAGCTGGTGACATTGCTAAATTATTGTCTGGTTTTGAGGTCTTAAATCCCGAATTTGTGATTTGCCACCTCAATAAAAAAGCTGAAATTCAGCTTGAATTAACCATCAATAAAGGACGCGGATATGTTACAGCTGAAGAAAATCGTGATCTATTAGCTACAGATGATCCTTATTTAATAGCAATCGATTCTATTTACACACCTATCCGGAATGTGAAATTTGAAGTTGAGAATTATCGTATAGAACAAAAAACTGACTACGAGAAATTACTGATAGAAGTTACCACAGATGGTTCAATTCATCCGAAAGATGCACTAAAAGAAGCTGCTAAAATTTTAATACAGCATTTTGTATTGTTTTCTGACGATAATAAGATTATGATTGAAGCATCAGATTCTGAAAATATCGAGGAATTTGATGAAGAAGTACTTCATATGCGTCAGCTATTAAAACGTAAATTATCCGATCTAAATCTCTCGGTTCGTGCTCTCAATTGCTTGAAGGCTGCCGATGTTGAAACGTTAGGACAATTGGTTGAACATAATAAAAATGACCTTCTTAAGTTTCGTAATTTCGGTAAAAAATCTCTCACTGAACTGGAAGCACTACTAGATAGTTTGAGTCTTTCTTTCGGTATGGATACTTCTAAATATAAATTAGATAAAGACTAACAGCAATGAGACATAATAGAAAAAACAATCATTTGGGACGTAAAACAGCGCATCGTGGTGCTATGTTATCAAACATGGCTACATCGCTTATTATGCACAAACGTATTTTTACGACTGTTCCAAAAGCTAGAGAATTGCGTAAATTCGTAGAACCAATCATTACTAAATCGAAAGAGGATTCAACTCACTCACGAAGAGTTGTTTTCAGTATGCTTCAAAGTAAAGAAGCTGTTACTGAACTTTTTCAAAATGTTTCTCAGAAAGTGGCAGACCGTCCAGGTGGATATACACGTATCATTAAAACTGGTTTTCGCTTAGGTGATAATGCTGCTACTTGCTTCATAGAATTAGTTGATTACAATGAAAATATGTTGGCAGGCGGAGAAGCTAAGAAAGCAAAAACTCGTAGATCACGTAAAAGAGCTACAGGAGCATCTGCTACAACTGATGCACCAGAAAGTGCGACAAAAGCTAAAAAAGAAGATGTAAAAGATTCTAAAGTTGTTGAAGAAACAGCTACAACAGAAACAAAAGTTGCATCTAAATCAAAAGCAAAAAAAGAGAAAGTAGTAGAATCAGAAACTGCAAAGACAGAAGACGCAACTGATAAAAGCGAAGAAACAAAAGCTTAATTTCATAGACGTATTCTACTAGTAAAAGTGATTTTGAATCACTTAAATAAATTAAGAAGCGTTGCGAATAATTCGTAACGCTTCATCTTTAAATTATATTTAAGCCAAAATCTTTAAATACGAATCATTTGTAGAGATTAGTTTATACTTACTCTGTGATATTCTATTTAAATTACCATGAGGAATAATATTATTTGTTGTTTTATGCAACAAATAATACTACATCAGTGTTTTAATTAAAATATATTCACGCTATTTATGAAAAAGATTATTGTAGTTGGTTGTGGGTTTGGCGGACTTCAGTTTGTAAAACATTTAAAGAAAAATGCTTATGAGATTATTATAATCGATAAGGCAAACCATCATCAATTTCCCCCTTTATTTTATCAGGTTGCTGCATCACAAATTGAACCAGCTACTATTTCGTTCCCTATTAGAAAAATATTCCAGAAAAGGCCGGATATTCGTGTTCACTTGGCAAGTGTAAATTCAGTAAACGCCGATAAAAAAACAATTAATACATCAATCGGCAAGTTTAAATACGATTATCTGATTTTAGCTAATGGAGCAAAAACAAACTTCTTTGGTAATGTTGAAACAGAAAAAAATGCTCTTGGGTTAAAATCTACATTTCAAGCAATGAATGTACGTAACATAATACTCAAAAACTTTGAAAAGTTGCTATATGTTGAAGATAAAGAACCATATTATAATATAGTTATTGTTGGGGGTGGAGCAACTGGAGTAGAGGTATCAGGTGCATTAGCTGAAATGAAAAAATTGGTTCTACCAAAAGATTTTCCGAATATTGATTTCTCTAAAATGAATATTTATATGGTAGAAGGGGCCCAACATACATTAGGTGCTATGAGTGAGTTCTCACAAAGAAATTCTGAAAAATATCTTCGTGAACTTGGTGTTGAAATCCATTTTAATACATTTGTGAAAAGCTATGATGGAGATAAACTTACATTTGCAGATGGTAATTATATTCGAACAAAAAGCGTGATCTGGTCGGCAGGTGTAATAGGTAATACAATAGAGGGCATTCCTTCGGAATCAGTATTGAGAAATGGGCGAGTTAAGGTCGACCGCTATAATAAAGTTCAAGGTTTGAATGATGTTTTTGCAATTGGAGATTTAGCATATATGGAAACCGATAAATATCCAAAAGGTCATCCACAATTGGCTAATGTGGCAATTGGACAAGCGAGAAATCTGGCAAAAAACTTACAAATGAAAGATAATGGAAAAACTAATTTTGTGGAATATGAGTACAAGAATTTAGGAACAATGGCAACAGTAGGAAGAAATAAAGCTGTTGTTGACTTACCATTTGCTAAATTCAAAGGACGTTTTGCATGGTTTGTATGGATGTTCCTTCATTTGATGCTCATCTTAAGTGTTAGAAACAAGCTCGTAATTTTAATCAATTGGGCTAGATATTATTTTACTCAAAACAATTCGCTTCGTCTAATTTTGAGTGATCCCGATAAAGAAGATTAAATACTACCAATTTTACAGAAATGTTATTATCTTTATCCAGTCAACTAATTATCAATGAATAACATTATGGATAAAAGAGAATTTATTAAAAGAGGACTTATTGGCGCAGCTACATTAGGAACAACAGGCAAAGTAGCTGCAGCCATGGAAGATAGTGAACGAATTATAAATAGTACCGGAATCAAGAAGAAAAAGTTAGGTAATACTGGTTTCGATGTTTTCCCTGTTGCTTATGGTGGAATTGTCTCGAATAGAGATGGGCAATTAGCATCAGATAATTATGTGGCATGGGCTTTAGATCATGGAGTCAATTATTTTGATGTGGCTCCCAGTTATGGCGATGCTCAAGAAAAACTTGGACTTTCACTCAAACCTTTTCGTAAAGATAAATATCTAGCATGTAAAACTACACAACGAATTCGTAGTGATGCAGAAAAGGAATTCGAAGAATCGCTTCGATTACTTCATACAGATTATTTTGATTTATATCAGTTACACAGTATTACAACTCCCGAAGATGTAGATAGAGCTTTTGGTTCTAATGGAATAATGGAAATGATTGAAAAAGAGAAACAGCGAGGACGAATACGTAAAGTTGGTTTTTCTGCTCATTCTCAAACTCAAGCATTAAGAGCTATGTCGATATATGATTTTGATACTGTAATGTTCCCAATAAACTGGCAAATGATTATGCGTGATGGTTGGGGAGCACAAGTTGCTGACGATGCTAAACGCAGGAGAATGGGAGTTATTGCTCTTAAAGGATTGATTCATAGAAGTTGGATAAATGATGAGGAACGAAAACAATACCCTAAATCATGGTGTAAACCAATTGATGTAGATAATTCTGATTTAGCGATTGCTGCACTTAAATATACGTTCAATGCTGGTGCAGACATAATTGTCCCACCCGGAGACTTCAGAAATTTTGCTTTTTGTGTAGAACAAATTGAACACATATTGAATAATTCTTTATCAAAAAGAGAGAAAAAATTACTCGATTCAGAATATCTTGCGGTTAAAGATTATCCATTCTTTGAACCTAGAACTTAGTCATACTGTACAATAAATAATTTATGATGGAGTATGTGAAACACTATACGTGTTTTATATACAGTCGATACTGTGCTTGAGTTCAATGTAGAAATAAACCTGTTTTTAAAGACCTGTACCAAAAGGAATGCTAAGTGCTAACACAATATTTCGACCAGGTTCAAAATAATTCACTTCTTTCAACAAAGAAAGATGATCAATATATTTGGTATCAAAAACATTATTTATTCCAATGTTTAGCCTAACTGGATAAGACGCAATGTTTATTTTTCCACCTAAATTTATATCCAACAATGAATATCCGTTTGTGGGAGTCTCGTTTGGATCAATTCTATATTGATTAAAAGCAGTAGTTGTAGTGATCGATATAAATGATTTCTGTAAAAAACATAACTTGCTTTTTTCGACTCTAAGTTCGTTTCTCCATTTATGTGCTGGGATAAAAGGTAAATAATTACCATCACTTTTTTTACCAATGACTGAAGAAAATGTAGACTTTAAGTGAAGCCATTCAATGTTAATTGGGTGAATATGCAAACCGGATTCCCCACCATATAAATATGAGTTTGACTGAGTATATTGATAAATAGGAATATTGGCCTCAGTTCTTTCTCCCGATGGTGCTAAGTAAATGTAGTTATTCAGTAAGTTATAAAACCCGGCAATATCAAAGGTGAAGTTATTTTTATGTAAATGTAAACTGATATCTGCCTCATATGAGTTTTCCGGTTTCAGATCATGATTTCCAACTTCGTATCGCAATTCATGTTGACCGTTAGAAGTTAACTCTGCAAGATTTGGCGTTCTGTATGCAGCTGCAAGATTCATGCGCAACAATAGAAAGTCGTTCACATGATAGGTCGACCCCATAGAACCACTGAAACTATTGTATAGTTTACTGATAGCAGGGCGATAATCGGAATTTGTTGGCAAACCAACCGATTGAGTAGAAATAGTTTTATGGTCGTATCTAAAACCACCCTGAATCCGCCATTTATTAAATAATGTTTGTTGCAATAAAGTAAAAGCCGAATAATTATTAGTCTTTGCGTCTGGAAGTAGGAACGTTTCACGATTATTTAAATTGGTGTTTGTCTGATTGAATCCCTGAAAACCAACTATATATTCTGAATTTAAATTAGAGGGAAAATATAATTTTGCATCATAGGTTAATGTGCCTAATCTCATCTGAATTTCGTAATTATCCTTTTCTGCAAAATGAACTAACTCTGTATTTTGATAAGCTCCATTCAGTTCGAGTCTGAATCTATCGAGATATACTTTATTACGAGAAGACAACAGATGTGTGTTAAATTGTTGATAAAAGATATCATTTTTTCTATCTCTTTTTGTAATACTTTCTACCGCTTCATCTTCCACTAATCCTGATTTCCGATTACTAAAATCATAAAACAAATTGAATGTACCAATCTTATCAGTAAAACCCATGTTCAATTTGGCAGATACTTCATTAAATCTGGAATTCGGAACAAATGTTCCACCACCTTGCAAATAATCGGCATTTGTTTTTTGACCTGCACGGATTCCTCCAAAAAAACTATTTGACGCACCTTTAATTCCAATATTTTGATTCAATCCCAAAGAATTCGTGAATAGTTGCAGATTATAATCTCCTTCAAATGTCCCCATTGAGGCAGGTTTTTCTCTTATAAAATTGATCACTCCTCCAATGGCATCTGAGCCATAAAGCAGTGATGCTGGTCCCTTTATGATTTCAACATCAGATACACCAAATTCGTCAATACCTAAAGGATGGTGACTTGAATACTGATAATTTTCATATCGGACGCTGTTATCTAGAACAAGAACATCATTCATCGATAGACCTCTGATTACAGGTTTAGAAACCCCATTCCCTTTCGAAATCATATTGACACCGGGAATCGATGTGAGTACTTCCATAAAGTTGGGAGAAACCTTTCCTGTATTCGTTTTCAAATTCAGAATATCTATCTTCACAGCATTTTCATGTTGCGTAGAATTATAACCACCTGAAACCACTATTTCTTCTACTTCCAATGGAGTTTGATGCATTGTAACATCCAGTTTGATATCTGAATTTTTCAAATTAACTGTTTCAATAATGTTTGCAAATCCAATAAACGAAAATTCTATTTTGATTTTTCCTGAAGGGAGATTCTTTAGTTCATATTTCCCCTCCAAATCAGCGATAGTACCTTTATTCATGTCACGGATAAAGATTTTAGCACCAGAAAGCGGCTGATTGTCTTGATCTGTAATAATACCTGATAATTTGTTTTGGGCGATAATTGTTAGCTGCCCACATATTAAAATGCAAATAAGAATTAATTTTTTCATAACTACAATAATGTCTTTATGAACAAAGTGAATATTATTTTGTTTTTATTAGTATTAATTTTATACAATAATTAACTATTCCATTATGAAACATACTATTCTTGGTGCTGGAGGCTCAATTGGAAATGCACTGGCATTCAAGTTGCTGGAAAATAAAGAAGACGTTAGATTGGTTTCACGTAGTAAACTTTCCATTTTTGGAACAGAATGGGTCAGGGCAGACCTTTCATCCTATACTGAAACGCTTGAAAGTCTGAAAGGTACAGACATTGCATATTTGTGCGTAGGTCTTCCTTATGATTTTACCGTTTGGAAAGAATTGTGGCCAAAGATTATGAAAAATACCATCGATGCATGTAAAGAAGTCGACGCAAAACTCATTTTCTTTGATAATGTCTACATGTATGGAAATGTAAGTGGTAAAATGATTGAATCTACGCCATATAATCCATGTAGTAAGAAAGGTGAATTGAGGGCAAAGATTGACACCATGTTGCAAAATGAGATCGATCACAAAAATATTGATGCCATCATTGCAAGGGCAGCCGATTTGTATGGACCATATATCACAAATGCAAGTGTTCCTTATTTGATGGTTTTTAGTCCTTTATTAAATAGTAAAAGAGCACAATGGTTGATAAATTCAAAGTTGTCACATTCTTACACTTACACTCTTGATTGTGCAAATGCTTTATATTTATTATCTAATGATAATGAGGCTTTTAATCAAGTATGGCATTTACCAACTTTCAGCCCGCCAATAAACGGGAAAACAATGATTGAATTTGCAGCAAAGGAAATAGGAGTAACACCTAAATTTTCAGTTTTGCCTAAAGTTGCAGTTAAGGTTGCTGGTCTCTTTTCAAAAACCATAAAAGAAACTGTAGAGATGCTTTATCAAAATGAATTTCCTTATATATTTGATTCATCTAAGTTCAATAACCATTATAATTATACGCCAAAATCTTACAATGATGGCATCAAAGAAACCATTGAATTTTTAAAAAACAAATAAACATATAAAATAACATAGGAGAAAAGGCATCTAGTCATAAAATTGTGAATGTGTCGTCCTGTGTAGCTCTTACCCTTCTCTCACCTTCCTCTCACTACCGACCTGTAAGTTTCATCTATAATAACGTATAGAAGAGAAGATGTAAATTAAATCTCTTTGGTTTAATTCTGATATATTCTTATCTGTTTCAATGGGTAATTTCAATTTTTATTATCTTTGTAGCATTACCAAAAAATGATATAATGAAAAGAGTATTACCTTTAATTGTTTTATGTTTTGCTTTTATAGCCAGTATTTCTGCTCAAGAAAAATCAAAAGACGGATACACTTTTTTGCTTACCGGAGCTTCGTTTGCATCTCCAAATAATGGATGGTTTGAAGTTGGATGTCAAATTTTAGGAGCAACACCCATTAATCGTGCAATCGGTGGTGAAGCTATTGCTAATACAGCTAACAGGATGATTGATGGCTCGCTCTATAGCAAAGAAGAGTTTGAAAATATTGATGCATTGGTTATTATGCAGGTACATGATAAAGATGTGTTTGAAGATTCACAACTGAAAGAGAAATATACTGATTATCAAACGCCTTTTAATCGCGATAATTATGCGGCTGCATATGATTATGTTATTAAGCGCTGGTTGACAGAGTGCTATAACCTCAAATTTGATCAGAATTCACGATATTATAATACAAAATATGGTAAACCAGCGGTCATTATTCTTTGCACTGATTGGCATGACGGAAGGGTGACTTTCAATACTTCTATCAGGAAGTTGGGAGAAAAATGGGGCTTCCCTATAGTGGAATTTGACAAATATATAGGGTTCTCTAAGAACGTGGTTCACCCAGTAACAGGCGAACAGATAAGTCGTCTCTACACTGGAGATAAACAGGATATAAACGGTACCACTTTCGGTTGGCATCCCGAAAACGGTGCCGATAAATATTTACAACGTAGAATGGGAGCTATTTTTGCTGATACTATGCGCAAAATTTACCCTATTCTTCCCAAATAAGATATGCTGATACTAACCAATGGTTTAGTTTATTATCGTTAATGGAGTGTGATTCTGGAATGCTGATGGTGAATGTGTGATCACCAGTAGAAATGTTGTTAAGATCGACTTCTACTGGGGGGACATCGCTTCCTGGACACCAATTACTGCGAGATAAATCTGATGATGCTAAAGGCTCTTCGATTTCTTTTTCGGCACGCTTACCATTTTCTCCAATATAAGCCATTGGACGTTTCTGAAGCCAAACTCCTGATGTTGGATTGAATCTACGGAATGAGGCGCAATCTGTACGCCATGGTGTAAAGTTCAATACTTCATTGCCATCAATCTTCAAAATGTTTTTTTGAGGACGGAATTCGTCTCCGCCGGAATGACCGCCGTGCCCGGTTGCGATATATTTAAGTCGTACATTCTTAGCATTTCTCGGAATGTTGAATGGAATCTCTAAATCTTTACGGGAAAAGATATCCGGATGCTTTTGACCTAAATAGAAATTAGTGTTTACTAACGGCTCGACATGTAATTTAGGTTTTTTGTCTCCAGAAAGTGCGCTTTCGGTAAAAGTAAGTTTTACATCTATTTTGTAACCTTCTTTTGTCCAGGTATCAATAAACACACCTATTAATGCTTCACCCTCAAGCAGTGGTAATAAATCGGTAATGTCTTGTTTCCAAGATACATTTTCTGCCCAACCATCAATAAAAACAGGACGACGCTTTGTTGAAACGGAATCGTTATTACGACTAAAATGACCAACACCAAATGGGGTCATAAAACGAATAAGTTCAATAGTCGGCTTATAATCTTTGCCCTGAACAATTCCGGCAAGTTGCTCATATTTTGTTGAATCCAACTGCGGATAAGCAGCTGAATTATCGGCTATTCCCAACATGTTGATCTTAGAGTCTTTAGGAATCACAAATATTGAACCTGATTTGTCCCAAGCATCTCCATTGGATACTAATGTGACATTTATTTCAACCTCGGTATATTTTTTAAACTTTGGTATGTTTATCTTTTTCAATGCAATACGACCGTTTCCAAGATAAATCAGACTTTCCTTTTGTGTTACTCCGTCAGGATACTCAGTAGGATTGAATAATAGTGGTGTGTTGTCAAAGATTTTAACCTGAATGGGAGATTTTGTGCGATCCTTGGCTGTCAAGTTCGCTAAAATAGTTACCATTATAATGCAAAGAGACACTAATTTTTTCATAAAAAGCAGATAAATATATAGTTTGGCTACAAAAATACAAAAAAAAGCTACATTTGTAGTAGTTAAAAAATTGATTGGTTATGAGAATTAAAGATATTTTACATACAATAGAACAATTAGCACCACTACCATTACAAGAGGATTTTGATAATGCGGGAGTGCAAATCGGTGATATCAATCAAGAAGCTAAAGGGGCGTTATTATGTTTGGATGTCACGGAAAAAGTAATAGAAGAGGCTTTGGCATTAGATTGTAATTTGATAATTTCTCATCATCCTTTGCTTTTTCATTCTTTCAAATCACTTACACCTAAAACATATATCGAACGTTGTGTGATTGAGGCGGTTAAAAATGATATCGTAATTTATGCTGCACACACCAATTTAGATAATGCAATGGATGGAGTCAATTATAAACTAGCCGAAATGTTGGGATTGCAAAATGTGAAAGTTTTGTCTCCTACAAAAAATTGTTTACTTAAACTTGTGACTTTCGTCCCAGAATCACATGCTGAAGTTGTTCGTAATGCTTTGTTCAACGCCGGGGCAGGTACAATTGGCGATTATGATTCGTGCAGTTATAATGTACATGGTGAAGGAACATTTAAAGCAGGTGATAATACAAATCCTTACGTAGGTGAAATTGGTCGTCTCCATTTTGAGTCGGAAATACGTATCGAAACGGTATTGCCAAAATATAAACAAAAGGATGTAATGAGAGCTTTAGTAGCTACACATCCTTATGAAGAGCCCGCTTTCGATTTCTATCCTCTGGTAAATTCTTGGGACCAAACAGGTAGTGGAATAGTCGGTTCTCTTTCTGAACCAATGCTCGAACAGGAATTTTTATATATGCTTAAAGATATATTTAATCTTCAATGTCTGAAACATTCACCATTCACAGGAAGAGAAATTCGTGACGTTGCACTTTGTGGAGGAAGCGGAGCATTCATGATTTCGGATGCAATTCATTATGGAGCTGATGCATTTATAACTGGCGAAGCTAAGTACAACGATTTCTTTGATGTCGAAAATAAGTTATTGCTCGCAGTTATAGGACATTATGAATCAGAAATTTGCACAAAAGAGATATTATTAGATGTTATTTCAAAAAAATATCCTAACTTTACAGTTCATTTATCGGTGGTAGATAGAAACCCCGTTAATTATTTGTATCTTCCAGCGGTTGACTAGTTCCCGCTTTTACAAATGATGTGGTAATGGAATACAACATATGTATTCGGTTACTGCATTTTTTATTCTATAAGAATTATTATTGAACAATTAATATATTAAACATGGCACAAAAAAAGAAAGTAGTTGAAGAAATACTTGTAGAAGACAAATTGAAAGCTCTCTACAAATTGCAGACTTATTTGTCTGAAATTGATAAGATTAAAACCTTACGAGGTGAATTGCCATTGGAGGTTGCTGATCTTGATGATGAAATTGCAGGTTTAAATACCCGTATAAGTAAATTTGAACTTGATAAAAAGGAACTTAATGATGCTTTAAAAGTATCAAAAGAAAAGATCGAAACAAGTAAGAAAAGGATTGAGAAGTACAATAAGCAAATTGATAATGTTAGAAACAGCAAGGAATATGATCACTTAACAAAAGAAGTGGAATTCGAAACATTGGAAATTGAATTGTCTGAAAAGCATATTCGCGAGAATAATGAAAATCTTAAGATGTTGGATGAACAGATTGATAAAGCCAATGAAATGCTGAAAGAGAAATCGATTGATCTTGAACATAAAAAGAATGAACTCGAGAATATCGTTTCTGAAACTAAGAGTCAAGAGGAAAAACTTCGCGAAAAGGCAAAGAAGACTGAAGAAAGCGTGGAACCTCGTTTGTTAGCTGCATTTAAACGTATTCGTAAAAATGCTAGAAATGGATTAGGAGTTGTTCCTGTTCAACGTGGTGCTTGCGGTGGTTGTTTCAATAAAATTCCACCACAGAGACAAATGGATGTTAAAATGGGCAAGAAGATCATTGTTTGTGAATATTGTGGACGAATTATGATTGATCCTGAATTAGCAGGTATTTCTGAATAATACAAAACATTATACAAATAACTAAAGGAGATGGGCAAAATGCCCATCTCCTTTAGTTATTATTTTCATAGCTCTATCTGAAATACAATTTACAATAAATAGAATCTTTAAATGAAAATCGGATTTTAATTGAAATCATTCAATTCAATAATAATCTCCTATTGTTTAATATTTCGTAATTGTTATTTAAAACATATCATTATCCGTTTTCTTTAGCTAAAACTTTAAAGTGACACCACCCATCATGTTTAAACCTTGAGCTGGATATCCATACCAAATATCATACTCTTGTGATAATAAATTATTTGCTTTCAAGTTAAGCGACAGCTTTGGGGTAATAAGATAAGAAGCCCCAATGTTTAAGTCGTTAATATTATTCATCTTAACATTTTCTCCACGTAAATATGACCAACGATCGTTGGCATAATAGTAGTTTAAAGTGAACTTCAAATTATTAGATGCATTATATGTTGCTGCTAATTTGGATTCCCAGCCCGGCATATTGTAAGCTTGAGAATTGGCAACTTCTGTAGCATCAATGGTCATGTTTTTTGTTTTATAGAAGTTTTTCTTTAGATGAACCGATATTTCAAGTGGAGCCCAAATATTTGATTGTATCATTCCTCCTAAATAAGAATGAGTGAGTTCAGCATAAGCTGGTGATAACGATTCTCTTATCATATCTTGAGGAAGAAGATCCAATGTGTTCAATTCGTTAAAATTGTCCAGAATGAAGAAATGCTCATTATCTGTTCTCTTATACCCGCCTAAGATATCGAATCGGAAACCATCCAATTCGCCAATCTTAATTCCTCCATTAATATCTAAATAGGTGATAGAAGGTTTAACAACAGTTGTGGGAGTAATGTAACGAGACTCGTTCCAAATATTTAAGAAAGTATTATTGTCATATCCTCCTTTTAAGTTCGCAAATATTGAAGAATGGTCTGTTATTTTTAAACCTAACTCAATATTAGGAGTTAAGCGTAGTTCTAACTTATCATGTTGTTGGAGCATAACATTAACTCCAAGTAAAGTTCTCCAATTTAATCCTTCGAAAACAATATAAGGATTTACCTTTACTAATGAATAATTCTTATAATCTACTACTGCGGGGTCATTAGTTTTCCCATAAAATGTGTTGAATAATTCGCCATTAATTCCTAATGCACTACCCTTATCTTGAATAGGTTTATTTAGATTTATTCCTAGATTAAATTGATTTCCTTTGATACCCTCATTAACTAAGGTCGAGCCATATTTTGTAGAAAAGTTTTTATAATCTGCATAACCTTTATATTGTAACCATTTATCGGATGTTGACTCAAGTTCAATACCTAAGTTGAATGCCTTTAGTTTTTGATTTTCATCATTGAATGTACGTATATTTCCAAAAGAATTTCCATAATAGTTATACATTGAATGTAAATAGGAAGTATAAGCATTCAATTTTGATGACTTTAAATAATGGTTAAATCTCAGTTGGCCAATGTCATCCATCAAAAAAGCTTTATTGGTCTGAGGGTTTGATTCTTGTGAGTACTTGATGACTGCGTTAGTCGAATAGTGATTGAAATCAAATCTTAGATCATTCTTTTCATTACTGATTATCCTGAATCCTAATGCGCCATCAATATTAGCATAGTTGCCAGCACTTAAAGAGGCATATCCTTTTGATTTATCGAAAGGAATAGCTGTCATTATTTCCGAGGGAACAGGTATGGCAATTTCAAGTGGAGGAGTGATTCGTCCTCCCCAATTTGAATAAGAGATATTTGCCTTTTTTACCTCTGGAACAGGAAGGGTAGGAAGTGTGCGAATCTTGTTTGCATCCTGCAAAGTTGGGTTGAATTCACGTTCAAGTTGTAACTGTCTTCTTAATAATGTATCCGGCTGTTGAGCAATTAGTCCAGTTGTTAATAATATACCGGATAAAATAGTGAATATATATTTCTTCATCATGAAATTTGAGTTATCAGTTTTGATTGTTAATTGTTTAGTCTTTCATTGATCAACTGCTGTATATCAGGCTCTTTACCTTTGTAGTTTTCCTTCAGACTTTCTAAATATTGGCGTGCCTGGAAGTTATCCCCTTTTGCTTTATATGTGTCAGATAAAACAATGAGTGCTCGGGCCATCCAATACTGATGAGGAGTTCCCTTTTGCATGAAGTCTTTAACTTGCGCTTCTGCTTTGTCGTAAGATTTCCAACTGTAATAGATATTGCTTAGTAAATATTGCGCTTCTGCTCCATAAATGCTTCTGGTATCTTTTGCTAATTCTTGATAATCAGATATTGCTTTATCTGTTTCGTTTACTTGTTGATAGGATTTACCTCGAATATAAGTAGCTTCCGTTTTGATTTCCGGAGATAAATTATTTTGATTCATAATATCCGATGCAGCTCTAGCTGCTTCGTGATAACTTTCTAATTTATATTGAGTTCTTGCTACACCTAGTTGACCTTCAATTCGTTTCTCGTTATTTTGCGATATATTTGCCAACATAGAATAATCTCTCAATGCCAATTGAAAATCTCCATTTGCAAATGCAAAGCGAGATGTGTAAATCAGAGCGTCATCCATATATTTATCGCTATTATTATCGATAACTTTCCTAAAGTAAGAAATAGCTTGTTGTTTATTTCCTTTTTTATCAGAAAGCAATCCCAAATAGTAGTTTGCATCACTGCTGTAAGCACCATTTGGAAAGCTCTGCAAATATTTTAGCATTGCGGTCTCTGCTTCTTGAGTAGAATTTTTCATATACATGCTTTCAGCAGCTATATATGTAAGAGAATCCTGACGTGAAGGTGAAATCCTCATTCCACCAGGTAATGAATTCGCGTAATTAACATACGATTGAATATCGTTCATATCCCTATAGACTGTTTCCATTGAGACAAGTGCAGTACGTGCATCTTCCGATCCGGGGAAGTTCTCGATTACGCTTTTGTATGCACTAATGCTTTGAGAGTAGTTTCCAGCATTGTAATATAATTGCCCTAATTGGATTCCTCCCTTTCCAGCAGAAGGACTTTTAGGAAAAGTAGAAATAAGTTCTTTAAGCGTGCTAATAGCTTCTGTTTCCCGATTAATCATTGTAAGCGCGCGACTTTTTTCATATAATGCATCGTCATAATATGTCGATTTTGGGAAATTTCGCATCATCTCATTAAGTGCAACGATTTTACCTTGATAGTTATGTTGCAATCCCATAACAAATGCCTTTTGATATGCAGCATAATCAGCTGTTTCCGGGTTAGCGTTAGAAGCTTGAGCATAATACTGTTCAGCATTAGCAAAGTTGCGATTGTAATAATAAGTATCACCAACTCTGTTAAGAGCGTCAGCAAATTCTGCTCTGTTTTTATTGGATTCTGTAGATAAATATTTAAGAAATGATTGTTGAGCTTTTGAATATTGTTGTTGTTTGAATTGTGCATAACCTAAGTTATACCAACCTAAGGCATAATTTTCATTTCTTGAAGATGCTCTTTGAGTAAATTGAGTATAATCAGAAGCAGCACTATCGAAATTACCAATACGATAATAACTTTCTCCCCGCCAATAAAGAGCATTACTTAAAGAAGTTAAATCATAATCTCCCATAGCGATTGTATTATTGAAAAATTGAATAGCATTATTCATATTTCCATTAATAAATTCCTGAGCTCCAAGTTGAAAGAGTACTTTCTGTTTAGTCTCAAGAATTTGTCTGCCCGGTCTTTCTATGCGATTGATAGCATTCAGTGCAGCGTTATAATCCTTTGTAGTTAGAAAAGTCTCAGCAAGAATATCGTTTACCTGATCAGTAAACTGAGAATTGGGGAATTCCTTTAAGAAGTTCTCAAATAAAGTAATTGATTCACTGAAAACAGAAAAGTTAGTTTGATGTATCAATAATGCATAATTAAACATTGCTGTTTCGCGTGCTTTTACATCAAAAGCATCTCTTGAAGCAGATTCAAAAGCCATCTGAGCTTTTTGTCTTTCCCCCAGTTTGAGGTAAGTCTGTCCCAATTGTAATTGAGCATTCTGCGATAGAGCATCTCTGTCCTTTATAGCATTTTGAAACATAGGCACAGCCTCGTTTAATTTTCCAGATTCCGCATAAGACAGACCCATAAAATATGCATCGCCTCGAAGAGGAGAATCAGTTTTCTGCAGATAATTTTCGTAATATGGAATTGCCCTTGTTGGACTTCCAGATCTGAAATGGCTATTTCCAATAACGCGATACATTTCTGTTATGTGATCACTAGTCGGATAACTTGATATAAAAGCATCTGCCAATTGGATAGCGTTTTCAAGATTTCCATTAAAGAATGTTGATTGAGCAGTATAAAAAGCCACCTCCTCTTTGAATTCCGGATGGTTTTTCAGTCGTTCAAAACGTTGGATGGCATTGTTATATTCTCCATTTTTATAATCGATATATCCAAGATAAAAATTAGCCGCATCATTGTATTCACTGCTATTTTGCGAAAGAAGTCCAAACAATCTGTAAGCAACATCCAGTTTTCCCAGCTGTAAATTTGCGTAAGCAGTTCTGAAACTATGATCCTCCTGTTCAGAAAAAGTCAGGTAGTCTAGATTTGATTGGTCGAGCCAGAATTTAGCCAATTCCCAATTTTTTTCATCAAAATGATAAGATCCAATTAAAAAATTCACTTGATTTCGATGAATTGTTTCGGGGTAATGATTTAGAAATTCTTTCAATAGATTCGTGCTTCGATTATCACCTTTATAAAAGGCAGATGCCGCATTCATATAAGCCGCTTCTTCCAATAGGAAAGCATCTTTTCCAGTTGATGAATATTGCAATAATAAATCTTGTGCACCTGTATAATTTCCTTCAAGGAACATCTCTTTTCCTTGGTTGAAAAGTTTTTCAGGTTGCTGATGATAAACGGTTCGTTGTGCAAAAAGGCTGTATGAAGCTATAACCATACAGAGCAAGACAATTATTTTTTTCATATGTGAATTATTTTCTATTTTATCTTCAGATATTAAGACTTAATTTCTTAATTATCGTTTAACTCTTAAAGTAATTAAACTATGAATTTAGCATTTTCTCAATTCCCTGTCGAATTGAAGTCAGTCCAAAATCGTTAGGGTTCAGCTGTTTTTTATTGATAAACAATAGTTCTTCAACATCATCTTGTGCTTTCAGCCGGCTGAAATCTTTAACGCTGCATGAGAAAAACATATCCACAGTATGAACTTCAAATCCCGAATATACATAAATATTTGGAATTGAAAAAAGGTATTCAGCAGAAGCTATAACCAACCTTGTTTCTTCCAATACTTCACGTGCAACAGCCTGTTCAGCGGTTTCATACATATCAACAAACCCTCCCGGCAGATCAAAAGTCCCTTTAGCAGGTTCCTTTGCCCGTTTAGCTACCAATATTTCATTGTTGTCATTTTTGATTATGGCAACCACTGCAGCAGAAGAGTTGAAATAGTAAATAAAACCACAATCGGTGCATCTTTTAGATTTCTCGTTGTTTTCTATGAAGTTATTTGAACCACATTTTGGACAGAAATTAAACTGTTTAAGTGGGTGTGTCATAAGTGAGTATGTTTTTTTGTATATTATCTATGTGTTACGTTTACAATATGAGTAGGAGGCAATTCATTGTTTCGTTTATCAATTGCGTCAATAACATTATCAGCAAGTGCAGCAAAAGCCATTCCTGTGATGCTATCTGTTTTTAAAGCAACAGGTTTTCCATCGTCACCCCCTTCACGAATGCTCTGCACAAGTGGAATTTGTCCCAGTAAAGCATAACCTTCTTGTTCTGCCAATTTTTTAACACCCTCTTTTCCGAAGAGATAATATTTGTTTTCAGGTAGTTCAGCAGGTGTGAACCACGCCATATTCTCTACCAATCCCAAGATAGGTACTTCCACTTTTTCAGCAGTAAACATGCTTATTCCCTTACGTGCATCAGCAAGTGCAACTTCCTGTGGTGTGCTCACAATAACAGCTCCGGTAATGGGCAGCGTTTGTACCAGTGTTAAGTGAATATCACTTGTCCCCGGTGGAAAATCGATAAGGAAATAGTCCAAATCGCCCCAGTCCGCATCTATAATTAATTGTTTCAGCGCATTACTTGCCATTGCTCCACGCCAAACCACCGCTTCTTTTTTATTCACAAAGAAGCCAATCGAAAGCATTTTGACACCATAATTTTCTATGGGGACAATCAGATCCCGACCATCTTTGTTTTCCAGCGAGGGTTGTTCGTTTTCCACATCCAGCATTTTTGGTACAGACGGACCGAAGATATCAGCATCCAGCAATCCCACTTTGTAACCCTTGTTAGCCAGTGCCACAGCAAGATTTGTGCATACTGTGCTTTTCCCAACTCCACCTTTTCCAGAAGCCACAGCAACGATGTTTTTTACACCAGGTAAAACATCCGGCAGTTCAGGACGCGGTTTCTGTTTTGATTTTACTGATATATTACCTTTAATATCAATATTTTTATCAACATAAGTTAGAATGGCCTGTTCCGCCATTTTCACCAATGATTTTATGAACGGATCGTTTGCTTTTTCAGTGATAAGAGAAAAGCTCACTTTCATTCCTTCGATTCGGATATTGTCTTCTACCATTCCGGCAGAAACTATGTCCTGTCCCGTTCCCGGATAGCGCACGTTTTTCAGCGCGTCTATAATAAGTTGAGGATATAATGTCATATTAATTATGTACTTAATTATTTATATCATATTATTTGCATTTCTGCCGTAACTTCTGTAAGAATCAGGTTCAATCTCGATATCGGGTTCGATCCATTCATCTTTCTTAGGGCATATAAATTTGATGTATCTTATATCTAAACCCCTTGAACGCCATTGTTGTTCATAAAAGGTTTGAATTTGCAGTATCGGATCATCAATTCCCGAATTGTAGAGGTTGTCTGTATCAAAAAGAACATTCAATCCATTCTCTTCAATCATTGCTTTAGTATAAACGTAAAGAAAATTACTGTCGGACTTTAAATGAATGATACCGTCTGTCTTTAGTATTTGGCTATATCTTTTCATGAATTGAGTAGAGGTAAGCCGTTTATTTGTTTTCTTCATTTGCGGATCAGGAAAGGTAATCCAAATTTCAGCTACTTCGTTTTGATCAAAAAAGTGGTTTATCAATTCGATTTGTGTACGCAAAAAAGCAACATTCGTCATATCGTTTTCAAGCGCTTCTGTAGCCCCTTTCCACATACGTGCCCCCTTTATGTCGATACCTATAAAATTCTTTTCGGGGTAAAGTTTTGCCAGTCCAACGGTATATTCTCCTTTACCACAACCAAGTTCCAGTACAATCGGATTATCATTATTAAAGTAATTGTTCCACTTTCCTTTCAGTGGAAATTCCTCTTTTTGCAGCGTACCAAATGTGTATTGAAAAACATTACTGTACGTTTTCATGTCGGCAAATTTTGCAAGTTTGTTCTTTCCCATTCGTTAATAAAGTAAATATCAGTGCAAAAATAGGCATTTAGTGACAAAAAACAGCAATAAGTATTGTTGAATAAATCAGAAAATGTGAATTATTGTTAGTTATTTTAATAGCAAGATATATAAATATGAACTAACAGAAAGACACTAAATTTTTATGTTAAAAAAGTAAAATTACAGAAAAACGATAGTGGGACAATAGTGAGAGGTAGATAATTGTTAAAATAAGTATTTTTGGGATTGTTTTTGAATTAAAATTGATGTTCTAATCAGTCCGTTTGATCTCTAAAAATGACGAAAAAAAGGTTCTAAAAAAGGATATAGTTTCAATATAATATTTAACTTTGTATAGTTTATAAACCTTAAAATACATATTTTTTATGAGAGTTAATGACATAATGACACAACTTGAGGCAAAACACCCCGGTGAGTCTGAGTATTTACAAGCAGTTAAAGAAGTACTGATTTCTATTGAGGAAGTTTATAATGAACATCCTGAATTTGAAAAAGCGGCTATTGTTGAACGCCTTGTTGAGCCCGACAGGATTTTTACTTTTAGAGTTCCGTGGGTTGACGATAAAGGAGCAGTTCATGTGAACATTGGTCATCGAGTACAGTTTAACGGAGCAATAGGTCCATATAAAGGTGGTATTAGATTTCATCCATCAGTAACACTTTCCACATTGAAGTTTTTAGGATTTGAGCAAACATTCAAAAACGCGCTCACCACTTTGCCAATGGGTGGAGGAAAAGGAGGAGCTGATTTTTCTCCAAAAGGTAAGTCCGATGCAGAGATAATGCGTTTCTGTCAATCATTTGTGACTGAGTTATGGCGGAATATTGGTCCTGATACCGATGTTCCTGCGGGAGATGTTGGTGTTGGTGGAAGAGAAGTTGGATACATGTTTGGAATGTACAAAAAACTAGCCCGCGAACATACCGGAACATTCACCGGTAAAGGTCTGTCTTTTGGCGGTTCACGATTACGTCCAGAAGCAACCGGATTTGGAGCATTATATTTTGTTCAGCAAATGTGTAAAACCCATAATATTGATCTAAAAGGCAAGACAATAGGAGTTTCCGGATTTGGCAATGTAGCTTGGGGTGCTATAACCAAAGCTACTGAGTTAGGAGCCAAAGTAGTCACTATTTCAGGACCTGATGGAATGATTTATGACGAAGAAGGTGTTAACACTCCAGAAAAAATAGAATATTTACTTGAACTCAGGAATTCCGGGAATGATGTATGTGAACCATACGCAGAAGAATTTCCAAGTGCCAGGTTTTATCCAGGCAAAAAACCTTGGGAGTGTAAAATAGACATAGCTTTACCTTGCGCATTTCAAAATGAGTTGAATATTAAAGATGCTAAAATGCTGAAAGATAATGGAGCTCTTTTGGTAGCTGAAGTGTCTAATATGGGATGCACCGCAGAGGCCGTTGACTTTTTTGTTGAAAATCAAATGCTGTTTGCTCCCGGAAAAGCTGTAAATGCAGGAGGAGTAGCCTGTTCAGGTTTAGAGATGTCGCAAAACGCGATGCATCTTTCTTGGGCTAACGATGAGGTTGATAAACGTTTGCATCAAATCATGAGTGATATTCATCAACAATGTGTGTCTTACGGAAGGCAAGAAAATTATATTAACTATGTTAAAGGAGCCAACGTCGCGGGATTCATGAAAGTAGCCGATGCTATGATGGCACAAGGCATTGTATGAGTCCATTTCTCTATAACGTTGCAAAAATATTTTATCAACAATACGGCAATAAGCTGTATCAGACGACTTTTGTTTTTCCCAATCGGAGGGCAGGTGTTTTCTTTCGAAAATACCTCGCCGAGATTGCGGGTAAGCCTATTTTTTCCCCCACAGTAATTACCGTTCAGGAATTATTTGAAATGCTTAGTAACAAGCATTCGGCAGATAAGATTGAAATGCTGGTGATGTTATATAAGCATTATAAACTTATCTCCGGATCAGAAGAATCTTTTGATGATTTTTTATATTGGGGTGAAATGTTGTTGAACGACTTTAATGACGTTGACAAGCATATGGTAGATGCCCGTCAGTTATTCAGTAATATTGAACAACTAAAATCGATGGAAGGAGATATGTCCTATCTTTCTCCCGAGCAAATTATTGCAATCCGTCGCTTTTGGGACAATTTTATGCCTGTTAGAGATGAACTCTCTAAAAAACATTTCCTGGAAACATGGCAGATCCTGTATCAATTATATATTAATTTTAAAGAAGAGCTAGAAGAAAAGGGATTTGCATTTGAAGGCATGATGTTCAGAGAAGTAGCTGAACGTGCACGTAAGAAAGAAGAATTTGAAATCTCGTTTCAGAAAATTGTTTTTGTAGGACTTAACGCACTGACTTCGTCAGAAGTCGTTTTGATGAAATATTTACGTGATAGGGATGTTGCTGATTTCTATTGGGATTATGATTCTCCTTTAGTCCGTGATGAACAGAATAAGTCCTCTTTTTGGATCAAAACAAATTTGAATCAGTTCCCCTCTAAATTTGATATTCATTTACCTAATGAATCAAAAACGATAACAGATATTGATGTAATTGGAGTCCCTTCCGGAGTAGGTCAGGCAAAACAGGTAGGAGCCATTTTAAGTCAGTTGGTTAATAGTGGAGCAATTTCTGATCCACAAGAGGCTATAAATACGGCTATTGTGTTGCCAGACGAAAACTTGTTGTTACCTGTAATTTACTCAATCCCTGAAACCATCAAAAAAATCAATGTGACAATGGGATATGGATTGTCGCATTCTTCAGTATCAAGTCTTATGGAACATGTATCTTTGCTTCATAAGAATATAAGACAGTCGAACGGAGAGACAGCGTTTTATTACCGACATGTGCTTTCTATATTGAATCATCCTCTTGTGCAGAAAGTTTCAAAAAATGAAGCCGATAAGGTAAAAGTCTATATTTTAAGCAAAAACCGTGTTGTTGTTCCACTTTCACAACTACAAGATGGTGAAGTTCTCACGAAGATTTTTCAATCGATTACAGATTGGCATCAAATTCCTGACTATCTTCATGATATACTTGGTAAAATATCTTCGCTCCTTTCAATTGATAAGGAAACACAAAAAGAGACAGAGAATGATACCCGTCCTATCGATCTTGAACTTGAGTTTATTGTTCAATATTACAAAACGATAACGCGACTTCAGGACACATTAAGCATTGCAACTGCCATGTCGGTGGATACATGGTTTCGATTATTGAAAAAACTCACGCAAAATATAAGTGTTCCTTTTAGTGGCGAACCCTTGTCAGGTTTGCAAGTGATGGGAGTGTTGGAAACACGAGTAGTCGATTTTGAGAATATCATTATCTTGTCAATGAACGAAGGTGTTTTTCCTTTGAAACAAGCTTCAGCTTCGTTTATTCCTTATAACCTCAGAAAAGGATTTGGTCTTCCAACTTATGAGCATCAGGACAGTACTTATGCCTATCATTTTTACAGGATGATAAGTCGCGCAAAACGCGTGTTCATGCTCTATGATACACGCATGGAAGACATGCAATCGGGCGAAGTGAGTCGCTATGTTTATCAACTCAAATATCTTTATCCAAAGCATGTCAACTTAAGGGAATATGTCGCAAATTATGACGTGGCAGCACCCGAATCACTTCCCGTATCGGTAGAGAAAACGCCACTAGTGCTTGAAAAACTCAAGGCATTTTGTGAAGGTGGAGAAAGAAGTTTATCAGCTTCGTCTATCAATACATATATTAACTGCCCTTTGCAATTCTATTTCACTGCTGTGGAAGGACTTAGTGAAGAGGAGGAAGTACAGGAGTCCGTAGAATCAAGTATTTTTGGCTTGATTTTCCATCGTATAATGGAAAAAATTTATAATCGTTATAAGGGACAGACAGTTACACCTGATGTGCTTACATCCCTTGCTGCCAACGATAATCTTATTACTCAATTGTTGGAACAGACTTTTGCCGAGTATTATTTCAAGGATAAAGAACATCCTCAATCTCTTGAGGGACAGCTGTATCTAATAGGCGAAATCTTACGAAGTTATGTTAAGCAAACATTAGAACTCGATAAACAATTTACACCTTTTGTATATATTGATTCAGAACATCGTTTCAATAATATTTATACTGTGAACAATGATTTGAAAGTAAATTTCAAGGGAAGTATTGATCGCATTGATAAAGTAGACAATTCGTATCGTATTATCGATTATAAGAGTGGGAGAGGAGACTTGAATTTCAATGATTTGTCGGCAATATTTGATGCCTCAAAACCAAAGCGACCATATCAAATCTTGCAAGTTTTAATCTATTGTCTTTTTTATGATCGAGAAAACCCCGAACAAAACCTTTCTCCTTCCGTGTATTATCTTCTCCGAATTTTCTCAGGAAGCAATCATGCAGTAACATACCAGAATCAACCGATCAATGATTTTGCAAAATTACTACCCGAGTTTACTGATAAGTTTAATCGTTGCATTGAAGAGATTTTTAATCCAGAAATACCTTTTTCTCAAACACAAAATGATGATAATTGCACATGGTGTGCCTTTAAAGATGTTTGTGGTAAATCAAAAAAGGTAGCTTATTGATTTCCTGCGTTCAAATTCGTAATTACTCTAATCGTTATCTTTTTGTAATCGTTTGAAGAATCTGTAAAGAAAGCATATTGCAACAAGGAGCATGATACCCAACGAGATGTAGGCAATGGTGTCAGTTACTTTAATACTTTGCGGATCAAACTTGAAAACTATTGTATGTTCTCCCTCGGGTACGACTAATGCACGCAATGTATAGTTTACACGTAACATTTCGGTCGGTTTTCCATCAATAGTAATTTGCCATCCTTTTGGATAATATATTTCAGAGAATACAGCTAACTCATCTTTTTTGGCATTTGCCTGATAGGTGAGGATATTTGAATCGTATGAAGTAAGTGAAATTGTTGAGGCAGAGTCTTTTGGCGAAACATTAAAACCGCCTAAAATAGATGCATACTTTTTATCTGCTACAGCTTGAGAATGTAAATCAATTTTTCCTAAAGTTTCAATTTCTTCATCAGCCGTCTCCGTAAAAGTAATATTGTCAACGAACCATGCATTACCTTGTGCATGAGGATTTAACACAGGAATGGTTCCTCCACCTTGCGCCGGTAATATCGTCCAACGAGAATTTAACATGTTCAATACTTTAAAATCTTCGGCATTAACAGAATCCATTACGCCGTTAGATTGTATGATATCCTTTTGTAAAGCAATCATTTCTTTACCCAAATGTACATCAATCAAGTCCTGATATCTGCGAAGTTTAGCCGCATGATATCCTCCAATTGCTTTATGATAGTAAGGTGTTACACCATCATTGAAAGTGCTGGTAGCCAAATTCAATACTCTGTAATATTTTGTTGTATCTTGCATAATGTATTGATCGGTAGGTGTTTGAGCAAATATTTGTTGGCGTTGTGACTGTTCATGAAAATCACTGTCGTTGAGGTATCGCTTATTTATGCTCCACATATCTCCGAGACAAAGTATCAGCATCAGAAATACCGACCATTTGGCGTTAAGCTTATTATTCACAAACAGCCAGATGAACAATGTTCCCAAAACTGTAATCAAGACTGATCGCCAAGCATCAGCAGTGAACATTGAGATACGCATATCCGTAAGGTTACCGATGATGGGTTGAATATGTTCAGAAGGTAAGGACTGAAAAGCTTGCATTTCGGACCCTGAGATAAAGGAAGAGAAAAATAGTTTGGGAAGTAATGCCATTATTAAAGCCAAACCTCCGGTCAGTCCCAGGCTGATATAAACTTGTTTCATGTTGTTCTTTATCGTTTCCGGGTGTTCTATGATTTCTTTCAACGCAAAGATTGCTAGTACAGGAATACAGAATTCTGCAATTACAAGTATTGAAGAGACTGTTCTGAATTTATTATAAAGCGGAACATAATCAATGAAAAAGTCGGTCAGTCCCATGAAATTATGTCCCCATGAAAGTAGAATCGAGAAGATTGTCCCTATTAGCATTGCCCATTTCATAGGCCCTTTCACAATGAAAAGTCCCAAAATAAACAACATCAGTACAAATGCTCCAACATATACCGGACCAGATGTACCAGGTTGTTCGCCCCAGTATTGACCAATCTGCGAATAAAGTTGGCGATATTCGGGACGAGCTTTGCTCATTGCTTTTTCGTTTTCAGAAATAGGAATGCTTGCGCCTCCTTTTGTGTTGGGAACAAGCAATGTAAGTGTCTCGTCGATGCCATAACTCCATTGAGTGATATAATCTCTTTCTAATCCTCCATCCGATTTATTTTCAGCACCATGATGCGTCAATTCCGATTTGCCGCGCATAGTCTCTTTTGAATATTCGTATGTGTGATATAAATTGGATGAGTTAGCTAAAACACCTATCACGCCAGCAATAATCAGTACTGCCGTCGACTTTAAGAAAGAAGGAACTTCCTTTTTCCTTATTGCATCAACTAACAGTGCTATAACGATAAAGATCATCACAAACAGGAAGTAATATGTCATCTGCAAGTGATTTGCCGATATCTGGAAAGCGACAAATAACATAAAAAGAAACGACCCCAGTAAGTATTGCTTTCGATAGATATAGATTAATCCGGCAATTGTGGGTGGAATATATGCCAAAGTCGTAAATTTCCATATATGTCCCGCGTCAATTAAAATGAAGAAATATGAAGAAAAAGCCCAAATGATTGCTCCCAAAGCGCTAATTAGTGGATTGGCTTTGAATGCACGCATTAAAATATAAAACCCCATAAGCATAATAAAAAGTAGGGCAACATATTGTGGGAGAAACAGTTGGTAAAGTTGCTTTATTGTATCTTGTGGCTTTGACGAATCGTAAGTCGGTGACATCTGGTATGTTGGCATCCCACTAAACATTGAGTTGATCCATCTTGTCCTTTCACCATTATGTCGACTCATATACTCTACTTGTTCCTGACCTTGCCCAATTGCTGCCAGTGAATCGCTTTGTGTGATTACTCTACCATCAAAAACCGCAGGTGCAAAATATATAAAGGAAATAAGGATAAAAGCCAGTATCATAATTAGATCAGGCAACATTCTTTTTAATGAGTTGGACTTTTTCATACGATGCTATAATTTTGTTTCTTTATGTATTATGAGTCAATTAGCTGCAAATTTACAAGAATATTCTTTGAAACCCTTGTCATATCGTAAATTCTTTCATATAAAAAAACAGTGATGCTTTAAAGCTTCACTGTTTTAAAAGAATAGTATATTTATTATTGTTTAGAATCTTTTTCCAATTGAAATACCCATGCGCGGATATGCATCATCATTTGCAAAATCCCTGCCTCCTCCAAAAAAGATTTCTCCAACCCAATCGTTTCTTGTAACATACTTCCATCCTAGACCTAAGCCAAGACCTGCTCCTAAATCCTTTTCAACAACGTCTCCATTAATTTCTGTATTTGTATCATTAACTGGAGAAAAGATTGATCCGTTTACTTCAATAAAGAATCCAGCCCCATATCTTTCAAGCGATCTGCTTTTACCACCAAAGAACCAACGGAAATATGGAGTAAATGCAAAATCCATCATATATTCGTCAGCTAAATTGAAGCCAACAGATGCTCCAATGCTTATATCCGAATCCAAAAGTCGTTCATAAGATATTTCGGGATATAAAGCAAAAATTGTTGTAGGCAAGTTTAGCTTTAATTCATTTAGTTTTGCTGGTTGGCCCTTTACAAGATTCAGTTTTAAAGGTCTTTCTGATCTATATTGTGAAAATGCAGAAATACTTATCAGCAAAGTTATTATAAGAATGGGAACCCTTTTCATAAATTAATAGTGTTAATTGTTGAGTAATTGATTCTATTTGTTTAGATGGAAATTAACAAGAAACGTTGCATATTTTTTGTTAAATTAATCTAAAGGCTTGATTATTTTATCTCACTTCCCGGCAACACTTTTTTCTCCGGTTCTATTAAAGCCAGTGTACCATCGGCATTTTCAGCTGATAAAATCATTCCTTCCGATAAATATCCACGCATTTTACGTGGCTCAAGATTGGCAATAAAACAAACTTGTTTACCTACCAACTCTTCCGGATTAGGATAATAAGCAGCTATTCCCGATAAAATTGTGCGTTGCTTTAGGCCATCATCAAGTAAAAATCTAAGCAACTTGTCTGCTTTTGGTACTTTTTCACATTCAAGTACAGTTCCTACACGAATGTCCAATTTATCAAAAGCATCAATAGTAATGGTTTCTCTAACTGGTTTTGCTTTGTACTCACTTGCTTCATTCGCTTTTTTTGTATCAAGAAGTTTCTGTACTTGTTTTTCAACAACTTCATCTTCAATTTTCTCAAACAACAGCTCTGAGTTACTCAGTTTATGTCTGGCAGGAAGCAAGTCGGTTTGACCTAGTTTGTCCCATCCAAAATTATCTACATTAATCATTTTGTTAATTTTTAATGCACTAAAAGGTAGAAAAGGCTCGAACACAATTCCTAAATTAGCCGTAATTTGCAGTGAAATATTCAAAATGGTACCTGTACGTACCATATCTGTTTTTGCTGTTTTCCAAGGCTCTGTGTCAGCAAGATATTTGTTTCCGATACGCGCAAGATTCATTGCATCTTTCAATGCTTCACGGAAGTGGAAATTTTCGAGATTCTTTTCAATCGTCTCTTTCACATTCTTCACTTCTTCAAGCGTTTGTTTGTCAAATTCACTCAGTTCCCCGCATGCTGGGACTTCATTATTAAAATATTTTTGAGTGAGCACCAATGCGCGATTAATGAAATTACCCAATACAGCAACCAACTCATTGTTGTTACGTGCCTGAAAATCTTTCCAGGTGAAATCGTTATCTTTTGTTTCAGGAGCATTTGCTGTGAGAACATATCGCAAAACATCTTGTTTGCCGGGAAATTCTTCTAAATATTCGTGCAACCACACAGCCCAATTGTGAGATGTTGAAATCTTATCTCCTTCAAGATTCAAGAATTCATTTGCCGGCACATTATCTGGAAGGATGAAAGATCCCTCTGCTTTTAGCATTGATGGGAAAACAATACAGTGAAACACAATATTATCTTTTCCAATAAAATGTATCAAACGTGTATCTTCATTTTTCCACCATTTTTCCCAGTCACCATATTTCTCCGGTTGATTAGCGCACAATTCTTTTGTATTGGAAATATAACCGATTGGAGCATCAAACCAAACATACAAAACTTTACCTTCGCCGCCTTCAACGGGAACAGGAACACCCCAATCTAAATCGCGACTTACTGCACGAGGCTGTAACCCCATATCAATCCACGATTTGCACTGTCCATAAACATTTGATTTCCATTCTTTATGGTCTTCCAAAATCCACTTGCGAAGTCCTTCTTCATGTTTGTCGAGTGGTAAATACCAATGTTTTGTTTTGCGCATTACAGGCTTACTGCCGCTAAGCGCTGATTTTGGATTTATCAAATCGGTGGCATTGAGAGAACTTCCACATTTTTCGCACTGATCGCCATAAGCATTTTCATTCCCGCATATAGGGCAAGTGCCTGTAATATATCGGTCAGCCAAGAATTGTTGAGCTTCTTCATCATAATATTGTTCGCTTTCTTGTTCAAGAAATTCACCTTTTTCATAAAGTTTCAAGAAGAAGTCTGAAGCTGTTTTGTGGTGAATATCTGAGGTTGTACGCGAATAAATATCGAAAGTAATTCCGAAGTCCTCAAATGACTGTTTGATCAAGTTATGATATCTGTCAACAATATCCTGTGGAGAAACTCCCTCTTTTCGGGCTTTTATTGTAATTGGAATTCCGTGCTCATCAGAGCCGCCAATTAGAACTACTTCTTCACCTTTAAGCCTTAAGTAACGGGCATAAATATCTGCAGGAACATATACTCCCGCAAGGTGACCAATGTGCACAGGACCATTTGCGTACGGCAAAGCCGTAGTGATTAAGGTGCGTTTAAATTCTTTTGCCATAGACTCTTTACTAAATTCTATCTTCTCTTTAAATCATGAATTGTACTGAAAACAATAGAACTTGTTTATTTTATATAAATTACTGTAATTTCAATTTCGCAAAGATACTAAAAATAGCTTTTTATTGAACAATGAAATGAACAGAGTCTATAACTTATTTAATACATTTCCAAAAGTGAATCATTTTTATGGTTTTTTCATTCATTAACTTTATCTTTGTTTGAATGAAATGAAGTTTGGAACGATAAATTGATATTGAATATTTATCATTTTAGTTGTTTCAAGAATATTAATGTCGACCGACTGACGTACTTTTATTTATTAGTAATTGAATTTATGAAATATCTTAAGCCGATTTTGGCTACCGGTACAATGTTGCTGGCAGCAAATGCTTTTTCTCAACAGGAAACTAAACCGAATATTGTTCTTATATATGCAGATGATATTGGATATGGTGATTTGTCTTGTTATGGTGCGACCCGAGTTGAAACTGTTAATGTTGATAGAGTTGCCAAAAGTGGGATCCGATTTTTAAATGCCCATTCGGCTGCTGCTACAAGTACACCATCGCGGTACGGACTTTTTACAGGCGAATATCCCTGGCGTAGAAAAGGTACAGGTGTTGCCGCAGGTGATGCAGCCCTCATTATCAAACCCGAGAGATATACTTTGCCCAAAATGCTTCAAGAAGCCGGATATATTACCGGAGCCGTTGGAAAATGGCATTTGGGTCTTGGCGATAAAACCGGCAACCAGGATTGGAATGGACATGTTTCGCCGGAGCCAAACGAGATAGGATTTGACTATTCTTATATTATGGCAGCCACAGGCGACAGAGTTCCGTGCGTTTATCTTGAAAATCAAAGGGCTGTTAATCTCGATCCTAATGATCCTATTATGGTGAGCTATACAAAAAACTTCCCGGGTGAACCAACCGGAAAAGATAATCCTGAACTGTTGACTAAACTGAAACCTAGTCACGGGCACGATATGAGCATAGTAAATGGTATTTCTCGAATAGGTTATATGAAAGGAGGTAAATCAGCTTTATGGGTAGATGAAAACATTGCCGATAGCATAACGACTCATGCAGTTGAGTTTATAAATGCAAACAAAAATAAACCGTTTTTCTTATATTTGGGAACAAATGATATTCATGTGCCTCGTTTCCCGCACCCCAGATTTGCCGGAAAAACCGGAATGGGTCCTCGTGGAGATGCAATTCTCCAATTTGACTGGTCGGTTGGTGAAGTAATAAAAGCGCTCGAAGAAGCGGGTATTCGTGATAATACGCTGATTATCATTACGAGTGATAATGGACCTGTTGTAGATGATGGATATCAGGATGATGCGGAGCAAAAACTTAAAGACCATAAGCCGTGGGGTCCTTTCAGAGGAGGAAAATATAGTACTTTTGAAGCAGGCACCAGGGTTCCATTTATAGTAAATTGGAATGGAAATATTTCACCTGATGTATCTGGAGCCCTTGTTTCGCAAGTTGACATGTTGGCTACTTTGGCAAATCTTGTGAATATTGATATCTCATCAAAACAAGGTTTGGATAGTCAAAATCAATTGTCTGCATGGCTTGGAAACGACAGGACTGGAAGGGATTACGTGATTGGTTCCGCCGGTTCATTGACCATTTTGACTGATGACTGGAAATATATTGAACCTAATAATGGAGGTTCTTATAATCCATATACCAATACAGAATTAGGAAATAATCCCCAAGATCAATTATACGATATGAAACATGATAGAGGTGAATATGATAATGTGGCAAAGGAAAACATGTTAATTGTTCGCTTTCTAAAAGAGTTATTAGAGGAAGAAGAAGCTAAAGGAATTGGTGGGGAGTTATAACATAAAATGTGTTTGAAATAAAAATGATGGTCGGGAATAGTGTATTCCCGACCACCTGTAATTACATAATTAATAGTAAATCAAAACTTGTTTACCCAAGTTTCAAAAGCAGTCATGAATCTTTTAAAAAATGCTGCTGTATCTTCATTATTTAAATTGCCTTGTTCGTCAAAAAGTGATTGTGCATTACCAATGTAGCCTTCTGGTTGTTGCATCATCAGCACATTCAAAAACACCATTGATTGTCTCAAGATATGGTTTGCTCCAAATCCTGATAAACCACTTATTGAAGCACTTGCTACTGCTCCTGGTTTTCCGTCGAACATGTTCTGTCCATAGGGTCGTGAAGCAATGTCAATAGCATTTTTAAGAACTCCGGGAATGGAACGGTTATATTCTGGTGTGACAAATAAAAAACCGTCTGCTTCTTTAATCTTTTGTCTGAAAGCAATCCATTCTGCAGGTGGATTTACATCTAAATCTTCAGAATAATGTACTAAATTACCTATCTCAAGAATCTCGAGGTCTAATGAATCGGGTGCCAATTTTATCATTGCTTTGGCTACTTTTTTGTTATATGATTCTTTCCTTAGACTTCCTACTAAAACGGCTATTTTCTTTTTGCTCATAATGTGTCAATTTATTAAGTATGTTATAATTTTGTTTGTTATAAATGTTAAACATTTTAGAATAACATAATGTTTTAATTATAAATACTTTTAATAACCCATAAATGCAAACGTTAAGACAGAATACAATAATGTTGATAAGGTTCAATAGAACTACCGAATGCTTTGAAAAAGAAGAGTGTTTAATTGAATTATTGCATTTTGTTGGTCAACGTTTCTTTTTGAAAAATGATTTCATTAATGAGGCACATTCTTCTTCTAAAATTCCAAATGTGACTGTGGTTTTTGGGTGCAACAGATTTGGTGAAATAGTTGAATAACCCCGTTTTTGGTCGTTTGTTCCATAAACAATCCGATCAATTTGCGACCATCCAAGTGCACCTGCACACATGGGGCATGGTTCTACGGTGACGTATAGGGTACAGTCGGTCAGGTACTTCCCGCCTAATACATTGGCGGCTGCAGTAATTGCCTGCATTTCGGCATGCGCGGTTACATCATTAAGTAATTCTGTGAGATTGTGAGCTCGGGCAATAATACGCTGTTTACAAACAACAATTGCGCCAATGGGTACTTCGTCTTCTTCATATGCTTTTTTCGCTTCAATAAGTGCTTGATTCATGAAGTATTCGTCGTCGAGAAGTAGCTCTTTGTAAATCTTTTCCATATTCTATCTGCGCATTTCGTTTTCTTCAAAAAGAGTGGGATAGTCCTGTTCCATGTTCTTCAAAACAAAAGCCATAACAGTTTCGCGATACCATCTTGTTTTGTTGGAAATCTTATATTTCTTTAAATAAACATTAATAAGTTCTTGCTCTTCATCGCTGAGCGTGAACATGACTTTATTATTTCGAGGTTTCCTCTTTACCTTTAGCCTGTAATTTTTTGATGTCTTCATTCTTGATGGATTATTCCCAAAAAAGACAAGTTGGATCACACTGACAAAGCCATTATGTCTTTTCAAATGCAAAAAAACAAAATATTTTTGCCATTTTGAAACTTTTATTGCATATTTTTGCATTTATATGCATTAATATCTGAAAAGCGAATGGCAGAACATAATGAACTTGGACAAAAAGGTGAGGATTTGGCATCTGTATATTTGAAAAATAATGATTACCGAATCATTGAACGTAACTGGCGTCTTCATGGATATGAAATCGATATTATTGCTGAAAATAAAGAGTACATTGTGTTTGTGGAAGTTAAAACGAGAAGCTCCTTGCAATGGGGTAATCCAGAAGATTTTGTAAATAATAAAAGACAAAATCGAATGGTTAAAGCTGCTGATTTTTATTTGAAAATGAACGCTATTGATAAACCGGCCCGATTTGATATTATTGGTGCAATCTGGGATGGACAATCAATGAAGCTGGAACATTTCGAAGATGCATTTTTGCCTTCACTTATGTAATAATTGTTTTAATTACAGATTTGACTTTCAAAAATGAATGTAGAAGAACTATACGAGTATTGTCTGTCAATAAAAGGTGCAGAAGATTGTATGCCTTTTGGTGAAGACACGGTTGTGATGAAAGTCTGCGGGAAAGTATTCATACTTTTCGGACTCGAAACAGAACCTCTAATGATGATGGTCAAATGTTCTCCTGAAAATGTAGTGATATTACGGGAGCAATATAATTGTGTGCAACCGGCTTATCATATGAACAAAACGCATTGGAACAGTATTTATATGACTGGCGAAATGTCGGATGAAGAGATAAAGCATTGGATTAAACATTCGGTGGAGGAGGTGGTAAAGAAACTACCTAAAAAAATACGACAAGTATACTATGATTCAATTTAATGAGGATTTGATAATTTGGATAGATGAAACAGAATCGACTAACTTATATTTGAAAGAAAGACTTGCAGAAAGTGTTCTTCCAAATGGAACGTTGGTGGTTGCGGATTATCAGACGAAAGGAAGGGGGCAACAAGGTAATTCCTGGTTCTCGGGCAAATCAAAGAATTTGTTATTTAGTTTGTTGATTTATCCGAATAAAGTATTGGCTAAAGAACTCTTTGTCCTATCGCAGATTGCTTCGCTTGTCATTAAACGAACGTTGAGTAATTTTTCAAAAAATATCTCTATCAAATGGCCTAATGATATTTATTGGAACAATAAGAAGATAGCAGGGATACTTATTGAAAATAATTTGGAGGGTGAATATATTCAGCAATCAATTATCGGTATTGGATTGAATGTCAATGAGGATGAATTCCCTGATTTTTTACCTAACCCGGTTTCCTTAAAACAGATTATTGGACGGGATATTGATCGAAAGGAATTGATGCAGTTGATAATGCGGGAATTCCAAATGTTCTTTAATCGTCTTGAAGCTGAAGAGGATGGGAAAATAGATGAGGAGTATATGGTAAGTCTTTATTGGGGTGAAGGCTATCATCTTTATAAAGACAAGGATGGCGAATTCATAGCTCGTATTGAAGATGTTTTGCCTTCAGGTCATTTGATATTAAGAACAAAAGATGAAGATGAAAACAGAACATACGCATTTAAAGAAGTAACATTTATATCAGAATAAGATGAAATATAATCGTATATTATTGAAACTCAGTGGAGAATCGTTGGCAGGAGAAGGTAAACAGGGAATAGATGAATCCCAGTTAGAGAGATATGCCGAACAGATAAAAGAGATATCCCAAATGGGTGTACAAATAGGCATTGTGATAGGTGGAGGCAATATCTTCCGCGGTTTGAGCGGTGCTAAAAAAGGTTTCGACCGTGTTAAAGGTGATCAAATGGGAATGATGGCGACAGTGATAAACAGCTTGGCATTGAGCTCTGAGCTTACGTCTATCGGGCAAAAAAACAGAGTGTTTACAGCAATTCGAATGGAGCCGGTTGGTGAATTTTATACTAAATGGAAAGCTATTGAGACAATGGAAAAAGGTGAAATAGCTATTATGTCTGGAGGAACGGGAAACCCATTTTTTACTACGGATACGGCATCTGCTCTTAGAGGAATAGAAATAGAGGCGGATGTAATGTTTAAAGGTACAAGGGTGGATGGAATATATACGGCTGATCCCGAAAAAGATCCTGGTGCTCAAAAATACGACGATCTTTCATTTGATGAAATATTACTTCATGAACTAAAAATCATGGATTTAACGGCTACCACATTGTGTAAGGAGAATAATCTTCCTATTGTAGTGTTTAATATGGATACCTACGGTAATCTCAAAAAAGTTATTGACGGAGAAAACATTGGAACTTATGTTCATAAATAAAGGATTTTGATTAACTTTGTTTTCTTGATAAACCCTAAAGAGTATGGTAGAACTATCTAAAATTAAGAATGAAGCTGAGGAAAAGATGCAGATGACTGTTGAATTCCTTGAGGAAACTTTTTCACGAATTCGTGCCGGACGTGCCAATGTACACATCCTGGATGGTGTTCGTGTGGATTATTACGGTTCAATTGTGCCGTTATCAAATGTTGCGAATATCAATACTCCTGACGCAAAATCAATTGTTATTCAGCCTTGGGAAAAGTCGATGCTGAAAGTTGTGGAGAAAGCAATCTTGGATTCTGATGTTGGTATTACTCCCGAAAATAATGGTGAGGTTATTCGTTTGGGAATCCCGCCATTGACCGAGGAGCGCAGAAAACAGTTGGTAAAACAAACAAAACAAGAGGCTGAGGAGGCAAAAATCAGCATTCGTAATTCTCGCAGAGATGCAATCGACTTAATCAAAAAGGCTGTAAAAGATGGCATGGCTGAAGATGTAGGAAAGGATGGCGAAGCTGATGTACAGAAGATACACGACAAATACATCAAAAAGGTTGATGATATGTTTGTCGAAAAGGAAAAAGAAGTACTGAAAGTCTAAACAATTTTAGTTAAGGTGAAGGGTGGAAGAACATATCGGTTTATATGATCGATTCTTCCACTTTTTTTATATTGAATGCAGATGAAGGGACTGGTTATTAAAAATACGGGTAATACTTATCTTGTTCGAACAGAACATGATGGGGACGTGTTTTGCAAAGTAAAAGGCAATTTTAGACTGAAAGGTATTCGAAGCACAAGTCCTGTTGTTGTTGGAGATAGGGTGGCTTTTGAAGCAAACGCTGATGATACTGCTTTTATCACAGAGATTGAAGATCGTAAAAACTACATTGTCAGAAAGGCGTCTAACCTGTCGAAACATGCACATATCCTGGCGGCAAATATAGATCAGACTTTTCTGTTCGTAACACTTAAGATGCCTGAAACATCTACGGTTTTTATCGATCGTTTCCTTGTGACTACTGAAGCATATAGTGTGCCTGTATATCTCGTTTTTAATAAAATAGACTTGTACGAGGATGATAATGAGAATGTTGATTATTTGAATGGTTTGATAAATCTTTATACTACAATTGGTTATAAGTGTATTCAATTATCGGTTCTAAACAAAGTGGGATTGGATGAAGTTAAGAATCTATCTAAAGGAAAGGTAACTCTTTTTGCTGGTCATTCCGGAGTTGGAAAGTCAAGTCTGATCAACGAATTACATAGTGAGGCTGACAGACGGGTGGGTGATATTTCTTCTTATCATCATAAAGGAATGCATACAACAACGTTTTCTGAAATGATTGAACTGGATAATGGTGGGTATGTTATTGATACACCAGGTATTAAAGGATTTGGAACAATTGATATGAGTACTCCTGAAGTCTCTCATTATTTCCCGGAGATCTTCAAGTTTTCTGCAAAATGCAAGTATAATAACTGTTTACATATCAATGAACCTGATTGTGCTGTCCTTAAAGCTATAGACGATCATTATATTAGTCAAAGCAGGTACGCATCTTATCTAAGTATTCTCAACGATGTTGATGAAGGTAAATATCGATAGGTATGCAAATTTGCAAAATTAGTTCTGATATATCCATTCGTTGATGTTTGTTGTGTTGATATAAAAACTCTAATTTTGTGCTAAATTGAATATATGATTCGCCTTTTTTTAATTGGATATATGGGTGTGGGGAAAACCACATTGGGAAAAGCATTGGGCAAAGCTTTAAATGTTGAGTTCATTGATTTGGATAAATATATTGAACATTGTCAGCGAAAAACGGTTCCTGAACTTTTTGAGGAACAGGGTGAAATTGGTTTTCGCTTGATTGAACAAAAGATGCTGAAGGAGGTTTCTACTTTTGAGAATGTGGTGATTTCTACCGGTGGAGGCGCTCCTTGTTTTTTTGATAATATGCAAGTTATGAATAATGCGGGCGTGACAATTTATTTAAAAGCCGAACCGCAAGAACTGGCAGCGCGTCTTCGTGCTGCAAAAGGAATTAGGCCAATTATTGCAGGAAAGACTGAGGAAGAACTGATCCCATTTATTGAACATCATTTAAACGATCGTGAACAGTTTTACAGTCGGGCACAAATTATTTTTGAGTCTAAAAAACTGGTAACACCAAGTGACGTAGACAATACAGTTAATAATCTTATAGAACAACTGAATAAAGTATGAAGCCATGATTTATGAACAGGAACTTCTCAAGAGCACTTCATTTTTTGTGCGTGAACTTTTACAAAAAGTAGATAAAACAAAAGCTACAATAATTATTGGTATTCCCAAAGAAAATCAAGCTGTCGAAAAGCGCTTGGCATTGACTCCCGAAACGACCGCTTTATTGGTAGAGTCTGGTCATCAGGTTCTAGTTGAGAAAGGTGCTGGAATATGTATTAATTATCCAGATAATTATTACTCAGAATCCGGCGCGGAGATTGTTGAAACACATAGGGAAGTTATGCAAGCAGATCTAATCCTAAAAATTGCTCCGCCAGCTGAATCTGAGGTGGAAATGATGAAATCAAGAGCTACTGTTTTTTCTTTTCTTCAACTAGCTAAGATGACGCAACGTACTTTGGAATTAATGTCTGAGAAACGAATAAATGCTTTGGCATATGAATTGGTGCTTGATAAAAGTGGTACTTCGCCATTTGATACAGCCATTTCTGAAATTGAAGGAAGTTGTTCAATAACTTTGGCTGCTGAATTGATGAGTAATGCTCATGGTGGAAAGGGTATTATGATGGGAGGAATTCCTGGAGTTTCTCCAACTGAAGTGGTTATAATTGGTGGAGGAGTAGCAAGTATAGTAGCTGCCAAAGCAGCTTTAGCAATGGGTGCATTGGTAAAGGTTTTTGATGAAGATGTAACTGAACTTCGTAATATACAGGAAAAATTAGGGCATTCGCTTTTTACTTCAACCTTACTTCCAAATGTGCTAAGAAATAATTTTCGATCTGCTGATGTTGTTATTGGCTCTATGAATTATTTAAATAAAACGCACTTCTATAGAATTTCTGCAGATTTGATCAGAGAGATGAAGAAAGGTTCTCTGATTATTGATTTGCGCATGTCAAATGGAGGGTGTTTTGAAACAACAATGGAAGCTTGTTTTGGTGATCATCCTACTATTTTTGAGAGATATGGAATTGTTCATTTTTGCGAAACTAATCTCAGTTCACGGGTGGCTAGAACTGCTTCTATAGCATTGAGTAATATTTTTGTATCATTATTTGCGTCTCTATCTGATTGTGGAGGAGTGGATCTCTTTGCTAAACTCGACAGAGGTTTTGCTACCGGTTTCTATATGTATTCTGGAAAAATGGTAAACTCGTATATTGCAAACCACTTTAATTTTGCAGTTTATGATATTGGACTGTTTTTATCCGGTTTTTTATAAACAATCGATATCACAATTTAATACTTATAAAGATTATCGTATTAACTTCATCTTTATAATTCTTACATCTGTTATAGGTCGATCCATCTCATTTGTTTTGACTTTCGAAATTTTATCTACTATATCCATACCCTCAATCACTTCTCCGAAAACAGTATAGTTCCCATCGAGATGAGGTGTACCTCCAATAGTTGAATAGTCAGTAATCGACTGTGGACTGAACTTGTATGTAGAATCGTTTGCGTGTCCATATTTAAAAATCTTTTCATCTTGCATTGACTTTAATTCTTCTGGTGAAAATTTCTTTCCGGTTACTATGTAAAATTGTGCTCCAGAAGAAGATTTCTCAGGATTTACCTGGTCACCTTCACGTGCTGCAGCAAAAGCACCGTATTTGTGATAAATCTTAGGTGTCTTTAATTCTGCGGGAATAGAGTAACCAACATCTCCATTACCCAACATTTCGTTTGGTTTTGCAGTTTTGGAATCAGGATCGCCTCCCTGAATCATGAACTTGTTAATGACTCTATGCAATAATACTCCATCATAAAACCCGGATTTAACTAATTTAATAAAATTTGTTCTATGTAATGGGGTTTCATTATATAGTTTTATAGTAATATCCCCTTGAGAAGTTTGTATCAGTACTTTTTGTCCTTTTTGTTTCCCAATTTTAAGAGATGAACATGAAATTACAGTCGTAGATAATAATATAAACAATATCAGTTTTTCTATATGTTTCATATTGAGCTTATTAATACTTTTTTCTTTCTTTTTTGCCAAAAATAAAACCATGTAGGTAAGATTATACCTTTTATGATCGAAGAAATTGTTATTGCCCACCACACTCCATTTACTCCAATTCTTGAGGCAAGAAAAATTGCAAGAGGAATCCGTAATGTGTTGAAAACAATGCTGACAATGGCTGGAGGTGAAGTCTTTCCAACTCCATTGAACATTCCTTGCATGGTCAATTCTGTCATCATGAATATTTGAGAGAAGCCCATGATAAAAAGATATTTTCCGCCTGCTTCATAAGCAGCTTTTTCAGGAATAAAAATTGAAAATATCTCTTCTCCGACTAACATGAAGGCTAATGTTACAATAACACCTAAACCGCCCATCATGTATAATGTGTATCGATAAGCTTGGTTGGCTCGATTCATTTTTTTTGCTGTGTAGTTTTGGGCAACAAAACTTCCCAAAGCAGTAGAGAATCCTTGTGATGTATTCCATGTAATTCCCTCAATTTGTCCTCCAGTTGTTTGGCTTGTTACTCCTAAATATCCCCCATAAATTGATGCTGTTCGTGCAAGATTCATGTTGATAAACGAAAAATAGATATTCATAATTGCTACTGGCAATCCCAATTTCAAAATATTTACTGTATATGATTTTCTAAGACGGATCAGGAATGGGAATTTACCCAATATGCCATTCGTTCTTCTCAAATGAAGGACAAATAAGGTCATCACTAGTCCCTGAGAAATAGCAGTAGCTATAGCTGCACCTTTTGAACCGAGTGCAGGTATCGGTCCTAATCCGAAAATGAGTAAAGGATCTAAAACGATATTCATAGCTAATCCGCAGGCATTGAAATAAAATGGAATATCACTTCTGCCAGAACCAATATAGATTCCTGAAAAATTCAGAACGAGAAATACAAAAGGTAATCCAAATGATACTGTACGTAAATATGTTGCAGCTTCATTAGCAATATCTGTTTCTAGCTTGAAGAATGAAACAAATGTGTGAGGTGATGAAATAAAGATGAATGCGAATAAAATGCCCAGTACTGTGGCAATTGTTGTTGTATGGGAAGCGTAAATTGACGCTTTGTCAAATCGTTTTGCTCCAATTGATTGACCTATTGAAACCTCAGCACTTACTTTTGAAACAAGTGCTATTGAATTCATCATCCACATAATCATTCCAATAGTACCGACTGCAGCAACTGATCTACTACTAAGTCTGCCAATCCATAAAATATCTACCAGATTATAGGTCATCTGTATAAAGCTGACAGCCATTAACGGCAACGCAAGTGAGATTAATTTTTTGAAAATCCCACCTTGAGTAAAATCTCTGATCTGTTTTTTACTTTGTACGGTTGACATCGACTTTATTTTACAAAAAGAGAAGCAACCTTATTGGTCACTTCTCTCTTTTGAGCGGAAGACGGGACTCAAACCCGCGACCCTCAGCTTGGAAGGCTAATGCTCTATCAACTGAGCTACTTCCGCAATAATATGTATTCTATTTAAAATAGAATAATTTTGTGGGCAGTGATGGATT
>DHSL01000009.1:0-35171 GCA_002411345.1 Bacteroidales bacterium UBA5287 | reverse complement strand
TGGATTCGAACCACCGAAGGCGTAAGCCAGCTGAGTTACAGTCAGCCCCATTTGGCCACTCTGGTAACTGCCCTAATTATTTACAAAGATACAAATAAATTCGTTATTTTTTATTCAGAGCAATCATTTTTAATGCTGTAATTGCCGCTTCAGTACCTTTATTTCCTAGTTTTCCTCCAGCTCTTTCTTCAGCTTGTTCGAGAGTAGAGGTTGTTAATAATCCAAAAATTACAGGAACATTGTATGTACAATTTAATGTGGTAATCCCTTGAGTGACTCCCTCACATACAAAAGTAAAGTGTGGTGTTTCCCCCTGAATAACACATCCTAAAATTATAACAGCATCTACATCCGTTTTTTCTAGTAAATTTTTTGCACCGTAAGTAAGTTCAAAGCTTCCAGGAACGTAATCAATAAAGATGTTATTCTCAAGCACTCCGAATTCTTTACAGGTATTGCAAGCACCTTCCAATAGTTTCTCTGTAATAGAAGAATTCCATTCAGAAATAACAATTCCTATTTTCCAATTTGAACCATTTGGTACAGTTTCAGGATTGTAGGAAGAAAGATTGTGAAAAGCTGTAGCCATTATTTGTTGGTTTTTCCACCTAGTAATTTAGCTTGTTCAATATATTTGTCAGCTTCTTGACCTTCTGGTGAACTTAAATACTTATCTTTAATTACTTCAAATGTCTCAATAGTTTTATCATAGTTCTTTGCACTTAAATATGCAAGACCTGCTTTTTTGAAATATATTGGACTTAGCATTTCATTGTCTGCATCTTTGGCTGCTTTATTGAATTGTTTGATAGCTTCTTCTGTTTGCCCCAAGTTCATATATATATCACCAATTGCACCTGATATTGCAGGAGTTACTAGCAAATCGCCTCCCTTGAATTTCTTTAAATGTTCTAAAGCTTTTTCATTATTGCCAATTCGACTATAACTAATCCCGGCATATGCATGGGCAAGGTCAGCAGTTTTAGTACCTTTATATTCTTTAATAACCGATTCAAAACCGGCATAATCATTATTATTGCCAAATAATGCGACAGAATCTTCTCCATTAAGAAAATATCCCTCTCCTTTGAATATTGCAACTTGTGCTTTTTCATTGCGAGGTATTTTATATAAATAGTGGTAAGCTAAAATAATACCTATAACAACAACAATTGCTGCAATCGTATACAATATTGGCTTTTGATTATTCTCAAAAAATTGTTCTGATGTGGCTAGTTTCTCTCCAACATCCTCAAATTTTTCTTCTGTAGTTTTAACCGGTTCTACTTTTTTTGACATGTTATTCTTCTTAATAGTTGTTACATTGAATAATAGTTTGCAAAAGTAATAGATTTTATGCGATAAATAAAATAAAATTGAGTAATTTTATTCTTCAATTTTGTACTAGTTTAATCTTTCTTGTATTTTTGTTGTCTAAGATGTAGAATTCAATAATTCAAAAAATAATTATCATATATATAATGAAAAGAATTTATAGTATAATATTACTAATGATTTTAGTTGGATGGGTTTCTTTTACTTATTCACAGCAACAGAATCAACCAGTATTTACAAAGGTACCTGTTGTTAATGGGAAAGTAGTTTTTCAACAATTTATTCATGTAGAACAAGAAATGTCTACTATTCAACAATATGCTCTTTTAAATAAGTGGGGCAAAGAGAACTATGCAAATAACCCCAAATTATCAAGTATAAGATTTGATGAAAAAAATCAAAGTGTTACAGTAAGTTCTAAAACAGAATTGTTACTTACTGAAAATAGCCAAAAAGTTAATGAGAAGATTTCGATGAACTATCGATTCGATGCTTCAATTACTAATGCTGGATGTGTTTTGGTTTTTCGAGATATCACTTTTCAAGATGATAGGAATAAGAGCAATTCGTTTTTTCCAGTAACATATTCTGCAGAAGAAATGATAACAGATGAAGCAATAAATATGCAATCAGATTCTCAGGAATTAAAAAAGAACTTACGAAGAGCCGCACTAAGTTTTTTTGATCAAATATATTTAAGTTTAAGTCTCAATTTTCAAAAAAAGAACTAAATAATAAATGTATAGTCTTTTATAAAAACTAAAACAAAAAAAGAATCAAATTGATTAGATAGAAAAGAGATTGTAAATATATGAAATTAATGGTGTTTTACACTAAGATTTTTTGCTAAAATTCTTGTTATATTCAATTTATATGATTAATTTTGCGCCCTAATTCGACAAGAAAAAACAATAATATATACGATACAATGTCAAAAATTTGTCAAATAACAGGAAAGAAAGCCCTGGTTGGAAATAACGTTGCACACTCTAATGTGAGGACAAAACGTAAGTTCAACGTGAATTTGTTCAGAAAGAAATTCTACTGGGTTGAAGAGGATTGCTGGATTAGTTTGAATGTCTCAGCATCCGGATTGCGCACGATTAATAAAATCGGATTAGATGCTGCGTTGAAGAAAGCAGCAGCTAAAGGTTATTTAAATGCTTAATAAATAGGAGAGTATAAGAAATGGCAAAGAAAGCTAAAGGAAATAGGGTTCAGGTAATTCTGGAATGTACAGAACATAAAGAAAGTGGTATGGCTGGTACTTCAAGATATATCACTACAAAGAACAGAAAAAATACACCCGAAAGACTCGAATTGAAAAAATACAATCCGATTCTTAAGAAAATGACAGTACATAAAGAAATAAAGTAAAAATAGGATTATAATATGGCAAAGAAAGCAGTCGCTGGGTTCCGTGATAAAAGCGCATCTATAGGGCGTACACATACCAAAGTAATTAAAATGGTTAAATCGCCCAAAACTGGAGCTTATTCATTTCACGAAGAAATGATTCCAAATGATCAAGTAAAAGATTATTTTTCGAAATAATTTAGTTAAAAATATTTAAAAGCTTCCCTGCGTCAAAACGTGGGGAAGTTTTTTATTTTCTATTTTGTAGCTTTGCATTACCAGGAGAACTGGTTATTTTACTAATTGTTAAAATTCAAGAATTCATGGGTTTGTTTGATTTATTCACTAAAGGAAAAAAGGAAACACTTGACAGAGGTTTAGAAAAAACTAAAGGAAGTTTCTTTTCCAAATTGTCACATGCGGTTGCCGGTAAATCTAAAGTTGATGATGATGTATTAGATGAACTGGAAGAGATTTTGGTTACGTCTGATGTTGGAGTGGATACTACATTAAAAATCATTCAAAGGATTGAAAATCGCGTATTGCGCGATAAATATATTGGAACAGATGAACTTTCAATTATTCTACGTGAAGAAATAGCAAATCTACTTATTGAAAATAATAGTGAAGATTTAGATGATTTTAGCTTACCAGCAGGTGTAATAAAACCTTATGTTATAATGGTTGTTGGGGTAAATGGTGTAGGGAAAACTACTACTATTGGTAAATTAGCATATCAATTTAAGGAAAAGGGATATTCAGTTTATCTTGGAGCTGCTGATACGTTTCGTGCTGCTGCTATTGAACAACTCGATATTTGGGGTCAAAGAGTTGGTGTACCTGTTATTAAACAAAAAATGGGATCTGATCCTGCTTCTGTTGCCTATGACTCTGTAAGTTCTGCAAAAGCAAATGGTGCAGATGTGGTTATTATTGATACCGCTGGTAGACTTCATAATAAAATTGGGCTGATGAATGAGCTCTCCAAAATTAAGAATGTAATGAGTAAAGTAGTTGACGGTAAGCCTGATGAGGTTCTGTTGATTCTTGATGGGTCGACAGGGCAGAATGCTTTTGAACAAGCAAAACAATTTACTGCTGCAACTGAAGTTACTTCAATGGCGATCACAAAATTAGATGGAACAGCAAAAGGTGGAGTTGTAATAGGTATTTCTGATCAGTTTAAGATTCCAGTAAAATATATTGGATTGGGAGAAGGTCTCAACGATTTACAAGTTTTCAACCGTAAGGAATTTGTCGATTCTTTATTTGGAAAATAACATTTGAAACATATTAAATGAAAAATAAAATAGATGTCATTACTTTAGGTTGTTCTAAGAATTTAGTGGATTCTGAACTTCTTATGAAACAGCTTGTTGCTAATGGTTATACAGTGGAACATGATCCCCAAACTCCACAAGGAGACATTGTGGTCATAAACACATGTGGTTTTATAAATGATGCAAAGGAGGAGTCTATAAATACTATATTGGCTTTTGCAGAGGCAAAAAAAACAAATAAAGTGAAAAAGCTTTTTGTTATGGGGTGCCTTTCTGAGCGATATATGCGTGAATTAAATGAAGAAATCCCTGAAGTGGACAAGTTTTATGGTAAATTTGGCTGGAAAAACTTGATGTCAGACTTAGGTAAATCCTATTATAAGGATTTGGAATTTGAACGATCTTTATCAACACCATCTCATTATGCATATTTAAAAATAGCAGAAGGATGCGACAGAACTTGCTCTTACTGTTCAATTCCTTTGATTACAGGAAAATATAGATCACGTAGTATTGAGGATATAGTATGCGAAGTACGTAATTTGGTTGCTAATGGTGTAAAAGAATTTCAATTTATAGCTCAAGACTTGACATACTATGGATTGGATTTATATAAATCGATGAAATTACCTGAATTGGTTGAACATGTATCCGATGTTCCTGGAGTAGAATGGATTCGTTTACATTATGCTTATCCGGCACATTTTCCCAATGATCTATTGCGAGTAATGCGAGAGCGAACAAATGTTTGTAATTATTTGGATATCGCTTTACAGCATGTTAGTGATCATATGTTGACGAAAATGAGACGAAATATTACTAAACAAGAAACCATCGATTTAATAACGAAATTTAGAGAAGAAGTTCCAGAAATTCATCTAAGAACAACTTTGATGGTTGGACATCCTGATGAAACTGAACAAGATTTTGAGGAATTGATTGATTTTGTAAAGCAAACCAAATTTGAGCGTCTGGGTGCATTTCCTTATTCACATGAAGAAGGAACTTATAGTGATAAAAATTACTCAGATAATGTACCAGCTAAAGTAAAACAACAACGGATGAATGAGTTGATGGATATTCAGGAAAATATTTCGTTGTCTATTAATGATTTGAAAGTTGGTAAAAGTCTTAAAGTTGTTATCGATAGAGAAGATCCTGAATATTATATAGGTAGAACTGAATTTGATTCACCTGAAGTGGATGGAGAGGTTTTAATCAATAAAAGCAAACAATTATCTATCGGTGAGTTTTATAATGCAAAGATTATTAATGCTCTTCCTTTTGATTTAGAAGCTTCAATTGAATAATTTTGAATCAACGTTCTATTGTACTAAATAACCATTAGCTGATTATTAGATATAGATAAAAAGATAAATATGGAGTAATATGACACACGAAGAATTAATTGATAAGCTTGCGGAAAGACTCGATTGGGATCATGCAAAAGCTACTGAAGTTCTGGAGTCAATGGTTACAGTAATGAATGAGCAATTAGTCAATAATATTCAGATTTCAATCGATGGTGTCGGAGTTTTTGAAACTTTAAAAAATGAAGAACACATTTCATTAGACCCAATCACGCAAGCGCGTTATCTTGTTCCACCAGAAGTTGTTGCGGTTTTTATTCCCGACATAATGTTGAATAATAGATTAGTGAAAGGAGATGACTATGAATAATTTAACTCTTTCAGAGATTGCAAATCTTATTGCCTCAAAAGTCCATATTTCAAATGAGGAATCAGAGGCTTTTGTAAATAAATTGTTCGAAATAATATTTGAATCGCTTTCAATAGACGAATCTATTAAAATAAATAATTTCGGAACGTTTAAACTAACAAAGATTCAATTAAACCCTAATGATAGAACTTATAATAATAAAGAAATTCATTCAGAATATAACGTCAGTTTTATATCTGATCCAGTGTTGAGTAATCTAGTAAACAAACCCTTTGCTCAATTTGAGAAAACATTACTCGCAGAAGGAATTGATCTTGATTTGCCAATGCAGACAGATTTTGAAAGGGATATTGAATTACTTGAAAAAGAAGATTTAGTTATATCCGAGCTACATAAGGTAAATGATGAAGAAAAAGCTAAATTGATTGACAATAAGATCTTGAATTCTGTAACACCGGTAAAAAACAAATCCGAAGGTAAATCATGTAATAAAAAGAAGCTTCCAAAATGGTCGATAATTCTTGGAGCGGCAGCTGTAATAGGATTTTTTACATATCTTTTAATCGATGATTCTTCCGATTAGTCATTGTGTTTTATTGTTTATTTATTAAAGAGATTAAAAATGAGTCATATAGCAAATTTGTTGATTAGTAGAAGAAGTGTTCGTAAATATTCTGAAGAACTTTTGTCGCCAGAAGAAACTGAATTGATTTTACAAGCAGCATTATTGTCGCCAACTTCTAAAAATAGTCACTCTTGGGAATTCATAATAATTGAAGAGAAAGAGATGCTTCAAAAACTCTCAATGTGTAAACCAGAGAGTGGAAAATTTATTGCAAATGCAGCATTGGCAATAGTAGTGATAGGGAATCCATTGTTGAGTGACGTTTGGATTGAAGATGCATCAATTGCATCATTTGCAATGCAAATGCAAGCAGAAGATATTGGGATAAAAAGTTGTTGGGTGCAAGTAAGGAATCGAAATTTTTCTGAAACGATCACTTCGGGAGAGCATTTAAATGATTTACTAAATATACCAATGCCATTGGAAGTATTAAGTATTGTTTCATTCGGAAAGAGTCAAAAACCTCGTTCTCCACATGATGTTGATTCATTGTTATGGGAAAAAATGCATATTGGTAAATATGAACTAGGTTCAAATGATTCAGAATAATTAAACCAATTATGTAAATGAAAATAATATTTATCGGATCAGGTAATTTGGCTACTCAATTATCATTATGCCTAAAAGAAGTAGGTCATTCAATTATACAAGTATTCAGTCAGTCAATTGAAAATGCAAAACTATTAGCTGAAAAATTAGGAGCAGAATACACGAATGATATAAAACATATTTATCAAGATGCTGATTTATATTTATTTTCAGTAAAAGATGATATTCTTGGTCAACTTATCCAAAACCTTCCTCCAACAAATGGTGTTTTAGCTCACACTGCCGGAGCAATTTCTATGAATGTGTTTGATGGACGAAAAGAAAACTATGGTGTTTTTTATCCTTTACAGACATTTAATAAAAACAGGAAGATTGATTTTTATCAAATCCCTGTTTTTATTGAAGCAAATGATAGTATAGCATCTGAGTGTTTGGAAGAAATTGCAAAAAGTGTTTCTGGTCATTTTCAATTTTTGTCAAGCGATAACAGAAAATATCTTCATTTGGCTGCAGTTTTTGCATGTAATTTTACAAATCATATGTATGTATTGGCTTCAGATATTTTAAAAGATCAAGGTCTTAGTTTTGATGTACTAAAACCGCTTATCAACGAAACTGCAAATAAAGTAATGGAGCTTTCGCCTCAATTAGCTCAAACTGGCCCAGCTGTTCGTTTCGATGAAAATGTTATTCAGAAACACATAAGTTTATTAAAAGACGACGCAATAAAAGAGCTTTATATTAAATTAAGTAAAAGTATATACTCTCATACTTTATGAACTCAATTGATAAGTAAAATATAATTACTTAAATCACCATATAAAGATGTCGATTCTGTTTGGTAATCGATTATTTATTCGTTATTATTCAAAATAATAGATTTTTTCAATGGCTCATTGTTTTGTAATAGAATAGTATAAAATTGCCTTTATGTCTTTCTAATTATAAGAAAATCACCTAAATATGTTGTAAATTCAATTTTCCAGACCTTCTTGTTTCTAATTTAATTGAATAAATATTAACATTACAAATTTGATTCAATATAAAACTCTACTTATATTTGTGTATTATCAATTAATCCTTATTTAGGAATGGCAAAAGTAATAGGATATGTAGAAGTAAACACACAACGTTGCAAAGGTTGTAATTTATGTGTGGTTGCTTGTCCAACAAATGTATTAGAACTTCAACCACGTGAAGTGAATGATAGAGGGTATCACTTCGTATATATGAAAAATCCAGATGATTGTATTGGCTGTGCAAATTGCGGAACAGTATGTCCCGATGGATGTTTAACTGTTTACAAGAAAAAACTTGGATAGTAAGATTGAAAAATATTCTGTACAATCACATTAATAAAAGAAAATATTATGTCAGAAGAAATATCTCTGCTTAAAGGGAATGAGGCAATAGCTTATGCTGCAGTCAATTATGGTGTTGATGGGTATTTCGGATATCCCATTACTCCTCAATCAGAAATTATTGAGACTTTAATGGCCGCAGCACCATGGAAAACTACCGGAATGGTGGTTTTACAGGCTGAAAGTGAAGTAGCTGCTATTAATATGGTATATGGAGGAGCTGCATGTGGAAAATACTCAATGACATCTTCATCAAGTACAGGAATAAGTCTAAAACAAGAAGGGATATCCTATCTTGCAGGTGCTGAATTACCGTGCTTATTAGTAAATGTACAAAGAGGAGGTCCTGGATTAGGAACAATACAACCATCTCAAGCTGATTATTTTCAGACTGTTAAAGGTGGAGGACATGGTGATTATAAATTGATTACACTCGCGCCGAATTCAGTACAAGAAATGGCGGATTTTGTATCTCTAGGTTTTGAACTGGCATTTAAATACCGTAATCCTGCAATGATTTTGTCTGATGGTGTAATCGGTCAAATGATGGAAAAGGTAAAACTGCCTGCGCCACAACGTCGAAGAACAGAACAGGAAATTAGAGAACAATGCCCATGGGCAACACTTGGTAAAACACCTGAAAGAAAACCAAACATTATTACTTCATTGGAATTGGATCCTGTAAAAATGGAAGAAAACAATTTGAGGATTCAAGCCAAATATCGTGAAATTGAAAAGAACGAAGTTAGGTATGATGAAATAATGTGTGAAGATGCAGATTACCTATTAGTTGCTTTTGGTTCAACTGCTAGAATTTGTCTCAAGGTAATTGAACTGGCCAGAAAACAAGGATATAAAGTAGGATTGTTGCGTCCAATAACTTTATGGCCATTTCCTAGTGATATTATTAATAAATATGCAGATCAGGTAAAAGGAATTCTTACTGTTGAAATGAATGCTGGTCAAATGATTGAAGATGTTCGTTTAGCAGTTAACGGGAAAGTAAAAGTAGAACACTATGGCCGGTTAGGTGGAATGGTGCCCACACCTGAAGCGACACTAGAAGCTTTAATAGAAAAAGTGATAAACTCCTGATATGGATCCAAAATTACGTAAATTGTTTTTAGTTCTTTTCGCTGTTGGAGCGATTGCAACAATCATTGTCTTTTACGTCTCAGAGCGTAATCTCAAATTGACTTGGATTCTTGGAGGATTAACCATTCTGTGCTATATATTATTTCGGTTTACAAAGAAAAAAACTAACTAAAATGAATAAAAGTGATATAGTAAGTCCTGAAAATTTGGTTTATCAGAAACCAGTTTTGATGAACGATAATCACATGCATTATTGTCCGGGATGTTCTCATGGTGTTGTTCATAAACTTGTTGCAGAAGTTATTGATGAAATGAATATTCAAGATTCTACAATTGGTGTAGCACCAGTAGGTTGTGCTGTATTTGCCTATAATTATCTGGATATTGACTGGATGGAAGCAGCACACGGTAGAGCTCCTGCTTTAGCAACAGCAGCAAAAAGAATGAGTCCTGATAAAATGGTTTTTACATACCAAGGAGATGGAGATCTTGCAGCTATTGGAACGGCAGAAACAATTCATGCTTGCAATAGAGGAGAAAACATTGCCATTATATTTATCAATAATGGAATATATGGAATGACCGGAGGTCAGATGGCTCCAACTACTCTGGATAATATGGTAACATCTACTTCTCCAGATGGGCGTGATGTACAAACTATGGGAAATCCATTGAAAATATTAGATATTTTAGCTTTACTCGACGGAGTATGTTTGGCTTCACGCCAAAGTGTTCATACAGCCGCTGCAGTTAAAAAAGCTAAAAGATACATTAGATTAGCATTCGAAAACTCAATGGCCGGAAAAGGCACTTCGATTGTTGAAATTGTTTCAACTTGTAATGCTGGATGGAAAATGACCCCAGTGGATGCAAACAGTTGGATGGAGGAAAATATGTTTAAAGTTTATCCCATTGGAGATTTGAAAAACATTTAAAAGAAGAGAATAATGTTACAAGAAATTGTTATAGCTGGTTTTGGAGGTCAGGGTGTGTTATCAATGGGTAAGATTCTTGCCTATTCTGGAATAATGGAAGACAAAGAAGTCTCATGGTTTCCTGCCTATGGACCGGAACAACGTGGAGGAACAGCAAATGTCACAGTGGTTGTGAGCGATGATCCTATCAGTTCACCTATAGTTGATAAATTTGATGTTGTAATTGTGCTCAATCAGCCTTCTATGGACAAATTTGAAAATAGAGTTAAACCTGGAGGATCTCTAATTTTTGACGGATATGGAATTCATCACTTACCAACAAGAAAAGATATAAATGTTTATAAGGTGAATGCAATGGACGAATCTGTGAAAATGAATAACCCTAAAGTTTTTAATATGATTATTTTAGGTGGATTGTTAAAGATTTCTCCTATGGTTAAATTAGAAAATGTTATGGAGGGACTAAAGAAATCTCTTCCAGAACGTCATCATAAACTTTTGCCTGCAAATGAAGAAGCCATTATACGTGGCATGGAAATCGTTGAGCAAATACAGAAAACGGAATAATTTACAGATAATGTAAGTGTTCTGTCAGAGGCCGGTTTAATTTTCATTAGACCGGCTTCGCAATTTATGTGGTTTATTATCCGGATCTTTTTGCTTCTTGTTCGATAGCTTTTTATCGGATTTGCTGCCCATACTCATCTTTCGTTTTCCTTTGTTTCCTTGCTTCTTGTTATTTTTTTTTTCACGCTCAGGATTGTATTCGGGTGTTGCTCCTAATTCTATAGGAACAGGTATTTTATAAATAACCTTCTGAAGAAACTTTTCTATTAGAGAAAAACGGTATTGTTCTTGTGGTGATATAAATGTTATAGCCATTCCACTATCACCGCCTCTTGCTGTTCTACCAATCCTGTGAACATAATCCTCTACATCATAGGGAACATCAAAATTTATAACTAACGATATGTCATCAATATCAATTCCACGGGCAACAATGTCTGTGGCAACCAAAATGTCAATACGTTCATTCCTAAATTCATGCATTACATGTTCACGTTGAGCCTGGTCCAAATCGGAGTGCATTTCGCCTGCTGATAATCCCATCCTTTTAAGAGTTTTGGAAATATCTTTTACTTTCTGCTTCGAGCCGGAAAACAAAATTACCTTATTGGGCTTCTTTTCTTTGAAAAGCTGTTTTACAATCTCTAGCTTCTGAGGTTCATAACAAACATATGCTGTTTGCATAATTGTTTCAGGAGGACGAGTCACAGCAATGGTAATTTCTTTTGGATTGCGAAGAATGGTTTTTGCTAATTCTTGAATTTTGGGAGGCATAGTGGCAGAAAACATAATCGTTTGTCTGTCCTTAGGAAGCAAATTCGCAATTTTCATGATGTCATCATAAAAACCCATATCTAACATTCTGTCAGCTTCATCAAGTATAAAATATTTTACACCCGAGAAATCAATTTTATATAAGTTTATATGTGAAAGTAGTCTTCCCGGAGTAGAAATAACAACTTCTGCGCCTTTAAGTAAACCACGTTTTTGAATATCCCATGCATCGCTATCATTCCCTCCATACACCGCAACAGACGAAAATGGAGTAAAATATGAAAAACCCTCCATTTGTTGGTCTACTTGTTGCGCCAATTCACGCGTAGGTTCCATAATTATGGCATTCACTTTATTAAGTTCATGCTTTTCTGTCTGGAGATTATTAAGTAGGGGCAGTAAAAACGCTGCAGTTTTTCCGGTACCTGTTTGAGCAACAGCAATAACATCTTTCTTGTCTAATATAACAGGAATTGCTTGTTCTTGTATCGGAGTAGTTTCGGTAAAATTCATTGCTTGCAAACCCTCCAAAAGAGAATCGCATAGCGGGAGTTCAGTAAATAACATCTAATAGTTCTTATTTATACAAAGGTAATACAATTTATTGACAGTATTTGAAAAATAATTTTAGCAGATGCTTTTTTCATATTAAAAATTATTATATCTTTGCACTCACTTTTAGGAGAGATGGCAGAGTGGTCGATCGCGGCGGTCTTGAAAACCGTTGAAGTGCGAGCTTCCGGGGGTTCGAATCCCTCTCTCTCCGCTGAAAAGGAAGTCCGGCAATATTTTTATTACCGGACTTCCTTTTTTATGTAAAGAAAAAAAGGAAATTCTTTCTCAATCCATCCAAATTTAGTGAGCCTATTTGTGTTTCGGGAAAAGCTTTAATTCTGAATGAAAAATAATACCAAGTTTAAAACAGGTTAAATATTCTACCCCACTGTAAACTTAATAGATATAACTGAAATATTAATAACAAATTGCTGCCTATTTGAGATTTTATGACGACAATTAATAGGTCTTTGACACCCTTACATCTTTTGCTATAGTACCATTTTTAGAAAATATATTTAGAAGTATTGTTCAAGGAACAGTCAAACATATACCTTTATTCAGATATAAATTAAAACTTTATTAAAGAATTTACCAAAGTTAGATAGTAGAAAGGAATATTGATCCTGTTTCTACCATCTGATTATACATATAATATTTGTCACAACCTTGCATTGTTTTTTTGCACAACTTCGTTCCCAAATTAACAAATACATTTTATGAAAAAGAATAAAATATGTTCGAAAACAAATTTCCTTGTTGTTATTTGTTTATTTCTGCTATCTCCTGTATATGGGAACAATGACCGATTACCCGATCCTAAAATCCAGGCAGGAATAGCACAATAGACTGGTTAAGTTACTAATTTTCATTTTAAAGAGGGGGAAGAAGTACCGATCCTGACTCTGACTGTGCCCAATCCGGTAACAGCGGAAGTAGGTATGTTCAAAACTCACTTGAGCGAAGATGGTCACTTCCATTTTGAGGTTCCGATTGAATCTAATACAACAATTGGCATCATTGGTTCAGATCTATTCGATCATGCGATTAAGGTCGCTTTGGCAGCTAACGGAGAAACAAAATTGGAAATAACACATAATGAATCCGATAGTACAAAGGTGGATATGGTAAATAGGAAGGAATTAACTTCCGATGATGTGATAAATCTTGTAGACATAATGGGAAAAATGATAGACCACCAATCCCCTGAACGTATACCCCGTTATAACATGCTAATTGAAGATTTTATTCCATATGAAATAAAAAGTTTGGAAAGAAAACTGAATATTGCGAATAATGATTCAATAATATCGAAAAACGGGAAAAGTTATTCAAACTTATTTATCTTAACTTACGCTTTTTCGATTATAAAGGCTGTTTGAAAAGAGATTACATCAGAAATAATGATGAAAAGACCGTGACAATTCTACTCCGCACGAACCAGTCAGATCCTACTATGCTTTTCTTTAATATTTTAATTTAAGTGATCCTCAATATCTATACAACGGCACCTATGCCGAGGTGTTGCAAACTATACTTTCAAATAAGACATTAAATATTTCTGTAATCAAAAATACGCCTATTCAAGATTGGCAAAAACAAGTAAAAACAATTATGACCGATTTGATTGGTTCGGATACCGGAATATTCTATGAACTGTTGGCAGTCAATGCTTATGCCAAGCAATTTATTAATGAGCTAAAGCCTTTGTCGGAGAAGCAAAAAGAGAATATCAGAGGCTATTTTAAAAATGAAGAAATTGCAAAAATTCTCTTGAAATAGAATGAAGATATCATTAAATTAAGTGAAGAAAAAAGCAAATCCCAACTATCATTGATATCACCCCTGCATTACCCAAAGAAGCCCTGATGAATGCGATTTATCCAAGTACAAAGGGAAAGCGGTTCTTGTCGACTTTTGGGCTACCTGGTGCGGACCTTGTATGGCCGCAATGAAAGACATCAGAGAAGTCAAAAGTACAATGAAAACAAAGACATAGTTTTTGTATATATAGCGAATATTTCTTCTCCCAAAGCTTTAGGGGAAGAGAAAATCAAAATAATCGGAGGAGAACATTATTACCTGACTCAGGAAGAATGTGAATATGTAATGGATAATCTTGGCTTTGATTCAATACCGACTTATTTGTTTTATGACACAAAAGGTATATTGAAAGATAAAGTTACTAGCTATCCTGGAACGGAATAATGAAGAAAATGATAGAGGGATTGTTGCTCTAATGATCCATCGGTAATAATGCTGAATTGATTTCAACACAACTGTGTTTGTTACTCAACACAACTGTGTTCATCATTCAATACTTAAGTTTTGTGCGATGAACATAGTAGTGCTTTTGAGTTTAGTTTTAACGAGAACTAAGCTTCTTATTCGTTAAGTTTTGTCTTGATTCTCGTTTTTTTTCAAATAACAATTGCATAATAGATAAACTAATAGACCGTAACTATAAGGGAGCCCTTGTCACTATTAATGATTGGGTGACTTCCAAAGTTTGGATCCGTAAACTGTCGGGGAAAGATGCCGCCTCGCTAGCATTGAGGACTATCGAAGCATTACGGTCCGTTAAGGACTTGATACATACAATAACGGCAGACAATGGAAGAGAATTTGCAAAACATCAGGAAATAGCAAAGGAATTGGAAATTTCTTTCTATTTTTGCAAACCTTATCGCTCTTGGGAACGTGGTGTAAATGAGAAAACATACGGTATTTCCGACAGTACATCCCAAAAGGAACGGACTTCAGTGAGATAACCGACAGATTTGTCAGGTGGGTCGAAAACAAACTCAACAACAGACCCAGGAAAAGACTCGGATACCTTACACCAAACGAGAAATTTAATTTATTATTAACTAACAAGTATTCAGTTGCAGTTGCAAGTTGAATTCTCTGTTAAAAAAGAAAGATATGAATCGTATTTTTTTTGTTTTTGTATTATTGGTGATTTTGTTTGTTGAACCTTGTGCTTCCAAACTAATTCAAACTCAAAATAATGATAAGAATTCACCTGCAAGAGTAGTTAATATAATTAATTTCATCCGGCAATCGGAGCCACGCATCGAAGCTATTACAGAAGATGTATTGTATAATACGGTTGTACAGCAATACCGGTTGCTGATTAAGTATGACATGCCGGGAACTTTTCTCCTCCAATACGATGCGTTGATTAATCCAAAATATCAATCCTTACTCAAGGATAGTGTGGAAAAGAAAATAGAAGTAGGAGCTTGGTGGGAAATTACGCAGCCGCATGTAGAGGCTGCCGGACTGAAGTGGAGAGGACAGTATTCCTGGGATTGGCATGCAAATGTTGGTTTTGCTACGGGATACTCTCCCGCTGAACGGGAAAAGCTGGTTGATGCTTATATGGAGAAATTCAAATCAATCTTTGGAAAATATCCGGCGACAGTAGGGTCATGGTTTATTGATGCCCATACCTTGGCGTATATGTATGAAAAATATCATATTGTTGGTTCTTGTAATTGCAGGGATCAGATAGGTACCGATGGGTACACGCTTTGGGGTGGATATTGGAATAATGCTTATTATCCAAGCCGGAAAAATGCTTATATGCCGGCTCAGCATTCAAAGATGCAAATACCCGTTCCTGTTTTTCGCATGTTGGGCAGTGATCCGATTTATCAATATGATTCCGGACTGGGATCAGATGTACAAGGGGTCGAAACTCTGGAACCTGTTTTTCCGGGGAAAGGGGCTGACCGTGGCTGGGTGAATTACTATTTCCAGTCTACTTTTGTTTCTCCGGCCTTGAATTTGTCTTATGCACAAACTGGACAAGAAAATTCTTTTACCTGGCCGCGCATGAAAGATGGTCTGCAATTGCAGATTCCGATTCTTGATTCACTCAGAAAAAAAGGAACGATCCGTCTCGAAACACTGGAAACAACTTCGAAATGGTTTAAAAAACGGTTCCCTGTCACTCCTCCGACTGCCGTAACCGCTTTGAATGATTACAGAAACGAAGGAAATAAAACCGTATGGTATAATAGCCGCTACTATCGTGCCAATTTATTGTGGAAAAATAATTCGTTCAGATTCAGGGATATTCATTTCTTTGATGAAAAGATGGAATCCACATATCTGAAAAAAGCAGGTACTTCCACTCAATGTGTTTTTAAAACCTTACCGGTTGTAGACGGTTTTGAATGGAGTACAGCCAATGATATTGCTGGACTTTACCTGATTGAAATTGATCAAAACGGAAAATCTTCGGAAGTTTTATGCGGTGATCCTGTTGTTGTGAATTTACCGAATAATATATTGAAAGTAGAATGGACCGAGAAATCATTAAATACGACCTTTATTGCTTTGTTCTATGAAAATCATTTTGAAATTAAAACTACCAATCCGAACAAAAAGTATACCTGGGCCTTGGAGTTGCGTACTAATCCTAAAGCCGAATTGCCTTTTGTTTCAATTAATAACAATCTGATAAAAGCCCGGTTCAATAATTTTAATTACCTTATTCGATGTGATGAAGGTACGATTTCATCTCCCAAGAAAAAGGGTAATGTTGTGTTCAGATTAATCCCCTCCGCAAAAAATAAGATTGTGTTTAATTGTGCGATGAGAAAATAAAATAGCCTCTTTTATTCATGATGCCTTAACTTTTTTGCATCAATGTAATTCGTGTCAAAATTTAAAGTTTTAAAATCACTTTCATAAACTATTTTGAAATTTTATTAGATAATTTTGCGTTCTCGATTTATCTGCTTTATAGTTAAATCGAAAGGGATGGTATTGGTGCAAATAGCCGGCTTCTTATAAGGTAATATTGGAAATGATTCTGCCTTATTTTGCAAAATTTGAAGTTAGCTATGCCTTTTTAATCCTAAAATAGCGATAACAGATTGCCTTTAGTCGAAGGCAATGATGTATAGAATTCATATTTAAAAACCATAAAAAATTATGACTAAACGTATTATTTTAAATGAAACGTCCTACCATGGAGCTGGTTCAAGAGTTGAAATTACAACAGAAGTTAAACGTCGGGGTTTAATAAAAGCTTTGTTTGTAACGGATAAAGACTTGATCAAATTTGGTGTTGCAGCTGAAGTCGAAGCTGTTCTCAGAAATGCCAATATTCCGTTCGAATACTATAATGATGTAAAAGCAAATCCTACCATTTCGAATGTACAGAACGGAGTAGCTGCCTTTAAAAAATCTGGTGCGGATTTTATTGTGGCTTTAGGCGGAGGTTCGGTTATTGATACAGCAAAGGGGATCAGCATCGTTATTAACAATCCTGAATATGCTGATATAAAATCACTGGAGGGCGTTGCCGATACTAAAAATAAATCTGTTACAGTAATTGCATTGCCAACAACAGCAGGTACTGCAGCAGAGGTTACCATCAACTATGTGATTACTGATGAAGAGGCCAGAAAAAAGATGGTTTGCGTGGATCCGAATGATATTCCCGCTGTGGCTATTGTTGACCCGGAACTTATGTATTCCATGCCGAAGGGACTTACTGCAGCGACCGGTATGGATGCTCTTACTCATGCCATAGAATCTTATATTACTCCGGGAGCATGGGAAATGTCGGATATGTTCGAGTTTAAAGCGATAGAACTGATACATAAGTATCTCAAAAAAGCAGTAGAGGAACCTAAAAATCAGGAAGCAAGAGAAGGAATGGCTATGGCACAGTATGTTGCCGGAATGGGCTTTTCCAATGTGGGACTGGGTATAGTTCATTCGATGGCTCACCCTCTCGGCGCATTTTATGATACTCCTCACGGTGTCGCCAATGCGTTGCTTCTTCCTTATGTGATGGAATACAATGCTCAATCACCGGCTGCTCCGAAATATAAGGATATCGCCCGTGCAATGGGTGTCGCCAATACAGAAAATATGAGTGTTGAAGAAGGAGTCAGTGCTGCGATCAAAGTGGTTAAGGATTTGTCTATGAGTATCAATATTCCACAGAGATTAAATGAAATCGGGGTAAAAATGGAAGATATCCCCAATTTGGCTGTCGCAGCTTTCAATGATGTTTGTACAGGAGGAAACCCTCGTCAGACATCTGTCTCTGAAATTGAAGAAATTTATCGTACGGCATTCTAATAAATACATCAGGCAAAACTGAAAACGATTCAAATGAAATATCTGAAAAAAATAAAATATGTTGTTTTCGTCGCAGCATTATTTTGTTTTTGCACCAAAGTCCAAGCCGGATGTAGTCTGACTGTCCAGGACATGAAATGCGAGTATTTGTCCAATCCGTCCAGATTGGATGAACCGCATCTCCGTTTTAGTTGGACACTTTCTGCAAATGATGGGAATGCACATGGCTTAAAGCAAACTGAGTACCGCATATTAGTCGCCAAGACGAAGCAAGAATTGGATAAAAATACCGGAGATATGTGGTCGACCGGATGGATTAGGTTCAGTGAGTCTTTGCATATCGTTTATAAGGGAAAACCACTTTGAGTCCGACGGACCTATTATTGGAAGGTTCAAGTGAAAGATGAAAAAAACGCAAATCCGGCTGGAGCGGTACATCGTACTAGTCCACCGGACTATTTCATTCGTCGTACTGGACTGCAAAATGGATTGGTTCAGGCGAAGTTTAAGATCCGCAACAATCGGATTGCAATATTTCTGATCCATGGTTCCGTAAAATAGTTCATTTTAAAGACAAGCCAGCCCAACTGGTCCTGTATTTAGCCTCCGTCGGATATCATGAGTTGTATGTTAACGGGAAAAAGGTAGGAGAAGAAGTTCTCGCTCCTTGTGTAACCGACTATACAACCCGTGCCAGATACATTGCTTATGATATAGCAGAACTGATTCAACCCGGAGAAAACACTATAGGAATCTGCTTAAGAACTTCCTGGTCTATTTTTGAACCTTACATAACAGCAGATAAACCAAGATCTCATCTGGTTATTGCTCAGAAGGAACAGGATTGGAAACTGATAAGATGAGCAAAAAACATATCGAAGCCCATTTTGATGCTTTCTTGGAAAAATAATGAAATGTATTCCTTCTCAGGACAGAAAGACATTGAAATTAGCTGTAGAGGATAGTTATGAAACAGGCGGACAAAACTGGATTGATTGATTTGCTGATGAATTCAAACAAAATATGGATATAGTCTGGTTCCTTATATTCCTGTATTTAATGGAAATGTTGTAGGCAGTAGAGACCTTTCTGACCGGTTTCTCTGGGATTTGAGAAGATTGATTGCCGATAAGGTTGCTTACGATTATGTTGGAGGATTACGGTACATTTGCAATAAGAATGGATTGAAAACCTGGTTGGAACCGTATGGACACTGGGGATTTTCTGATGAGTTTTTACAATATGGAGGTCAATCTGATGAAGTTGTGGGTGAGTTTTGGAGTGAGGGAGATTTAGGTAATATAGAAAACAGGGCGGCATCTTCTTCTGCTCACATCTACGGGAAACAGAAGGTATCGACGGAATCGTTTACATGTGGAGGTCCTGCATTCTCACTCTATCCGGAAAATATGAAGCAACGTGGAAATCGCTTTTTTACAGAAGGAATAAACAATACCTTACTTCATGTTTATATAGGACAGTCGTACGATGACAAGCTCCCGGGTGTGAATGCAGAATTTGGAAATGAATTTAACCGGCATAATACCTGGTTAATGACCTCGACCTTTTTTATTGATTATATGAAACGGTGTAATCTTATACTGCAGCAAGGTAAATATGTTGCTAATGCGGCTAATTTCATAGATACTCCAAAGATGACAGGTATTGGTGATCCGACTTTACCCAAAGGATATTCTTTCGATTATATAAACAACGAAGTCATCTTAAACAGAGCGAAAGTAAAGAATGGTTATTTGGTTTTACCTGATGGAATGAAGTATCGGGTATTGGTTTTACCCAAACTCGAAACAATGAGACCCTAACTTCTTCGTAAAATCTCAAGTTTAGTAAATGAAGGAGCGATTGTTTTTGGTCCTGCTCCGAAACAATCTCCGAGTATGCTGAACTACCCGAATTGTGACAAAGACGTTCTTGAACAGTCGGCACTTTTATGGGGCGATGTTGATGGTACAAACGTAGAACAGGGGAAACGGGGAAAAGGAATGATATTATCAGGAATGAGTATGCAGGAAACATTTGATCTGCTGATAATAAAGCCAGATTTAAAAGTTGAAGCCAACGATCCTGTATTGTTTATACATCGAACATTAACAGAGGGTGATATCTATTTCTTATCCAATCAATCAGGTCAGACAATTACTGTTAATCCTGAGTTAAGTAACGGGTAAAGCGCCTGAGTTGTGGAATGTGATAGATGGAAAGCATCGTGAATTGAAATGTTTTATTCAATCTGATGGTTTTACAAAAATTCCAATGAAACTTTCTCCGTATGAAAGTGAGTTTGTTGTTTTCAGAAAATAAACCAATAAACCATTTGATGGAGGGGTAGATAAAAATTATCCCAAAGAGCTCATGGTATGTAGTATTACAACTCCATGGACGGTTTAGTTTGATGCAAAATAAAGAGAACCTGTTAATCCGGTTCAAATGTCAACTTTGTATGATTGGACTACTTTTTTGAATGACAGCATTAAATATTATTCGGGCACACCTGTCTATAAAAATGAATTTAATTTGTCTGTTGCTCCGATTGGAAAATCTATGTACCTGGATTTAGGAAAACTTACAGCCATGGCAAAAGTGAAAGTGAATGGCATATGTGTTGGCGGAGTTTGGACAGCTCCATGGAGAGTAGACATTTCCAAGGCTATAAGAAAAGGAAAGAATACAGTGGAAATCTCTGTAGTAAATACCTGGGTAAACCGGTTGATCGGTGATTAAAAGCTACCCGAAGACCAACGAAAAACATGGTGTCTTGTAAATCCTTATAAAGCAGAAAGCAAGCTTCAACTTTCAGGTCTAGTTGGCCTGGTTACTGTTTTCTGCAGTACAATATGAATATTAATGGATAGTTTTTCTGTTTCCTGTAGCCTCACTAATAAAAAGGATGGGGTTGCAGGAATACAGAATTAATATGTCAAAATCTATGAAATTGAAAAGGCTAAAGCGGAATGACTTTGTCTAATAATCATAAACCAATCACAAGACTTCTACTATACCGAGTACTTCTTCTGCTTTATCAATAATATAGTCAGGATTATATTTTTCAAGTTCCTGGCGTGGGCGAAAACCCCATGTTACTCCAACACCACATACGTTACTATTCTTTATCGTTTGCATATCCACACCGGAATCCCCAATATAAAGTGCTTCTTCTTTTTTTACGCCAGCCACCGAAAGGATATCATTGACTATGGTTGGATCTGGTTTGGCTGGAATACCATCTCTTTGTCCTAATATAGCAATAAAGGAAACCTCCGGGAAAAAGTATTTGACTAATTTGTCTGTGGCTTGTTGATATTTATTAGAGGCTACAGCAAGCATGAATCCTTTGCTTGAAAGAGCTGCCAATAACTCCGGAATACCTGGATAGGGTTTGCTATACCTATTGTTGTTTCTACTGTAATGAGGTAAGAACTTTTCACGAATTCGTGAAATGTAAGCTTCCGTTTTCTCCCCTTCAGGTAAAGCTCTTTCAAATAAATTGTTTATTCCGTTCCCAACAAATTCTTTGTAATCCGCTGTAGAGTGTATAGGAAACCCGCATTTGTTTAAAGCATAATTTGTGCTGTTTGCCAAATCGGCTAATGTGTCAAGTAGGGTTCCGTCGAGATCGAATATTACTAATTTAATCATGATAATACTTGTTATGACTGCAAATATACTCAATTTTAGTTGAACGATCCCGCTTTAAATTAATCGCCACCGTATTTAGATTGATAATTTCTTAACAGAAATGTTTGTTGATTAAAATGTAAAATAAAAATTATATATTTGTCGATTGTTATACTGAGGGTCGATTATTTTATTTGTTAACGCATTAAATCACAACCTACAATTACCTGGGGCGATTATCGATTTGCACTTTACTATTAACAAACATAAATAATTTAAAAAAGCGAGCAAAGATTAAAACATTGAGATTTTTGATGATTGTGTTAATGTTTGCAGCTTCAGCTGTTGCACAAAACACAACCAGCGGTCCACTTAAAGTGGGAACCACCAAACGTCCGGCTGGACAGAGGGATGTCATTGAGTTACGTTGTGAACCTATTAAAGCGTCCGAGTTGCAATTATTGGTCTGGGCAACAGAGCTAACGGAGCTGTTTACCACATCTTATTCCTCCCGGGAGCTAAAGTAAATTATAAGCATGGAGACATGAGTAAAACCCTAATAAAACAGTGAAGGGAAAAACTATTATGATTCAGCAAGATGTTACTAATCCACGGCCTTATAGCCGGAATATCCTGGTAGGCGGAACAAAAGGTATTGCACAGAAGTATCCGGAAGAACACTCTGCGTTCGATCCTGAGGCTCATGAATTTCTTAATGGCAACAAAATGGATTCTATAATAAAGTTGTATGAACATCCGATTACAAATTTAAATAAATGATATAAATTCATCTGCTGAAAGATTGTTATTAGGGGCTATCTATACCGTTTCGATTTCTTTTATTCTAAATGCCAAAGGACGCATAGCGTTCCTACCTTTAGTTCTAAATCGAAAGTTTTAATATCAAAATTTTCAATTTGAACAATTTAAAAGGTTCTACATTTGCATTGTTTCAACTTATTGGTGCATCCGTTTTTTACCCGTTGTTTGTCGGCATCCCATTTAGCCGCATCGATGCGGTAGCCAGTGGTAAATTCGATGCATTGGCTGGCAAAAACTACACGCATATAGATGGGTACGTTCTCTGTGATTGGTGCACCGTTTTTTTGCGGCTTTCCAATGCAAAAATGATGTTCCTTTTAATATTCATATCCGGGTGTCTTTAAAAATCTACACCCCCAAATTTAGATACGTAAAGACTTAAGAGATATTTAGTTTTATCATGCTTTTCTAATAGCTTGGTGATTAACAGGATGTCGCATATCTGTGATGTTGTTTGATATAAAAGGTGATAGGACCTCTTTCCGCAATAAAAAGTTCAAACAAATTAATCATTGTTTGAACTTTTTTGTTTTAATATATCTTCAACATGTTTTTTTATACACATCCTCTACTTTGCAATTCAACAACTTGTCTATTTTATTAAAAGCCATCCTCCAAAATTGTTAAGCCCAAAAGAACCATCCAGATATATTCGTCCATTCAAATGAATTATAATAAGTTTATAATCCCCTTGTTCTATGGTTGCATCTTGTGAATTTTGGAAAGTCTGTTTACTCGATTCTACTTTTTTCATCACGGGCAAGAGTGAGATCTCTGTTGTGTTGCCTTCTCTGATTATCTTAAGAGTTTCATTTTCCAACGAAATGTTTAACTGATCTGTTTTATAAATTGCTTCAGTATTATGTTGCTCACTCAGCCAAATAGCTTTTTTGTAACCACTTACATCAAAGTCAAAGCTGGTTTCTAAATTATTGATAGAAATGAAATTGTTTTCTGAAGATGGGAGGTTCTTAATGCCCAAAGCTTTTGTTAGATCGTTTATGTTTGCTTTCTGACCTAAAGAACTGAACATTGGGCGAATTGATTCAATGCCGTAATATTTTTGTAAATAGGAACCAGTTGCATAAATTCGCTCTTGTTTTTTCTTTTCTAAAGTGATAATTTTATCACCCGCTGAGTTTGTCCAATGGGCTTCTTGCAGTAGCTCAGAAAACTCGCTTTTCAATTTGTTTTTTGTGACATTTATAACACTCCACGGACCGATTGCCGCCAGTAAAGCAATGACTGAAAAAGAAATCAGTATCCATTTGGGTTGACGCGAATGGCTGATAAACAGATAAATGCACATCGCAAAAAACCAAAGATTAAGAATGAGTATCAACAATCTGTTAATGGTGACTCCGTAATCCGAAAATCGACGTACAATGCCTACTAACATCAAAATCAATAAGGGAATCAGAATTATAGGAAAGAACTGAGTAAAATATATGACTGTTTTATTTTCACCTTTCAGATAGAGCGGATGTAAAATGATGATTGTTGCCAGTGCTGCAAAGCCCAATATTGAAACTAACCACGATACCCACCCGTTGGGAAGTGTCCACGTTGCTATAATCTTGAAAAGATAGCCATAAAGTATTAACGTATAGATAGAGAGAATGGGGAACAAAATGTAAAGTCCCAGTACTTTAAAAAGGGTAGGGTAATTAGTGGTAATAGGGCTGGTTGAATGGGATTTGTCAGAAAGTTGCGACATAAAATAGGTTGGCATAAACAAGATAAAGCAACATACTGCCAAATATTCGTAAACGTTATCTTGAATTTTTATATCGAAGAGTTTGTTTAGTGAAAGGATGGCCAAACTTAACCCAACCATTAAAACACCTGCAAAGAAAGCTGAGATAATGGCTTGATAAATAGTTTCCTGCAGATTATTCCACCAGCTAAGCGAGCTATTTTCGAAAATATGTACGGCAAAAAACAGGGCAAGAGCAAAACTTGTCACTAACATGGCCGCCTGAATGGCATAGGCATCTGGAAAAACGGTTGGGTAAGTAGAACAAAGCCAGATGGCTAATCCCATCAAGATAAGATTGATAACATTTGCTGTCACTTTGCTCAAACGATCTTCGGCAAAAAGATAAAAAGCCAAGGTCAGAAAAGCGGAAAATACTCCGGATACAATCCATTTTAAATCAACCGGATTGTCTTTTGCATGAATGTTAATGATTATCATAACCGAAATAGCTGCAATGCTTACAAAAGTGAGAGGAAAACGGATTAGGGAACGACTGAATTTTTCTCCGAAATTGTGAAATTGTAAGCCGAAAAATTTTCCAAACGATGATTTGGTAGGCTCTGCTTGATTGTTTGTTGCATTCATTGGTAGTTTTTTATTAGTTGAAAGTTGCGATGTTCTTCACTAGAACAATCATGTTAATGGTGCAAATGTAGGTAATTTATTCTGATTTTAAGATCATGATGCTCAAACAGATTCAAGTCTTTTGTCGAAAATAAAAGTAATCCTTTGGCGATTATAATGGATTGCTGTTCAGGGCTTAAACTGTCTGGATAGGTATGGGCGACTTTCCAATGGGCAACTAACATTGTTGGTTGCTGGGAGTTATAATTTACATTCAAAATACATGAGAAAATATATTCGTTCTCAAAACAAATTCACTAATTTTGCTGCATGCAAATGCAGTTGAATATGCAAAAAATAGAACTCCTTCGTCCGGAATCAACACAAGGAATGCGGATTCCTTTCGTGGGAGATATCGCTGCTGGGTTCCCTTCTCCTGCTGAGGATTTTGTCATTGATAATATTGATCTGAATGAGTTGCTCATCGGACACAAAGAGGCGACTTTCCTTGCGCGGGTCAAGGGATCATCAATGGAAAACGATTTTCACGACGGGGATTTGCTTATCATCGATAAATCATTGGAGTGGGAAGAAAACAAGATCGCACTCTGTTTTGTGGATGGAGAGTTCACGCTCAAACGCATCAAATTAAAAGATGGTAAGTGCTTTTTAATACCGTCTAACAAAGATTTTCCGTTGATTGAAGTGAGTTATGAACAAGGGGTTATCATCTGGGGAATTGTGAAATATTCTATTCGAAAACATTAATGTACGCACTGATAGACTGCAATAATTTTTATGCCTCATGCGAAAGGGTGTTCAACCCTTCTTTAATAGGGGTCCCTATAGTTGTTTTAAGTAATAACGATGGGTGTGTTATTGCACGTTCTAATGAGGCAAAAAAACTGGGTATCTCAATGGGAGCACCGGCTTTTCAACATGATGCTGTTTTTAAACGAAATGGGGTGAAAGTGTTTTCGGCTAACTTCCCTTTATACGGGGATATGAGCAGACGGGTAATGTCTATTCTTAGCTCTTACAGCCCGCAACAGGAAATTTATTCCATAGATGAGTGTTTTCTTGATTTCACGGGAATGGATATTGATTTTAAATCTTATGGTCTGAAAATAAAACAGAATGTCGAAAAATGGACGGCAATCCCTGTTAGTGTGGGAATCGCACCGACTAAAGCGTTGGCCAAACTGGCTAACAGAATTGCAAAAAAGTTCCCTGCAGAAACTGAAGGAAGTTATGTTATTGACTCGGAAGAAAAACGGGTCAAGGCTCTCAAATGGGTGCACGTTGAGGATATTTGGGGGGTGGGCAGAAAAAATGCAAAAAAACTTTATGCTATTGGTGCAAACAGGGCGTTTGATTTTGTAAATCTGCCGGAATCATGGGTGCTCAAAAATATGACTATCACTGGACTAAATCTGCAAAAGGAACTCAAAGGTATTCCTGCTATTGACATGGTTGCTGTGGAAAAAAAACAGAGCATCGCTACCACAAGAACGTTTGAAAATGATATGAACACTTTCAACGAAGTGAAAGAAAGAATTGTTACGTTCACATCTATGAGCGCTGCTAAACTCAGAGAACAACAGTCGCTTTGTAGTCGTATGGTTGTTTTTATAGAAACAAATCGGTTCAAAGAAACGGAAACTCAATATTATCCAAGTATTTTGGTGAAATTGCCGTTCCCTACCAACTCTACACTTGAATTGGTAAAGTTTGCAAATTGGGGACTGAAACAGATTTTCAAAGATCATCTACACTACAAACGCGCGGGGGTGGTATTGATGAATTTCGAGGATGCTAATCAATATCAACCGTCATTATTTTTTAATTCTAACCCAAAGCATAAGGTGCTGATGGAGAAGATCGATGCACTGAACAAGAAATTTCACAGGGATGCGGTTCGACTGGGGGGCCAGGATAAAAGAAAACATAAGATGCGACAGGAGCATCTGTCCGGACGGTTCACTACAGATATAAAAGATATAATTACTGCTGTTATATAAAAAATGTTCAGTTGCTCCTATCGCCATGGTCTCACCATGGTCTCAATATGCTCCCACCTTCCACTGATGCTTGTCTAACTTTGCTTGTCAATTTCCACAGCTGCTTTCATGAAACTCATAAATAGTGGGTTCGGCGAAATAACGGTGCTGCTGTATTCTGGATGGAACTGGGTTCCTAAATACCACTTTTTTGAGGGTATCTCAACAATTTCAACCAAATCTGAATCGGGGTTTATACCGGAACATAACATACCGGCTGTTTCTACTTCGGACTTATATTTATTATTAAACTCGTATCTGTGCCGATGTCGCTCGCTAACCAAACTTTTTCCATATGCATCAAAGGCTAAGGTGCCTTTTTGTAATTCGCAATCGAAAGCTCCCAGTCGCATCGTTGCTCCCATATTGGTTATATGTTTTTGATCTTCCATCAAATCAATGATGTTGTGTTTCGTTCTTGGATCCATTTCAGTCGAATTGGCATCGGAATATCCAAGAACATTACGGGCAAACTCAATAACCATACACTGCATACCTAAACAAATACCAAATGTGGGTATGTCGTTTTCACGGGTGTACTTTAAAGCAGAAAACTTGCCTTCTATTCCTCTTTGACCAAATCCTGGAGCAATAACTACTCCATCTGCTCCTTTTAATATCTCGGCAACATTCTTGTCGTTTATCTTCTCGGAATGACACATATCTAACACGAGTTTGCGATCATGGTAAATCGCGGCCTGAGAAAGGGACTCCATAATGGATTTATAGGCATCGGGAAGTTCAACATATTTGCCGACTAACTTAATGTGGACTTCTTTGGTTGCTTTATCTCTTTTTTCAAGGAATTTCTTCCATGGCTCAAGGGCTGGCTCTGAACCTAATGGCATATTCATCTTGCGAAGTATAATCTCGTCCATTCCTTGATCGTGCATCATAATAGGGACTTCATATATTGTGGAAACATCAACGGACTGAATAACAGCGCCTTGCTCTACATTACAAAAGAGGGCTACTTTGTTGAGCATCTGGGTGTTAAGACGGTGCTCGGTGCGAAGTACAAGCATGTCTGGCTGAATCCCTACTGATTGAAGTTCTTTAACTGAATGCTGTGTGGGCTTTGTCTTTAATTCTTTTGCTGCTGATAAATAGGGGACGTAGGTCAAATGGATGCAAAAACAGTTTTTACCAAGCTCCCAACGAAGTTGACGAACGCTTTCGAGAAAGGGCAACGATTCAATGTCGCCTACAGTTCCTCCAATTTCAGTAATAACAAAGTCGAATTTATTCTTTATTCCTAATAATTTGATGTTTCGCTTTATCTCATCGGTGATATGGGGAATTATCTGAACGGTCCTGCCTAAATAGTCTCCACGACGCTCCTTTTGAATAACGGTTTGATAAATACGACCAGTGGTGACGTTGTTCTCACGGGTTGTTTGAATGTTCAGAAAGCGTTCATAATGACCTAAATCCAAATCTGCTTCGTGACCATCTACGGTTACAAAGCATTCACCATGTTCGTATGGATTAAGGGTCCCGGGATCGACATTGATATAGGGATCCAGTTTTTGAATGGTTACGCTGTAACCTCTTGATTGTAAGAGTTTACCTAATGAGGCGGCGATAATCCCTTTTCCTAATGAGGAAACAACACCGCCGGTTACGAATATGTATTTTGTTTCTGCCACTTTTCGTTTGTATTATTGTTGATTATTTTAATGTATATCGATGTGTAAAGTGCTAATTGGGTTTGTAAAGGTTCATTAACCTTGTTAATGTGAATTCAAAAAACAGGTTATGGCGCTAGTCTATGAATAGTCCAACCGTCTTCTGTCTTGTAATATACAATCCTGTCGTGTAATCGATTGGGACGACCTTGCCAAAATTCAATAACATCGGGCCTGATCAAAAAACCTCCCCAAAAGGGTGGTCGATGAATCGTCCTTCCTTCAAACTGCTTTTCATATTCGACTTGCATCAATTCGAGTTCGGCTCTTTCTCTAATGACCTGACTTTGAGGCGAAACCCATGCGCCAATTTTGCTTGATTCGGGGCGCGAATTGAAATAGTCATCTGAGTCTGATTCTGATATCTTTTCAACGCGTCCCTCAATTCGAACCTGACGGGCAATCGCATGCCAATCAAAAACTACTGAAGCAAAAGGGTTTGCTGATAACTCACGACCTTTTCTACTATTATAATTTGTGAAGAATACAAATCCATTCTTATTCACTTCTTTCAAAAGAACGGTTCGTGCGGAAGGTTTTCCAGCGACTGTTGATGTTGCAATAATCATCGCGTTTGGTTCTACTATATCAAGTTCAATGGCTTTTTCCATCCATAACTTGAACTGATCCAATGGATCGGATTGCACCATTTGCTCTCTGAGGTCGCCTACTGTGTAATCTTGACGCATATTCGATAAATCTTCTATCTTCATATAGTTATCAATAAATTTACAGTGCATAAAGATATAATGAATATCTGTTTTATTGATTGATAGCGCAGATATTTTTTTTATCTTCGCATTATCATTCAGTAATAGAACAAGAATAGTAGGTAATGATTAAAGTTGAAAAAATATATAAAAGCTACGGATCACTTCAAGTGCTAAAAGGAATTGACTTGGAAGTGAATAAGGGAGAAATTGTTTCTGTCGTTGGTCCAAGCGGGGCAGGAAAAACTACGTTGTTAATGATAATGGGAACTTTGGATAAATCAGATTCTGGAAAAGTGTTTATAGACGGGCATGATTTGAGTAACATGAGCGAAAAGAAACTGTCGGACTTCAGAAACAATAACATTGGATTTGTATTTCAATTTCATCAATTACTTCCTGAGTTTAATGCTCTCGAAAATGTAATGATTCCTTCTCTTATTGGAAAATCTAATTGGTCAATAGCGGAGAAGAGGGCAAAGGACTTACTTGAAATGATGGGGTTACAAGACCGAATGGAACATAAACCGGCCGAACTTTCGGGTGGAGAAAAACAGCGGGTTGCGGTGGCGCGCGCTTTAATAAATGATCCATTGGTGGTATTCGCAGATGAACCTTCTGGCAGCCTCGACTCGGAAAATAAAAGGGAACTTCACGAACTGTTCTTTAAGTTGCGCGATAAACTGGATCAAACTTTCGTAATTGTAACGCACGATGAGCATCTGGCTTCAATAACCGACCGAACAATTCACATGAATGATGGACTCATTATAAACTAATTACCATATATCAATAATATGAAAGTAAAAACAATATTTATGGCTGTGCTAATAAGTGCCGGACTGCTTTCTTGCACAAACTTGAATCAAGACAATAAAGGCAAAGCAGAAAAAAGCAGTAAACAATCAATGGGTGAGATAATTGGTAAATCGTATCCTGTAATAAAAGATGGGATTATGACTCCGGAAGTGTTATACAGCTTTGGAAGAATTGGTAGTGTAAATGTGTCTCCCGATTTTAAGAAAATACTTTATCAGGTGTCTTATGTGAGCATCGATCAAAATAAATTGAACGCAGAACTTGTCATTATGAATATGGATGGATCGGGCAAAAAACAGCTGACAAAGACAAATAGCAGTGAAAGCGATCCGCAATGGGTTTCAAATGGCAAAAAAATAGCTTTCCTAAGCAATGAGGGTGGCTCTTCTCAAATCTGGACAATCAATCCCGATGGTGGTGGCATGAAAAAGATTACTAATGAGGAAGGTGGAATAAATGGGTTCTTACTTTCACCCAATGGTACAAAAATATTGCTTGTTAAGAATGTAAAAGGCGTGCAAACAACGCAAGATCGTTATCCTGATTTACCAAAAGCATCTGGAAAAATCGTTGATAGCTTGATGTACAAGCACTGGGATTCATGGGTAACAGAAGTTCCACATCCGTTTGTTGCTGATGTCAAGGATGGAAAAATCGTTAATGCCATAGATATCCTGGAAGGTGAACCTTTTGAATCGCCAATGTTACCTTTTGGAGGTATGGAACAATTCGACTGGAGCCCGAACGGAAAAACAATTGCTTATACTTGCCGTAAGAAAACAGGAAAGGAGTATTCACTCTCTACTAACTCTGATATCTATTTTTATGATGTGGAAACTGGCAAAACTACTAATATGACTCAAGGGATGATGGGTTATGATGTGAACCCGCAATTCTCACCCGATGGAAAATATATTGCCTGGCAAAGCATGGAACGCGATGGATATGAATCTGATAAAAATCGATTGTTCGTAATGAATCTTGCCACAAAAGAAAAGACTTATGTGACGGAGAACTTCGATTATAATACTGATTCTTTTATTTGGAAACCTAATAGTAAAGGACTCTTTATAGTCTCAGGCGTGCATGCAAAAGTTCAGATATTTAGCACTGATGTCGCTTCAAAAACAATAAAACCGATCACTGAAGGTGTACATGATTATGCTTCGGTTGCTTTGGCTGGTAATGATAAACTTGTTGCTAAACGACATTCTATGTCTAAACCAGATGAAATATATTCTGTTGATATTGCTACAGGAAAGGCTGTCGAACTTTCGTTTGAGAATAAACATATTCTGGATCAACTAACAATGGGAAAAGTTGAGGAAAGGTGGATTGAAACTACTGATGGCAAACAAATGCTGACTTGGATAATCTATCCCCCAAATTTCGATCCGGCAAAAGTGTATCCTGCATTGCTTTATTGCGAAGGTGGTCCTCAGAGCACTGTGAGTCAGTTTTGGTCTTATCGATGGAATTTTCAGATGATGGTGGCAAACGGATATATCGTTGTAGCTCCTAACAGAAGAGGGCTTCCGGGATTTGGACAGGAATGGCTGGAACAGATTAGTGGCGACTATGGAGGACAAAACATGAAAGATTATTTGTCGGCTATCGATAAACTGGCAAGAGAACCGTATATAGATGAAAATAGATTGGGTTGTACGGGTGCAAGCTATGGTGGCTTTTCTGTTTATTGGCTTGCAGGTAATCATAACAAAAGATTCAAAGCCTTTTTATCGCACGCAGGAATTTTCAACTTAGAGGCTCAATATCTTGAAACTGAAGAAATGTGGTTTGCTAATTGGGACATGGGTGGTCCATATTGGGATAAAGCGAATGCAATAGCTCAAAACACATTTGCTAATTCACCACATAGGTTTGTCGATAAATGGGATACACCAATGATGGTAACAGTTGGAGAATTAGATTATAGAATACTTGCATCTCAAGGAATGATGGCATTTAATGCAGCTCAATTAAGAGATATTCCTTCTCGACTACTTGTTTTTCCTGATGAAAATCACTGGATAACTAAACCGCAGAATGGAATACTTTGGCAACGTGAATTTAATCGCTGGTTTTCAGAATGGTTACATCCTGAAAACCAGTCAAAAATTGATGGTACGGAATAACTGTATTTACTATAGTGAGAATGAATTTCAAATTTAATTAAAAAAATATTCGTCAAAAGTTTTGTATATGTGAAAATATGATTATCTTTGCACTCGCTATCCAAAACTGATAGCCGACCGGTGTGGTAGTTCAGCTGGTTAGAATACCTGCCTGTCACGCAGGGGGTCGCGGGTTCGAGTCCCGTCCATACCGCAAAAAGTCAAGTCAATACAACGCAAAACCCTGAAAGCTAAACGCTTTCAGGGTTTTTTCATTTTTACTCTCCTGCCGAATAATGCGGTTTTAAGCACCCTAATCGTGGGGTTATTAGTGGGGGATTTTATCCCTCCGGAAATCCCCCACTAAATGTGTTTTATTTCTCTATTTATCAGTATTTTACATGCATCTCTTATTGGCTAAAAATGCTAATTTTATAACGTTAAAATGCGGAATTATGAAGACAAATGAGTGTGTGTTAAGTAGGGGAACATTTAATGTATTTTTCCTCATTAAGAAAACAAAGCTATTAAGAAACGGTGAAGCTCCCGTTTGTGTACGCGTGACCGTTAACAAAAGAATGGTGGAAATGCTGATAAAACGTTCGGTACCCGCCGAGCTTTGGAATCAACAAAAAGAATGCAGCAAGGGAAGAGATGCTTCAGCCCGGGAGTTGAATATATACATAGAGAGCGTCCGTACGCGTATTTATCAACTTCGCAGGGAACTGGAAACAGATGGATTGGAGGTTACGGCCATTGCGATAAGGGATCGTTTTTACGGAAGACAAAAGGCTGAATATTACTTGACCGAAGTGTATGCGGAACATAATGAAAAATGCAAGGCACTGATAGGGAAAGAATTTAGTGAGTCAACCGTTGAAAAATTCGAAACCTCATTATCGCATATAAGAGAGTTTTTAAGAAAAGAATATCGGACTAAGGATATTTTACTATCCGAAGTTAACAACAAGTTCATCAGTAAGTTTGACTTTTTCTTGAAAACAACAAAAAACTGCAAACAAAATTCGGCAATTAAACATTTGAAAAATCTGAAGAAAATTATCCGAATTGCTTTAGCTAACGAATGGATAAAGAAAGATCCTTTTGTGGGTATCCAATTTAAATTGGAGGAAACCAACCCTCAATTTTTAACTCAAGAAGAACTTGATAAACTTCAAGCAAAAGAGTTAACGATTGCACGTTTGGAGCAAGTTCGCGATATTTTTGTGTTTTGTTGCTATACCGGATTAGCATTTGTTGATGTAAAGAATTTACAGAAAGAGCATCTACTCACCGATAATGAAGGAAACCTCTGGATTCGTAAAAAAAGAGAAAAAACAGGTGTAATGTGTAACATTCCGGTTTTAACGCCGGCAAAAAAGATACTGCAAAAATATTCACTTCATCCCGATTGTCAGAAAACAGATTCACTTTTACCCGTAATAAGCAATCAACGCACAAATGCCTATCTTAAAGAGATTGCCGATTTGTGTAATATAAACAAGAAACTAACCACGCATCTTGCGCGTCATACATGTGCAACCGTTGTCATGCTTGCCAATAATGTTTCAATGGAAAATGTGGCCAAGATATTGGGCCATGCCAATACGAAAATGACACATCATTATGCGAAAGTCCTGGACAGCTCGATTCTGCGGGATATAAAAGCCGTGGAAAAAACTTTAAAGAAAATCGTCTGATTACACTTCTGTTTTTTCAACAAATTAAACGGACTTAACCCATTTGGGAAAAGTCCGTTTTGCCTTTTATCCGCTAAAAGCCGGATAGTAATTCTTTGCCAATAAACGATTAATATCGGATGCCTTGTAAAGAATTTTACCATCCAATTTTATAAAAGGTAATTTGCCCGTGTCGCGATAATCTTGTAATGTCCTTGAACTGATATGCAGTTTCTCCGACACATCGCGATTGGTCAGGTAGTGTTCACCGTTCAATAACGGACGATTACTGTTTGATGATCGATGAATAGCATCTTCTATTTCCTTCATTTCCGAGAAGAAGCGTTTCACGACTTCGTTGTTTTTACCGATAATTTCTGTTTCCATATTTTTCTAAGTTTTTAGGTTTTTAAATTTTTCGATGAGCACTTTTGCAGAAAAACCTCCACATCCTCAGGTTTATAGTAAATCTTGTGATTGATTTGCGAGAAAGCCAGCTTTCCCGAATCCCGATACGATTGTAATGTGCGTTTGCTGATGTTCAGCATCCGGCAAACATCCTCGTTATCCAGCCACGTTTTTATTCCGGTGTCCCGTTCGGTCAGTCTTCGAACCTTTCCGGTCAATTCGGAAAACGTTTCCAACATTTGTTCCCATACTTTTTGGTCGATTAATACAATTCCCATAATTTTCTACTTTTTTGTTTTTAAAATTTCGTTTAATGCAAAACTATAAAATGGAGTCATTCGCCTGTCCGATTTGGCACTGTGTGGCATTGTTTGGCGTTGATTGCCGTTACCGGTAGCTCTACCGTCCCTTTCGGCATATTGGCTTGCGCTTCTCTCCATCCGACAAGCCGAAAAGGGATCTTACTGGATAATGACGAAAAAAGGCACACAAAAAAAAGCCGGAACAGGTTACGCTGTCCGGACTTTTTTGTGTGCCACTTTTCTATTAAATTTATCAAAATGACTTTTTTCGTCTGCGGCACATCGTCCGATTTGTTTGAAGCCGTTCAATCACTTCGCCGATGCTCCGTTCAATCAAGTTCAAAAAATCAGCCGGCAAGCCTCGCCAAAATTTATTAGAAAGGACGAAAA
>DHSL01000018.1:171918-172061 GCA_002411345.1 Bacteroidales bacterium UBA5287 | reverse complement strand
TATATTATACTTCTCTACTACACTATTTCTTTGACCTGTCAGCGACTTGATTACTAAAAGAAAAGAACTCGCTGCGCTCAAACAGCTTTTCTTTTGGACGTAATCTTCGCCGGACAGGTACCCAAGGACTTCGCTGATGTCTT
>DHSL01000018.1:120167-171545 GCA_002411345.1 Bacteroidales bacterium UBA5287 | reverse complement strand
AAAAATAATATCAAATCCTTTTTACAATTGAGAAATGCCACGATAAAAGTGTAATGTAAGCAATGGATATTTTTCAATGCTAATATTATATTATACTTCTCTACTACACTATTTCTTTGACTTGTCAGCGACTTGATTACTAAAAGAAAAGAACTCGCTACGCTCAAACAGCTTTTCTTTTGGACGTAATCATCGTCGGACAGGTGCCCAAGGGCTTCGCTGATGTCTTCGAAAAACAATATCAAATCCTTAATACAATTGAGAAATTCCGCGATAAAGTGTAGTGTATGTAATAGATATATTTCTTATTGCACCTACTATTCGACCCGCTAATGATTCATTCGCTATTTGATATAAACTCGCTACGCTCAAACATATATCAAATTTACGCTACATTTCATCAAGCGGGTACCCCGAATATTAGTTGATATTTCAAAACATATCTATTACTTACTGATTGTTGAATTTTTAATGTCTTCGAAGCATAATATAATATTCGCTGATATTTCGAAATATATCTATTACAGAAGATGTCGTGAAACAAGTCGTATTTTTGGTTAACTATAAAGTTATTATTTGTAAATTAGCACATTAAAATAAGAAACAATCTTTTTAAAAGATGTAAGACAGTTACTCCAAAATAATGATAATAGAAAAAATCATAGAGGATCTAGAAAAACTGAAGAAGTTTCAGGAGAGATTTGCAGAAAAAGAAATCCCATCTAAAACAGTATTATTGAACGAAGGAGAAATTTCAACCAACATCTATATAATTAAAAATGGTTGTTTGAGAGAATGGTTTAATAAAGATGGGAAAGATATCACTTTTCAATTCTTTTTCGAAGGGCAACCTGTTGCATCAATAGACAGTTTTATGAATCAAGAACCAAGCATTTTCACAATCGAGAGTGTTGAACCGACTACATATTTGTCGATTAGTAAAGTTGAATTTGAGAAACTTCTGGATACTTACTCTGAATTTAAAGATGGTTTAATGGACTTCATTTATCAACGTTTTCGAAATTACGAACAATTATTTCTTTCAAGGATAAAAGACACACCTCAAGAACGTTACGAGGATTTGATTAAAAACCATCCTGAAATTATCAAACGTGTTCCACAACATTACATCGCTTCTTTTCTGGGGATTACGCCAACATCACTTAGTCGAATAAGAAATCGAATATAAATTTTATTTCTTTACAATTGTTATCGTTACAAAGTTATCTTTTCTTGAACTTTGCGCTTATAACGTGATTTTTCAAATAAGTAAAACAAGTAAAGAATAGGAGGGTAAACTAATGAGGAATAAAATTAATCGGTTTATAATTAATCTTGGTCTAATTGTTTTTGGTATCACAACAGCATTTTCAGGAATGCTGATTCAAGTGAAGTATCATATGGGAAATCATGGTAATATTTCAATAAATGATTTTGCGTTTGGAATAAATTATAATGGTTGGTCCGTAATTCATAAAATTTCGATTGTTATACTTTCTTTATTAATGTTTTACCATATATGCAAACATTGGAAATGGTACAAAGCAGTAATTTCAAAAAGACTCTTTTCAAAAAACAGGCAAGTATTAATTTTTTCTGTACTATTTATTCTTGTAGCAATAACCGGATTGACTCCGTGGTTTATTGATTTGCTGAATGGTGATGAAATACAACGGAAAGTATTTATTGAGATCCATGACAAACTGGCAATCTTTCTTTCGATTTTTCTTGTTCTTCATATTATCAAAAGATTAAAATGGTATCAAACTACTTTTGAGAATATCAAAAGTAAAAAGTGAATATGATATTAAATTATCGATATATCGAAATATAATTATTACATGAGGGGAATAAAACAAAGCTATTAATTAGAGTATTAGGAGTGATTATTGCACCCTTTAGGGTATAATAATGTAATACTGCCGATATTTTATACCTTTTCGGGTATAGAGTGAATTCGATTATCCGAAAAGATTAAGCACTTGATTTACCTTATCCATGCGAAGTGTTTGTTTACCTTGTTCCAGTTCACGCACAAAACGCAGGCCTACTCCTGATTTCTGAGAAAGTTCCACTTGAGTTAATCCGTATTCTTACTGAAAATTAATTATATAAGTGTTTTTTAATTTAAAAAAGTTATTACTTTTGCAAAGTAACGTACTGTGGCGCAAAATATAACAAAACAAAAAAATATTATAGAGATTATTATACTGATAGATTTCACTATTTATAGGCCTTTTTCGAGTAAAATGTTTGGTGAATAGAAAGACTTTTCATACCTTTGCATCACAAGAACCCGCCAAGCCTCTTTACAATGCTTAAATCGGCGGGTCGTTTTTTATATATGGATATGGCACGTTTACCTTTCATCAAAACATATTCCTCACCCGCTCAACTAGCAAGTATATTACAATCAAGGGGGCTTCATATAGATAATAAAATCAGAGTTGAGAATTATCTACGCACAATTGGCTACTATAGATTAAGTGCCTATTTATACCCACTGCTAAAACTTCCTAAAGAACAACATCAATTTAAGATAGGTTCAACATTTGATCAGGCTCTTGATATGTATCGATTTGATAGGCATCTGCGATTGCTATTATTTAATCAAATTGAGAAAATTGAGATTGCTGTAAGAAGTTCCATTGTAAATATTACAAGTAAAGAAACTGGAGATCCATTTTGGATAACCAATCCTGCCAATTTTGCAAATAAAGTTGAGTTTCAGAAGACATTATCGTTGATAAAATCAGAATACAATCGTTCACGTGAAGACTTTATTAAACATTTCAGAGTTACCTATTCAAATCAATATCCACCAGCATGGATAATTGCTGAGATTCTTCCTATTGGCGTACTTACTAGTATTTTCAAAAACCTTGCTAGTCATCAAGTTCGCAAAAAGATTGCAAAGGAGTTTGATTTAAACGTGCCCGTATTTAACTCATGGATGACAATAATCACTTTGACAAGGAACTCATGTTGTCATCACGCACGAGTCTGGAACAGAGACTGGTCTTTGCAAACTCGTACCATGCGAAGAATGAATCGCCCTTGGATATCAGCATCAGTCAAACAAGGAAAGATATTCTATACACTTTGCATTATCAAATATTTTATCAACATCATTGCTCCAACAAATGATATGACAGGTAAAATTATAAGATTATTGGCAGAATATCCTAATATTGATATTTCTGCAATGGGATTTTCTGCAAATTGGAATCAAGAAGAAGTATGGCAATAGGCTAATTCTGAAATATTTCAGAAGAGGAGTGTAAGACAAATAAATCCATTTGTATTCTAATAGGAGGTTAGTTGGATTTTAGGCTTTTGACGGAGTCTTTTATGATTAGGTTTGTTTTTAGGAGGACTTTTTTAGGGGTTGTGTCATCATCCTGAATTTTAGAAATCAGGATTTTGACTGCTATTTTGCAGATTTCTTCTATGGGTTGAGAGATACGTGTTAGGGGAGGTTCGATATAATCCAGATATGGGTTATCGTCGAAGGTAATGAGTGAGATCTCATCAGGAATATGAATATTTTCTTCTTTGAGAGCCTTTATCACTCCCATAGCGATAGTATTGCTGAAAGCAAATATGGCGGTAGGCTTTTGGTCATTATGCAATAAAAGTTTCGTTTCCAGATATCCATTCTGTTCACTAAAAGCGTCCCCCGTAACAGAATAAGAGGATATACCATTATCATTTAATGCATCCTTAAATCCCTTAACCCTCTCGATGTTTGGCACAGAGTCCTTTAACCCCTGAATACATGCAATATTTGTATGTCCCTGTTCGATTAAATATTTTGTCGCAGAATAAGCCCCGTTATAATTATCAGAAGAAACATAGCAGATATCCTGATCTACGAAATACCGGTCGATGCACACAATAGGCAAACCTTTTTCTTTCAAATTCAGCAAGTGATTATATTCCTTGCCGCAAGGAACAATAATCATTCCACCGATACTTCTTGACGACAACTGTTTAACCTCCTCCTTTTCGATTGTAATACTATCGTTGCTATCACCAATTAGAGTTATGAAATCAGATTTTCTGGCTTCAAGATTTATGACACTTGCTATTTCCGCGAAAAAAGGATTTTTTAGTGACGGAACAATTAGCGCAATCGTTTTACTTTTACCTGTACGCAAGTTCTGCGCGAACTCATTCGGGACATAATTCAGCTCTTTTGCAGTGGTTTTTATTTTTTGTTGCGTAGTTTTACTAATCCTATATTTGTCCGCTTTTCCGTTTAGAACTCTAGACACTGTAGTAATGGAAAAGCCTGATTTCTCGGCTATATCAACGATGTTTGACTTATGCAGCATAAACTTATTTTTTAAAAACAAAGCTAATAGAAATAATGCAATAAGAAGTAGCTCTGTTATGAAATAACATTATTTAACTTTAATTACGTGCGAAAACGTTTGCACAGAGTGATTTTGTTAATATATTTGCAATTATTCTAAATAATTCATGCAGAGATATACGATTTCGTTAAGATAAAATACAGCCGAGAGGATTAAATATAATCGGATAAGAGGGCAAGACTTGATTTAATAAAGAGAAGATACATCCGAGGGAGAAAAACAAAGCTTAGAGAAGAGAGTTTGTGGAGGGCACGATTTGATTTTGTTAATTGAAGATACAGCTGAGGGAGTAAAACAAAATCCGGAGAAGAGGGCAAGAAGAGGGCAAGATTAGAGTTCGTTAGGTGAAGATAATCTATGTGGCTGAAAGAAGAACGAACTATAACGAAGTAAGATTTGAGTTCGTTAAATAAAGATACCTAATAAAAAAAAATCACTTTTTAACAACATAATTAATTACGTATACTATGACAACCTATTCACGCAGAAATTTTTTGAAGACTGCAGCCGTAAGTGCTGCAGGTTTAACCATTGTTCCTAACAGTGTTTTAGGAAAAACATTTGGTCACATGGCCCCCAGCGACAAGCTCAATATCGCGGGTATTGGTGTCGGCGGTATGGGTCGCCGTAACCTGGCCAATATGAAAACTGAGAATATCGTAGCCCTTTGCGATGTAGACTGGAGATATGCCGCAAAAACATTCGCCGATTTTCCAAAAGCCAAGCAGTTTAAAGACTGGCGCGAGATGTTTGACAAGATGGGCAAATCCATTGACGCTATTTTGGTAGCCACTCCCGACCACACCCATGCGGGTGTTGCCGCTCACGCCATTACATTGGGTAAGCATACCTACGTACAAAAACCATTGACCCACAGTGTGTATGAATCAAGACTATTGACAAAGCTCGCCAAAAAGTACAGAGTAGCCACCCAGATGGGCAACCAAGGCAACTCGTTCGACTGGTGTCGTCAAGTAGCAGAATGGGTACAATCCGGCGTTATCGGCGATGTTTATGAAGCCCATTGCTGGACCGACCGTCCCATTTGGCCACAAGGATTATCAGAGCCCAAAGGCGGCGTTGCCATACCCGCAACATTAGACTGGGACCTTTTTGTCGGTCCCGCCGCAAAACGTCCTTATGATCCCGCTTACACACCCTGGAACTGGAGAGGATTCTGGGATTTTGGTACAGGCGCACTTGGAGATATGGCCTGCCATATTATGGACCCGTTATATTGGGCATTAGATTTGAAGTACCCCATCAGTGTAGAAGGCACCTCCACCCTATCCAACCTTTATTCGCCCCCACAAGCCCAGAAAGTAACCTACAAATTCCCCGCAAGACCTCCGAAAGACAAGGTTAATATGCCCGAGTTGACAGTGTACTGGTATGACGGAGGATTTGTACCCAACCGACCCGAAGAGTTAAAAGACGGAGAGATGATGGGAGATGAAAACGGAGGAATCATCCTTGTCGGCACCAAAGGCAAGATAATGACCGGATGTTACGGTATGAATCCAACCCTATTGCCCACCTCTTTGATGGCAGATTTCAAACAACCCGAGCCCACTCTTCCACGGGTAAAAGGCGGCAATGGCAATATTTGGGACACCAATGCACACGAACAAGACTGGATAAGAGCATGTAAAGAATCACCCGATAACAGAAAAGAATCATCCTCCAATTTCCAATTTTCCGGACCTTTCAACGAGATGGTCGTCATGGGAGTTTTAGCCACACGACTTTCCGGATTACAAGGATTGCATCGCGTATTGCATTGGGACGGAGAGAATATGAAGTTCACCAATATATCACCCACCGACAAAATCAAGATTGTGACTGTAGATGAATATGCAGTCATTGACGGAGATCCAAAATTCGACAGACGATTTGCCGAGTTCAATGCCTTAGAGATGGCAAATGAATGGATCAAGCACACCTATCAAAACGGTTTCACATTACCCGAAATGCCAATTATATAAATATTACTAATCAAGTGACAGCACGCTGTGACGCGTGTTGTCATTTATTAAAATTATCAACATGAAAATCAAAAAACTATTATTCCTACTTTTATCCTGCAGCATGTTAGTCACCACCACATCATGCAAAGTAAAAGCCGATTCGAAAGTCGCCGCTAACTCCGAGACAAAAGCCGAAAAACAAGGATGGAAACTATCCATGCAATCCTACACCTTTCATTTATTTTCAGTAGTAGAGTCGTTAGACAAGACAAAAGAATTAGGATTACATTATATTGAGATCTATCCCGGTCAAAAGATGGGCGAAGGATTTGGAGATGCTGTTTTTGGTTATGATCTAACTTCCGAGCAACAAAAACAGCTAAAAGAACTCGCCAAATCGAAAGACATAAAGATTGTGTCATCCGGTGTTTGGACCCCCAAACGAGATGAATGGGAGAAAGTCTTTTCTTTTGCCAAGAGTATGGAAATGGAATTTATCAATGCCGAGCCAGCTCGTGAAGACTGGGATGTAGTAGAAGAGCTCGCCGTGAAATACAATATCAAACTGGCCACCCATAACCATCCCAACGAAGCCTCCTATTGGGAACCCGAAATATTGCTGAAGTATATAGGTCAACGGAGTCCCTTGTTAGGCTCAAGCGCCGATGTCGGCCATTTCAAGCGAATGAATGTAGAACCTATCTCCGCATTAAGCAAGTTACAGGGAAGACTCATTGCCATGCACTTTAAAGATATCGCCCCCCAGGGAGAAGCAGGCACATTGGAAGATGTTGTTTGGGGAACCGGCGTTTTGAATGTAAAAGGCATGTTAGAAGAGTTGAAACGTCAAAATTTCAAAGGCTACTTCACTATTGAGTACGAAGCAAACTGGGAAAATAATCTACCAGAGATTAAACAATCCATTGATTATTTCAATAAAGTTGCAGACGAGATCTTATAAGTCTCAGACGAAATCTTATAATTTTTATGGTACTATAGAATTTCAATTTTATAAAGATAAAAATAACGAACATGAAAAATAATAACTGCAATAAAAGTCCATTGCGTTTGTTACTTACCGTAACATCTATTTTTCTATTCACATTCGGCGCATTTTCCCAAACAAAAGTAAGCGGGAAAGTCGCCGATTCCAAAGGAAGTCCCCTGATTGGTGTAAATGTAGTTATAGAAAACAATCGACAAGGTACCACCACGAATGCAGATGGAGAATTCACTCTAACCGTTCCCAACAAGAATGTTGTGATTGAATTTTCGTATGTAGGTTATCAAACCCAGAAAATATCCTTAGACGGTCAGACCTATTTAGAAGTAGTCCTTACCGAGGATACAGAAATATTAGAAGAAGTTGTAGTAGTCGGTTATGGATCCGTGAAGAAACGCGACCTCACCGGTTCTGTATCATCATTAAGAGGCGAGGACCTGTTGAAAACCAATCCCGTGAGCATCAATCAGGGATTACAAGGTAAATTAGCAGGAGTCAACGTCTCCCAAGCCGACGGAGCCCCCGGTGCCGGTATCAGTATCCAGATCCGCGGAGCCAACTCCTTTACCACAAGTACCGAACCATTGTATATTGTTGACGGTATCCCCTTTTCCATGGGCGCAGCCCCTGCCACAGACTATGGCACCAAGCAGAACAACAACCCGTTAAGCACCATTAGTCCCCAGGATATCCAGTCCATTGAAGTTTTAAAAGACGCCTCTGCCACCGCTATTTATGGTTCCCGCGGAGCCAATGGAGTAGTCATTATCACCACCAAGTCCGGTATGGAAGGAAAGCCCAGGGTTAATTTCACTTCAAACTTCAGTACTTCCAAACCCGTAAAGACCATTGATGTTTTAAGCGCATCCGATTATGCCCGATATCGCAATGAGTTAACCATAAACGGCTATCTGTATGATGGAAAAGAATTTGTCGATCCTGCCAATTTACCCTTTCCTATTCCCGGTCGCTGGAGTGAGATAAAGCAGCCAAATCCCGAGACCGGCGAGATGGAAGTCGTAAAAAGAGTCTATCTGCCCAGTCCCGATGATTTTTTGAACGGTTACGACCGTAACGGAGACGGCACATTGTTTTATGGCACCAACTGGCAAGACGAGATATTCCATACCGCATTCAGCAAAGACTATAATGTAAGCGTGTCCGGAGGAGACAAGAACGGTTCCTATCTCTATTCCGGCGGATATCTGGATCAGCAAGGCGTTATTGTTAATTCCTATTACAAACGCTTTGTCGCCCGTGCCAACAACACCCGTAAGATCAATGATTTTTTAGAGATCGGATCCAATCTTAATTTCACAAAGTCCGACAACCGTTTTGCCCGTACGAACAGTGAAAATTACGGAGTTATTGCATCTGCCATCTCTTTCAATCCCACCCGTCCCGTCTTCGATCCAGAAGCAGACTCCGGATTTTCAGAAGATTTCGCATCAGGCTTAGCCAATCCCTATTTGACCGTACATACAGAGAAGAATGTCCTTTCCACCATCTCTGTGTTCACATCCGGATTTGCCGAAATCACTTTTACCGACTGGTTGAAGTTCCGTCAGAATCTCGGTTACGGCTATAGTTTTGACGAACGCAGTCAGTACTATAACCGTTATACCGGAGCCGGACAGTCGCCCACCAACGGTTATGCAGTCAAGTCCGACGGAACATACGAAAGTCTTACCGAAGAATCGATGCTCACCTTCAACAAGAAGTTTGGGATACACGCATTCAATGCAGTCGCCGGTGCGACCTATGAAGAAGTCAACTGGAAAGGAAAATCGATGAATGCAAAGAATTTCCCCACCGACGATACCGAAGATAACGATATGAATGCCGCTATCGGTGATAAAGAGATATCCAGTTATCGTGGAAAATCCCAGTTAATGTCCTATTTATTCCGTGTCAATTACAATTTATTAGATAAATATCTAACCACCTTTTCCATACGTCGTGACGGATCAAGTCGCCTCGCCCTAAACCGTTGGAACAATTTCTATTCCGGTGCCATAGCATGGCGTTTGTCAGATGAGCCCATTATTCAATCCTTAGGTTTCTTTGACAACCTGAAGTTACGTCTCAGTGCCGGTCAGACCGGTAACCAAGGCGTTAACGCCTACGCCACCCGTTCCAAGTTTGTCGCCTCCAACTACACCTACGACGGAGCCCTCAGCAGTGGTATGGCCGAAGAACGTTGGGGAGGTCCCGCCGCTCCCGACTTAAAATGGGAAACCACCACCCAGTATGACTTGGGGTTAGACGCCTCCTTTCTTGACAGCAGGGTAAATTTAGTTTTCGACGTATATTACAAAAAGACCACCGATCTGCTGCAGTACAAATTGATCCCCATGAGTTCGGGGTTCAGTGAGATTGCCACCAATTACGGTAATGTCACCAATAAAGGATTAGAGTTAAGCGGACATTTCATCCCCGTAAAAACTCGAGATTTCATGTGGACATTAGACGCCAATATCTCATTCAACAAAAATGAAGTCAGCGGTTTAAACGCCGACCAGTTTTCCGATGTAGTCTGGGGAATGGAAAGTATGTTTTTGAGGAGAAACGGATTTGCCATTGGCACCTTGTACGGATATGTAGAAGACGGATTATATGACAATGAAGCCGAGGTCCGCGCCAATCCCTATTATGCCAATGCCACCGCCTCGAAGGTGAAGAGTATGGTAGGTCAAGTCAAGTATAAGAATTTGGATGACGATCCTGTTATCGACAATCGTGACAGGACCATTATCGGCAATACCAATCCCGATTATCAATACGGTTTAACCAACAATTTTATGTACAAGAACTGGACCTTTAGTTTCTTCCTTCAAGGAATAGAAGGCAATGACATATTAAATGCCAATTTACTACCCTTCGACCTTGTCGGCGGTAACAACATGCCCCAGTTTGTCTGGGATACCCGTTGGACATCCGATAACAGGAGTATTGCCAAATGGCCTCGTCCCGACAATACCTATACCCGTGCCATGAAAGCCTCCGACCGATATGTAGAAGACGGTTCTTATCTGAGGTGCAAGAATATCAGTTTAAGTTACCGATGGACCAGTCCCGTCAAGTATGTCGAATCTTTGAATTTGACCGCAAGTGTTTCCAATTTGTTTACCATATCCAGTTACAGTTGGTACGATCCCGATGTCAACAGTTTTGGCAGTGATGCATCACGCAGAGGAGTCGATTTATCCTCCTATCCCAGTGCGCGCACTATTAATTTAGGTATTCAACTATCATTTTAAAGAAGAATTTGATTATGAAACTTATAAAAATATTGTTCCTATTCACAGCAAGCATGTTTTTTCTAACATCTTGTGATTTAGAAGAGCAAACCTTCACGTTTGTTTCAGGAGATGATGTAGCCGCTTCCGGCAGTTACGACCAACTTGTTTCCGGAGCCTATCTCACATTACTATTTCCTTTTGAGTGGGGAAATTATGCCGAGTTGGTAAATTTCGATTGTGATTATCAAACCGGTCCCGGTTGGGCATTTGGTTCGATAGGAGCAGGTAATTTCTATAATTCCGGTTCCAACGACAATTTCTTTAAATACTACAGTCAGTCCGTCCACCGTGCCAACTATCATTATTACCTCGTTAATAAGATCACCACCATTCCCGAGAAGACCAAGAACAATGCTTTGGGAGAATTATGCTTCCTTAAAGCCTGGGCACAGTTTCAGCTTGTACAGTATTTTGGTCCCATCCCCCTGTTTAAGAGCTCCATTTCCGAAGGTAATGTCCCCGAGCAGCCCCGCGCATCCGTGAAGGAAGTCTATGAGTACATTATTGAAACACTAAAAGAAGCCGAGACACTTCTTGTACCCCGTACCGATCCCGAGTATAAGAAAGGACATGTATGCCGTGGTACCGCCAAAGCCCTTTTAGCAAAAGTCTATGCCACCATTGGTTCCGCCTCCATGCCAAGCGGTAAGATCACTGTAAAAGGCGGTCCCGGTTCCAAGACCAATCCCGACGGCACCACATCCCGTTTGATGCCCGTTCCCATTACCCATGACAAGAGTCAGGTAGCCGGTTATGAAGATTTCGATTCACAAGAATATTACCGTTTAGCCAAAGAAAAAGCATGGGAAGTGATTCAAGAAGGAGAATTTGATTTAGCCTCCAGTCAGCAAGAGTTATGGAGTGCCGCTTATAAGAACGGTCCCGAGTTTGAGTTCTGTCTCCAGACCATTGAAGGCAACGGATCACTCTATTACAATTATGTACCCGTTGATTATTTAGGCTATTCCAATCCCGTATATAAAGGAGAGTGGAGCAGCGGTTATTATGTACAACGCGACCATTGGCTTCAGACCTTTGATGATTGGGATGACGAGCGAATCACATGGGGCGTTTTACATCGTATTCCCTATTATTACAGTGAAGATACCGGCAAACTATCCTATTATTTCTATCCCGAGCGAGACAGTGTCTATGTAAGAAAGGGAGAAAACGGATATGACAAGACCGATGTCGTAGCCAGCGGAGCCCATATGTACGGATCCAAGTTAAAGAAATTCTCAGCCGTATCCAAGTACCCATTAGACGGTAACCGTGCCGATTTCAATTGGCCCTATATGCGCTATGCCGAGACCCTGTTGATTTATGCAGAAGCAGATAATGAAGTAAACAATGGACCCTCCACCCAAGCCCTTCAGGTTGTTGACAAGTTGAACACCCGGAATAACAGCACCCTTGTATCCGCACGCAACAGTAGTACCCCCTATACAAAAGAAACCTTCCGTTCCTATATTCTGGAAGAGCGAGCAAAAGAATTTGCAGCAGAAGGTATCCGTCGTACCGACCTGATCCGTTGGGGAATTTATCTTCAGGTAATGAATGCCATTGGCACCAATGATGAGAATGGCATTGTCAAGCGTCGCGAGGAGAAGCATTTACTGTTGCCCCTACCTTTGAATGAAGTCAACGCGAATCCTTATATAGAGACCAATAATCCCGGATGGTAATTTATTTATGGACAATTTTAATAATAATGAAGATGAAAAGTATTATCAATTTTAGAAATATATGCTTGACCGGGGTATTATTTTTTATAATCTCGATGTATTCATGTACAGATGAGAGTACAGCAATAGTACCAATTACGCTTACCAAGGTAACCACCGTAGTCGATTTAAACACAGCCATAACAGAAGCCGCCTTAGGAGATTTTATAGCTGTCCACGGTACAGGATTAGACATTCAGAATATTGATTCCGTATTGATCAACGACGTAAAAGTCAATCTTTTAGACGTCTATACCGAAAACGATATTCTCTATTTGAAGATCCCCGTAAAATTAGCCATGACCGTAACCGATAAGATCTATATCTATAATCAGGCCGGTCGCCAGGAAATCCCCTTCAAAGCCGTTTCTCCCGCCCTCTATTTAGAGCGTATGTTCAATGAATACACCAAGCCCGGAGACACCATTATGATTTACGGCGACTTTTTTGAGTTATATGAAATAGACTCATTGAATGCCGTTGTAGATTTCAATGGAAAAGAGTCGCCCGTCATCAGCTCCTCCAATAATTATCTTACCGCCAAGGTACCCAGTAATGTAGATAAGAATATCAAGGTAAAAGTAAAAGGGTTAAAATATGGAGTAGAAGCCTTTTGTCCCGGTCGCTATTACGACAGCGAGCTCATGATCATGGATTTTGACGAGTTAATGCCGAGCAACCCCGTTAATGTCGTTACCAATCCAGCCGACAAGCAACGACTCAGCGGTAATTTCCTGCGTATTGACAACACCTCAGCCTATTCCGGTTGGTGGTATATTGCAGAAAAAGGCGGCGTCCCCTATACCGACGATATGTTGGATAATTTCGAAGACTATGTAATAAAGTGTGAGTTCAGGACAGCCAATCAGTTTATAGATGGGAAAATCCGATTCTGCAATTATATGTTTTGGGATGCCAGTCCCATGATATGGTCCCCAAGTAATTTTGTCGTTCAGAATTTCAACCGATGGGAAACCATCACCTTACCCTTTGTCGTGAATCGATCCACAACCTATCCTCAAAACATGTATTATCATTCATTTAACATGCGATTAGAGATCGACCCAAGTATTGCCCGAAATTTTGCGTTCGACAATATTCGCATTTACAAGAAAGGAAGTTGATTACACGCCATAAATAACTTTATAATAGATAGTTATTATAAATCCTGATAAAATCTATAATAACTATCTATTTTATTATCAACATTAAATTATCGAACAGAACATACTGATGAAGTCAATAAAATTCGTTTTCCTATTCATAGCATTGATACTGTCAAGTAATGCCTTTTCCCAGTCGCCTTTAAGATTCAGCGATGGCACATTCAAGATTATCCAGTTCACCGATTTACATTGGATAAATGGTGATAATTATAAAAACTATAATGACAGCACCATTTTTCTCATGGAGAAATTAATACGATCCGAGCAACCCGATTTAGTTATTATCACAGGCGATATTGTAGTATCCAATGGAGCACTTGAAGGGTGGAAGCAAGTTACTGAGCCCATGGTAAGCACCAAGACCCCATTCGCTGTCACTTTTGGCAATCATGATACAGAGACAGACATGAGTAAAGCCCAAATCCTTGAATTTTTAAAAACCATCCCCTACAATGTCACCACCGATGCCGGCGATCATGTTGACGGCAAAGGAAACTGTGCTTTGCGTATTCAATCCTCAACAGACGATAAAAAAGACGACTGGATTATCTATCTGTTCGATTCACATTCATATCCAGCAGACAAGACCATGGGAACCTACGACTGGATTAAAGACAGTCAGATCCAGTGGTACAGAGATCAAAGCAAGACATTCACCATGAATAATGGAAGGATCGTACCTTCACTTGCCTTTTTTCATATACCCACCGTTGAATTTGAAAGCGCAAGACAACTCAGCTACACATTAGGAAATAAATTTGAGCAAGTCTGTTCCCCCAATTTAAACAGCGGTTTATTCAGCGCCTTCCTCGACAACAAAGATGTAGCCGGCATATTTGTCGGTCACGACCACAACAACGACTATATAGTCGCCCCCGAAGGAAAGATCTGTTTAGCCTACGGCAGGAAAACAGGCTACGCCCCCACCTATAAAGAACTATTAGACAGAGGCGCCCGTGTCATCACCCTCCATGAAAACGAGCGAAAGTTTGACACCTACATCCTCACCTTATCCGGTAAATCCTTTCCCTATACATTTGAGCAAAAATTAACCGCCGACAATTACCCATTGCCACAAGGCACATTCATTCAAGACCATTTGGTTGAAGACTGGGACGATGCGATGTGGCAAAAAGAATTGAAAGCCCTAAAGGAAGTCGGCATGCAATATCTTGTTTTCGGTCCCACATTACATACCGGAAAAGACAATAAAACAAGAAGTCTCTATCCCAGTAGTTTGACAACAAACAAACGCAAAACCAAAAAAGATCTGGTAGAAGCATGTCTTCGCAACGCGCAAAAGGCCGGTTTCAAAGTCTTTTTAGGATTAAATTTCAATGAGCGATGGTGGTCCCCAGATTATGACGAAGCCTGGTTATTAAAAGAGATGGAATTAGGCAACCAGACAGCCAGCGAGTTAATCAAAAAATACAAAGACCGTTATGGAGACACCATGTATGGCTGGTATTGGGTATGGGAAGTCGCCAATATCGACCAACTCTCCAGCAAAGAAAACCAAGACATGCTGGTAAACGCGTTAAACATCAATTTAGATTATTTGCATAAAGCAACCCCCGACATGCCCTTTATGTTATGCCCCTTTATGAATTACCGCATAGGAAATGCCAAGGACTACGCCCAGATATGGAAATATGTGATAGATAAAGCCCATTTTCAGTCCGGCGATATTTTTGCCCCCCAGGACTGTGTCGGCGCCGGCGGTCTTGAGTTAGAAATGATTCCCGAGTGGTTTGGTCAATTGAGTCAGGCCGTTTCCACAAAACCCGGTCTCCTGTTCTGGTCCGATGCCGAGACCTTTGATCATAAAGACTGGACCCCCGCCCCATTGAACCGATTTGTAGATCAGATGAAGCTTGCCAGTCCCTATGTCAGCAAGATCATCACCTTTGCCTATAGTCATTATTACAGTCCCAATAAAGTCGACGCCCAATATCACGATTCCTTTTTACACTACTATAAAACCGGTCAATTACCCACAAATATGTCCCCTATATTTAGTAAAGAAACCCTTCAAGATAAGATCAAGGGAGGATGGGCAGCAAAAACAATTGGTTGTACATACGGAGGTCCCGTCGAATTTCAGTATAACGGCACCATGATACAAGATTACGTCCCTATTAACTGGGATAAAGACAGAGTAAAATGGTATTTCGATAATTTCCCAGGGTTGTATGACGACATCTATGTCAACCTCACGTTTGTAGAAGTCTTTGAGCGATTAGGCTTGAAAGCCCCCGTCGACTCTTTTGCCAATGCCTTTGCCCATGCCCCCTATCCATTGTGGCACGCCAACCAGGCAGCCCGTTATAATATATTGCATGGATTGAAAGCACCCGCAAGCGGACACTGGTTAAACAACCCCCATGCCGACGATATTGATTCACAGATCCAGACCGATTTTGCCGGACTCATGTCCCCCGGCATGCCCAATACAGCATCCCACATAACAGACAAGATAGGTCACATTATGAATTACGGCGACGGTTGGTATGGCGGAGTATTTGTCGCCGCCCTCTACTCCCTCGCATTCATTTCCGACGACATCGAGTTTGTCGTCCGTGAAGCATTAAAGACCATCCCCAAAGAAAGCACCTTTTACCAGTGTCTTAACGATGTGATCGGTTGGTATAAAGCGTATCCCGATGACTGGAAAAGAACCTGGTTTGAATGTGAAAAGAAATGGAGTTCGGAAGTCGGCTGTCCCGACGGTGTTTTTGCCCCCTTCGATATCGACGCCAAGATAAACAGCGCGTATGTCGCCATAGGACTATTATATGGCAACAAAGACTTTTTCAAGACCATGGATATCTCCGCACGCTGCGGTCAGGATTCCGACTGTAACGCCGCCACCGCAGCCGGCGTGTTAGGCACAATGATCGGTTACAATCAGATTCCCGAATATTGGAAAGAAAGTCTCCACGAAATAGAAGACCGCGACTTTGAATATACCGATATCTCGTTAAACGATATTTACAAACTCAGTTATGAGCACGCATTGCTTGTCGTTGAGCAAGAAGGAGGGAAAATCGATCAAGACCAAGTACACATAAAATATCAAGAACCCACAGCCGTAGCATTTGAGAAATCCTTTGAAGGACATTTCCCAATCGGCAAACAACCCATCAAGCAAGCCATAACAGAACAATCCGAAGTCATTTTTGAAGGCAATGGCGTTGTATTGAAAGGCTATGTCCAATGTCCCGACACCAAATATGTCGCACAGTTGGAGGTCTATATCGACAATAAATTGATAGAAACAGCCCAATTACCCGTCGCCTCCTCCAATGCCCGGAGGGTAGATCTATTTTGGAGATATCAGTTGCCCGTGGAGAAGCATACTATCACCTTCAAGTGGTTAAATCCAAGAACAGACGCCCAGATTATGGCGACAGAAGCCGTGATATATTCAAACGAACCTAATAAATAAACATGAAAATTATGCAAAAGATATTAGTCATTGGCAGTTCCAATATTGATTTAGTGATCACCTCGACCAGTTTACCCAAGCCAGGCGAGACAGTAATAGGCGACACGTTTTTGAAGAATCCCGGAGGCAAAGGCGCCAACCAAGCCGTAGCAGCCAATCGATTAGGAGGTAATGTCGCCTTTATCACAAAAGTCGGCAACGACGTTTTCGGCAAAGAACTTAAAGAATTATATAAAAAAGAAGGCATCAATTGTCGCGGTGTAATGACCGACAACAATTCCCGTACCGGCGTCGCCTTGATCAACGTAGACCGTAGCGGAGAGAATTTCATCACCATCTATCAAGGAGCCAACAAACAGCTACTGATAGACGATATCATTAATTTATCATCATTGATAGATGAGAGTGATATTATCCTCATGCAATTAGAAATACCGATGGACACCGTAAATTATATTATTGATCATGCTTATGAGAAAGGAAAAAAAATCATTTTAAATCCCGCCCCTGCCCATTCATTTTCTGACGAAGCCCTTTCCAAGCTATTTGCCATCACCCCAAATAAAACAGAGACAGAGCAGTTGACCGGTATTGGAATTCAAGATGAGAGATCAGTTTTAGAAGCCGCCAGCATACTCATTAAGAAAGGCGTAAAAAATGTCATTATCACCCTCGGTTCACAAGGAGCCTATTATATAAATGAAAAAGAGCATTTTTTAATTCCCGCTCCCCATGTAAAAGCTGTCGACAGTACAGCAGCCGGCGACACGTTTTGCGGAGCCATTGCCGCCGAGCTCTCGAGAGGTCATGGATGGAACGAAGCCCTTCAATTTGCCACCGCCGCCTCCGCCATCTGCGTCACCCGTATGGGAGCCCAGCTCTCAATTCCCACGGAGCATGAAGTTAGAAATTTTATAAAGAACAACCAATAAATTATTAAACCTATGTTTATCTTACAAAATTACGAATTAGCCGTCATCCTTTGCCTTGTCACCATGTTATGCTGGGGTTCATGGGGTAACACACAAAAGTTAGCAGCCAAGACCTGGCGTTATGAATTATTTTATTGGGATTATGTGATAGGCATCGTCTTCCTCTCCTTGGTTTTCGGTTTCACTTTAGGCTCGATAGGCAGTGAAGGACGCAGTTTTATTACCGACATAACGCAGGTAAGCACGAAGAATTTTTGGAGTGCCTTTACCGGAGGAATCATATTCAACGCCTCTAATATAATGCTATCCGCATCCATATCACTTGCCGGCATGTCCGTCGCCTTCCCCATAGGCGTTGGCTTAGCTCTTGTACTTGGTGTCTTCATCAATTACTTTGGTGCCCCCAAGGGAGATCCCATGATACTTTTTATCGGCGTTGCCTTGATCGTTATCGCCATTATCTTTAACGGTATTGCTTCCGGCAAGATGAGTAAAGGTGCAGAAGAAAGAAAGACCCGAAAAAAAGGTATAATTATCGCGATCTGTGCCGGTATATTAATGTCTTTCTTTTATCGATTCGTCGCCGCCTCCATGGATTTGAACGATTTTGCCAATCCTGCGTCGGGCATGCTTACACCTTACGGAGCTTTTTTCATATTCGCTTTAGGTATATTGGCAAGCAACTTTCTTTTCAACACTTTTGCCATGAAAAGACCTATTGAAGGGAAGCCTGTCACTTACCGTCAATATTTCTCGGGTAATTCAAAAACGCATTTAGTTGGGATATTTGGAGGAGTCATCTGGGGTATCGGAACATTATTCAGTTATATTGCCGCTGAAAAGGCGGGTCCTGCTATCTCGTATGCTTTGGGTCAGGGTGCTCCGATGGTCGCTGCGCTCTGGGGCGTGTTCATCTGGAAGGAGTTCAAGGGTTCTTCGAAAACTGTCAACAACATGCTGATTGCTATGTTTATCTTATTTATCATTGGGTTGTCTTTGATTGTTGTTTCGGGAGGAAATTAATATTCCATTTCTCAATTGTAGTATTTAGCATTGTTTTTCTTGTCTACACTATTTCTTTGACCTGTCAGCGACTTGATTACTAAAAGAGAAGAACTCGCTGCGCTCAAACAGCTTCTCTTTTGGACGTAATCTTCGTCGGACAGGGTCCCAAAGAAATAGTTAATGTCTTCGAAGAACAATGATAAATACTTTTACAATTGAGAAATGCCGCGATATTCGATTTGGGATGTAATATTAATCCTCCTCTACTACACTATTTATTTGATCTGTTTGCGACTTGATTACTAAAAGAGAAAACTCGCTGCGCTCAAACAGCTTTTCTTTTGGACGTAATCTTCATCGGACAGGGTCCCAAAGACTTCGCTGATGTCTTCGAAAAACAATATTAAATACTTATTACAATTGAGAAATTCCGCGATATTCGATTTGGGATGTAATATTAATCCTCCTCTACTACACTATTTCTTTGACCTGTCAGCGACTTGATTACTAAAAGAAAAGAACTCGCTGCGCTCAGACAGCTTTTCTTTTTGACGTAATGTGGCCGTAATAGATATATTTTTCATTGCACCTAATATTCGACCCGCTAATGATTCATTTGCTATTTGATATAAACTCGCTACGCTCAAACATATATCAAATATACGCTTCATTTCATCAAGCGGGTACCCCGAATATTAGCTGATATTTCAAAATATATTTATTACTGATTGTTGAATTTTTGATGTCTTCGAAAAACAATATTAAATCCTTTTTAAACAATTGAGAAATTCCGTGCTAAGTATGAATTGGGATGTAATAGATATATTTCTTATTGCACCTAATATTCGACCCGCTAATGATTCATTTGCTATTTGATATAAACTCGCTACGCTCAAACATATATCAAATTTACGCTCATTTCATCAAGCGGGTGCCCCGAATATTAGCTGATATTTCAAAATATATTTATTACTGATTGTTATATTTTTAATGTCTTCGAAAAATGACTTCAAATACTTATACAATAGTGAATTTGAGCACATTCGTCATTAAATTATGTTAAAATATTTTTAGTTTTTCATTGGACGATAGTAAGACCATCATCGGACCATCATCGGACCATCATCGGACCATGGTGGGAGGTAGCTTATTGTTAAATATTGTAAATTCGCTACGCTCATACATATATCAAATTTATGCTTCATTTTATCAAGCGAGTCCCCCGAATATTAGCTGAGATGTCATGACATGATTAATAATAAAGAAGACCCAGATATGCAATAGATAATGTCCCGGATATGTCCCGGATATTGAAGTTGAAATTAAATCAATAAAAATAATTGAGCAATTATACCATTTGACTAAACTTCCTGAAAATCTAAACAGTTTTATAACTATAATGTCTTCATATTTAGTTTTTTTTGTAACTTTGAAAAACTATGAATATCGACATACCTCAAATATTAGCCAGAGGAGAGGGTATTTCAATCGAGTTTAAAACCGCAAAAAATAAACTTCCTGGAACACTCTTCGAAACCATTTGTGCTTTTCTCAACAGAAATGGAGGCATAATTTTATTAGGAGTGACTGATGATAAACACATTGAAGGAGTAAATCCTGCACTTGCTGATCAAATGATCAAAGAATTAGTGAATCTCAGTAACAATCCTCAAAAGCTGATTCCTTCTTTCTTATTAGAAGCCACAAAAGTGAATTACGAAGACAAGATATTGATTCACATATTTGTTCCAGCTTCATCACAGGTACACCGCTGTAAGAACAAAGTGTTTGACAGAAGTGCCGACGGAGATTTTGAAATACAAACAGATGATCAGATTAAACAACTGTATATAAGAAAAAATGCATATTATAGTGAGAATACGGTATATCCATATTTACTTCAAACCGATTTTGTATCAGGCATTGTTGACAGAGCTAGACGAATGATCAAGAATAATCGTGCTAACCACCCTTGGAATGAGTTATCCGATGAAGATTTTTTCAATGCTTCTGGATTATATCGTCGTGATATTATATCCGGAAAAGAGGGATTTACCTTAGCTGCTCTACTTCTATTTGGAAAAGACGAAGTTATTCAGGGAGCTATCCCACATTACAAAATTGACGCACTTGTCAGGAAAGTTGATTTAGATCGATACGACGACAGAGAAAATATTCGTTGTAACTTAATTGAGGCCTATGACAGACTCATGGCATTTATAGTAAAGCATTTACCTGATAAATTTTATTTAGAAGGAGACTTGCGTATTTCTCTCAGAGAAAAAATTTTTAGAGAGATAATTGCAAATATTTTAATTCATAGAGAGTATATGAATGCTTATCCAACTACTTTAATCATTTATAATGATCGAGTTGAAACAAAAAATGCCAATAAACCCCATCTATATGGACAATTACTTCCGAAAAGTTTTGAGCCATTTCCTAAAAATCCACATATAGCTCAGATGTTTACGCAAATGGGACGTTCTGAGGAATTAGGCACTGGCGTTCGTAATGTTTATAAATATTCAAAAGCTTACACAGGAAGCGATGACATTCAATTTCTTGAAGAGGATATTTTCATCACAAAAATACCATTAGTACCAAATGTCCCAGAAAATGTCCCAGAAAGTGTCCCAGAAAATGTCCCAGAAAATCGGTTAAACATTATTTTTGGGTTAGTTGAAAAAAATGCAAAGATTTCAATGATGGAAATAGCTAAGATATTAAATGTAAATCATAAAACTATAAAACGGGATTTTGAACAGCTAAAATCAAAAGGATTGATTGAGCGTATAGGTCCTGACAATGGAGGTTACTGGAAGATTAATAAAAAATTATAGTGTAACTAAATAAGTTAACCTTAATTTGTTTCATAAACAACTCTTCAATTTCATATTAAGATAGTTTTATAATTGGTTGATTTTAAAAAAATAGACAAATGAAAAATAATTATAATTCACAAAAACATGTATTTAAAACTATTACACATTAAAAACTTCAGAGTATTCAAAAACTTCACTTTATCTCTAAACAAAGGCATTAATATAATTATTGGTGAAAATAATTCAGGCAAGACGGCAATAATTGATGCATTAAGAATTTGCTTGGGATATGGGAAACCAGATACAAATATTTATGTTCATGAATCAGATCTTCATTTAAATCCTAATGACCCAAATGAACATAATACAGAAATATTATTTGATCTTATTTTTGAAATTGAAGACGATATCGAAAAAGAATGTTTTTTTGATTTTATTTCTCTGGATCCAGATAACGAAAAGCAAACTATACAGTTTCATCTTAAATATTCATTAGTAAAAAGCGGTAAAAGAACATTTTTTAAAAGAATAGTATGGGGTGGTGATAATGAAGGACAACAAATTCCATATGAAGCACTTCAAGAAGTTTTTTACACTTATTTGGGACCGCTTCGTGATGCAGTTAGTGGATTAAAGCCTTATTCTCAAAACAACCAAACTGCACAATTATTTAATAAGTTGACAAAATATAAAAAGGGAGAACAAATTGTAAACCTAACCGAAGAAAAGAAAAATACTATAACAGAATCACTATTTGGCATATTTGAAAGTCCTGAATATGACTGGACATATATCTTAAATGAAGGTAAAAACAAAGTAAATGAGCACTTAGAAGGAACTGGAATCTTAAAAAAAATTCCTCAAATAGAAATGAATTATGTAGGACGTAAATATTCAGATATTGTAAGAGGTATTGAAATAAGAAGACCGGTTTTTGATATTATTCAAAATGCATCACAACAAAAATATTTTGAGATTTACCAAAATGGATTAGGCGAAAATAATTTAATATTCTCTTCTGTTGTACTTGGAGATCTTTTAAACAGGTGCGAAGATCCGGAGTTAGAAATTTACAATGCTCTATTATTAGAAGAACCAGAAGCTCATCTTCACCCACAATACCAGAACACTTTTTTTGAATATTTAAACACGCTCACAGATAAAGGATTGCAAGTATTCATCACATCACATTCTCCCACAATAACTGCGAAATCAAATATTGAAAATGTGAAAGTTTTACAAAAACAAAATAATTCTATCAAGGTTTTTTGCTTCAATCATCTAACTAAAGATGATTATTCAGATGATAACCGGAATTATCTAAGAAAGTTCTTAGATACTACAAAATCACAAATGTTCTTTGGTAATGGGGCAATATTAGTTGAAGGTATCTCTGAAGCAATTCTTTTACCCATATTATCAAGAAAATTTTTAATGCCAGATAAGATTGATTTAGAAAAAAATGGAATTGAGATTGTCAATATTGGTGGGGTGGCATTTGAACACTTTGCAAAACTTTATAATAATGATGATGAAAATAAACGACTGTTCTCAAAATGTGCAATTATAACAGATAGTGATCCTACTGAAAATAAACCTATTTCCGATAGGGCAGAAAATGCGAAAAAATTAAAAAAGAATAATTTGGAGGTTACTTTAGCCAATAATACTTTTGAGCATGATCTATTTGAAGCATCAGAAATAAATAAAACTATTATGAGAGATGTCTATAGGAGCATGCACCCAAAAACAGAGATATTGAAAGAAGATTTTACTGCAGATCAACTGAAAATGAAATTAGAAAACTTCAAAGATAAAGCAGAATTTGCATTACAACTTAATGAAAGATTAAATCAGGAACAAAATTTTGATGTTCCTGATTATATTAAAAAAGCAATTCTATTTTCATTATCATAATAGCTGAAAGCCTTATATAAATAGATAATTAAAAAGTATTAATAATGTTTGAAAAATTATCATCTGAGCAAAAAAAAGTTGTAAACTGTTTAGAACCTAGAATTATAGTTAAAGCATGTCCTGGAAGTGGAAAAACATTTTCTGTTACAGCTCGACTTGCAAAGCTGATAGAAAACAACAAGTTAAATAGGCACCAAGGTATTGCTGCAATTTCTTTTACAAATGGTGCATGTGATGAAATACAAAAGGGCATAAAAAAATTTCGTGTAAATTCCATTAGTTATCCCAACTTTATTGGAACTATAGATAATTTCATTAACACATATATCTTTTTACCTTATGGCCATCTATTTATGCGATGCAAAAAAAGACCCGAAATAGTAGGAACTGAGTATAACAAATGGTTTAACTACGATTCTACAAAAATAAATTATAGGTCAAGAAAAATATTAGATCCAAATTATTATTTCGACAAAGTATCTTTCAATATAGATGATGATCCAATACCTATTTTGCATAGTTCTATATATCACTTTTCTTGGAATGAGATAACAAATAGTAATGGTGAATTAAAAAAAGTTATTTCCGATATAAATGATATAAAGAAATACCATTTCAGATCCGGAAAAGCTATCCAAGCTGATGCAAATTATATAGCTTATAAGATTTTAAAAAAATTTCCCTTAATTGCGAACAATATTGTTCAAAAATTTCCTATTCTTATTATAGATGAAGCACAAGATACTACTGCAATCCAAATGGCAATTATTGACTTATTAGACAATGCAAATGCAAAATCAATTTTATTAGTTGGTGATCCAGACCAGGCAATATTTGAATGGAATACTGCAGATCCATCGCTGTTTATGGAAAAATTTAATAATCCCAATTGGACACATTTGAAACTTGAAGAGAATAGAAGAAGTTCCAATAATATATGTCAGTTAATTAATCATTTTTTTAATGATACTATAATATCAGCGTCTGAAAATGACATGGATTATCCAGAAAAACCTTTACTAATAGAACATACAAATGAGACAAATAAAATTATTCAGATAAAAGATTGTTTTGTATCTAAATGTAAAACTTTAAGATTAAAAGAAGATGATTGTGCTGTTGTATATAGAGGGAAAATATTCGGAGAAAAACATTTTGGTTTAACAAATGAAACTGAAACTAATATAAATAAATCACCATGGTGTAGAAATTATTACTATGTTCGTGATATTGTACAAGGGAAATATTTAATTGATAATGGAAATTTTAAAAAAGGTTTCAACTTAATTGAAAAAGGTTTTTTTAAAATGAATGAAAATCAGACTTATATTTCAAATGAATTAATCAGGAATAAGATTAATAGCATTGGTTTCAGGAAATATAGGAAAATAATTTTTAATTTTATTAATAACCTTCCTGATACAAATTGCACTTTAAGTGATTGGATTAAGAAATCAAAACAAAACAAACTTAAGTTCTATGTTGAGAACAGTAATTCAAATAATAATATATCAAACTATTTTTACGATGAAAAGAATGTAAGCCAGAATTATAATAAGCTATACAAAACAATACACTCAGTAAAAGGAAAGTCATTAGAAGCAATATTGGTTTTTATTTCAGATAAGGCGAAAAATTACAATTATGCTACGTTATTTAATTCTGAATACAATATGCTACCTTCTGCAGCACAAGAAGAATTAAGAATACTATATGTCGCTTGTACAAGACCAAAAAAAATATTGTGGATAGCTGTTCCTTCAAAAGATTTGGAAATTTGGAAAAAGAAACTTTTCATAAATTTGTAAATATTCTTATGGAATATTCGTCTCTACTCTATTGAGAAACATGTTTTTCATTTTATTTTGTGTTCAGGATTGCATTTACTATTATTGTCAAGATATTTGCAATTATTTAAATAATTTATACGATAAACATTACTTTTGTTAAGTGAAGAAACATATTTAAAAACAAAATACTATAACAACCTTTTCATGCAGAAATTTTAAGTAAAGAAACCCTTCAGGATAAGATTAAGGGAGGTTGGGCAGCTTAGGATTTTGGTGGCATGCCAATCAGGCTGCCCGATATAACATATTGCACGGATTGAAAGCACCCGCAAGCGGTCACTTGGTTAAATGATATTTACAAACTCAGTTACGAGAATACGTTGCTTGTGATAGCGCAAAAAATGCCAAAAATCGATACCGATTTGTCCGAAAAAGACAAAATAATGATTTTTACTTACAGATTTATAGTATTTCTTGTGATTTTATTTCTGATTGTAACAAAAACTTAATTTAACGCAAATCATTTACTACAGATGATTAGACAACACAACGATGCAATCGATAGCAAAGAGGTTCCTAGCTTTTAACAAAATAAAGGGTTTAATTATACTTATTATTTGTAAATTTGCCCTTTCAAAAATTGACTATCATCACAAATGAATGTGACAGGTAGCCACGAAGTGCGCCCGGACGGAACGCTTTAAAAAAAAGACAAATCCTTACAAAAAAGATGAATGTTATAAAAACTGAATTAGAGGGAGTGGTAATTATTGAGCCCCGAGTTTATGCAGATAGCCGGGGATATTTTTTTGAATCCTTTTCCCAAAAAGAGTTCGAAGAAAAAGTATGCAACACCATCTTTGTTCAGGACAATGAATCCAAATCCAGTTACGGTGTATTGAGAGGTTTACATTTTCAGAAGATGCCCTATACACAATCAAAGTTAGTAAGGGTAGTAAAAGGAAGAGTGCTGGATATAGCAGTAGACATTCGAATAGGCTCCCCCACATTTGGGAAGTCTGTAGCCGCAGAACTATCCGAAGAAAACAAACTCCAGTTTTTTGTACCCCGCGGTTTTGCACACGGCTTTGTAGTGTTGAGTGAAGAAGCCATTTTTCAATATAAGTGCGACAATTATTACGCACCCCAATCAGAAAGCGGCATTTTATGGAACGACCCCACATTGAATATCGATTGGATTTTGAATGAGAAAGAGATCCTTTTGTCCGAAAAAGACAAAATCAATCCACTTTTAAAAGATTCTAATTATCTGTTTGATTATTCAGAAGATTTATATGCATAAAATACTTGTAGTCGGTTCGAATGGACAGTTAGGAAATGAGTTAGGACTTGTAGCAAAAAAAGATATACGGAACCAGATCTATCACTTCTCAAACGAAGGCGACTGTTCCAGGTACGATTTTACCGTAGCCATCAACGAAGCATTCGGGCATAACTGTATAGTCCTACCCTGCCATTCCGACGAATTTCCAAGTAAAGTTACCCGTCCAAATTATTCAGTTTTGGACAAAACAAAAATAAAGAATGCGTTGGGCATTGAAATTCCGCATTGGAGGAGTTCAATGATGGAGTGTGTTAAAGCGTTAAGGAAGTGAAAGATACTACAAAGTACACCCGAATAGTAATTTATATTGAAAGAATTGGAAGAAACCACACCCATATCCACCTTATCGCAGAATAATAAGCGTATTGCAAAGAATACGATGATGTTATATTTCAGGATGATACTAACAATGTTGGTATCTCTATATACATCACGGGTAATTCTGAACACATTAGGAGTTGAAGACTTTGGCATTTACAATGTTGTGGGAGGAGTGGTATCGATGTTCTCCTTTTTTAATAGCGCCATGTCGTCTGCAACCCAGAGGTTTCTTTCCTATGAAATTGGTAAAGGTAATTTTGTTCAACTGCGTAAGACATTTAACGCTACACAAATCATTCACATCGGTATTGCAGTACTGATCTTTATTCTTGCAGAAACCGTGGGATTGTGGTTTGTCAAGACATATCTTGTTATTCCAGCCGAACGTATTGAGGCTGCTATTTGGGTATATCATTTTTCGGTTCTCTCTTTTATAGTTTCCATTTTACAAGTACCCTATAATGCCACAATAATTGCCCATGAGCGAATGAACGTGTACGCATATGTAAGCATACTTGAAGTATCTCTTAAGCTTTTAATCGTTTTTATGCTTACTTGGATTACGTATGATAAACTGAAACTATATGGTATACTACTTTTTGGTGTAACATTTATAATTGCTGCAATTTATAGAATTTATACACGAAGAAATTTCGAAGAATCGAAGTTTGAAGTAGTCAAGGATTACAAGCTATATAAAACACTTATGAGTTATTCCGGGTGGAGTTTGTTTGGTAATATTGCAGGAGTTGCCCAAGGACAAGGGATCAATATTATTTTGAATATCTTTTTCGGTCCGGTTGTTAATGCAGCAAGAGGTATAGCAACACAAGTACAGGGTGCAGTTTATAGTTTTGTTAGCAATTTTCAGATAGCTGTAAACCCTCAAATCATAAAATCTTTTGCAGCTAATGAAAAAGAATACATGACCTCTCTAATTATTCAAAGTTCTAAATATTCATTCTATCTATTGTTTTTACTTTCATTACCTATAATATTAGAAGTTGATCAGATACTGAAATTATGGTTAATAACCGTTCCTGAGTATGCTTCTATATTTACAGTACTTGTTTTGATAGTAATTCTTATCACTAGTATTTCCGGTCCATTAATGACAGCAGTTCAAGCTACAGGGAAGATTGCAATATACCAAGCTGTGATAGGAACATTATTATTTTTGACTCTTCCAATCTCATATGTTTTTCTAAAATTAGGTTACCCTCCTGAAGTAACTTTATATATTACAATTGCAGTAGAGATCATTGCTTTATTATTTAGATTCATTTTTCTAAAAAGATTAATTAATTTTCCTGTCTTTCACTTTGTTAAAAATGTTTTAATTAGGAATATTCCTGTTATCTTACTGTCAATATCATTACCTTTGATTGTTAAGAAATCAATTGATGTAAATATATGGCGTTTATTTATTGTTGTATGTGTCTCATTGATATGGAATTCAATTGTTATATATCTTGTTGGATTAAATAGATCTGAACAAAAAATAATGCGAAAATGGTTTCAAAAAATATTACAACGAATCAGTGGAAAATAACTGATAAATTAAATAATCAACTAAAAAATGTATACAATAAAAAATATTGCTAAGAAATTACTTGGATCTAAAAACATAGAAAGAATCAGTAATTATCGGATAAAAAGAGTTCTAAAAAAAAACTTCTTAAATGATTATAAGTTGTATAATAAACATTCTTCAGTTTTAATACAAGATACTTATCATAAAATCGAGGCAGAAATTACTTTAAGGTACCATTCACTCGAAAAAGGTTTTCTACATAATCCAATAAGATATCGCTTTGCAAAAAAAAGAGTAGAAGAATTACTTGATTATTTAAGATTTGATGATGTTAATGGTCACATAAAAAATGTACAAATACAATCTGCAATTCTGAATTTATGTGTATATTATGAACTACATCTTAAAAACAATATAAATATATCAGATTTTTTTAGTAAAGAAGAATATGAGCAGTTAAAAAGAAACCTATTGATAAATGAACAACCTGTAAAATATCATACTTCTTCAGATTATTTTAATTTTAGACTATCAAATTTTGAGCAATTTTCAAAAAGTAGATGTAGTGTAAGAGATTTTACTGGTGAAAAAATATCCCTTGAAATATTTCAAGAAGTTGTTGAATTGGCAAATCAAGCGCCTACAGTTTGTAATAGACAGGGAATTTCGGTAAATATAATTGATAACAAAGATAAGATTGATGAGATATTATTAATACAAGGTGGTCTGAAGGGATATTCAGAGAGCTTATCTCAACTAATTGTTTTAACAAGTGATCGTAGTTATTTTCACACAATTGGAGAAAGATATCAATTGTACATTGATGGTGGAATCTATTTAATGAATTTATTATATGCATTGCATTATTATGAGATCGTAGCCTGCCCTGCACATTGGGGTTTGCCAATTGAAGCAGATATCAAAGCACAAAAAATAATCGGCTTGAATGAATCTGAAAAAATTATTTGTTTAATTGCAATAGGAAAACCAGTTAAAAATTTTAAAACCACATTATCTCTTCGGAGGTCATATAATGAAAATCTTAGAGTAATTAATTGAAAATTATTATAATATATAAAATAGCCAACCTAAGAATTGGTAATTACAATATAATTACAAAATGTTAATAATAGTTCTGTGTTTGAGGAAAGTGATGCTAATAGAGAAAAGTCAAGAGAAAGACTAAAAAAAATCATTATATCAAAGAAATAAAAAGAAAATTAGGTTTATGAAAATAGGGATACTAACATTTCATTTTGCACATAATTACGGAGCTGTACTTCAAGTTTATGCTTTACAGGAAAAATTGAAAGAATTGGGACATGATGTTGAAATTATTGACTACAGACCATCTTACTTAATTGATTCATATAAACTTCCTTCATTAGAATTTAAATCAAAATCACCTGTAAAAATTATTTCTAGATTTTTAAGTATAATATTGCTTAATAATAGCAGAGCTAAGAGGATTAAGAAGTTTAATGATTTCATTGAAACTAATCTGAATTTAAATTGCCAAACAAATATTATCCCAAAAGACTATAATTTGTATATTCTGGGTAGTGATCAGATTTGGAATTGTTATCTTACAAAAGGTATTGATAATGTATATTGGGGAGATTTTTTAAAAAAAACTGATTCAAAAATTATCACTTATGCTGCAAGTATAGGGAGCTATAAAATACAAGAAGATAAAAAATATATAATTAAAAAATTGCTATCTAATATTGATAAAATTAGTGTAAGAGAAAAAGATACTATAGAGGAAATTAGGAATTTAACTAATAAAGAGATTATTGAAGTTTTAGATCCAACTTTTCTAATCGAAAAAACTAAATGGGATCAATTATCAATAAGCAGTTTGCCGAAAAAAAAATACATATTAGTTTATCAGTTAGGATACAATAAAAATCTAATAAAAATTGCGAATAAAATTGCTGAACAAATACATGGTACTGTTATAGAAGTTCCAGCTACAATTACTTTAAGATATCTGTTTAATAAAAATAAAGCAACTTCTCCCATTGAGTTTATTAATTTGATTAAGAATGCAGAATGTATTGTAACATCGTCATTTCATGGTACAGCATTTTCAATAATCTTTGAGAAACCATTTTATACAATCGCATTGAACGATGGATCTGATAATAGATCAAGAAATTTATTAGAAAATTTATCTTTAGATAATAGAATGATAGGTATAAACTCTAAAGTTGATTTTTCACATATTGATTATACTCTAGCTAATAAAAAGTTGCAAAAACTAATCTCTAATTCAAAATCATATTTAAAATCTTTTTTATGAGTTAAATTAGTTTGATTATACCGAAAAAAACTAAATAGGTGTGTTTAAAGTTAATTTTATAATACTTCTAAAGATTATGAATTACTTCTTGTAAATGACGAATCCGATGAAAATAGAAGAGAAGTAGAAAAGAAAATTATTGATTATTGATTATTGATTCTCAAATATGAATTATTAATAAACGAAATGAAGGTGATTTCTAGCGCCAGTTGATGAGTGGCATTAAAGGCTATTCAAAACTGGTTTCATTAGCCATAGCAGGGTAGAATCGCAGGATTTAAAGTTAAACACAAAAAATCAGCAACGTTAAGTTTGCTGAAAAATAATTTACCCAATGAAATTAGGCGCTTTTGATTATTAATAGAATAAACTTAATTATATCCAAGAAACTATTCTGCTGGCTTTCAAAGGTGGTGAAGTGACTGGGTACTTATGCTTTATGATTTTTAAAATAATATCCAAATTATATTCATACAATACACATAGCTTTGTTAAAAGAGTTTTGGGATGGGCATATTCCAAATGGCTTGTGTCTCAAATTCCTAATTCAGATAAATCAGCTTCTATATCAAGACATTGTACCCTTATATGAAACCAATATATAAATATAGGAAAGAATACAAATATTGCCAGTCATGCAGTTTTGACCGCTTGGGATAAGTATTTATTAACCAATCAAGTTTTCACACCCGAAATATCTATTGGAGAGAATGTTTGTATTGGAGAATATGTTCATATCACAGCTATTAATAAGATTGTTATTGGAAATGGTGTTTTAACTGGTAGATGGGTGCTTATAACAGATAATTCTCATGGTCTTTTTACAAAATCTGAATTAGAAGAACGTCCAATTGCAAGGCCCATTTATTCTAAAGGTGAAGTTATCATTGGAAATAATGTATGGATTGGAGACAAGGCTACTATATTACCTAATGTGCATGTTGGGGATGGTGCAATAATTGCTGCAAATGCAGTAGTTACTAAGGATGTCCCTGCATATTCTCTCGCAGCTGGTAATCCTGCACGTGTCATTAAAAACATCTAAATTATTTATTATGAAACTATTATACATATTAAGTGCTACGACAATATATGATGGAGCTACCAAAGCCGTAGTAAACCTTATTTATGGTTTACTTGATAAAGGTGTAGAGCTTGTAGTTATATGTCCAGATATGAAGGGGATTTATCAGGATTTGACTGAAAAGGGGATAAAGTGTTATGTAACTCGTTTTACGTTTTCTTCATATCCAGCAGGGAGGGGATTAAAGAACCTATTACTGTTTCTGCCGAGGTTATTGAAAATAAGCATTGTGAATACCATAGGTTATAAAAACATTATGGCTATAGCTAAGACAGAGAAGCCGGATATTATCCATACAAATGTGAGTGTGATAGATTTGGGTTATAGAGTGGCACTGAAATTAGCCATTCCGCATATCTATCATATTAGAGAATATCAGGACTTAGATTTTGGTATAAAAGTTTTTCCATCAAAGAAAGCATTCAGGAATCGCATAACTAGTCACAAGAGTCATGCTATCTGTATCACTAGGGGGGTTCGTGAATATAACGAACTACCCGAATCGGAAGCAACTGTAATATATGATGGAGTATTGCCATTAGCTTCTAAAAGTGATATTAAACCTAAAGAAGATTATTTTCTTTTCGCTGGACGTTTTGAAGAGGCTAAGGGGACAAGGATGCTTATAGAAGCGTATATTAAGGCATACAATACTGGTAAGTTACATACAAAATTATTATTGGCAGGTTCTACTTCTAATTCAAATTATGAATTGATGTTGAAAACCATGACAAGTGGATATCCTATTGAATTTCTTGGTATGCAAAAAGATGTTGGAAATTTTATGAAGAAAGCCAAAGCTCTGATTGTACCATCACGTTTTGAAGGATTTGGTTTTGTCACAGCAGAGGCTATGTTTAATGGATGTCTTGTTATAGGTAAGGATACAGCAGGTACTAAAGAGCAATTTGACAATGGTCTATCTTATTTTAGTCGTGAGATAGGACTTCGTTTTACAAAAGAAGAAGAACTTGTTGAACATCTCATTAATATATCAAATGCAGACATTTCAGAATATAGTCAAATGATTCGTGATGGTCAGGAGGTGGCAGTATCTTTGTATTCTACAGAAACTCATGTGGAAGGTGTTTGGAATTATTATAAGGAAATCTTAAGGAAATAGAGCTTGAATAACAACATCCCCACAAGTTTTTATACAAGACTAATATAAACAGAATTGAAACTTCATCTTTGTTCAATAGAACTCATTCAATAGGAGAATGGTTCATCGATTCAACTCTTGCATACCAATCATAGAGGTAATGCAGTAATAGCAAAAAAATATTTGTAATTGGAAACTCTTTTTAAAATGATACAAAGAAGATTCAAAAACCTTAGAAATTCTCTAGATAATATTTTAGTTATTCTATGTTCATCATTTTTAATATATCAACACGAATGGGACGAGCCAAAATTACTTGATAGAAGCATGATAATTTTATATTCAGTTCAAAAATACTAACAGAACTTGGGGTAAAACATGTTAATGAAAGACCGCATCGATATGTAATCGATTCTTGGGTTTACAAATTCTTGGATAAAAAGTTTTAAAGTATTGATAATGTGGATTTAAATGATTCTTTTAAAAAATCAACATTAATCATTGAAACTACATCGACGGTGTTTATTCAAGCTATACTAAATTAGGTAAATTACCTGAACCATCATTAGAATACAACATTGATCATTTTAGATTAAAGCTTGTGTTTACTTTTGACGGACCAGATTCAAATGTTAAAGTTGCAAAAGAAGAATTGGAACTTATATATCAAATAAGAAGTAAATATCAAGTATATTAATTTATTAAACAATCGTTTAAGTACTTTTAATGTTGATATTTTAAGAAAATTAATTTAATAGATTACTTTAAACATTTGACATTATTGTGAAAATAAAGAATTAAAAATATATGGATTATTATCGTAAAATAATTCTTAATTTCAAAAATAACGCAAAAATTAATTTATGAATTCATTAAATAATAAAAAGGATACAAGAGTCATAGCTTTTTATCTACCTCAATTTCATCCAATCCCAGAAAACAATGAATGGTGGGGAAAGGGATTTACAGAATGGGTAAGCGTAACCAATGCAAAACCTTTATTTAAAGGTCATTATCAACCAAAAATTCCCGCAGATCTAGGATTTTATGATCTGCGTGTACCGGAAACCCGCGAAGCACAAGCTGAACTTGCACGTGAAGCTGGAATAGAGGGTTTTTGTTACTGGCATTATTGGTTTGGAGAGGAGAAACGATTGTTGGAGCGACCTTTTAATGAAGTATTATCTTCAGGAAAACCTGATTTTCCTTTTTGCTTAGGATGGGCTAATCATAATTGGTACCAAAAACTTTGGGATCCAAATGGCAAGAGTGATAAGTTATTGATTGAACAACAATATTTGGGAAAAGATGATTATATCAATCATTTTAACAAGGTATTATTACCTGCTTTCAAAGATAAAAGATATATTCTTGTTGATGGGAAGCCTTTTTTTGTAATTTATTCATTAGACAAAAAAGAACAAATACGAGAGATTGTAAAGATATGGAGAGACTTGGCAATTCAAAACGGTTTTGAAGGTATTTATTTTGTTGCTGTTCAACGAAATGAATCAAAGAAAGAAATCCACGACCTCGGTTTTGATGCAATGTATCGTTTACAAGATTATTTAAAAACCTATGTAAATCAGCCTTTCTTAAAAAAAGTATTTTTATTTTTGAACATTAAATTATTCAATAGCCCACGGCGAATTTCATATAAAAGTTTGTCCAACAATCTTTATACAGATGAAGATTATGAGGACGACACAATTCCTGTTTTAATTCCAAACTATGACCATACTCCTAGGTCAGGAAGTCGTGGATTTGTAATCACAGGTTCTTCCCCTAAATTATTTACAAAACAAGTAAAAAAAGCATGTTCATATTTGAAAAACAAAAAGGATGATCATAAGTTATTACTTCTTGTATCTTGGAATGAATGGGGGGAAGGGAATTATATGGAGCCTGATGCCAAACATGGGAAAGGATATATTGAAGCCTTAAAATCTGTAATAAAGTAATAAGCTAAATATAAAATAAAACTAATGTGAATAAACAAGTAATTTTTTTCACCAATATCATTGCTCCTTACCGTGTTAACCTTTTCAATAATTTAGAAAAAATCAGTCAAGGAACGAGATTCAATTTCGAAGTGTATTTTATGCGTCGCACAGAATCAAACAGAGATTGGATTGTAAATCCAGAAGATTTGAAATTCAAGCATAAAATAGGTAATAGCATTTATTTTTCTTTCCATAACTATTTTTTCCATTTTAATCCAAATTTACTCTTAAAAGCAATACGTAGCAAAAAAGAAATTATTTTGGGAGCTAGTTGGAATAATGCTAATGTTTTATTTCTAGCTTTATTAAAAAGCATAGGTCTCATAAAAAACACATTATCTGTTTGGAGTGAAGCAAATTATCTGACGAATGAAAGTCAAAAAAGGAGCAAAATAAGAGACAAATTACGAAATTGGTTTTTTTCTAAAATTGATGGTCACTTTATCATTCCAGGTAAAATGGCGGAAATTTCATTTGAACAATGGAGTATTCCCACTAAAGATATTATATTATTACCCAATTTAGTTTCAAATGAACTTTTTGGCGAAACAAAGGTGTATAATAACGACATCAAAAAAGAACCAGTATTTTTTATTGTTGCAAGACTTGAAGAGAATATAAAAGGTATTCTTAATTATATTAAAGCAATAGGCATTGATAATATAAAGAAAATCCAACTGAATATAGCAGGAACAGGAAATTCATTATCGGATTATATTTCTTATGTTAAGGAAAATGATTTAGTTAATCATGTTCATTTTTTAGGAAATTTAACACAACAGGAGATAAGTTTTCAATACCATCAGTCCAATATATTTGTATTACCTTCTTATTCAGATCCAAGCCCACTAACACTTGTTGAAGCGATTACTAGCGGATTACCCGTTTTGGTTTCCGAAAGATGCGGTAATCATTTTGAAACAGTAGAAGAAGGTAAAAATGGCTACACGTTCGACCCTTTTGACCCAAAGGATATAAAGAATAAATTTGAAAAGATAATGAATGAAAGAAATAAATGGGAATATTTTTCAAATTATAGTAAAATGTTGTCAAAACAGAATTTTGATAACAAAGAAGTTTTAAAAGGGTTTATTAATTCTTATTTGAACGAATTGGGGCAGAAAAAATAATTTTACAAATAAACCTTATTGCAATTTTAGTTTATAAGGAAGAATTAGTATACAAGGTATACTTGTACATAAAAAAAGCGTTGTTCAATTCTGTAAATATAGCTTTAGTAGCACTATCTTTATATTTTAAAGGAGTAATAAATGAATCATACTTTAATAAATATCCTCCAAAGATATTTTATAACGATTTAGGACAACCAATCTATAACTTGCAGAAACTTTTATACAATTTTTCACTATAATCTTTTCACATTTTTACATTCTAGATTCAAATGAATAAAATATTGATTGTACTTTTATCTTTGCTCTGTACCTTATTAATGTATTTTGTATCAAGTCCATTTGATAATTTTTCAATGCGTGTATATTTATCTAGTCTAATAATACAATTTATTTCCATATGTCACATTTTCTCAAAAAAAAATCAACCCTTTTCATTAAACAAAATATTTTATCTTTTCTCACTTTTCTTTTTCGGAATTGCACCTCTACTTCAATATTATGAAGGCGTATCGCAATTTGGAGCAAGACATATAAAAGAAAATGAGTATTTTTACATGAATATTCTTTTGATCTTTATCCTGTTATTATATCAATTATTTTATTCATATTTTTTTCAGAAAAAAATTAAAGAAAAAAGGAAAAATTTAATACTAAAATTAGAAATTGAAAATAAACTAAATCCTTTACAAACTTCAATATTAATATCATTATCTTTTGTCTCTTTTTTACTAATTTTCAACGCTAACAATAATAGTATTTTAAGTATGTTATTTAGAGGCGGGGAATTCAGTGAAATAATTGAAATGTCATCGACATCCTATCTAATTATTTTCAGAGTTTTCCAACCTTTAGCTATGATGTGTCTTCTTTATTATATTTCTTCTAAATCCAATAACACTCTAGTATACTTCATTTTAACTCTTTCAGCATTGATAACTTGTTCACCTTTAGGTATGCCAAGATTTTCTGCTGCTGCAATGTATATTCCCTTATTATTATTAGTTGTGCCATTACTACGGAAGAAAAATGTTTTCTCTATTGTTTTTATACTTGGGCTATTACTTGTATTTCCATTTTTAGAAAATTTTCGGAATTATAGTGGTAACTCGATACAATTGGGATTTAATTTTGATATGTTTCTTCAAGGTCATTTTGATAGTTATCAAAACTTTGCACTTGTTGTTTCTGATAACATTGTTACTTGGGGACGACAGATATTAGGTGTAATATTCTTTTGGATACCGAGAAGTGCATGGCCAAATAAACCAATAGGATCTGGTGCTTTTATAGCAGAACAACAGGGATTTATTTTTTCAAATGTATCGTGTAATTATTTTGCTGAGGGTTTTATAAATTTTGGTTATATAGGTATTTTCCTTTTCATTATTATATTATCGTTTGCTACAGCTAAATTGGATAAAATGTATTGGACCATAAGTGTATATAATAAAAACACTTATTTCAATGTGATTTATTACGTATTAATAGGAATGCTCTTTTTTATCTTGCGTGGAGATTTAATGAGCTCTTTTGCCTATACCATTGGATTTCTGTTTTCAATCTGGTTGGTTTATAAAGTGGCAGGTAAAATAAAGAGAAGATGAAGACGATTAAAATTTTGACTTTACTGCTTATTTTACAGTTTATCATGGGGAGTTTGATGTATGCGCAGAATAACAGGATATATATTAAAAGTGGTGATGTTACCTTTTCGACGAGAAAAGATGATACTGAGATCTTTAAAAAAGCGATACAATCAGCATATCAAGCTTCAATTTCAAAAAAAGGTTGGCGCGAACCTATAAAGATTGTAATACCTGCTGGTCATTATAGAATTACAAGTTCGTTAATAGATAGTCAAAGCATGGTACATGCCGGAAAATTCACATTTGAAGGTGATGGATGGCAAAATACAGTTATTGAATTTTTCCCTGATCATGAGAGTTTTTTGTTTGATAATCAACAACTATTTGGATTTACAAGATTTTCAGGTATAGATTTTAGAAGTAATAACAAAGGTAAATTCATGAATAGCGTAGGTGGTGGATCCGGAAATGCACAATCTTTTATTTTTGATAATTGTAAATTAAGTAACTGGAACTGCTTTATTTCTTCTTAAGGAACAACAATGATGTCAGAAATTACTTTTCGCGACTGTAAAATAATAGGTTCTGATAAAAATTCAATCTTATTTAATTAAGACAATGCACAAGGTGTAAACTGGAGATTTTTTTCCACAGACATTGAAAGTGTTTCGGGTATTATTTTCAATTTTAGACAAGGATCGACTATTAGTGTTTATCAAGGATCAATAACACCAAAAGGAGAAGGTATAGTTTTTAATATTCCTAATAATGTAGACCAAAATAAAATCGGTGGGCCAATATTCCGCTTGAGAATTGTAACGGTACCAGATTTGAAATGAGAAACAGGTCACAACTGATAAAAATAGCTACTCATAAAGTTTATGCCTGCTTTGATTTTTACTCTTGTGGTATGGGAGGTTATAATATAATATAACAGATCAATATGTAATAGAGACTACAGATACAGGTAGGATTTCTTTTATAAATTGTGACAATTTAAGCAAACATAAATTCAAACACTCAATAGTGAATTCACACAGTTTTACAAATCCATTGAAAATTATTTTTATAAACAACAGCCCATCGATAAAAGTATTACGCAAAGAGAATGTACAAAAGTTGTGAATGATGCTGGTAGCCCAATCTATTGCTTCATTAATTGCAGAATAAATGGTGATTAAAGACCATTTGCTAAAAGTACATATTATGTCCCTGAAAATCATACTCCTATTCGTGTTTCTAAAAATGTACACAGTCCTTTACCATATTATAACCGAACAGATATAAACATATCAAAAGGTAAATGGAATGAGATGTGGAGAATTAAGATCCCAGACATAAATATACTATCAATGAAATTATATATAACGAAAAGCTATAATTATGGTTCTATCCCTCCTGAATTTGAAATAAAGCTGATAAACAAAAATGGAGATTTGGTTTTTTACAAGGTATATATTCACAAAGTAAAAATGAGCAAATATCCTATGATTGGCAAATCCCTATTTATTTATCCTCATTAGATGAACTTGTTTTATATGTAAAACCATTAAACTATAATGGTGCAAAATATGGAATCACATCATTTGTTGTAATAGAATATTAAAAATTTCTACTGAATGAAAAAACTTCTCCAAATAAATTCTGTTGTTAATTACGGCTCCACTGGTCGTATTGCCGAAGAGATTGGACAAACTGCCATAGCTACAGGTTGGAAGAGCTACATTGCATATGGCAGAAACAACCGCCAGAGCCAATCTGAATTAATTAAAATTGGTACCGACTGCAATATTAAGATGCATGGTTTGCAAACACGTTTATTTGACAGACATGGATTGGCTTCGAAATTAGCAACTACAACATTAGTAGAACAAATAGAGAAAATCAAACCGAATATTATTCATTTACATAACATTCATGGTTACTATCTTAATATTGAGGTTTTATTTCATTATTTAAAAAATACAAATATTCCTGTTGTTTGGACTTTTCATGACTGTTGGCCTATAACTGGACATTGTGTACATTTTGAGTTCATTAAATGTAATAAATGGAAATACCAATGCTATAATTGTCCACAAAAAAGGACATATCCTGTAAGCTTTTTGTTTGATCGATCCGAAAAGAATTTTAATTTAAAAAAGCATCTTTTTTCATCTTTACCTAATCTCACTTTAGTTCCAGTTTCAAATTGGCTTTCAGATATACTTAAAGAGTCTTTTCTTAAAGATTTTCCAATACAAGTTATTCATAACGGAATTAATATAGAAGTTTTTAAACCAAAAGCAGAACGATCAAAAAGTAGAAAATACAATTTAGAAAACAAAACTGTAATTCTTGGAGTCGCAAATGTTTGGAGTCAACGTAAAGGATTAGATGATTTTATAGAATTAAGTCGCATAATAGATGCTACTTTTCAAATAATTTTAGTTGGATTATCAAAAAAACAGATTAAAGAATTACCAAACAATATAATAGGGATTGAGAGAACTGAAAGCGTAAATGAACTTGCTGAATTATATTCTATTAGTGACATGTTTATAAATCCCACTTATGAGGATAACTTTCCTACAACAAATATAGAAGCTATTGCTAGTGGTACTCCAGTTATTACTTATAAAACAGGTGGGAGTCCAGAAGCAATAGATGATAGTACTGGTTTGATCGTTGAAAAAGGAGATATTAATGGACTTATTGAAGCAATTCATCACATAAAGAACAAAGGAAAAGATGCATATACTTCATTTTGCCGTCAACGTGGATTAGACAAATACAGAAAAGAGGATAGATATCAAGAATATATTGAGTTATATGAAAAAATATTGAATAACAAATAATAAAACAAAAATCCAATGGTTCTTCATATCACAAACACTATCGTTTTAGACAATAACAAAATAAAACACTATATTATAACATTAATTGGGAGTACTTAATATATTTGTCAAATTAAACATACTAAGTATAGGTGTTTTGTCAATTTAATTCCAGCTTAGCTGCAGACTTATCTGTTTATTAAGTGCAATTTTTAGTGCGAACAAATGATTTTATCATAAAATAAAAAAAGAAAAATGTGCATCTATTAAAGGATTATCGTAAATTTGTTCAATGAGAATCTATCCATTACATTATTTGAATGATCAGGAATTTGAGAATCTAACCACTCAAATTTGTTATATAGTCTTAGGTGAAGGAACCATCCCTTTCGCTGAGGGAAAAGACGGAGGACGTGACGGTCGTTTTAACGGAAAAGCTAATTGTATTCCAAGCTACTCAAAACCTTGGGAAGGTAAAATTGTTATTCAGGCAAAACATACAACTAAAGAAAATGCAAGTTGCTCTGATGGAACTTTTAATACAATTTTAAAAAAAGAAGTTATTCCTGCAATCAAAAAATTGCAACGAGAGGAAATGATAAACTATTATTTACTGTTTACCAATAGAAAATTGACAGGAATTGAAGACGGTAAAATTGAAAATCAGATATCATCTGAGACTGGAATCGTAAATATTGTTTTTGCGAATGAAAGAATACAGCAATTTTTACAAGCAAATCCTAAAGTTGTGAGAACAATGAATTTGAATGATTTATTAAAACCTTTAGAATTTGATGAATCGGATCTGAAAGAGGTTATTTTATCATTGCATTCTGCCTTTAAAATGCAGAAAGATACGCTAAATGCTTTAGATCTTACATCTTTAAATTTAGAAGAAAAGAATAGATTAAATGGGTTGAGTAAAGAGTATTTTGATAATGTTATAAAACGAGATATTGAATATTTCAATCAAATAAAGGATTTCTTATCTTCTCCGATTAATGATGAATTAATAGATTTGTATGATGACGCTGTCAGTGAATTAAATGGAAAAATCACCCTGAGAAGAGACGAATATGTGGAGTTTGAAAATCTATTAGAGGATTTTTATGATTATATTATCCGTAATAATGAAAAACAGTTAACAGGCAAAAAACGGTTGGTACGAACATTTTTAAATTATATGTATTGCAATTGCGATATCGGCAAAAAAGAACAATAATATGCTTGCTCCTACAAAACATACTAAAATAAGATATTCCGTTTTATATATTGCAGGTTTAATTCTTTTCGAAATTAAAAAAAACGGAATTATTAAATATGATGATTTGAAAAATGTCATCATTAACGCTGTGGATAAAGAGATAGGTGACTCTTTTACTTATTCGCTTTCTTATCTTTTTTTAATCGGTAAAATATTTTATAATCAAGAATTAGATTCTTTTAGATTGGCAGAATCATGAGACTAGTAAGAATTTTTTCAAATAAAAATTTCATAAATATTAAATTAAATAGAATTTTTAACGTCGTTTTGGCAACGATTCATGACAAGACGCAAAAAAAGGACACTCATAATTTGGGAAAGACATCATTGATTCATGTAGTTGATTTTCTATTGTTGGCAAAATTTGAAAAAGGAAAAGGTCTATTGGGTAATCCAGTTTTTCAAGGACAAATTTTCTATCTTGAAATTGAATTAAACAGCGCAAAATATCTGATAATCAGACGCAGTATAGATACCCCCTCAAAAATATCTTTTAAAGAAAACGATTTACCCTTGTCAGACTTTACAGTTCCATCTGAATGGGATGTAGAAGATTTATCATTTGAAAAAGCAAAAGATAAATTGAATGAATATCTATCTTTTGATGCATTGACAAATTTTGGATATAGAAAATCTATCACATATTTTCTTAGATCACAACAAGATTATACGGATGTTTTTCAATTGAGTAAATTCAAAGGACCGCATAAAAATTGGAAACCTTTTGTATTTGAACTTTTGGGATTTAACGGCAATTTAATCGTTAAAAAACTTGAATTAGAACAGGAAGCAGAGGATCAAAAAAAACGAATTCTTTTATTGCAAAAAGAGAACAGAATTGATACTAAAGAAAAGGATAAAATATTAGGTCTGATTGATATAAGACAACGAGAAAAAGATGTTGCTGAAGAAACAATTGATAAATTCAATTTTTTCTTACAAGACAAATTTTTAACAAAAGATTTAATTGAAGATTTGGATTTTAAAATTCAAACATTGAACACAGAAAGATATCGTATCGGATATGAAATAACAAAAACCGAAGAATCGTTGCAAAACGCAATCAACGACGTGAATGTTGCCAAATTGAAAGAGCTTTTCAAAGAGGTAAATTTGTATTTTCCAAACATTTTAATAAATAAATACGAAGATTTAGAACAATTCAATAAATCTATCTCGAATGAACGCAAAAAATATTTGGCTGATAATTTGCAAGAACTCAAGAACGAATTTACTATTGTAAATAAAGAACTTGAACAACTAGAAAAAACGAAAAGTGAGCAACTTTCTTTTTTAACGGAAAAGGATTCTTATTCGAAATTTAAAGTATATCAAAAACAATTAGCTCAACTAGAAGCTGAGATTGAACTTTTGAATGAAAAGCTAAGGTTGATTGACATATCTATAGAAATAGAAGAAAAAATAAGTCAATTAAACGAACAGATTGATGATTCTATTGAAATAATTTCACAAGCTATAAGTGAACGTAAACATGCCGAAATAAATAAAATTTTCAATGATATTATAACTGACATTGTAAGGAGAAATGCTTTAATCTCTATTAAACAAAACAATCAGGGAAATGTGGAATTCTCGGCTGAATATGTTAATTCTGCGGATAGAACATCTACTTCTGAAGCTGAAGGTACTTCGTATAAAAAAATTCTTTGTATGGCTTTTGATTTATCGTTACTTATTTATTATTCTAATAATTCATTTTTTCGTTTTGCATATCATGATGGTATATTGGAAGGATTAGACAACCGAATTAAACTACTACTTTTAGATAAACTAAAGTCTATTTGTCAAAAGTATAATTTACAACTTATTATTTCACTCATAGATTCTGACTTACCTATGCAAAATGATGGAACTTTATTTCAGTTTAATCAGGATGAAATTTGTCTTCAATTAAATGATTTGAATGATCAAGGAAAACTTTTTTTGAATAGTTTTTAAAAACAAAGAACAATTCAGTATTAACGAATTATATATTTGAGATTTGGATTTTTTAAATAAACCGCAAGTAGCAATACGAACTCTGATAGTATTGGAAGAAGATTGGTCAAATAAACGACAAAACACGCTTTGTGAATATGCCACTTTTCAACAAAGGATTTCAAGTCTCACCGTCTTAAAAAAATAATTAACACAAATGAAACGATACTGTCAGACATTAGAATTATACAATGATCCAAAATTGATTACCGCATATGTGGATGAACATAAGCACGTTTGGAAGGAAATCAAAGATGGAATCCGCAGTGTAGGTATCTTGGATATGCAGATTTATCTGTATGATAACCGATTATTTATGATTATGGATACCACTGATGATTTCGACTGGGAAAAAGATAATAATAGACTTGCAAAACTTCCACGTCAGTCTGAATGGGAAACTTATATGTCGAAATATCAGGTATCAATTCCGGGGCAAGCTTCACACCAAAAGTGGCACTTAATGGAACAGATATTTGGATTGAATGATAGATAAAAAATAAAAGGATGAAAATTAGTATTATAACTGCTACATATAACAGTGCAGCACATATAGCAGATTGTGTGAAGTCTGTAAATGATCAGTCATATAGAAATATTGAGCATATAATTATAGATGGTGCCTCAAAAGATAAAACACTAGATATTATAAATGGTTTACCCAACAGAGTTGAGAAAATTGTATCCGAACCGGATAAAGGAATTTATGATGCAATGAATAAGGGCATAAAATCAGCTACTGGTGATGTGATTGGAATACTTAATTCAGATGATTATTTTACATCAAATAATGTAATATCTATTGTTGTAGAAACATTTAAAAAAAACAAAATTGATGCATTGTATGGAGATGTACATTTTGTTAAACCCGACAATCTTTCTAAATGTGTCCGTTATTATTCCTCTGCAGTATTTAAACCATCTCTATTCAGGTTTGGATTTATGCCAGCTCATCCTTCATTTTATATGAAAAGGGAATGTTATGAAAAATATGGTCTTTATGCTTTAGATTATAAAATTGCATCTGATTTTGATTTGTTAATTAGGTATTTGTACATAAAGAAAATAAATTACAAATACTTAAAAAAAGATTTTGTTACTATGCGTACAGGGGGAGTGAGTACCGAAAACTTTAATAGTAGGATTATTTTAAATAAGGAAATTGTGAGAGCATGTAAGAAATACGGAATATACACTAATATGTGTATATTAAGTCTTAAGTATTTTTTAAAAATTTTTGAAATAAGGAAATGAAGATACTTATCACTGGCATTAACGGCTTCGTTGGTTCTAATTTTACAAATAATTGGTGGAAAAATCATACGCTTTTTGGATTAGATATCAAACAAATGGAAAAGCAGGGTGTGGCAAAAACTTTTTCATGGGATGAACTAGGAAAATTACCGCAATTAGATGCAATTGTTCATCTTGCGGGTAAAGCGCATGACACAAAAAGACAAAGTGAGGCAAAGGTTTATTTTGATGTAAACACGGGATTAACACAAAAGATATTCGACTATTTCCTTCAATCAGATGCTAAAACATTTATCTTCTTCAGCTCGGTGAAAGCGGCAGTTGATATCGTACCCGGTGATGTGTTAACAGAGAATGTAGCACCGTATCCAGTTGGTCCGTATGGTGAATCAAAAATACGTGCTGAAGAATATCTACTAAGTAAAAAAGCTGAAGCAGATGCAAAACAGAAGAAAGTTTATATCCTGCGTCCTTGCATGATCCATGGACCGGGAAATAAGGGGAACCTGAACCTATTATATAACGTAGTAAGTAAAGGTATACCATGGCCGCTTGGTGAATTTGAGAACCATCGATCATTCTGTTCTATTGATAATATTTCTTATGTGGTGGAACAATTGATTGTTAAAGAAAATATTGAGAGTGGCATCTACCATGTGGGTGATGATGATCCTTTATCTACAAACGAATTGATTCAACTGATTAGTGAGTCAGTTGGTAAAAAAGCGCATATTTGGAAGTTATCGAAAAGCTTAATGAATTTTGCTGCTTCGTTTGGTGGGGTTTTGCATCTGCCACTGAATAAGGAACGGTTGAAAAAATTAACGGAGAACTACGTTGTCAGCAACGAAAAAATTAAACGTGCACTTGGAATTGATAAGATGCCGGTCACTGCATACGATGGCATGCGAAAGACATTAGAGAGTTTTAAATAATAGATAATGATATATTTAATTCTATTTATTTTACTGTTTGTTACGGAATTACTCTACTTCAAAATAGCGGACAGGTTCAACATCATCGATAAACCGAACGAGCGGAGCTCGCACAATTACATCACAATCCGTGGTGGGGGCATCATATACTGGGTAATGGCATTACTTTACCTAATTTTTAATCCTTCTGAACAAGCGGGGTGGTTCTTTGCAGGAATAACCTTGATTGCCGGGGTGAGCTTTTGGGATGATGTGCAGAACCTGGGACAAAAAGTACGCCTACTTTTTCAGTTGTTGGCAATGAGCTGTGTATTTTATCTTGCAAATGTATATGGAGTATTCCCTTGGTGGGCAATCTTAATTGGGTACATTATATTTATCGGCATCGTGAATGCGTATAACTTTATGGACGGTATAAATGGTATCACGGGTCTATACAGCATGGCAGTACTGGCATCACTTCAATATGTAAATCTGACGTTCGAAAACTTCATGAACCCTGACTTGATATGGTTCCCGATGATTGCTTCAGTAGTATTCCTCTTCTTCAATTTCCGAAAAAGGGCGAAATGTTTCGCCGGGGATGTAGGGAGTGTGAGCATTGCATTTTGGATTGTGACACTGCTACTGTTGCTAATTATCAAAACAAACAACTTGATTTGGTTAGGTTTCTTATTGGTGTATGGAGTAGATGTAGTGGTGACAATTTTGCATCGTATCTATCTTAAACAGAACATTATGGAGGCACATCGACTGCATTTTTATCAAATACTGGCAAATGAGCGAAAAATGGATCATCGACTGGTATCAACTATCTATTTTGTAGTGCAGTTGATCTGTTCAGCACTAATTATACTCCTCTACCCTATTATGGGATGGTGGATCTTTTTTTTATTAACAATTGTACTGATTTCAATATATAGTTTAAAATTTAAATGGTATACTGATAAACGAAAATTTACTGAATAAAGTAACTGAAAAAGGGAAAGCAAGTGAGCGTCTGAGAATAAATTATAACCTGCATGAAAGTCTGGATGCGAAAGCTCAACGATTATTGAACGCATTGGAACCAGGCACTATTCTTCCTATACACCGTCATACTGAAACAGCTGAAACTTATATCATATTACGTGGTTCAATACGGGTTCTTTTTTATGATAATGAAAAAAAATAATTGCAACATTTGATATTGATCCGTTAATAAATGAATATGATATTCACATTCCCAAAGGACAGTGGCACACTCTTGAGGTGTTAGAAAGTGGAACGGTAATCTTTGAAATAAAAGACGGGCCATATTTACCTTTTAAGGAAGAAGATATTTTAAAATAAAAATAGCTAATTAGTGGATTATCCGATATTTATCATTATTTTTACAAACTTTAAACTTAGAAAAAAACAAGTTCAATTAAATTTAATGATATGAAAAAAAAAATATCCTTTTTAACAGCATTAATCCTGGTAACAGGAAGTATATTCATTAGTTCATGTACATGGGATATGGATCCTGAAGAAGATAACCTTGGAGCATCAAGACCCATTATAGGTTTGCCTTCAGACATATATAGATATGGATTAAATGGCACAAAATGGCGCTGGAATGACAGCACTGCATTTGTATCAATTTCTTTTACCGCTACAGACTGCCGTTTTGATTATATCTATTTTAAGCCTTCCTATAAACAGTCAACAACGAATTATAAATATTCTTTCAAATTTCCTATTGCTATCTTAACTCCTGAAAATGAAAAAGAACGTGCACTAATTGGAACGGTAGCCAGCACTGGTGCGGTAGAAGATAATTTAATTAAGCTGGTGAATGCGGATGATTCAATACCATTGTTTACAGTTAAGAGAATTTAAAGTTAAAGTATCGATTTTACGAATTTTATGACTATTTTTGCGGTCTGAAGACTAAAACGATAGTATAAAAAAATGAATAAACAAACCTTGATAATCATTATCATCGCCACTGCTGCAATGGTAATGAGTCTTGTTGGTTGCGGCTCGTCGCAGAAAATCGCGTACCTGCAGGCAACGGAAAATTTTACGGCTGAGGATTATGCATCACAATCAGTACCACTCTACGATGCACACATCATGCCAAAGGACTTACTGACAATAACGGTTACCACAACCGATCCGGAAGCTTCGAAATCATTTAATTTGATGACACCTACTGTTTCAACCGGAGTTACAGCCTCTGGAGGTTATGGTCAATTGCAAACTTACTTAGTAGATAACAATGGCCAGATTGAGTTTCCTGTAGTAGGTAAAATCACAATGAAAGGTCTTACAAAAAGGGATGCAGAAGACAAAGTAAAAGGACTGCTAAAAACTTATCTCAAAGAAGAACCGGTGGTAGCAGTACGATTTGTGAATTACAAAATCACTGTACTGGGAGAGGTCGCAAAACCGAACACATTTACAATTGCAAACGAGAAAGTGAATATATTTGAAGCACTTGCCATGGCAGGTGATATGACTATTTACGGAAGGCGCGATAACGTGAAGATCATCCGTGAGGATGCAGAAGGAAAAAAAATGGTAATTCCCATGGATTTGAATAATGGGTATATTATTTTTAGTCCGGACTTTTACCTGCAACAAAACGATGTAGTGTATGTGGAACCGAACAAGGTGAAAGCACAGAACTCAGAGATAGGCTCGGCAACCGGCATTTGGTTGTCGGCAACATCGATTTTAATCTCCGTGGCTACGTTGTTGATCAATATATTGAAATAAAATAATGACTGAATATAATACAGACTACAATAAAGAAGAGAGCGAAGAGAGCACCATCTCAGTGATGGAGATCATCGGGTTGTTTATTAAACATTGGAAATGGTTTTTACTGGGACTGATAGTAGCACTGGGATTAGCATTCATATACTTACGATACACTACACCTGTTTATGAAGTGACATCGAGTGTAATACTTAAAGATGAGAAGGAAGCGAAAGCAAACCCGATGATGGGCACCTTGGAGGGTTTAAGCATGATGGGTGCTGTGAGCAATGTGGAAAATGAGACTTACATCTTGAAGTCGCGTTCGCTTATCCGTTCAGTAATAAACAGATTGGGACTCCATACTTCGTACATTGTAAAAGGACGTATCAAAGATACTGATTTATATACTGACAGTCCCGTGATTGTGGGAATGGTGCAGAGTGATCTGGATAATCTGAAAGAGAATATTGAGTTTTCGATGCAATTGCTGAATAGAAATTACCTGCATGTGTATGGCATGATTGAGGGTAAAAACATCGATACTGTATTTACTAAATCGCCGGCTTTATTGCAGACACCCAATGGGGTAATCACATTTACATTGAGACCCGGAACGCCTATAAACAAGAGTTTGCTGACGGTGATCATTCAACATCCGAACGCAGCAATAAAAGCATATAGGGAAGCACTTACTGTATCTCCCGCATCAAAACAGACATCCGTTTTGAATTTATCGCTCAACACTCCCTACCCTCAAAAGGGTCGCGACTTTTTGAAGACACTCGTTGAAGTATATAACAACGATGCTATTGAAGATAAAAATCAGGAAGCAAGCAATACACAGAATTTTATCAATGAACGTATAGCTATTATCGACCAAGAGCTGAGTGCGGCGGAACAGAACGTTGAACAGTACAAACAACAACAGGGGCTGACTGATATTCAGACCGACCTTCAACGGGACATACAGATGGGAAGTCAGTATGAACAACAACTGGTGGAGGTAGGTACTCAACTGGATGTAGTAACTTCGCTGAGCAGTTATGTGAAAGACCCGGCAAATGCTAATAAAACGATTCCTTCAAACATAGGTATTGATGATCCTACTTTGGCAGCCACGACCAGTGAATATAACCGACTGTTGTTAGAAAAAGAGCGACTGAGTCAGAGTATGACAGAGGATAACCCGGCAATGAAACGGTTGAACGACCAGATATCCGGTTTGAAATCGAGTATCAACGCATCTATCACCAGCGTACAATCGGGACTCCGTATTAAACAACGTGAAACCCGTAACCAAGCGAACCTTTACGGAGGAAGACTTGGCAGTAAACCGACTCAAGAGCGTGAATTCATGGATTTATCGCGTGAACAGCAGATTAAAGCGAGCCTGTTTTTGATGTTATTGGAGAAAAGAGAAGAGAACGCATTGGCACTTGCTGCTTATGCAAATAAGGCGAAAGTGCTGGATGAACCTATGATGATGAGCAAGGTTTCTCCGAAATCAATGATGGTTTATTTCGCAGCTTTTATTTTAGGGCTTTTGATTCCCGGCGTGATCATTTATCTGTTGGATCTATTACAATACAAGATACGTACACGCGGGGATGTAGACAGGATTTCCAAAATACCTGTGTTGGTGGATATTCCCAAAAACACCGAAGCCGGGGATATGGTGGTGAGTGAAAACGAGACCAACGAGATAAACGAAGCGTTCCGCATGGCACGTACAAACCTGATGCTGACCCTGGGTTCAGAAAAGAAAGTGGTTACTTTTACCTCAACCATTTCGGGAGAAGGAAAAACGTTTGTCGCACTTAACACAGCCATCAGCATATCATTGTTAAACAAACGCGTGTTGTTGGTAGGACTTGACTTGCGTATTCCGCGCTTACGTGAATATATGAACCTGGAGACAAAGAATGGTATTACCAGTTATTTGTCCGGTTTCGAAAAAAATATCGATCAACTTATTGTACCATCGGGCGTGGCAGAGAACTTGTTTATTCTTCCTGCCGGACCTATACCACCCAACCCTGCGGAGCTTTTGGCACGAAATACCCTGGACAAGGCATTTGAGAAACTGCGTGAGGAGTTTGATTATATCATTATTGACTCGGCACCTGCAAGTATGGTGACGGATACGCTGATCCTGAACCGCGTGGCGGACGCGACGGTATATGTTTGTCGCGCGAACTATTCGAGCAAGGGTAACTTGAAATTTGCCAACGATCTGATGAACCAGAACAAGCTGACGAATATGTTGCTTGTGGTTAATGATGTGGAGGATTTTCACCGTGGCGGGTATGGGTACGGATATGGATATGGGTACGGATATGGTCACGGGAGCAAGAGTAAAGGTAAGGGCAATAAGAAGAAGAAAGAAATTTATTAATATACTCCAACTATACGAAGGACAATATAAAAACAACAAATATATTTTTCAATACTAATATTATATTGTCCTTCTATACTACACTATTTCTTTGACCTGTTAGCGACTTGATTAC
>DHSL01000018.1:119818-119946 GCA_002411345.1 Bacteroidales bacterium UBA5287 | reverse complement strand
AAGAAAAAGTTAATGTCTTCGAAGAACAATATAATATTAGCTGAGATTTCAAAATATTTTTATTGTTTCTTGGATATATTGTCCTTCTTTATTATGCTATTCCTATGACCTGTTAGCGACTTGATTAC